>NZ_CP132910.1:1520000-2170000 GCF_030846775.1 Geothrix sp. 21YS21S-2
GGACGGGGTCTCCTTCGAGATCCGCAAGGGGGAGATCTTCGGGTTCCTGGGCCCCAACGGCGCCGGGAAGAGCACGACCATCCGGATGCTCTGCGGCGTCCTCGCGCCCACGTCCGGCCACGCCCGGGCCCTGGGCCGGGACCTGTTCACCGAGGGCCAGCTGGTGCGCGCCCGCATGGGCTACATGAGCCAGAAGTCGAGCCTCCTCACGGACCTCACCGTAGGCGAGAACCTGGCCTTCTTCGGGAGCCTCTACGGCCTTTCGGGGGAGCGCCTGAAGGCGGAGACCACCCACCGGCTCAAGGAGATGCAGGTGTGGGCCCTGCGGGACCACCTGGTGTCGGGCCTCTCCACCGGCGAGCGCCAGCGGGTGTCCCTGGCCGCCGCGACCCTCCACGAGCCCGAGGTGCTCTTCCTGGACGAGCCCACCTCGGGGGTGGACCCGCTGCGCCGCCGCCTGTTCTGGGAGGCGATGGCCGACCTCATCGCCGACGGCATGACCATCCTGGTGACCACCCACAACCTGGGCGAGGCCGACCAGTGCGACCGCCTCGCCTTCATCCTGGGCGGCAGGCTGGTGGCCAGCGGCAGTCCCTCCTACCTCAAGACCAGCCTGCACCGCCGGGTGCTGTCGCTGCGCACCCCCGAGTACCGCCGCCTCCAGGAGGCGGCCCGGGCCATCCCGGGCGTCCTGTCCGCGGTCCTGCAGGGGCGCAGCGTCCGCCTCACCTACGCCGAAGGCGGCGACCCCGGGGCCATCCTGCAGGCCGTGGCGTCCCTGGGCCTGCCCTTCGCCCCCGCGGAGCCCGAGCTCCCCTCCCTTGAAGACTTCTTCGTGGACCTGGTGGACCAGGGCCGCGGCGCCCCCTTGAGGTGAACCATGTGGAACCGCATCAAGGCCCTGGTCTGGAAGGAATTCCTGCAGCTGCGCAGGGACCGCCTGACCATCGGGTTCGTCCTCATCATGCCGCTGGCCCAGATACTGATCTTCGGCTTCGCCGTGAACACCGACGTCAAGCACCTCCCCTGCGTGGTCTACGACGAGTCCCGCAGCCAGGAGAGCCGCGACTTCGTCGACGGCCTGGTGGCCACCCAGTACTTCGACCTCAAGAGCCGCGCGGACAGCGAGGCCGCCTTCACCCGGGAGATCGACATGGGCCGGGCCCAGGTGGGCGTGTGGTTCCCCCCCGACTACGCGCGAAAGCTCAGGTCGGGCGGCACGGCCGAGGCCATGGTGGTGGTGGACGCCTCCAATCCCACCACCGCCTCCAACGCCATCGCCACCGCCGTGGGCGTCTCCCAGATGCGCAGCACCACCCTGCTCTTCCAGCGCATGGGCTACGGCCAGGCCACCCAGCCCATCCCGCCCATCGACCTGCGCGTGCGGCCCTGGTACAACCCGAACCTGCGCAGCCCCAACTTCATCGTCCCGGGGCTCGTGGGCGTGATCCTGGCCATGACCTGCGTCATCTACGCCTCGGGCAGCATCGTGAAGGAGAAGGAGCGGGGCACCCTGGACCAGGTGATGGTCACCCCGGTGCGCCCGTTCGAACTGTTCCTCGGGAAGATCATCCCCGTGGTGGGCATCGCCTACCTGCAGCTGACCGTGCTCTTCGGCGCGGCCCGGGTGCTTTTCGGCGTGCCCGTCGCAGGCTCCGTGCCCCTGCTCTACGTCACCTCGCTCTTCTTCATCATCCCCATGCTGGGCGTGGGCATCAAGCTGTCGACCGCCGCCGACACCCAGGCCCAGTCGACGCAGATGGCCATCCTCACCTTCCTGCCCATGGTGTTCCTGTCCGGCTACATCTTCCCCATCGAGGGCATGCCGCTCTTCTTCCAGGGTCTGGCCCAGGTCATCCCGCTCACCCACTATCTGATAATCGTGCGCGCCATCGTGCTCCGCGGGGCGGGCGTCGAGGCGTTCTGGCCGCAGCTCATCAAGCTGACGGTGTTCGGCCTGATCGTGTGGACCGTCGCCCTGCGGGGCATGAAGCGGGCCTCGGCCTAGAAAATGGCCGGGCCGATCGTTTCCATTTTTCTTTTCCTCGGCGAACCTCGGCCTCCTCGGCGCCTCGGCGATGGGCTTTTCCATGAGCTGTCGGCGCAAGGCTCACCCGCGCCGGCCCACCCATCGAAAGCCCATCGCCGAGGCGCCGAGGAGGCCGAGGTTCGCCGAGAAAAGGACTCCAGGCTGTGGCTGACCTTTTCATGGAGTCGCCCAGGGGATGCTGCACTATCCCCACAGCAGGAGGAACGACCGGAGCCCAAGCGCGAAGAGGGCCAAGCGGATCGCTGGGCTAAATATGTATTTCATCAACCTGCCTCCATCCCATTTCAATGAACATCAAATTTCATTTCTCCCTTTCCCCGGCACCAATATAGGTCTTTCCCGGCATCATTCATGCGGCGCCCATGCCTTCCGAACGAAGCGCCTGCCGTCCCGCCGCCATGAACCATTCCAGGATAGGCTTCCTCCTTCCGCGCCCCGCTAGACTGGAGGATGGAGACGTTCATGCACAGCCTCAGCCTCGGATTGCAAAGCTACCTCACCGATCCCCGCCTCATCCCCATCGCGGAGAAGGTGGAACAGGGCATCCGGCTCACCTTCGACGACGGCCTCCTGCTCTACGAGAGCCCCGATCTCACGGGCATCGGCGCCATGGCCCACTTCGTCCGGCTGAAGCTCCACGGGAAGAAGACCTACTACGTGGTGAGCCGGCGCATGTCCTACACGAACATCTGCGTCACCCACTGCCAGTTCTGCGCGTTCCAGGCCCGGCCGGGCGATCCGCGGGCCTACGTGCTTTCGGCGGACGACATCGTCTCCGAGATGGAGAAGCCCGAGAACCTGGGCGTGCGGGAACTGCACATGGTGGCCGGGCACTACCCCAAGCTCAAGATCGAGTACTTCGAGGACCTGTTCCGGCGCCTCAAGGCCCGCTTCCCGGACCTGCACCTGAAGGTCTTCACCATGGTGGAGATGGACTACTACGCCCGGGCGTCCGGGATCCCCATCGAGGCGTTCATCGCCCGCTGCATGGCCGCGGGGCTGGAGAGCTGCCCGGGCGGCGGCGCGGAGATCTTCGACGAGGAGATCCGCGAGAAGATCTGCATCGGCAAGAAGGACGCCGGCACCTGGCTGCGCGTGGCCGAGCTGAGCCACCGCATGGGCCTGCCCACCAACTGCACCATGCTCTACGGGCACATCGAACAGGCCCGGCACCGGGTGGACCACCTCCTGCGCCTGCGCGAGCTGCAGGACCGCACGCGGGGGTTCCTGGCCTACATCCCCCTGGCCTACCAGATCGAGGACAACGAGCTGGGCCGGACCTACGAGATCCACGAGACCACCGGCCACCAGGACCTGCGGGAAGTGGCCGTGGCCCGCCTCCTCCTGGACAACGTCCCGCACATCAAGGCCTACTGGGTCATGATCACCGAGGGCCTGGCCCAGGTCGGCCTCAACTACGGCGCGGACGACCTGGACGGCACCATCATCGAGGAGTCCATCGCCCACCTCGCCGGCGCCAAGACCCCCCAGGCCCTCACCAAGGCCGAGCTGGAGCGCCTGATCACCGAAGCCGGCTTCGAGCCCCTGGAACGCGACAACCTCTACAAAGTCTATGCCTGAACTCCGCGACAAGGCCGCGCTGAGGCGGCACCACCTGGCCCTGAGGGACGCCGTCGATCCCCTGGAGCGGGCCCTCTGGTCCGCGGAGGCCTGCCGGCACCTGGCCGCCTTCTGCGAAGCCCGGGGCATCCATTCCGTCGCGGCCTTCTGGCCCTTCGGGTCCGAGATCGACCTGCGCCCCCTCCTGGACGCCCACCCCTTCTGGACCTTCCTCTTCCCGAGAATCGTGGAAAAGGCGCCGCCAACCCTGGCCTGGGGCCCGCCTCCGCTGGGACCCGGCGCCTGGGGCCTCCAGGAGCCGCTGGCGTCCCCCTTCGCCTCCCCACCGGTGCAACTGGTCCTGGTCCCGGGCCTCGCCTTCGCCGCGGACGGGCACCGGCTGGGCTACGGGCGGGGCTTCTACGACGCCGTCCTGCCCGGCCTGGCGCCGGAGGTCCTGACCCTGGGCGCGGGCTTCGGGATCCAGAAGTGCGAAAGCCTGCCCACGGGACCCGGGGACTTCCCCGTCAAGGGACTGGTGGATGAGGATGGGGTAAGGCTCTTCTAGCCCAGCTTGAAGATGCTCTCCCCGCCCGGGTAGTCCTCGGTCGAGGCCTCCCGCATCCGCTGCAGGACCTGCACCAGCACCCGGATCCTTTCCACCATCTCCATCACCTTCTGGAGCTTGGGCTCGTCGGGGTACTTGCGGGCCAGGAGCTCGATCTGCATGGAGATCACGGCCAGGGGGTTGTTGATCTCGTGCTTGAGGGTTCCGGCCATCTGGCGCAGGGAGTCCAGTCGTTCCGCGGCCCGGGCCTTGCGCTGGAGCTCGTCGTGGCCGCGCAGCACCTGGAGCCGGTGGTGGAGGGTCTCCCACCGGAAGCCCTCGGGAAGGCAGTCCGTGGTGCCCGCGGCCAGGAACTGGGGGAACTGGTCGTCGCGGGCCCGCACCACGAGGATGGGCACCGTGGTGAAGCTGGCGTTGCGCCGGTAGGCGTCCACGACGGCCACGGGGTCCTGGGTCCCCTTGGCGTCGATGACGAGGTACTTGAACGGGTGGACCGGAGAGCGGGGCGGCTCGGCCTCCAGGAGGTGGAGGCCCAGTTCCTCGGCCTGGGCCACGCTTTCGAAGAGGCCCACCAGTTCCATCTCCTCCGTGACCAGGCCCAGGAGGGGCAGGGCCCGGCTGTCCTGGGTGTGGTTGACGTCCTTGGGGAACTCCAGGGTCAGGGCCTGGTCGTTCCAGTGCCAGCGGATGCCCGACTCCTGGAGGGTCCGGAGGGTCCAGGGGTCCGGCGTGGGGATGGCCATCCCGGAGGAGAAGGCCAGGCGCAGCGTCCAGTCCGAAGTCTGATCCAGCCAGCGGCCCTGCACGGTTCCGCCTTCGGGGGCCCGCATGAGGAGGGGCTCCACCAGACCCATGAGGGCCTGGGTGGCCAGGTCCCCCGCCACCCACACCGTGCCGGCGGGGACGGACTCGAGGGTCAGTGGGATGTTCCGGATGGTGAGGAGGTCCCGCCACACCGGCTCCAGCACCTCCTGAAGGGCCTGGAGGCTGGTGGAGACGGGGGTCTCCCGGGGCACTTCCAGGAGGGTCTCCTGGAGGCCGGATTCCACGAGGTGCTGGATGCGGCTGGTCTGGTGGCGAAGCACCGCGGCCAGGTCGCCGTAGCCGCTCTCGGAATAGCTCTGGATCCAGCGCAGGCTCGACCCCATGGCCCCCAGCAGCTCCCCCATGCGCTTGACGATGCGCTCGTGCAGGGTCCGAAGGCGCAAATACTCGCCCTGGATCTCGGCCTGGCGCATGGCCTTCTGCACGAGCTCCGTGTGGCGCAGGGCCACGGCGCCTTGTCGCACGAAGGCCTGCAGCAGGGCCAGATCGAACCTGGAAAAGGGCCGGCCCTGCTGGGCGCGGTCCAGGTAGAGCACGCCCTGGATCTCGCCGGCCACCTCCATGGGGGCGCACATGACGGCCCCGACGGTGAGCTCGAGCAGGCTCTCGCCCCCGAAGCGGGGGTCGATCAGGGGGGAGTTGCTGAGCACCCCGGTGCGGTGGGCGAGGACGTAGGCCACCACGGAATGGGACAGGCCCTGGCGGTCCTCCACGTCGCCCACGCGGTGCAGGCTCTGCCAGGTCCCGTCCGGGTTCACCATCACCACGAAGCCCCGTTCCGCCCCCATGAGCTTCAGGGCCTCGGCCAGGATGCTGCGGAACATGATGTACGAGCTGCCCTCCCGCAGCAGGCTCTCGGAGGACCGGTGCAGCAGCTCCAGGGCGCGCAGGAGCACCATGGCCTGGCCGGGCTCGGGCTTGATCTCGGCGAACAGGTCGCCCACGCCCTCGATGAAGTTGATCCCGTCCAGGCCGGGGAACCCTTCCGTGAACTTCAGGCACCAGTCCCCCAGGCCGATCTCGTCCCCGTCCTCCAGGGCGCTCCCGATGGGCGTGGAGACCGAGAGCCCGTTGAGCAGGGTGCCGTTGCGGGACTCCAGGTCCCGGATCCACCAGCGGCCGCCCACCTTCGCCAGCATGGCGTGGGCCCGCGAGACGCTGACGTCCCCGGGCAGGGCCACGGGGCACAGCACGGGATCCCGGCCCAGCTGCACCGGATCGGCAACCTCGTGGCGCCTCACGACGCCTCCCTCGCTCCAGGACAGGTAGGGCACGCCGGACTCCCTTCAGGGCAGGGGATAGGCGGTGGGCTTGTTCCGGCTCGCCCGGAACACCAGGACCGTGTGGCCCAGGACGCGCACCACTTCGAGGCCGGGAACCTTGGCGGTAAGGGCCTCCACGGCGCTCGCCTCGTCCTCGGGGGTGTTCTGGTTGAGGCGGAGCTTCATGAGTTCGAGGCTTTCGAGCATGACGTCGAGTTCCTGGGCCAGGGCGTCGGTGAGCCCGGCCTTGCCGATGTGGACGTTGGCTTTGAGGGGGTGGGCCTTGGCCTTGAGGTGCTGGCGTTGTCTGGGGGTGAGCATGGGGACCTCGAAGGGGGCCTGGGTTCGGCGGGATTCCTGGAATGTTCTAGTATAGGAGTATCCATGAGGCTTGTGATGCTACGTACCCTTTCCGCCCTGTTCCTCGCTTCCGCACTGATGGCCCAGGCCCCCCGGACCCTTCGGGTGGACTACTACCACACCGGAACCGCCGCCTCCGAGACCTTCACCCAGGACCGCACGGTCCTGGAGCCCCTTCCCTGGCCCGGCGACCCCGCCAAGGCCCTGGACACCTCCAACCTGGGCAAGTATTTCTTCGAGGTGGTGGACCGCGCGACCAACCGGGTCCTCTTCTCCCGGGGCTTCAATTCCATCTACGGGGAGTGGGAGACCACGGGCGAGGCCCGCTCCACCCCGCGGACCTTCTCCGAGTCCCTGCGCTTCCCCCGTCCCGGAGGCCCCGTCCAGATCAACGTCAAGAAGCGGGATGCCCGGAACGCCTTCCGCGAGATCTGGTCGTTCTCCCTGGACCCCGCGGACATGTCGGTCGATTCCGCCCCGCCGCCCTCCCCCGGCGCCCTCATCGCCATCCAGCGGTCCGGCGCCCCGGCGGAAAAGGTGGATCTCCTGATCCTGGGCGACGGCTACACCCGTGAGGAGCTGCCCCGGTTCGAGCAGCAGGCCCGCAGGCTCACCGAGGCCCTCTTCGCCAGGTCCCCCTTCCGGGAGCACCGGAAGGACTTCAACGTCTGGGCCCTGTGCCCCCCCGCCGACGCCCCGGGCGTGTCCCGGCCCTCCACCGGCGTCCACCGCCGCAGCCCCCTGGGCACCGCCTACGACGCCTTCGGGAGCGAGCGCTACATCCTGACCTTCGAGAACCGGGCCCTGCGTGACGCCGCCTCCTTCGCGCCCTACGACTTCCTGGAGATCCTCGTCAACGGCGAGACCTACGGCGGCGCCGGGATCTTCGGGCAGTTCAGCACCGTGGCGGCCGGGAACCTCTACGCGCCCTACGTCTTCGTGCACGAGTTCGGGCACCACTTCGCGGGCCTGGCCGACGAGTACTACACCTCCGACGTCGCCTACGAGAGCTCGAAGGATCGCCCCGAGCCCTGGGAGCTCAACGCCACCGCCGACCCCAAGGCCCCCAAGTGGAAGGCGCTCGTCAGGGCCGGCACGCCGCTGCCCACGCCGTGGCAGAAGGCGGCCTTCGAGAAGGCCAGCCACGAGACCCAGGCCCGGCGCCGGGAACTGCGCGCGGCCAACCGCCCCGAATCCGAGATGGACGCCCTCTTCGCCGAGGAGAAGGCCTTCGAGACCCGGCTCCTGGGCACGGACGCCCACTCCGGGAAGGTGGGTGCCTTCGAGGGCTGCAACTACGAGGGCACGGGGTATTTCCGTGCCCAGGAGGACTGCGTCATGTTCACCCGCGACGACGTGCCGTTCTGCGCGGCCTGCGCGGGCGCCATCGAGCGGGTCATCGCCCTGTACGCCAAATGAGGGCGAACGGGACGGAAGCCCTCAAGGAGAGCCTGCGGCGCGGGGACGCCCTGCCCGAGGTGTGGATCCGCTTCCCCAGGCAGCTGGGGGACGTCATCTTCGCCCTGCCCTTCCTGGGAAGCCTCCAGCGGGAATGGAACGCCGCGGCCGCGGAACTGGGCGTCACGCTCAAGTGGGTGGCGGTGGGCCACGCCATCGGCGCGGCCGTGTTCAGCGAGGCGGCGCCTTCCGTCATCGCCGAGAGCGTCATCGAGACCGGGGGGGTGGGCAAGCCCGACCCCTGGATGCTGCTGCGGCGCTGGCGCAAGGACCGCCCCGTGGCGGTCATCAACCTCAGCCAGTCCGTGCGCCTCATCCTGGCCGCGTGGATGGCCCGGGTGCCCATCCGGGGCGGCATCGCCGACAACAACCTGAGCCTGCTCTACACCCACCCGTTCAAGTACCGGGACCTGCCCATCCACATCGTCCAGCGCTACCAGCCCCTGCTCGAGAAGCTCACGGGCCTGGCCGACCTGCGGTGGCTGCCCATCACCCCCGGGCTCCTGGGGGGAAAGGGCGCCCTGCCCCTGCTGCGCGCCGCGGGCTGGGACGGCAGGCCCTACGTGGTGCTGGCCTTCGGCACCCGGGGCGAGGAGAAGCGCTGGTTCCCCGAGCAGGAGAACTGGCCGGAACTGTCCCGGATCCTCATGGACCAGGGCTTCGCCACCGTCCTCCTGGGCAGCCCCGACGAGATGCCCCTGGCCGCGGAGCTGGCGGCCCTGGCCCCCGGGACCATCGACCTCACCGGCCGCACCACGATCCCCGAGGCCTGCGCGGTCCAGTACCACGCCTACGGCTGCGTGGGCGTCGACACGGGCCTGTCCCACTGCAGCGCGGGGGCGGGGCGGCCCACGGTCACCCTCATGAACATGTCGCTGGAGCACCTCATCCAGCCCCAGGGTCCCTATTCCGTGGCCGTGCGGGGTCCCGCCATGGGGCTGGCCGAAGGGGAGCGCCCCGGAAACCCCCGCGGAGGCGGCGCCCACCGCATCACGCCGCTGCGCGCGGCCAACATCCTGCACGCCCTTGCCCGGGAGGCGGAAAAAGAGCAGGTCGGACCCAGCTCCAACATGGGCAAAATGATGCAAGCGTAGTTCTGGAACCAATAATTAATTAATAGCATCCTGACGCCAAAGGTCCACGGCCACTCCTTGGGGAATTGAATGATCCTGTCCAGAAACGGCGCCCTCCACTGCCTCCTGATCACCCTGCCGGGCCTGGCCCTGGCGGCCCAGGCTCCCGAAGGCTGGAACCGCCGGGAGGTGCTGGGTTCCGGACTGGCCGCCGGCGCGACCTGGTTCGGAGCGGGGCTCTGGACCGCGGACCGGCACGGCGCTCCGGCCCCCCTGGTCGACTCCCTGGGCATGGGCAACGGATACATCGGCTCGGGCGTCTCGGCCGAAGCCGGCGCCAGCCTCGGGCGCTGGAGTTTCGCCATCCAGGGCCTGGCCAACACCGACGCCCAGGGCAGGTCCCACTTCACGGTCATGCGCAGCCACGCGCTCTACCGCCATGGGGGCTGGACCGCGGGGTTCGAGCAGGAGCCCCTGGTCTGGGGCTACGGCCTCACCGGCGGGTACCTGCTGGGCGAGGCCGCCCGCCCCGTCCCCAAGCTCCGGGTCGAGACGCCCTACTGGCACCTGTCCCTGGGGAAATGGTCCCTGGGCGAATGGGGCTTCCAGGGGTTCACGGGGCGCCTCGAGAACGGCCGCTCCATCCCCGAGAACTCGCAGATGCCCCTGTCCATCGCCCGGAACCTGCAGCTGAACGGGGATCCGCAGAGCCCCTTCTTCTCCGGGTGGCGGACCCAGGGCAGGTCCCGGGACGGGAAGGTGGAGTTCTACCTCAACTGGACGGTCCTCTGGGGCGGCACCCGCAACGGGGTGTCCATGACCGAGGGCTACAACCTGGGCGAATACCTCACGGCCGTCACGGGCACCAAGGACGTGCTGGCCGAGAGCGGCGTGGACTTCAACGACCCGAACCGCCCGGAACCCGTGCCCGTGAACCGCGCCAAGAGCTCCACGAACTTCGACGCGGGCCTGCGGTTCCGGTCCGACTGGCTGGCGCGGGTGACCGCCAGCGAAAAGGCCTGGTTCTACGTGGGCCGCGGCAGCAAGGGCGTCCTGCTCCAGTGGAAGGTGCTGGCCCGCCGGCCCTTCTACTACACCGGCAAGGAGCTCACCGGTGTCCGGAAGGATGCCGCCTCCCTCCGCTGGTTCCGCATCTGGGACAAGAAGGACAGCTACTACATCCCCAACCTCATCGCGGGCAACGACACCGTCGGCATCCTCCTGGAGTGGCCCGGCGTGCGCCTGGGCATCGAGCACCACAACACCGCCAATTCCCCCGACATCTCGTACCGTTCCTTCGTGAACAGCACCTACCCTTCGGGCTTCTACACCCATGGCGACCCCCTGGGCGAGGCCATGGGCGGCGAGGCCAACTCGAACTTCGCGAAGCTGGAACTGGACCTGGGCCCGCGGCTCTCCACCACCACCTGGCTCATCGCCGGCGTGCGCCCCTTCCGGGACGACCGGGACCTCTGGACCGCCCTGCACCCCGGCCTGTCCCCGGAGGCCGACGCATTCAAGCAGATCCAGCAGGACATCGCCTGGAAGGTGGACAAGGCGACGACCGTGCGCGCCGGAGCCGCCTGGCAGCGGCACGACGCCGTGGGCTGGGTTCCGGGCGCGGCCCGGAACGGGTTCCGGTACTTCGCCGAACTCGAGTTCCGCTGGACCCGCTAGACCCAGGCCCGCAGGGCCTCGAGCCGCCTCGCCTGCAGCTGCGCGGCATCCAGCAGCTCGCCCGCGGGCCCCACGCGGTGGGCCAGCACGGCCACGCAGAGGCCGTCCTCCGGCCGGAAGAAGAGCGCGGGCCCGGTGAAGCCCAGGTGGTACCAGAAGGCCGAAGGGGGCCCCGCCGGAGCTTCCGGCACGGGCGGGGAGAGGCGGTCCCGGTCCCATTCCACCACGTGGACGCCGTTCCGGCGGACGCCCTCCAGGAGGGCGCCGAAGCGTCCCTGGCCCGTGAAGGCCCGTTGGAGGCCCAGGCCCCAGCGCGAACCGTCGGCGCCCTGGGCCGCATCCCGGGACATGGCCAGGGGCGCGCCGGAGGCCACCCATCGATCCAGGCAGGTTCGCAGGCCCTCGGCATCCGCACCGAACCCCGCGTGGCCGCGCATTCCGGCCCGGGCATTGGCATCGTTGGGCAGGTGGGGATCCCGCGCAGGAAAGGGCAGCGCGGGCGCAGCGAGGCGCCACATCTCCAGGTCGGGCCCCTGGGGCGCGAAGACCGGCGCCAGGGCCCAGGGCGCGGGCTCCAGGCCCGAGGAGCGGGCCCCCAGCTCCGGAAAGGGCACTCCGGTCTGCCGCTCCAGGAGCTCGGCCAGCAGGCGGTACCCCAGGTCGGAATAGAGGCTGGTGCCCGGGATGCCGAGGGTCAGCTTGGGGTGGGCCCCGGACGGGAAACCCCGCCCCAGCTGGGCCGCCAGGGGCTCGCCCGTGAAGGGGAGCCAGGGCGGCAGGCCCGCGGAATGGGAGAGGAGCTGGCGCACGGTGAGGGGCTCCGCGCGGTCCAGGAAGCCCAGCTGCGCCCGGCGGTCCTCGTCGAGATCCAGGTGCCGGTGCGCCAGGGGCGCGGTCACCAGGGGCTTGGCGAGGGACGCCAGATCGTAGAACACTAGTCGATCTTCAGGTTCGCCAGGGACTCGGCCACGGATTTCTGGACCATGTCGGCCACCTTCATGGCCTCGAAGGCGTCCTGCCAGGGGCAGAGGTCCTCGCCCTGGCCCAGGCACGCGGCGTAGAAGGCCTCCAGCTCGAGCTTCAGGGGCTCTCCTTCCACGATGTCGATGACGTCGGGCAGCACCGTCGGACCGTCGGGGCCCATGCCCAGGCGGAGCACCTCGAGCTTCTGCGCGGCGAAGTCCAGGCTGGCGTAGGCCCGGGCCCCGAAGGCGCGGAGCACCCGCTCCTTCTTGCGGGCCACGCGGCTGGCGGTGACGGTGGCGAAGGCGCCTCCCTCGAAGCGCAGGCGCGCGTTGACCAGGTCGGCGTACTTGGTGAGCACCGGCACGCCCACGGCCTCCACGGAGACGACGGGGCGCCCGATCAGCGCCAGGAGGAGGTCCAGGTCGTGGATCATCACGTCCATGATCACGTCCACTTCCATGGAGCGCATGGGGAACGGCGAGACCCGGATGGCCTCGGCGAAGTGGGGCTTGATGCCCAGGGCGCGAAGCGCGGTCACCGCGGGGTTGAAGCGCTCCAGGTGGCCCACCGCGGCCACGAGCCCGGGCCGGGCCTGGCGCGCCGCGGCCAGGGCAGCCAGCAGGGCCTTGCCCTCGTCGAGGGTGGCCGCCAGGGGCTTCTCCATGATCACGTGCCGGCCGGCCTTGAGCACCTCGAGCCCCAGGGCGTGGTGGAAGCCCGTGGGCGCGGCGATCTGGACGGCATCCACCTTGTCCAGGATCCCGGCCATGCCGGGGACCCACTTCGTGCCGAACTTCTCGGCGATCTCCCGGCCGCGGGCCTCGCCCGGATCAACGACCGCCACCAGCTCGGTGGCCTCCGATCCCGCCGCGATCCGGGCATGGTGCTGGCCCAGGCTGCCCACTCCGACGACGGCCACACGCAATTTGGACATGGTGTCTCCTCAACAATCCGCTGGGTCCAGCCTATCAGAGGGAGGCGAGGAAATCCCGGAGCGCCGCCGGGTAGAGGGCCATCTCCTGCAGGTACACCCGCTGCTGGAGGGCCTCGGGCGTGTCCCCGGGCAGCACCGGCACCCGGGCCTGGGCCAGGATGCGCCCGTGGTCGTAAACGTTGTCCACCAGGTGCACGGTGCAGCCGGATTCCGCGGCCCCGGCTTCCAGCACGGCCCGGTGGACGTGCATGCCGAACATCCCCGGGCCGCCGAAGGCGGGCAGGAGGCCCGGGTGGATGTTGAGGATCCGCCCCTCCCACGCCGCCGGCAGGTCCAGCTTCTTGAGCCAGCCGCAGAGTGCGATCACGTCCGCCCCGGCCTCCTCGGCGCGGGCGAGGCAGGCCTGGGAGAAGGCCCGGTCGTCGGTGAAGTCCGGCCGCGCCACCACCGCCACCGGAAGGCCGCGGGCGGCGAGCCGCTCGACGCCCGCGGCCTTGGCGCTGGAGGAGAGCCCCAGCACGGGCACCGCGGGGACCCGCCCCGCCGCGCAGGCCTCCATGAGGTTCAGGGCGTTGCCCCCGGTGCCGGAGATGAAGAGGGCCAGTCGTTTCATCCCCACATCCTCTCATGGTGCGGGCGGGGAGGAATGCAACCCCATGTTGCCGCCTGCAACGCCCCCCGGAAAGAAGTCCCTTGAAACCCTCTTAAACCTTTCCTTTATGCTGAATTGTCACCCCTTATAATTTGGCATCCTTCATGCACCTTGCCTTGCGGGGATGAACCCCACAGCGGCCCAGCCCGCACAAAGGAGACCACCATGGCCAACACCCGCACCTTCGGCATCCTGATCGCAGCCGGCCTCATCAGCGCGGCCCTCGTGGCCCAGACCCCTGCCCCGCCCCCCGCTCCCGCCGCCCCCACCGGCCAGCAACTGGAGCACCGCGGCGAGAAGAACATCAAGCGCGGCGCCCGCAAGGAGGTCCGCGGCCAGGCCGAAGTGGCCAAGGGCAAGGCCGCGGAGCGCCGCGCCGGCCGCGAGGAGGCCCGGGCCGGCAA
This sequence comes from Geothrix sp. 21YS21S-2, assembly GCF_030846775.1. NCBI lineage: Bacteria > Pseudomonadati > Acidobacteriota > Holophagae > Holophagales > Holophagaceae > Geothrix > Geothrix sp. 21YS21S-2. The sequence goes on from NZ_CP132910.1 coordinate 1,533,790, forward strand.
GCTCGCCGCCGAAGGGAAGACCGACGCCGCCGCGAAGCTGGATGCCAAGGCCGAGCGCACCGAAGCCAAGGGCAAGGCCGAAATCAAGCAGGGCCGCAAGGAGAAGGCCGTGGGCCGCCGCCAGGTGAACAAGGGCGTGAACCAGCTGGAGAAGGCCAAGTAGCAAGCGGTTGAACGGGCCGGGAGGGAAGCCTCCCGGCCCTTTTCACAAGTCCTTGAGGAACTCCTGGGGATCCCGGCCGGTGCGCTGGAGGAAGTCGGCCGCCAGGCTCGGCACGCCCGAACTGGGCTCGTCCAGGTAGAGCGACTCCACCCGCTGCATGGGGAAGAAGCGCGTCCCCAGGGCGATCTGGTCCTCCTCGCCGCGCCGGACCATGGCCAGCACCTCCTCCCACACCCGCAGGTCCAGGCCCCGGAGGGCGAGGCCGGCGGCCTCCAGGCCCAGCAGCCTTCCCCACATGCGTTCCCGGGGCTCGCGGAGCACCACGACCACCAGCTGGCCAGTTGAGAAAGGCAGGGAGAGGGGCATTGGACGGTTCCGATCCGGAGGGTCCGGGCCGCCAGAATAGCAAACCGGGCCGCCCCTGGGTATTCTGGCTGGGACGCCTGGGAGGGACGCATGAATTTCACGAGCCGGATTGAGGGCCTTACGGCGACGATCGGACTCGAGGGCCGGTTCACATTCGAGGCCCATCCGGGCTTCAAGGCCTGCACGCGGGAAGCCCTGGAGTCCGGGCCCCTGGAGCGCATCGTCCTGGACATGGAGAAGGTGACCTACCTCGACGCCAGCTCCCTGGGCATGATCCTCCTCCTTCGCGAGTCCGCCGAGGCCCGCCAGGTGGCCGTCGTGCTCCACCGCCCCTCCCCGCCGGTCATGAACCTCCTGGAAGTGGTGAGGTTCGAGAGACTCTTCCAGATCACGGACTGAGAGGGCGCCGGATGGACGCCCTCGAAGTCACCGGCACGGTCGTCATTCCCGCCGCCGCCTTCCAGGTGAAGGCGGTGAGGGCCGGAGGCCCCGGGGGCCAGAACGTGAACAAGGTGGCCTCCAAGGTTGAGGTGCGGGTGGACCTCGCCCTCATCGAGGGCCTGGACCCCGCGTCCCTGGACCGCCTCCGGGGCAGGGTCCGCAACCAGCTGGACGCCGACGGGCGCTGGATCGTCACGAGCTCGCGCACCCGGGACCAGCTGCAGAACCTCGAGGACGCCCGTTCCAAGGTGGCCGGAGCCGTGCTGGAGGCCCTCAAGGCCCCGATCCCGCGCAGGCCCACCCGCCCCACCCGTTCCAGCAGGACGGTGCGCCTCATCCTCAAGAAGCGCGCCGGGGCCGTGAAGAAGGACCGCACCCGCAAGGACTGGGACTGACAGGATCGGCTTCCTTCATTACCATGGGGGAGTGATCAATCCCTTCAGGAACCTTTTCCGCGGCCAGGCCCGCCTTCCCGAGGCCCGGGCCGTCGCCCCGGCGGAGGCCCCCGCCCCGGCGGAGGCTCCCGCCGCGGCGACGGCGCCGGACCCCTTCGACGGGCCCTGGGCCCTCCTTTCCGGCGCGGCCGAGCCCCCTCCCCGGCCCCTGTCGCCCGGGGAACTGGAGCAGGTGGAGCGGCTGGTCCCCAGGGTCATGGAGCACTTCGGCCGGAACCATCCGGACCCCACGTCCTTCCCGGCCCTGGCGGTGCGGATCATCGACCTGCTCAACGAGCCGGACGTGGACATGGCCAGGCTCCTCAAGGCCATCAGCCCCGATCCCGCGATCTCCATGAACGTGCTGCGCGTGGCCAATTCGGCCCTGTACAACCGGGGCACCGACGTCAACGAGATGCGCATGGCCGTCATGCGCATCGGCCTGCGGGGCGTGGGCGAGATCGCCGCCGGCGTGGCGGGGCGCAGCCTGTTCGACGTGGGGCTGCGCGTGGAATACGAGATCTTCGGGCAGAGGTGGTCGGACCTCTTCCTGGACACCATGGCCGTGGCTTTCGGAGCCAGCCAGTTCGCATTCGAGCAGCACGTGGGCCGGGCCGACCGCGCCTTCCTGGCGGGCATGTTCCACGACATGGGCAAATCCCTCGCCCTGCGCTCCCTGGCGGCCCTCGTCATCGCGGGGGAGGTGGAGGCCCCCCTTCCGGATCCCGTGGTGGACGAGATTCTGGAGCGGGTCCACGTGGACATCGGCTGCGCCGTGCACGAGATCTGGGGCCTCCCCGCCCACCTCCAGGACATCTGCCGCCGCCACCACGACGCCGCGGTCCCTGACGGCGCGGACGACATGGAGATCCACATCCTGCGCATGGCCTCGGGCGTCCACCGCCTGGTGAAGGACCCCGCCGACCCGCGCCGCCTGGACGAGACGCGCCAGAGCATCCAGGCCATGCGGCTGGTGCGCAGGGGCGTGAGCCTGCTGCACCGGGAGATGCAGCTGCATGTGGAGAAGGTGAAGGTGCTGTTCCCCTAGCTGCGGGGGGGCATCTCCAGGCCCCGGCAGTAGAATCAGTGCTCGTTCATCTCCAGGTACGTCGGCAGGCTGCGCTGCTGCGTCAGCAGCGCCTTCAGCGCCTCGCCGGCGTCGCTCTTGTTCTGGCGGCGGCGGGTGGGGCCCTCCACCAGCTCGTCGGGGTCGTAGTGGACGCTGCGCAGGACGTGGTCCATGGTGTCTCCGGGGATGATCTGCTGGATCTTGAAGTCCTCGTCCTCGTTGACCACCACGTGGGCCTCCGTGGGGGCGCCGAAGAGGTTGTGGCGCATGCCCAGGATGTCCTGGTAGGCGCCGGTGAGGAAGAAGGCCAGGTAGTAGGGCTCGCCGCCCTTGGGCTCGTGGAGGCTGATCTCGTCCCGCACGTCCTTGAGGTCGATGAACTTCTCCATCTTGCCGTCGCTGTCGCAGGTGATGTCGCAGAGCGTGGCGGAGATGGTGGGCTTCTCCTTCAGGCGGTGGATGGGCATCACGGGGAAGAGCTGGTCGATGGCCCAGTGGTCGGGCATGGACTGGAAGAGGCTGAAGTTGGCGATGAGCTTGTCGGCCAGGCTCTTGGAGAGGTCCTGGAACTCCTCGGGGATGTACTTCAGGCTCTTGTAGCTGAAGATCTTCGAGAGCTTGCGGCACACCTCCCAGAAAAGGATCTCGCCCTTGGCGCGGTCGTCCAGGGACAGGTAGCCCAGGTTGAAGAGCGTGATGAGCTCGTCCTTCTGGGTGATGGCGTCGTGGTACATCTCCGCGAAGTTCTTCACCGAGAGGTTGTCCCGGGTGTAGGCCAGCTCCTTGAGCACCTGGGCCTCGTTGCCCGTGAGCTCGACGCGGTACTTGGTGTGCGTGGTGTCGATGAGGCCGATGATGTCCACCACGACGACTTCGTGGAAGGCCGCGATGGCCCGGCCCGACTCGCTCAGGAGGTTGGGCACCGGCACCTGCTCCTGGGTGCACACGTCCTGGGTGGTGTAGACCACGTCGGAGGCGTACTCGTCGATCGTGTAGTTCATGGAGGAGCTGAAGGTGGTGCGGCTGCCGTCGTAGTCCACGCCCAGGCCGCCGCCCACGTTGAGGTACTTCAGGGGAACGCCGCGCTTGTAGAGCTTGGCGTACATGCGGGTCGCCTCCTTCATGGCGGTCTTCACCCGGCGGATGTCGGTGATCTGGCTGCCGATGTGGAAGTGCAGCTCCACCACGGAGTCCAGGAGGCCCTTCTTCTCCAGGGTCTCCACCGCCTCCAGCAGCTCCTGGGTGTTGAGCCCGAACTTGGAGTGGTCGCCCGCCGAGCTCTCCCACTTCCCGCTCCCCATGGCGTTGAGCTTGAAGCGCAGCCCCAGGAGCGGCTCGACCTTGAGCTCCTTGGCCACCTTCAGGATCATGGGAAGTTCGGTCATCTTCTCGACGGTGATGAGCACATTGCGTCCGGCCTTGCGGGCCAGGAGGGCCATGCGCATGAAGGTCTCGTCCTTGTATCCGTTGCAGGTGACCAGGGCGTCCGGGTGGAGGTTCATGGACAGCGCGATCATCAGTTCGGGCTTGGAGCCCGCCTCCAGGCCGTAGCGGTACTTGTAGCCCGCCTTCACCACCTGGTCGACGACCTCCTTGATCTGGTTGGTCTTCACGGGGTATACGCCCTGGTAGCTGCCGGCGTAGTCGTACTCGCGCATGGCCTTGTGGAAGGCCTCGTTCAGCTCCGTGACCCGGGCCGCGAGTATCTGGGGGAAGCGCAGGATCAGGGGCGTGGCCACACCCTTCTTCCGCAGGTGCTGGACGATGTCGAACACGTCGCAGGACAGGTTTTCGTCCCGCGTGGGGTGGACGACGAGGTGCCCCTTGCTGTTCACGCCGAAGAAACCATAGCCCCATTCCTTGACGCCGTACATCGACATCGCGTCCTGGACCGTGAAATTCTTTATCGCCATCTAGGTCTTCTCCGGTGGGTTTCCCCTCGTGCCACGTTATAGAAAAACGGCTTGGGAATAAACAAGGAAACCCGCCCTAGCCCAATATCCTGCCCAGGGTGGCAAGCCAGTGCCGGTGCCGGACCCTCCGCAGCGCCGTCCCGCGGGTCAGCGACTGCCACCTTCCGACGCCCATCCGGCCCGCCTCCGCGGGCTGGGTGTGGAGCGGGCTTGCCCCCCCCCACAGCCCGCCGTCGCCCCAGAGCGGCGCGCGGTTCCAGGGACAGACCTCCTGGCAGAGGTCGCAGCCCGCGGCCCACCGGGTGGCGGCCAGGGCCGCCTCCACCGCGGGCGGCGGCGGCGCCTCGGTCTCCACGGTGTAGGTGGTCAGGCAGAGGCCGGGGTCCAGCCTGAAGGGCTCCAGGGCTCCGGTGGGGCAGACATCCAGGCACCGCGTGCAGGAGCCGCACCGCTCCCCGGGAAAGGGCGGATCCGGGGGCAGCTCGGCATCCAGCAGCACCACCCCCAGGAAGCCCCAGGAGCCGCCCTTGCCGGCGATGAGGAGCGTGTGCTTGCCCTGCCAGCCCAGGCCGGCCCTGGCGGCCAGCTGGCGCTCCAGGATCGGGGCCGTGTCCACGCACACCCGGCCCTGGAGGCCGGGCCAGAGCTCCTGGGCCTCTGCGAGGAGGGCCTTGAGCCGGGGCTTGAGGATCCGGTGGTAGTCCGGGCCCCAGACGTAGCGGCTCACCTTCAGGGAGCCCTCGGCGGCGCCGGGCACGGCCGCGGGCCGGGCGTAGGGGAAGAACCCCACCAGGGCCGTGCGGGCCCCCTCCATCACCGAGGCGGGGTCGGCCAGGGCCTCCTCCCGCAGGTAGGGCAGGAGCGCGCCCCGGCCCTCCTGGAACCACCGGGAGAGCCGTTCCCGGTCGAAGGGCGCGCAGGAGGCGAAGCCCACGCGGGCGAATCCCCGTTCCATCGCGGCGGTCCGCAGCCATTCCTTGAACTCTTCGGCTTTCGGTGTGGACAAAAGATTTAAACTCCAGTCATGGATATCCTGACCCTGGAACTCTTCGATGTCACAGTCTCCGAGGCCCTCCGGGAGGTGAGCCGGGTGCTGGAGGACCATCCCGGCCTCCCCCTGCGCGTGATCATCGGCGGCGACGAGATGCTCCTGCACAACGTCCAGCGGTTCCTGGAGCGCTCCGGGCGCACCGCCACGCCCTACCGGGAGGGCTCGGGCTGGCGCGTCGAGACGGCCGGCGCGGACGCGCCGGCGCCCGCCCCGGTTCGCGCCGTCGAGCCCGTGACCCGCGTCGTCCCCGCCCCGCTCCAGGCCCGGCCCCGGCCCCTCCTGCTCACCCGGGCATCGCTCGGCGCCGGCAACGGCGGCGTGGGAAGGCGCCTCCTCCTGGGCGTGCTGCGCGAGCTGGACCCCCAGGTGCCCTGGGTGGGCCTGGCCCTGGAGGCCACCGGCCTCCTGGAGGACCCGGAGGCCCTGGCGCTCCTGACGGCCCTGCAGGCCCGCGGGACCCGGGTGCGCGTCTCCCGGGAGAGCCTCCTCTTTCCCGACGGCCCCGAGGGCGCCTTCGAGGTCATCGAGGACTCCCAGTGGCAGAGGCTGGCCGGAAAAGGGGATTTGACGATAATATAAACGATTAAAGCCAACTCCTTCGATGGGTTGAACAGCCTCCGGAGCCGTTAGACTGGAGCTTCAACCTGGAAGACGATTCGACCCTCCATCGCCGAGAGCCCTGAAAGTGCCCCTTATCCCATGACCGTACCCAACTACCTGACCCTCGCCCGGATCCTCATGGTGCCCATCCTCGTGGTGGTGCTCCTGACGCGGGTTACCAATCATGAAATCATCGGCGTCCTGGTCTTCTGGGCGGCGAGCCTTACCGACCTCCTGGACGGCTACCTGGCGCGCAAATGGGGCCAGGTGACCACCCTGGGCAAGCTCCTGGACCCCCTGGCGGACAAGCTCCTCATCATGGGCGCCCTCATCAGCCTGGTGGAGCTGGGCATGGCCCCGGCCTGGATGACCTTCATCATCCTGGGGCGGGAAATGGCCATCACGGGCCTCCGGGGCATCGCGAGCGAGGAGGGCGTCACCATCGCCGCCGAGCGCCTGGGCAAATGGAAGCTGGGCTTCCAGATCGCCGCCATCTCCTGCCTGCTCCTGGGGCCGGTGCTCGACGGCTGGCTCCTGGACTGGACCGGCCTGCCGATCTTCCGGGTCTTCATCCATTTCCCCAGGCCCTACAGCTTCTTCTGGGGCATGGGCGTGCTGCTGCTCTGGGTGGCCATGATCCTTTCCATCTGGAGCGCGGTGACCTACTTCCGGAAGTTCTGGAGCAAGCTGGGCCCCAGCCTCCTCGCAGGCCACGGGCGCCTGTCGGCCCACGAGTCCCCCGACCGGAAGGTGTGAGGCAAACATGTTCAGGAAATATCTGCTGGCGGGATTCTTCACGCTGCTGCCCTCGGTGGTGACGTTCTGGATCCTCCGTGCCATCTTCAACTCCCTGGTGGACATCTTCCGGGGGCCGGCCTCCATGGTCGCCGCCATGCTCCACCTGCCGGTGCCGCCCGCCTGGGGCCTGGCCCTCATCTCCGCGGCGGCCACCATCTCCCTCCTGCTGCTGGCCGGGGCCCTGGTGGGCAACTTCGTGGGCCGCCAGATCCTCGGGTGGCTGGACGAGCTGGTGATGTACATCCCGGTCGTCAAGGGCATCTACGGCGCCACCAAGCAGCTCATGAGCGCCATCCAGAGCGGCCAGGGCGGCTCGTTCAAGGAAGTGGTGCGGGTGGAATGGCCCCGGCCCGGCGCCTACACCCTGGGCTTCGTGGCCCACCGGGACTGCACCTGGGCCGGCTTCGGGCAGGGCGAGGAGATGGTGGCCGTCTACGTCCCTACGGCGCCCAACCCAACCTCCGGCTACGTGATCATGGTGGAGGCCTCCAAGGTCACCCCCATGCCCATCAGCCCCGAGCAGGCCCTCACCTGGGCCGTCTCCGGCGGCGTGGTGACGCCCTCCGGCGTCAAGCTCCCGTGAAGCCCTTCCTGGGCAGGCGGATCCTGGTGACGGGGGCCGGCTCGGGCATCGGCCGGGCCTGCGCCCGGCGCCTGGACGCGCTGGGCGCGGAACTGATCCTGGCCGGCCGCCGCGGGGAGGCCCTGAAGGAGACCCTGCCCCACGCCGTCCGGGCCGTCCTGGACCACACCCGGGACGAGGCCGTGCTGGCGTTCGCGAAGGACTGCCCCCCCCTGGACGGCATGGTGCTGGCCGCGGGCTCCCTGCTCACCGGCAGCGTGGAGGGGACATCGACCCTCGCATTCGAATGCATGATCGCATCCAACCTGAAGGGCCCCTGGCTCCTCTGCCATCACCTGGGCGGCCTCCTCAAGGACGGCGCCAGCGTCGTGCTGGTGGGCTCGAACGTGGGCATCCGGGCCATCCCCGACACCGCCGCCTACAGCGTGGCCAAGGCGGGCGTGCACATGCTGGCCCAGGTGCTGGCCCTGGAGTGGGCCCCGCGCGCCATCCGCTGCAACGCCGTCGCCCCGGGACCCGTCCACACCGCCATGGTGGACGCGCGCCTCAAGGCCGCCCCGGATCCGGCCGCGGCCCTGCACGCGCTCTCCCGGGTCAATCCCCTGCGCCGCCTCGGCCGCGAGGAGGAGGTGGCCGCTCTGGCCATCCACCTCCTCGGGGACGAGAGCCGCTGGACGACGGGGACGGTCATCCCCATCGACGGCGGCGCCGCCGCCGTGTTCTGAAGCCCTTCAGCGCTCCAGGAAGTCCAGGTCCCGCCCATGGGTCTCCGCCAGTCCCCAGAGGGTGAGCAGGGCGATCCCGATGGCCAGCGCGCCCACGGCCAGGGCCGAGCCCACCAGGCCCATGGGGGCCTTCAGGGCGGCGAAGAGCAGGGCCATGGGCACCAGGCCGCCCCGCACGAAGTTGGGCACCGTGATCGTGACCGTGGCCCGCAGGTTCGTGCCGAACTGCTCGGCGGCGATCGTCATGAAGACCGCCCAGTAGCCGATGGTGTAGCCCAGGGCCGCGCAGAGGCCGTACAGGAAGGCCGGGCTCCGCCCATGGAGCCCGAAGAGGTAGGCCAGCACCACCAGGGCGTCGAGCACCAGGAACGCGGCCACCGCCCCCCGGCGGCTGCGGAGCACCTGGCTCAGCACGCCCGAGGACACGTCCCCGAGCACCAGCCCCGCGTAGCAGAACGCCACGGCGGTGCCGGCCTTCACGGTGCCGATGACGCCCAGGGTCCGTGCGAATTCCGGGGAGAAGGTCACCAGGATGCCCACCACGTACCAGGTGGGCATGCCGATGGCGATGCACGCCATGTAGCGGAAGAGCCGGTCCCGGTCGTTCACGAGCATCCAGAGGCTGCCCCTCGCCACCCCCCCGGTCTTCATCTGGGCGAACATCCCGCTTTCGGCCACCCCGATGCGCAGGAGCAGGAGCGCGAAGCCCAGGCTCCCGCCCACCAGGTAGGCCACCTTCCAGGTCATGTAGTTGCCCACGAGCCCCGCCACCACGGCCCCGGACACCCCCACCGCCGCCACCAGGGTGGTGCCGTAGGCCCGGGTCTCCCTGGAGAGGACCTCGCTCACCAGGGTGATGGCCGCCCCCAGCTCCCCGGCCAGGCCGAAGCCCGCCACGAAGCGGCACACGGCGTAGAGGGGCACCGAGGCGGCGAAGGCGTTGGCGAAATTGGCGGCGGAGTAGAGGGCGATGGACCCGAACAGGACCGAGAGCCTGCCCTTCTTGTCGCCCATGACCCCCCAGAGGATGCCCCCCAGGAGCATGCCGGTCATCTGGACGTTCAGGAGGAAGGCCCCGGTGTCCAGCAGCCCCGAGGGCGGCACGCCGATGGCCAGGAGGCTCTGCTGCCGGACGATGGGGAACAGCAGCAGGTCGAAGATGTCCACGAAATACCCCAGGGCCGCCACCAGGACGGTGAGGTTGAGGACCGCCAGGAATCCCTTCCGGTGCGACATGGGCTTTGCTCCTCGATGGAAACCGGGCGCCGAAGGACTCACATTGCCCCAGGCCCCGGGCAGGTGTCAAACTGAATCGACCTGACCAGAAAAGAGGAATCCGATGCCGGTTGTCACCCCCGCCCAATACCTCACGATGCTCGACAAGGCGCAGCAAGGGAAGTACGCCTACGCGGCCTTCAACGTCACCTCCACCGAGACCGCCAACGCGGTCCTCCTCGGCCTCAAGACCGCCAAGGCCGACGGCATCGTCCAGATCTCGACCGGCGGCGCCGAGTTCATGAGCGGCCTGGGCGTCAAGAGCATGGCCTACGGAGCCATCGCCCTGGCCCAGTACGTCCACTACATGGCCCAGCACTACGAAGTGAACGTGGCCCTGCACACGGACCACTGCCACCCCAAGTACCTCGAGACCTTCGTGCTCCCCCTCATCGCCGAGACCGAGCGCCGCCGTGCCGCGGGCCAGGGCAACCTCTTCAACGCCCACATGTTCGACGGCTCCGAGCTGCCCCTGGACGAGAACATCCGGCGCTCCGCGGAACTCCTGAAGCGGTGCGCCGCCAGCGAGATCATCCTGGAGGTGGAGACCGGCGTCGTGGGCGGCGAGGAGGACGGCCACGACACCAGCGGCGTCCCCAAGGACAAGCTCTACACCACCCCCGAGGACATGGTGGAAGTGCACAGGGCCCTGTCCCCCCTGGGCAGGTACCTTCTGGCCGCCACCTTCGGCAACGTGCACGGCGTCTACAAGCCCGGCAACGTCGTCCTGCGCCCCGAGATCCTCCGGGACGGCCAGGCCGCCATCGACAAGGCCTTCCCCGGCCAGCGCAGCCGCCTCGTCTTCCACGGCGGCTCCGGCTCGAGCCTGGCCGAGATCCACGCCACCCTGGACTACGGCGTGGTGAAGATGAACGTGGACACCGACACCCAGTACGCCTTCACCCGCGCCATCGCCGGCCACATGTTCAAGAACTACGACGGCGTCCTGAAGATCGACGGCGAAGTGGGCGACAAGAAGGCCTACGATCCCCGCCCCTACATGAAGAAGGCCGAGCAGAGCATGGCCGACCGCGTCGTCCGCGCCTGCGAGGACCTGCGCAGCGCCGGGAAGACCCTGGGCCAGATCTAGAGGTTGATTCCCGAATCGCAAAGCATTCAGGTTCCAATCCTCACCGCCCGCCGAATGCTTGGATTCCGGATTTCAATTTTTTTTCCTTGTTCATCCCCGTTCATCGCCGGCAAATTCATTCGCATGATTTGCCGGCGATGAACGGGGATGGACGGGGAAAATAAAATGGATAAAAGAAAGCCATCCTTGCAGGCTATGAATCCTTGTCCAGCCTGGGGAACACGAGGCCCGCCAGGGCGGCCCCGGCCAGCGGAGCCACCCAGAACAGCCACAGTTGCCCCAGGGCCCAGCCCCCGTCCGCGAAGAAGGCCACCCCGGTGCTCCGGGCGGGGTTCACGCTGGTGTTGGTCACGGGGATGCTCACCAGGTGGATGAGGGTCAGGCACAGGCCGATGGCGATGGGGGCGAACCCGGCGGGCGCCTTGCGGGACGTGGCGCCGAGGATCACGAACAGGAAGAAGAAGGTCATCACGACCTCCGTGAGGAAGGCCGAGCCCAGCGAATACTGCCCGGGGCTGTGGAGGCCGTACCCGTTGCTGGCGAACCCGCCGGCCTGGAACAGGGGCTTGCCGGAGGCGATGAGGAAGAGCACCCCGCCCGCGAGGACCGCGCCCGCAACCTGCGCGGCCCAGTAGGGGGCGACGTCCTTCCACGCGAAGCGCCCGCCCACGGCCAGCCCCAGGGTCACGGCCGGGTTCAGGTGGCAGCCTGAGATGGGGCCCACGGCGTAGGCCATGGTGAGGACGGTGAGCCCGAAGGCCAGGCTCACGCCGTGCAGGCCGATGCCCACGCCGGGGAAGGCCGCGGCCAGCACGGCGCTGCCGCAGCCGCCCAGCACCAGCCAGAAGGTTCCGAAGACTTCCGCGGACAAACGATGGGTCAGTGGCACGGGCACCTCCTCATGGAAAATTCCCCTGCATTCTACAAGCCGTGCCCCTGAGTTCCAGGTAAAAGTGCCCCTTCCGGCTTCGCGGGGCCCCGCCCTTCAGACCGCTCCCTCCGCCATGCACTTCACGCGGGGCACCACCTTCAGGGTCGAGAGGTCCAGGCGGTAGAGATCGCTGATGGTCACCTCGGCCATGGTGTGGTCGAGGGTGGCCTTGGCGTCGCACCAGGCGACGTGCAGCGGGCAGGGCTTCCCCTTGCTCAGGCAGTCGGTGAAGCCCATGACGCAGACGGTGGTGGTGTCCATGGTGTTCAGGATGGCCACCACCTCGCCCACCGTGATGGAGGCCGCGGGGCGGGCCAGCCGGAAGCCGCCGTGGGGCCCCCGCATGGACTCCAGGATGCCGCCGTGGGCCAGGGTCTGGAGGACCTTGGCCAGGTAGGGCCCGGGGAGTTCCACGCGGCCCGCGAGCTCCTTGGCCAGGAGGTAGGACCCGTCCTCGGGCAGCGCGGAAAGCGCGCGCAGGGCATAGCCGGTCGCCATGGAATACAACATCGCCTGTCCCTCGATCCCCTGAGGTTACCTGAAATCTAGCCCAGGTGGCAGGACAGGCAGTTGGCCCGTCCCGGGTGGGGATTGCGCCTCATTCCGGGATGGACCTCCCGGCCATGGCAGGCCAGGCAGTTCTCCCGCATCGCCACGGCGTGGGGCAGCGCGGGCGGGGCGCCCGGGTAGGCCCTGGCGCCCCTCGCTCGGGAGGCCGGCTCGCCCTTGAACGCGTTGGCGCGGAAGGGGGCCGCGGCGCCGGAGGGCACGTGGCAGGACTGGCACCAGCCGCCGGCCTTGTGGGGCACGGCGGGCACGCCGCCGCTGATCTCCCTGGCGTGGCAGCCGGTGCAGGATGCGTCCTTGTGGAGGTCGTGGGGGATGACCGGCGGAGCGTAGGCGTGGAGGCGCTCCGGGGCCCTGGCGGGGAGGACCGGGGCCAGCCCGGCCAGAAGCAGGGACAGCGCCAGGGTTCTCATGCCTTCTCCACCTTGCAGGCGCACTTCTTGTAGTCCGGCTCGGCGCTGATGGGGCAGATGCTGTCCTGGGTGACGGCGTTGATGAGCTGGGACTCGTCGAAGAACGACGTGTAGACGGTGCCCCTGGGCACCTGGCCCCGGGCCTCGAAGCGGCACGGCAGCGTGACGCTGCCCCGTCGGGAGGTGACCTTCACGAGGCCGCCGTCGGCTACGCCGACGGCCTTGGCGTCCTCGGGGTGGATCTCCAGGAAGCCCTTGGGCTGGGCCCTGTTCAGCTGGGGGACGCGCCGGGTCATGGTGCCGGTGTGCCAGTGCTCCAGCATGCGGCCGGTGGTGAACCACAGCGGGTACTCGGCGTCCGGGACCTCCGCGGGGCCTTCCCAGGGGCGCAGCCACACCACGGCCCTGCCGCCGTCGGCCTTGTTCTTGTAGAACGAGATGCCTTCCCCGGCCTTCACGTAGGGATCCTCCCCCTCCACGTAGCGGCGGGCGGTCTCCTTCCCCTTCACCACGGGCCAGCGCAGGCCCCGGTTCGCCTTGAGCTCCTCGTAGGTGCCGATGTCCTTGCCGGTGCCCACCGTGAACTGCCGGTATTCCTCGTAGAGGTCCTTCACGTAGGTGGCCCGGTCCCTGGGGAAGAGGTCGCCCATGCCCATGCGGCGGGCCACTTCGACGATCTGCCAGTCGTCGGGGAGGCAGCCCTTGGGGGGCTCGGCCAGCTGGTCCCAGTGCTGGGTGCGCCGGTCGCTGTTGCCGAAGAAGCCCTCCCGCTCGACCCACATGGCGCTGGGGAGCACCACGTCGGCGAACCCGGTGGTCTCCGTGGGATAGACGTCCGACACCACGATGAACCGCCCGTCCTTGCGGGCCCCCTTGCGGAAGCGGTCCACGTTGGGCAGGCTCACGAAGGGGTTGGTGACCTGGATCCACATGCAGGTGACGTCGCCCCGGTCCAGGGCCCGGAACATCTCCACCGTGTGGTAGCCGGGCTTGGGGTTGATGCGCTCCACCGGCACCTTCCAGATCTTCGCCGCGATGGCCCGGTGCTCGGGGTTCATGACCACCATGTCGGCCGGGAGCCGGTGGGCGAGGTCGCCCACTTCCCGCACGGTTCCGCAGGCGCTGGGCTGGCCCGTGACGGAGTAGGCCGTGGAGCCGGGCTTGCAGATCTTGCCGGTGAGGAGGTGGAGGTTGTAGATGAGGTTGTTCATCCAGGTGCCCCGGCTGTGCTGGTTCACGCCCATGCACCACACCGACATCACCTTGAGCTTCGGGTCGGCGAAATACCCCGCCAGCTGCTCCAGGGCGGCCACGGAAAGGCCGCTGAGCCTGGCCACGTGCTCGGGCGTGTAGGTCTCCAGGAAGGCCGCGTACTCCTCGAAGGTGACCTTCTTCGCCTCGTCGGCGAACCTGGACTTGTCCGCCAGGCCGTAGCCGATCTGTTCCTTGCCCCGCTTGAAGACCACGTGCTTTTCCACGAAGGCCTTGTCCACGGCGCCCTTCTTCAGGAGCAGGTGCGCGATGCCGTTGGCGATGGCCAGGTCGCTCTGGGGGGCCATGAGCAGGTGGCTGTCGGCGAAGTCGGAGGTGGGGGTGCGCCGCGTGGCGAGGTCCACGATGCGCTTGGCGGGGTTGGCGCCCTTGCTCTCCAGCACCTGGCCGAAGAGCACCGGGTGGGCCTCGGCCATGTTGTTGCCCCACATGATCAGCACGTCGCACAGGGCCAGGTCCTCGAAGCAGCCCATGGGCTCGTCGCTGCCGAAGGTGCTCATGAACCCCGTGACGGCGCTGGCCATGCACAGCCGGGCGTTGGCCTCCACGTTGTTGCTGCCCATGCCGGCCCGGAACCACTTGGTGGCCGCGTAGCCGTCGGTGATCATCCACTGGCCGCTGCCGTAGATGGCCACGGCCTCGGGGCCCTTGGCGGCGAGGGTCTCCTTGAATCTGCGGGCCACCAGGTCCAGGGCCTCGTCCCAGGTGGCCTTCACCAGCCTTCCGTTCTTCCGGATCAGGGGCGAGGTGAGCCGGTCGCCGCCGGTGAGGATGCCCGGGAGGCTGTAGCCCTTGGCGCACAGGAGGCCCTTGCTTCCCGGGTGCTGGTCGTCGCCCTTCACGGCGACCACCCTGCCCTGCCGGCTTCCCACCATTACGCCGCAGCCCACGCCGCAGAAGCGGCAGGGGGCCTTGGCCCAGGCGATGCCGGGCCCCTTGGGGGCCCCCTTGGCCACCGCGGCGGCGGCCAGGGGAGAGGAAGCCAGGGTCGCGGCGGTGGCGCAGAGGCCACCCTCGCGAAGGAAATCGCGTCGGGTCAGGGGCTTGGACATGGGTGCCTCCGGGGCCTTACTTCTTGGCGGTCTTGGTCTTGTCCCGCAGGTCGCGCAGGGCGAGCTGGCCCTGGCGGGCGAAGTCGATGGCCTCGCCGAGGATGCGGGCCACTTCCTGGGGCGCGTGGAAGCCCATGGAGTTCTCGGCGTTGACGAAGTCCGTGCGCCACTGGGCCTTGCGCTGCAGCTCGAAGATGTCGCCCAGGGCGGTCTCGGGGATGCCGTCGTTCTTGGCCTTCTCCAGGTCGTTGATGAGCGCCACCACGGCGTCCTCGGCGCGGAGCATAAGGGTGTGGGTCTTGTCCTGGATGGCCTCGACGCGGGCCTTGAGCTCGGCCTCGGGGAAGCGGTGGCAGGTCTGGCAGGCGCGGGAGATGTTGAGCAGGGGGCTGCGCACCTGGTGGTCGCTGATCTTCAGGGCGCCTTCACGCACGTAGGGCATGTGGCAGTCGGCGCAGGACACGCCGGACCGGGCGTGGACGCCCTGGCTCCACATCTCGAACTCGGGGTGCTGGGCCTTGAGGACCTCGGCGCCGGTGCGCTTGTGCTTCCAGTCGAAGAACCGGTGCCCGTCGGAGAACTTGTAGTCGGAGTAGGTGGCCTCGATCTGCTCGACCTTCAGGCCCTTGTTCCAGGGGAAGAAGAGGGTGGTCTTGGGGCCGCAGTAGTATTCCACGTGGCACTGGCCGCAGACCATGGAGCGCATCTCCTGCCGGGAGGCGTCCATGTTGGCGTCGTAGTTCCGGGAACGGTCGCCCTTGCGCCAGGTCTCGATGGAGGGCAGGTGGGGCACCGGCTCGCCGCTCCGGGCCAGGGCGTCGATGCCGTTGATGAAGCCGGGCTTGGTCACGCGCAGGGCCATGGTCTTGGGATCGTGGCAGTCGATGCAGGCCACGGGGTGCTTCACGAGCTTGGTGGCCTCGGCGTAGGGGAGCTTGCCGACGGCCTGGAACCCGGCCTGGAGCTGGGCCTGGGCGTTGGGGCTGTCCAGGGCCTCGTCGAGGCTGCCGGGCGCCCCGGCCTTGATGCCGGCCTCGCGGTAGGGCACGGTGGTCGACGCGTGGCAGTGGAGGCAGGCGCCGGGCTGGGGGCGGTCCGTGACGCGCTTGGTGGCGCGCTGGTCGTCCAGCATGTAGGCGTGGCCCCGGCGCTGGCGGTAGTCCAGGGCGAAGGCGTAGCCGTCGAAGATGACGGGCAGGCGCGGGTCCTCGGTGAGCTTGCTGATGGCCAGGGTCTCGCTGCCGCCGCCGCCGTACTTGGTTCCGGAGCGTTCGATGGTGCGCAGGTAGCCGTCATACTGGCGGGGGAAGTTCTTGCCCCAGATCGCGGGATCCACGGACTTCTCGTCCATGTCCACCACGCGCACGCTGGTCTTGGAGGCCTCTGCCTTGTGCTTGGAGATGTTGGCGTTGAGCAGGAGCACGAGGATCGTGCCAGCCGCGGCCGCGGCGGCGATGAGGCCCAGCCTGAAGGCGGGTCGGTTGAACAGGGGCGGCTTGGTCTCGGTCATGGTCAGCCTCGCGGAATCAGGATGGAAGGAAGGGAGGTTCGGGTTTCAGTTGCCATGGCCCACGCCGGGATGGCAGCGGACGCAGCCGAAAAGGTCGGCCCTGCGCGCGGGGTCCGTGGGCACCCCGAGGGTGCCGTGGGCCGTGATGTCGCCCGTGAGGCCCGCGTGGCAGCGCACGCAGTTGGCCTCCAGCACCGCGGCGTTGCCGGGCTTGATCCGGATGGGGTCGGGATAGCCGCCCACGGTGAAGGCCTGGGAGTGGTGCCAGCCGTTGGCGGCCTTCACGTAGAACTTGTGCACGACGTTGTCGTGGGGCAGGTGGCAGTCGTTGCACGTGGCCACCGCGTGGTGGGACCCGTGAAGCCACCCGTCGTAGTTCTCCTGCATGACGTGGCAGTTGGTGCACACCGCCGGCTTGTCGGAGAGGTACGACGTCCCGTTGGCCGCGACGAAGGTGTAGACGCCGGACCCGAAGAACACCCCGAGGAGAATCGGGATGGCCAGACCCAGAACGATGACGGAGCTCTTGGCTTTCACGTGGAAATCCTCGGGTGGGGGGGTCGCGATGCGATCATACCAGGGCCAGGTCCGCCAGGGCATCCGTTCCTGTGAGCTTCAGCCCGTAGGCGTCCTGGAGCACCTTGAAGACGTTCGGGCTGAGGAAGGCGGGGGCGGCCGGGCCCACGGCGATGTTCCTCACGCCCAGGTGGAGGAGGGTGAGGAGCACGGCCACGGCCTTCTGCTCGAACCATGAGAGGACAATCGTCAGGGGCAGGTCGTTGACGCCGCAGTTGAGGGCGCCGGCCAGGCCGGCGGCGACCTGGATGGCGCCGTACGCGTTGTTGCACTGCCCCATGTCCAGGAGCCGGGGCAGGCCCAGGAGCGTGCCGTAGTCGTGGTCCAGGATGCGGAACTTGCCGCAGCCGAGGGTCAGGATGAACGAGGTGGCCGGCGCGTTCTTCGCGTAGTCGCTGAAGTAGTTGCGCCCGGGTTCCGCCCCGTCGCAGCCGCCGATGACGAAGAACCGGGTCACCTCGCCCTTGGCCACCGCCTCGAGGATGGCGGGCGCCGCGCCCAGGATCACGCTCTGGTGGAAGCCCACGGTCAGCGAAGGCCCGGTGCGCTCCGGCAGCGGTCCCAGGGCCTTGGCCCGGGCGATGACGGAGGCGAAGTCGTCGCCGCGCAGCCGGGTGCCGCCGGGAACGGCCGTGACGCGCGTGGTGAAGACGCGGTCCCGGTAGGATTCGCGGGGCTCCAGGATGCAGTTGGTGGTGGCCAGGATGGCGCCGCCGAAGGCCTCGAACTCGGACTTCTGCAGCTGCCAGGCCCCGCCGTAATGACCGGCCAGGTTGGGGTGGTTCTTCAGGACCGGATACATGTGGGCCGGCAGCATCTCGCCGTGGGTGTACACCAGGACATCCGTGCCCGCCACCTGGGCCAGGAGGTTCTCCAGGTCCACCATGTCGTGGCCGGTGACGAGGATGCCGGGCTGCGGGCGGGTGCCCGTGGCCACGGCGCCCACGGCGGGCTGTCCGTAGCGCTCCACGTGGCCCTCGTCGAGGAGCTGCATGACCCGGAGGTTCTGCTTGCCGCACTCCAGCACCAGCTCCAGGAGGCTGGGCACGTCGAAGTTGACGTTGGTCATGGTGGCGAAGAGGGCCTCCTCCATGAAGGCCGAGACGGAATCGTCCACCTTGCCCAGGCGCCGGGCGTGGTGGGCGTAGGCGGCCATGCCCTTGAGGCCGTAGAGGAGGGTCTCCTGCAGCGACTGGACGTCCTCGTCCTTGCCGCAGATGCCGAAATCCTCGCAGCCGGTGCCTTTGGCGGCCTGCTCACACTGGTTGCAGAACATGGTGCTCCTCCACGGTTGGATGGGATCAGGGTCCCAGGGGCCGGAACCGGACACCTTGACGGGAATCAAGGATCCGGGCGAATTGAGAAATTTTTCACGATTGATGGTGCAACACTTTTCCCCGGCCGCCCGGATGGGCAGACGTTCCTCCTCGTCAGGCGCCGCCAACCCCGCGGCGGAACCCGGACAGACCCAGCCTAGGACCCTTCAAAATCGGAATGTGAACTCTTTAAACTTTTCTTCAGGCCCCGGCGTGGATGGCCATGACGGCGGCCAGCAGCTCAAGCGCGTCCTTCTTCGGCCGCTGGAAGGCGTTGCGACCCATGATGCTCCCGAAGCCTCCGCCGGCGGCGATCTCGCGCACCTCGGCGAGCACCTCCTCGGTGCCCTTGGCCTCGCCGCCGGAGAAGATCACGATGCGCCGGCCGTTGAAGGCGGACTGCACCACGTGGCGGATGCGGTCCCGCAGGGTCGCCGACGGGATGGCGTACTTCTCGTAGACCTTCTTGGCCTCGGCCTGTTCCAGGAAATCCTTCGGGGGTTTCACCTTGATGATGTGCGCGCCCATCTGCGCCGCCATCTGCGCGGCGTAGGCCACCACGTCGAGCGCGGTCTCGCCCTCCTTGGAGACGCCCGCGCCCCGGGGATAGGCCCACACCACGGTGGGCAGCCCCACGGCCTTGGCCTCCAGGACCAGCTCGCGCAGGGCCTCGTACTGGGCGTTGCGCTCCCCGCTGCCGGGGTAGATGGTGTAGCCGATGGCGGTGCAGCCCAGGCGCAGCGCGTCCTCCACCGAGCCGGTCACCGCCGAGCAGGGCTCGCCCACCTTGGCCAGGCTGTCGCTGTTGTTGAGCTTGAGGATCAGGGGGATGTCCCCGGCGTAGTCGCCGGCCACGGCCTCCAGGAAGCCCAGGGGCGCCGCGTAGGCGTTGCACCCGGCCTCGATGGCCAGCTCCACGTGGTAGCGCGGGTCGTAGCCGGCGGGGTTGGGGGCGAAGCTGCGGGCGGGGCCGTGCTCGAAGCCCTGGTCCACGGGCAGGATCACGAACTTGCCGGTGCCGGCCAGCTTCCCGGTGTTCATGAGGCGGGCAAGGTTGGCCTTCACGCCCGGGCTGTCCGAGCCGTACCACGATAGGATTTCTTTGACGCGAGCGGTCATCTCGTCCTCCGGATTGTGGGATGCCCTATGCTACGCCGGATGCGCGGCCATGAAGTCGGCGATTTCCGACTCCTCGTGCTGGGAGAGGCGGAAATTTGCGGCTCCGGCCACCCCCGCCACCTGGGCGGCGCTGCGCACCCCCACGATGGCCCCGGTGACCTGGGGGCGGCGGAGGCACCAGGCGATCGCGGCCTCCCCCGCGGAGCGTCCGTGGCGGGCCCCGATGGCCCCGAGCAGGTCGGCAAGGGCCAGGTTCCTTGTGAGCCTGGGCTCCTGGAACTGGGCCTTGCCCTTGCGGAAGTCGTCATCGGGCATGGCGGCCACCCGCTCCCGGGTCATCTTGCCGGTGAGCAGGCCGCTCTTCATGGGGCTGTAGACGATCACCCCCACGCCCTCCCGGGCGCACAGCGGCAGGAGTTCCGTCTCCACCTCGGGGGAGATGACGGAGTAGGGCGGCTGCAGGGAGGCGACCTCCTCCGGCCAGCCCAGGCGCGCCAGCTGCTGCGGGTTGAAGTTGCACACGCCGGCCCACCGGATCTTGCCCTGGGCCTTGAGGCCCCGGATGGCCTCCCAGGCCTCCTCGATGTCGGGGGACGGGTCGGGCCAGTGGATCTGGTAGAGGTCGAGGGTGTCGACCCCCAGGCGCCGGAGGCTCTCCTCGCACTCGCGCACCACCGACTCGCGCTTGAGGCGCCCCGAGACCTTCCGGTCCTCGTCCCACACCAGGCCGCACTTGGTGAAGACCATGGGGCGGTCCGCCAGCCCCTGGAGAGCCCGGGCCACCACCTCCTCCGAGTGCCCCAGGCCGTACACGGGGGCCGTGTCGATCCAGTTCCAGCCGGCCTCAAGCGCGGCGTGGATGGCCGCGATGGAGTCCGCGTCGTCCTGGGGGCCCCAGCCGAAGGCCCAGTTGTTGCCCCCCATGGCCCAGGCGCCCACGCCCAGGGAGGTGATCATCAGGTCGCTCCTGCCCAGCCGCCGCTTTTCCATGGCCCGTCCTCCGGTTTCGCATCCATTATGACCCGCGGGGCCAGAACTGCCCACGAGACTCGTTCTCAGGTAGAATGGGGACCGAGGCGACATCATGTCCCATCTGCCCGAACCCTTCCAGCCCCTGCCCGATTCCGCCCGCCTCTGGCTGGTGGCCCTGGACCCGGCGCCGTCCCCGGAGACCCGGGCCCGCCTGCAGGAGGGCATGGAGGCCATCCTGGCCCAGTGGCGCCACAAGGGGCACGCCTACCAGGGCGCATTCGCGATGGTGAAGGACCGGATCCTGGCGGTGGCCGAGCCGGAACTGGCCTCGGCCCCCTCGGGCTGCGCCATCGACGGCATGCTGCGCAAGGTGCGCCGGCTGGTGGGCGACCTTGGATTGGCGGAGGTGGACCCCGCGGCCTCCGTGCTGGTGGACGCGGGAGGCCTGCGCGCCGTCCCGAAGGGGGACCTGGAGGCCCGCCTCCAGGACGGGACCCTGGGCCCGGACACCACCGTGCTGGACCTCTCCCTGTACAGCCTGGGCGACCTGCGCTCCGGGAGGCTGGAGACGCCCCTGGCCCGCACCTGGATCGGCCGGAAGTTCAAGGTAGCCTGACGGGTTCCTCCACCACGATCTCGGTGATGAGGGAATTGGCGATCATGCAGCACTCGTGGGAGGCCTCATGGAGTTCCCTCAGCTGCCGGGCCGTGGGCGCCTGTCCCGAGAAGGTGATCTCGGGACGCAGCGCGATGCGCGTCATGGCCACCTTCCCCAGGGGGTTGCGGCCCATGATCCCCACCGCCTCGTCCACGTAGGCGTCCACCACGAAGCCCTTGCCGGCGGCGATGGAGAGGAACCAGAGCATGTGGCAGCTGCTCGCGGCCGCCACCAGGGCCTCTTCGGGGTCCACGTGGGCGGGGTCCGACATGGGCGGCGGCACCACGAGGGGGGAGGAGGAGGCCGGCACCCGGGCACCGCCGTCGAAGACCCACTCGTGGGCCCGGCTGTACCGCGAATCCACGAAGGCCGCCTCACCGCGGTTCCAGGCGATGCGCACCTGATGCTTGCCCATGGGATCCTCCTTCGTGAATTCTTTTATACAAGAACGTTATTGGCAATATAAACAGATTTCGCGTTCGCGGAAGAGGGAAGGACATCAAACTTCCTCCCACCGCATACTTTCACCATGGCACCCCCACAGCGCCCCTCCCTCCTGTCCCCCTGGGACCTCCTGGCCGTGGCCGGGTTCGGGGGCCTTGCCCTCTTCTACGCCTGGATCCTCCCGTCCCTCCCGGACCCCGTGCCCATGCACTTCGACGCCCGCGGGGTCGCCAACGGCTGGACCCCCAAGGCCGCCCTGCCCTGGGTCGTCTTCGGGATCCCCGTGCTGATCTGGGCCTTCACCACCGCCCTGGGCATCCTGCTGGCCCTCTCGCAGAAGGACCCGCTGAAGGCACGGGCCATGGCCATGGCGCCCATGCGGGGCCTGCTGGGCCTGGGCCTGGCGGTGGTGATGGGTTTCGTCCTGCTGGCCCCCGCGCACGGCCCCGGCGTCATCCTGGCCGGCGTCGGGGCCTTCCTGGCCCTGATGGTGGCGGGGATCGCCCTCATGGCCCGGGACTTCGTCCGGCTCAGGCCGGTGGACGCGAGCCTGGCGTTCTACAGGTGGGGGCTCTTCTACGTGAACCCCGACGACGCCCGGATCTGGGTGCCCAAGCCCATCGGCGTGGGGTGGACCCTGAACTTCGCCAAACCGGCGTCCTGGGCCGTCCTGGCCCTGCTGCTGCTGCCGGTGGCCGTGATCATCCTCGTGACGAGGACGCGCTAGCCAGGTCCTGCCCGCAAACCCGGGGACCTTCCGAACAAGGATGAAGTGGCAACTCCCACGATGACCTATCCCCTTTTATCCCATATATCTGCGTTAGTCCCTGTTTCCGCAGGGCCAACGCTGGGGTGGGTCGCAGCAGGTGTCATTGGACGTCCTTGACCTCGAGTTCCAGGGCCCCGGTTCCTTCGCGAGGCTTCATTCCCAGCCTGCGAACCTCGATCCTCCCTTTGCCGGAATTGATGAGAAGGCAGGTAGGAAGTCCAGAGCGTCCTCGCACCCCTTCTCGACGAACCCGTGGCCCAGGGTGTTCGCAATTCGGTGGCGGAAGCCGGTGATCTGCTGGGTGAGGGGGGCCCAGCGATTCACAGCTTTGGGTTTTCCGGCACGCCCTATTCGAACTGCCCCCGGAACGCCTCGAACTCCGCCCTAAGTTGCGCCAACTCCCCCTTCAGCGCGGCCACCTCCGCCTCCAGGGCCGCGGAACGGGACGGCGCGGCGGGTGCCGGCGCGGAGGCGGCGGCCTCGGGAGGGTCGCCCAGGAGGTGGGCGTAGCGGGTCTCCTTCGTCCCGGGCAGCCGCGGGAGTCTGGCCACCAGCGGTTCCTCCGCCTCCAGCATCAGCTCCAGCACCGCCTCCACCTCGGCAAGGTCCGGGAAGGGATACATCCGGGTGCTGCGGTTGCGCAGTTCACCGGGGGTCTGGGGACCGCGCAGCAGGAGCTCGGCGAGGATGGCGCACTCCTGCACGGACAGGCCCCGGGACTCCGCCAGGCGGTGGCTGTACTTCTGCACCCGGCTCCCGGCCGCGCCCACGAACCACACGGCCTGGCCGTCCCGCAGCTCCTGGAGCGCCTCCAGGACGGCGGCCTCGTCCAGGGCCATCACCGGATCGCGGTTGGTGCTCTGGTTGCAGGCGTTCACCAGGGCATTGAGGGTCAGGGGGTAGTAGTCGGGCGTGGAGAGGTGCTTCTCCATCAGGCAGCCCAGGACGCGCTGCTCCGTTGCGGTAAGGCGATGCTCGGCCATCGGCGGTCTCCTTCCCGCCATCTTCTCATGGAGGGGCCATGGACAGGCTTTGTCGCATACCTCCACCCGCCCCCGGCCCGCCATTTCCCGCGGGCGCGGACCCGGGTGGGTTAGTATCAACGGATGGGCCCCAATGGAGATGGGATGGACGAGCTAGTCTGGTCGGAAGACCTGAACACGGGGATCGACCAGATCGACCAGGAACACAAGGGCCTCTTCGCCATCTACGCCGAACTCCACGCGGGGATCCGCTCGGGGGCCTCCCCGGCCCAGCTTTACGCCATCCTCTTCAAACTCACGACCCACGCCGAGGCGCACTTCAAGGCCGAGGAGATCCAGATGCTGGCCGTGGCCTTCCCCGGCTTCAGGCCGCACCAGGAAAAGCATGTCCAGCTGCTGACCGAGGTGGGCCTCCTGACGCTGCAGTTCGGCGACCCGGCCCTGGAAGCCCCGCGCAGGCTCCTGGAGATCCTGCGCCCCTGGCTCCTGGACCACCTTCTCAACGACGACCTCGCCTTCGCGGACTGGGTCAGGGCTTCCCGCCAGGCAGGGTGTTGACCACCGCGGTGTCCTCGGCGTACTGGGCCTCGGCCTTGCGCAAGGTGATGCCCCGGGCGTGGCCGACGATGGAGGCCAGGTCCGCGCGCACGGCCTGGAGCCCCTGGGGCGCGGCCGCGGGCGGGTCCAGCGGGGCGGTGGACGCCATGACCTTCACCATCTCCACGCCGAAGGGCTCCTGCACCTCCAGGTTGAAGCTGTCGTCGTCCGGGGGGATCTGGTAGAGGCGGTCGCGCTGGATGCGGGCGTCGGGGTGGTAGGCGTTGGGGAAGACCACCACGTTGGTGCCGTCCACCTGGTGGTAGAGCACCTTCACGTAGCAGTCCATGTTCGCCTTGAGGAACAGGTGGAGTCGGTCCCCCTTGCGGTAGATGCCGCCGTCGCCCCGGTCCAGGGCCAGCTTCACCTTCAGGCTGGAGGCCTGGACCCTGGCGTCGCAGATGGCCAGGGTCTTCCGGGCGTCCTCGAGGTTGTCCGGGGCCGGCTTCAGTCCGGCCTTGGCCAGGAGGGCCGCGGGGATCCCGAAGGAGGCCGCCGCCAACTCCTCGCCGGAGGCGGCCGTCACCCGCAGGCTGAGCCTCACCTCCTCGCCCAGGTCGAAGCAGGTGCCGCGCACCACCGCCTGGGAGCGCAGTGTCTCGGCGTAGTCGGCGCCCAGGTTCCCCTGGCGGATGGCCTCGGCGGCCGCGGTCTTGTCCACGATCTTCACCTGGCCGCAGGCCACCAGTTCGGCCCCCAGCGCCTGTTCCAGGTAGGCCGAAAGGCTCCCGCAGAAGGGGGTGTCGGCGTAGGTGATGCGATCCATGAGCACCCGGATCCCCCGGGGCAGCCCGCCCCCCAGGTCCAGGGCGGCCGTGGCCACGAGGCCGTCCAGGCCCTTGCGGGCCGCCAGCGCCTTGCGCAGCTCCCGGTCGATGTCCGCCCCGGGGGGGCAGGACACCGGCGTGGCCGCCCCGCCCAGCACGGCCCGCACCAGCAGGGACTCCTCCAGGCCCTCGCGCAGCTGGCGCGCCCGCAGGAGCCCCGGGACGTCGCCGCCGGCCCGGGATCGCTCGAAGGCGCCGGCGCACTCCCGGGCCTGGCGGTCCACCTTGTCCCCCAGGAGCTGGAGGGCCCGGGGCTTGTCCAGCACGGCCAGGGCGTGGGTGACCCTGGACGCGGGATCGGCCCACGCCAGGAGGGTGTCCAGCCCGTCCAGCTCGACGTCGGCGCGGGTGCGCACGAGGTTCTGGGCGAACCGGGTCATGTGCTGGTCCTGCTGGGTGACCCTGCTGGTGAAGTCGGAGGTGACCCGGGTGCGGATGGAGGCCGCCAGGGCCTCGCGCGCCATGGCCAGGGCCTGGGAGCGCTGCTGGGCCTCGGACCCGCCCGGGCTGGAGAGGCCATAGCCGGTGAGGTACCGGGCCGCGGGGTAGGCCTCGGGATCGACGCCGCCCTTCTGCACCCAGGCAGGGGGGGCCGCCGCGAGGCCCAGGGAGAGGAACAGGACTGCCGCGGATCGGAGCATGGGAACTCCCGGGAGGAACGGTGCGGATTCCGGAACGGAGGATCGATCCTACCACTATACTTTGTTCGCGACAGGAGCCCCCCATGCCCGATGCCCTCGAACCCATCCAGAACGAAGTGCAGGACCATGCCGGAGACAGCCGGTTCAACGGGTTCATCGCCCTCTTCGTGGCCGTGGTGGCCACCTTCATGGCCCTGTGCAACGTCAAGGACGGCAACGTCGTCCAGGCCATGCAGCAGTCCCAGGCCCGCGCCGTGGACCAGTGGGCCTACTACCAGAGCAAGAGCACCAAGCAGCACATCGCCGAGAATTCCGCCGACCTCCTCCGCGCCGTCCTGGAGTCCGCCCCCGCCATGCGGCCCGAGGCCAAGGCGCGCGTGGAGGCCCGCATCGCCGCCCAGGAGGCCGCCGCGAAGAAGGCCGATGCGGAGAAGACCCAGATCAGGGCCGAAGCGGAACAGGCCGCCAGGGACTACGATGCCATGAACGTCCACGACGACCAGTTCGACCTGGCGGAGGCGTGCCTGAGCGTCGGCATCGCGCTGGCGGGCGTCACGGCCCTCACCCGGAAGCGGTGGCTCTTCAGGGTGGCCATGGTCTTCGCGGGCCTGGGCTTCCTGTTCGGGCTGGCCGGGTTCCTGCACTGGAACCTGCACTCGGACTTCATGGCCAAGGTGCTCGGCTAGAGGTTGCCGGGACAGGCGCCTAGACGTCCTGCAGATCCCCGTCGAAGTAGGCCTCGTAGGCCGCCAGGTCCAGCATGCCGTGCCCCGACATGTTGAACACGATGACCTTCTTCCTTCCTTCCTCCCTGGCGGCCAGGGCCTCCCGGATCGCGGCGGCGATGGCGTGGCCGGACTCGGGGGCGGGGAGCAGGCCTTCCGTCCTGGCAAAGGTGGCCGAGGCGCTGAAGACTTCGCGCTGCTTGACGGCGGTGGCCTCGATGAGGCCCAGCTTCAGGGCGTGGCTGACGGTGGGGGCCATGCCGTGGTACCGGAGGCCGCCGGCGTGGATGCTGGGGGGCATGAAGTCCGAGCCCAGGGTGTACATCATCATCAGGGGCGTCATTTTCGCCATGTCCCCGAAGTCGTAGCGCAGCTCGCCCCGGGTCAGGGTCGGGCAGGCCGAGGGCTCCACGGCGACGATGCGGGTGGGGCGCTTGTCCCGGATCTTCTGCTGGAGGAAGGGGAAGGCGATGCCCGCGAAGTTGCTGCCGCCGCCGGCGCAGCCGATGACGATGTCGGGGTACTCCCCGGCCAGTTCCATCTGGGCGATGGCCTCCTGCCCGATGACGGTCTGGTGGAGGCATACGTGGTTCAGCACGCTGCCCAGGGAGTACTTGGTCCCGGGGGTGGTGACGGTGGCCTCGATGGCCTCGCTGATGGCGATGCCCAGGCTGCCGGCGCAGTGGGGGTCCTTCTCCAGGATGCTGCGTCCGAAGGCGGTCTGGTCGCTGGGGCTGGAGTAGACCTTGGCGTCGTAGGTCTCCATGAGCATCCGCCGGTAGGGCTTCTGGTGGTAGCTCACCTTCACCATCCACACCTTGCAGTCCAGGCCCATGAGCTTGCAGGCGAAAGCCACGCTGGACCCCCACTGCCCCGCCCCGGTCTCGGTGGCGATGTGCTTGACCCCCTCCTGCTTGTTGTACCAGACCTGGGGCACGGCGGTGTTGGGCTTGTGGCTGCCGGCGGGGCTCACGCCCTCGTACTTGTAGTAGATGTGGGCCGGCGTATCCAGGAGCTTCTCCAGCCGCACCGCCCGGAACAGGGGCGTGGGGCGCCAGAGGGCAAGGATCTCCCGCACTTCGTCGGGGATGGCGATGTGGCGCTCGGTGCTGGCCTCCTGGTGCACCAGGGCCTCGGGGAAGATGGCCAGGAGCGCCTCGGGCCCCACGGGTTCCCTCGTCCCCGGGTGGAGCGGGGGGGCCATGGGCTCGGGGAAGTCCGCGGCGATGTTGTACCACTGCCCGGGGATGTCCTTCTGGGTGAGGTCGAAACGGGTCTGCAGCAAGGCACGCACTCCTTCGGGACATCCTGGGGCCGGGTTTGATGACTTGGATCATCATAAACCCAGGAATTAATGTTTCAACCCAGACGGTGTCATGGGCCCGCGGGGTCGGGACGGTCCGCCGGGGGCAGCGCGGACCGGGTCATGACGAGGTCCCGCTGGGGATCCGTCCCCACGACGAAGACGTGCTCCCCCACCGCCTCGAACCCCCATTTCCGGTAGAACGCGATGGCTCGAGGGTTGCGCTCCCACACGCCCAGCCACACCTGGTCCGCGCCGCCCGCCTCCGCCAGGGCGATGGCCGTGCCCATGAGGCTCTGGGCCACGCCCCTGCCGTGCCATGCCCGGTCCACGTAGAGGCGCAGGATCTCCCAGGGGCTCGAACCGGGAACGCAGGCCGGGGCGGGTCCCCCCCGCAGCTGGACGAAGCCGCCCAGGCCCCCCTCGTGCTCCCACACCAGGGTGGCGAGCCCCGGATCCCGGAATTCCCGGGCCTGGATCGCCTCGCCGTACGAGGCCCGGCAGTGGAGATCCATGTCACCGGGCGTATTCTCGGCGGCGAAGGCGTCCCGGAAGGCGCGCTCGGCCAGGGCCGCCAGGGGCGCGGCGTCGCGGGGTTCGGCTGGGCGGAGGACGGACATGTCCCCATGGTATCGCGGGGCCGTTCTGGGACAATGTCCCCGGGGGGTCGCCGCATGGTTCCGGAAAAGGTCCAGAAGGTGTTCCGCGATCACGGCCTGGAGGCCATCGAGTTCGAGCCGGGCAGCACCCACACCGTGGAGCTGGCCGCGGCCCGCCACGGCGTCGAGCCCGCGCGCATCGCCAAGTCGCTCCTCTTCCGGAACAAGGCCGAGGCCTACACCCTGGTGGTGTGCCCCGGCGACAAGCGGATCCCCTCGGGCACCCTCAAGCGCGTCCTGGGCTCCAAGGTCTCCATGGCCGACGCCGGGGAGACCGAGCGGGTCACCGGCTACCGTCCCGGCGGCGTGTGCCCTTTCGCCCTGGAGGGGGTCGAGATCCTCCTGGACCGCGAGCTGGGCCGGTATGAAACCATCTTCCCCGCCGCGGGCACCGACGCCACCTCCGTGCGCACGACCCTCGAGGCCCTGGCCCGCATCACCGGGGGGCGCGTCGTGGACTTCGTGGACGCCGCCGGCGCGCCGCTCTGATCCCGCGGCCTGGGCCCTGCAAATCTTGGATTTCAATAAGAGATGGTGATGCGCACGAAATGGGAGTCTGCGGCCCCATCCCTTTTCATCCCAAATATCGGCGTTCATCCCGGTTACGCAGGGCCAGCGATGGTCTGGGCCGGTGCGCGCATGACCCGCCTGCGCCGACCCATCCAAGCCCTTGCCCTGCGAAACAGGGACAAACATCGATGTCTGGGATGAAGGTGATGAAACCCGCCAATCTCCGGCGACGAGCCTTGGTGTTGTTACCACATCGAATTCAAATTCATGCCAAGGGCCTACCGGTCCCCATCCCGGGCGAGCACCACGTGCATGGCCTTCGGCGTGGCCACCTGCTCGACGCAGCGGTACCCCAGCACCGGCAGATCCAGGCCGGCCAGCAGCGGCTCCCCGGACCCCAGCAGCACCGGCGAGATGGCCAGGTGAAGCTCATCCACCAGCCCCGCGGCCAGGTACTGCCGGATCGTCGCGGCCCCGCCCCCCAGCCGCACATCCTGCCCCCCGGCGGCCGCGAAGGCCCGCTCCAGCGCCTCGTGGATGCCGCCGGTCACGAAGTGGAAGACCGTCCCCCCGGCCATGGGCAGGGCCTCCCGGGGATGGTGGGTCAGGACGAACACGTCGGTGTGGTAGGGCGGCTCGTCCCCCCACCAGCCCTTCCAGGAACCGTCGGGCCAGGGTCCCCGCACGGGCCCGAACATGTTCCGGCCCAGGATCCACGCCCCGATGCCCCGGAATCCCCGGGCCGCGAAGTCCTCGTCCGGGCCCGGCGTTCCCCCCGGCTGCCCAGTCATGCGCCGGAAGGTCGGGGTGTCCATGAACCACCCGTGCAGGGCCATGCCGCCCACCCCCATCGGCTGGTCCAGGCTCTGGTCCGGCCCGGCGCCGAAACCGTCGATGGACATCGAGAAGCACTGCACCCGCAGCTTCGGCATGGACACCTCCGCCAGGGCCTTCTAGCCTCTGGGCTTCCGGATCTTAAGGTAGTTCTGGAAAAGCCGGAAGGCCCCGATGAAGGAGAAGGCCGCCGCGAAGAAGTAGGCGGTCTTGTCCTTGGCCGTCATGCACACCATGGCGGCGAGGATGCCGGCGTAGACGCACACGGCGCAGAGCCCGAGGTTGACCCAGGGGTAGGCGAAGGGCGATTTCGCCGGCTCGGGGGTGGGGGGGCGTCGGGTGGCCATGCGTGCTCCTGACGTCCAATCTACACTAGGAGAGGCCGCCCCCTCCCAGGTAGCGCTCCTGGAGCACCTCCAGGTGATGGGCGGCGTGGCCGGCGATGACGAGGCCCAGGTGGCTGGCGGCGACCGTCTTGCCGTTGACGGTGCCCTGGCGGGTCCAGGCCTCGGGCGCCAAGCCCCGCACCAGGGTGAGGGTGGCCCGGCGCACCGCCACGAAGTCCGCGGCGAGCTCCGCCAGCGGGCGGGCGTCGGCCCGCGCCGCCCGGGCGTAGTCGTCCTCCTCGAACCCGGGCAGGGGCGTCCTCTCCTCCCGGGCGACGCAGAGCAGGCGGTAGCTCATGATCCGCTCGGTGTCGGCGAGGTGCCCCACCAGGTCCTTGATGCTCCACTTCCCCGGCGCATAGCGGAAGGCGCCGCGCTCTTCGGGGATCGCGGCCAGCAGTTCGGCCAGCTGCCTTTCCTGGCGCTCCAGAAGGACATCCAGGTCCCCCTCGGGAACCTGGGCGGCATACCCGGCGTAGCTGGCGGGGATCTCCCCGGGGGCGGGTCTGGGAATGGCGACCATGGGTACCTCCTCCCTGAAGCCGCCATGATATCCCGCTCCCCCGCTTCCGGGTGGTAACCTTGTCGCCTCATGGAGACTCCCGTGGACCCGCGCGAATTCCTCCGTCACCTGCTCGCCACCCTTGCCTACCGGGGTGGCAAATGCCTCCGCGGCGCCCCTCCCGCCTTCGCCGGGTTCGAGGGCGGCGGCAAGACCCCCCTGGCCATCCTCTCCCACATCAGCGACCTCCTGGACTGGACCCACTCCATGGTCATCGGCGAGAGGCGGTGGCAGGTGGCCGTGCCGGAAGCCTGGGACATCGAATCGGCCCGCTTCCACGCGGCCCTGGAGAGGCTGGACGAACGGCTGGCCTCAGGTCCGGCGGTCACCGACTGGGAGCGCCTGGTGCACGGCCCCCTGGCGGACGCCCTGACCCACGTGGGCCAGCTGGCGATGCTCCGGCGCATGGCGGGGTGCCCGCTTGCCGGGGAGAGCTACTACGCCGCCGAGATCGCCACCGGCCGGGTGGGGGCGGACCAGGCCCCGCCCCGCAAGCCGTTCGCCTGAACGTCCCATGAAGCGCTACTCGCTCAAGGTCGCGATCTCCACCCTGGTCTCCGGGCTGATCCTGCTCGCCGCGGCCTCGGTGGCCACGGCCCTCTGGTTCGGCACCCGCCAGGCGCTCTACCTAACCACCCGCCAGGCCATGGGGCGCCTCTCCCGTTCCGTCAGCGACAAGCTCGAGTCCCGGCTGGCGGGGGCGGAGCGCCTGAACCTCCTCCTGGCCTCCCTGATCCGCACCGGGAACCTGGACCCCGCCCGGGAGGCCTCCTTCACGGGCTTCCTCGTGGACGCCCTGGCCGTGAACCCCTCCCTCACCGTCATCGACGTGGGGTTGCCCTCGGGGCACAAGTACCAGGCCCGCACCATGCCCGACGGGACCATCTCCCGCCGCCTCGTGCACCGGTCCGCCCGCGAGGTCGTCAGCGTCTGGCACCACGCCAACCCGGCCTACGCCAAGGACTACCCCGACACCCGCACGGGCCTGGACACGGGGTACGACCCCCGCCTCCGGCCCTGGTACAAGGCCGGCCTCGAGGCCGGCAAGCTCACGTGGACGGACGTCTACGGCACCCGCGCGGGCCTGAACTACTCCAACGTCAATCCGGTGTACGACGAAAAGGGCGGCCTGCTCTGCGTCACCGCCATCGACCTCAACATCGCGGGCATCTCGAGCTTCCTGGAAGGCCTGCGGGTGGGCCGGACGGGCAAGGCCTTCATCATCGACGCGGCCGACCACGTGGTGGCCATGCCCATGGGCGCCGGGCATGACCTGGGCCTGATCATCAAGGCCACCCCCAGGGATGGCCGGATGGAATACGGCCTGCGGGAGATCGGCGAGCTGGCCGATCCCGCCGTGCGGGAGGCGGTGCTGGCCCGCCGGACGGCGCCCGCCATGAAGGGCTGGGACTTCCTGGCCTTCAGGGACCCTTCCGGGCGCCGGATGCTGGCCTCCTTCCGGCCCGAGCCGGTCTACCACTTCACCATCGGCGTGGTGGTGCCCGAGGAGGAGATCCTGGGCAGCATCAAGCACAGCCTGCGCCTCACGGCGGGGATCACCCTGCTTTTCGTCGGGCTCAGCCTCGTGCTGGCCTTCGCCATCTCCCGGGCCATCGCGCGGCCCCTGGGCGAACTCGTGGGCGAAGTGGACCGCATCCGCCTCCTGGACCTGGGGGACGCGCCGGAGATCCCCACCTCCATCCTCGAGGTGGTGCAGATCGGCCAGTCCATCCGGAACATGCGCAACGGCCTGCGCAGCTTCAAGAAGTACGTGCCCTCCGACGTGGTGCTCGGCCTCATGCGCCTGGGCAGGGAGGCCGTGATCGGCGTCGAGAAGCGCGAGCTCACCTTCTTCTTCTCCGACATCAAGGACTTCACCAGCATCTCCGAGCAGGTGGACCCGGAGGAGCTGGTGGCCAAGCTGGGCGCCTACTTCGAGGCCGTCACCCGGATCCTCATCGAGCACGGCGGCACCGTGGACAAGTTCATCGGGGACTCCGTCATGGGCTTCTGGAACGCCCCCAACCCCGTGGCCGACCACGCCCTGCGGGCCTGCGCCAGCGCCCTGAGGGCCCAGGACCGCATCCGGGAGCTGAACGCGGCCTGGGCCGGCATCGCCTTCCACACCCGCATCGGCATCCACACCGGCACGGCCGTGGTGGGCAACATCGGGTACGACGCCCGCATGAACTACACCACCATCGGCGACAACGTGAACCTCGCCAGCCGCCTGGAGGGCCTGAACAAGGTCTACGGCACCCGCATCCTTGTGAGCGAGGCCACGGTGGCCGCGGCCGGAAGCGCCATCCTCACGCGGCCCGTGGACCGGGTCACCGTGAAGGGCAAGCAGGTTCCCATCGGGCTCCACGAGCTCATCGCCCTCAGGGCCGAGGCCACCCCGGAGCAGGTGGCCGCCGCCTCGCGCTTCGGGGAGGCCTTCGCCCGCTACCAGGCCGGGCGCTGGGGGGAGGCCCTGGCCCTGCTGGACGAAGGCGACGGCCCCGGCCGCCTCCTGGCGGAGCGGTGCCGGCACTACCTCTCCGATCCGCCCGGGCCCGGATGGAACGGGGTCTTCGAGCACCACGAGAAGTAGTCAGGTGGGCGACGCCAGCCGCACCCGCTCGAAGGCGAAGGGCTCGTCCCGCACGATGCCGTACCACCCGCTGAGGGGCCGCCGAAGCCCGTCCAGCAGCGTCGAGCCCTGGCTGCCTCCCCGCAGGAGGAACCAGTCGCCGCGGTTGTCCAGGCCGTACACGTCGGCGTTCACGCCCGGCGCGTAGCGGAGGATCTCCTGCATGGTGCGGGCGCCCTGCTCCCGGATCTGGTCGGCCGTGATGACGGTGATGGCCTGGGGCGTCTCGGCCAGGGGCAGGTCCAGCTTCGTGGCGGCGGTGCGGGTGGCCACGTACCCCGCCACGGGGGCCTTGGGGTCCTCCTTGGCGGCGCGGCCGCGCACCTTCACTTCGGGGAGGGAGGCCTCCTGCGGGGGGCCTGGGACAGCAGGGGCAGCGCCAGGAGGGCGAGGGACAAGGTTCGAGCGGACATGGGACTCCTGGGGGCGCCCGGGGCGCCCCGGCAAAGGGGGGGTTGGGGACGCCTAGGCGTCCAGGTTGAAGGTGATGGGAATGAGCACCCAGGCAGGCACCTTGTCGGCGCCGCGCCGTGCGGGCACGAAGCGCCAGCGGCGGACGGTCTGGATACCCGTCTGGTCAAGGCGGGGATGGCCGGTGCTGGTGCGGACCTCGATGTCCTCGGCCCGGCCGTCCACCCCCACCCGGACCCGGAGCACCAGGCGCCCCTCCTCCCGCAGGCGGCGGGAGAGCGGCGGATAGTCCGGGGCTGGGTTCTGCAGGTAGGCCGCATCGAAGACCGGGGGCAGGACGCCGTCAAGCTGTCCGCCCGGAGTTCCGCCCACCTGTCCTCCCGGCACGCCAGCCGGCGCGCCGGCTGGCGTGCCGCCGGGCACTCCGGAAGGTCCCCCGGAACCAACCGGACCAGAGACCGCTGGGGCAGGCGCCGTGGGCAGATGGGTAGGCGCCACGACCGGCACCTCCTCCTCGGCGGGTTGAGGGGGGGTGGCCCGGACCGCCGTGGGGGCGCCGCCCCCTGCGGGCGGGGGTGGCGGCGGGGCGGCCATGGGCAGGGCCTCCTCCAGGGAGATGGCGATGGTCGGCCTCACGGCCGCTTCCCCCGGCCGCACGGAGAGGACCGCCAGGGCGCCCGCCACCAGGGCGTAGAACGGCAGCGACAGGAGGAGGGCACTCAGGGGCCGCCCCTTGGGCAGGCCGCCCAGATCAGGCGGAGGCAGGAGGAAGTTGGAACATTGGCGACCCATGGGTTAAGAATATAATAATGAGATTGAGTCTCATAGTACTTTTTTATGGCGGAATTATCCTGAGCTACGCTTGAAATGATTGCACTTCTTGTGGATGTTCCCGGCCAGGCCTGTATTTTGCAAAAAAAGGGACTCAACGGCTTCCGCGGGAAGGTCGTAGAACAGGGCTGGATTCCAGAACACCCGGGAGGCAGCTTTGAAAGAAGCGTTACAAATTGAAAATTTGAAGTGTTTCACCAACCTCCCGGCCTTGGCCAGGATGGCCGCCCCCATGGCCGCCATGCTCGCCCTCGCGGCCTGCGGGGGGGGCTCCGGATCGAGCCCGGCGCCGGCCCCGGCCGCCCAGCTGCGGATCGACGCGTCGACCCTCAAGGTCAAGGGCGAGACCCGGGTCACCGCAACCGACGTCCAGGGCCACCCCATTCCGGCGGTCTACGAGGTCGTGGAACCCGGGGGCGGCACCGTGGACGCGGCCGGACGCTACGTCGCCCCGGACGCCCCGGGCGTCTACCACGTCCGGGCCCGGGCCGCGGGCGGGTCCGTCGCCCAGGCGGCCCTGACCGTGGAAGGCTTCTGGGTCGACCTGCAGCGCCGGACGGACCTGCTGGTCAGCCGGGTCAACCACACGGCCTCCCTTCTGGCCGACGGCAGCGTCCTGGTGGTGGGCGGGGTGGAGTCCAGCCTGGCGGAGCGGTTCATCCCGGCCAGCCAGACCTTCCTGTCCGCGGGCGAAACGGGCGGCAAGCGCTGGAGCCACACGGCCTCGCCCCTGCCCGGAGGGGGCTGGCTCTTCCTGGGCGGCCTGGGGGTCGAAGCCGCCCAGAGCCGGATGGTGGCCCTGGCTTCAGCGATGGTCTACCAGGACGGCGCCTTCTCCACCCTCGACGCCGGGATGCTGACCCCGCGCTTTGACCACGGCGCGGCCCCCCTGGCCGACGGGCGCATCCTGGTCACGGGCGGCCTGCCGCTCCCCGGCTCCGATGTCTCCGCCCTCCCGGCCGCCGAGGTGTTCGACCCGGTCCAGAAGCGGTTCGCGGCCACGGGAGCCATGGCCCTGCCCCGCGCGGGCCACACGGCCACGACCCTCCAGGACGGCCGGGTCCTGGTCGTGGGAGGGCGGGACAGCACCTGCGCCTACACCTGCGGCCAGAGGACCTGGCGCAACGCCGAGCTCTACGACCCCGCCACCGGCACCTTCTCCCCCGCGGGCGCGCCTGCCCAGGCCCGCTTCAACCACACCGCCACCCTGCTGCCCGACGGCCGGGTCCTCATCGCGGGCGGCACGACCCCCGACCTCGAGGGCACCGACGTCTCCTCCCTCGTGGAGGTGTACGACCCCGCCGCCAACCGGTTCCAGACCCTCGGCACGATGCTTCGCCCCCGCGCCAGCCATACGGCCACCCTCCTGGGGGACGGGAAGGTGCTGCTGGCGGGTGGGCTGACCTACGCCTCCTCCGGCGAGAATTCCATGGCCACGGCCACGGTGGAGGCCTTCGATCCCGGCACCGGGCAGAGCCGGTTGGCGATGTCCGCGGTCACCACCCGGTACCGCCATGCGGCCGCCCGCCTCGCCTCCGGCCACGTGGTGCTGCTGGGGGGGTCGGAGGGGGGCGGGGCGATCCGCATCGTGGAGGTGTTCGACTAGCTACCAGACCTTGAGGCGGTCCGGGGGGGCCAGGTAGAGCTTCTGGCCTTCCTTGACCCCGAAGGCCTGGTACCACGCGTCCAGGTTGCGCGCCACGTTGGGCCGCAGGAAGCCGGGGGTGTGGGGGTCGGTGGTCACGCGGTTGAGGAGGGCCTCGTCGCGGTACTTGCTCCGCCACACCTGGGCGAACCCCAGGAAGAAGCGCTGGTCGCCGGTGAAGCCGCCGAGCACCTTGGCGGGCTTGCCCTGCAGGGACGCGTGGTAGGCGTCGAAGGCCACGTTGATGCCCGCCAGATCGGCCATGTTCTCGCCCAGGGTCAGCTCGCCGTTCACGTGGGTGCCCGGCAGGGGCTCGTAGGCGGCGTACTGCCGGACCACCTTGTCCGTGAGGGCGGTGAAGCGCTTGACGTCCTCGGGCGTCCACCAGTCGGAGAGCTTGCCGTCCTTGTCGTACTTGCGGCCCTGGTCGTCGAAGTGGTGGCTGATCTCGTGGCCGATGACGACGCCGATGCCGCCGTAGTTCACCGCGGGGTCGGCCTTGGGGTCGAAGAAGGGCGCCTGCAGGATGGCCGCGGGGAAGACGATCTCGTTCCAGGCGGGGTTGGCGTAGGCGTTCACCGTCATGGGCGTCATGTTCCATTCGGAGCGGTCGATGGGCTTGCCGATCTTGTCCAGCTGGCGCTGGTACTGGAACTCGGCGGCCCGGCGCAGGTTGCCCAGGGCGTCCCCGCGGCGGATCTCCAGCGTGGAGTAGTCACGCCACGTGTCGGGGTAGCCGATCTTGGGCGTGAAGCGGGCCAGCTTGGCCCGGGCCTCGGCCTTGGTCGCGGGGTCCATCCAGGCGAGGTCGGCCAGGCGCTGGTCCATGGCCTGGATGACGTTCCTGACCAGCACGTCCATCTGGCGCTTGGCCTCGGGGGGGAAATACTTGGCCACGTAAAGCTTGCCCACGGCCTCGCCGAGCACCCGGCTGGTCATGTCCACGCCGCGCTTCCACCGGGGCTGGTCCTCGGGCTGGCCCGCCAGGACCTTGCCGTGGAAGGCGAAGGCCTCCTCCACGAAGGCCTTGGGCAGGCACTGGGCGGCGCCCTCCAGGGCATGGAAGGCCAGGTAGTCCTTCCAGGTCTCCAGGGGCTCCGTGGCCATGAGCCGGCCTTCGCCGGCCACGGCGCTGGGGTTGGAGACGATGATGACCTTCTGGTCCTGGACGCCCGCGGCCGCCAGGAGGGAGGCCCAGCCCACGCCGGGGTAGGCCGTCTCCAGCTCCGCCGCGGGGGTGGGATTGTAGAGCTTCTCCCGCTGGCGCTGCTGGACCCGGGTCCAGTGGGTGGCGGCGATCTTCGCCTCCAGGCCGAAGATCCCCCGGGCCCGCGCCTCGGCGTCGCCGAAGCCCGCCAGGCGCAACATCGTGGCGATGTGGGCCACGTACTTGACGCGGATCCCTTCGAACTTGGGGTTCTTCGTGTCCAGGTAGTAGTCCCGGTCCGGCAGGCCCAGGCCGCCCTGCCCCACGCTCACGGACATGATGCCGGGGTCCTTCATGTCCTGGCCGATGCGCAGGCCCAGGGGCATGCGCATGCCCTGGCGCGTGGCCTCGCCGAAGTAGGTCGCCAGCCGGGCGCGGTCGTCGATGGCCTGGATGGCGTCCAGCGTTGGCTTCAGGGGCGCGAGGCCCTTGGCCTCGATGGCCGCCTCGTCCATGAAGGTGGCGTAGAAGTCCCCCACCTTCCGGGCCTCGGACCCCGCCTTCGCGCCCTTCAGCCGGGCCTGGGCCTCCACGATGTCCCGGGTCTGCTTCTGGCTGAGGTCCCGCAGGAGGGCGAACATGCCCGAATCGGCGCGGTCGGCGGGGATGGCGAGGTTCCTGATGTAGGTGCCGCTGGCGAACCGGCCGAAATCGTCCCCGGGGGCGACGGTGCGGTCCATGCCGGCGGTGTCGAAGCCGAAGGTGCCGTAGACGGGACGGCTGGCCGTGGCGGCGGCGGGGTGGCTGCCGGGACCGGCGGCGGCCAGGGGACTGGCCAGGATCAGGGAACCGGCCACGAGCTGGGCCATGAGGCCATTTCTTTGCATGGGATCTCCAGGGACTTGAGGGGATGCAGGATCGACCCGGGCGGAGGGCGGGAGGTTTAGGGGCCGCGCCAGAATAACCTGGACGCCTCGCGCTCCGGATCAAGCCCCCTTATGTTCGCCTTGTGGACCTCAGTGGATGACGCGCCAGGTGCGCATGCGGAACCCGCGGCTGCTCTCCTGGTCCTTCACGGACTTGATGTCGGGGGTATTGGCGCCCACCTGCTGGGTGAAGGAGCCGGTCTTGGCGCTCACGGCCCCGCCCTGCACCACCCGGTCCCCGGCGTCGGCGAGCTGGCTGCTCAGGGAATTGAAGTAGAAGGCCAGGCCGGAGCAGTTGTCGGCGCCCTTGTTGAGGGTCGTGATGTCGCCCACGGTGGAATTGGCCTGCACCTGGGTGTCCACCGCCAGGGGCCGCATGATGTCGCATTCCCGGAAGGTGCGGGTGAAGGCGTTGGAGGAGCAGCCGAAGCCGGAATTGCCGTTGATGTTGAAGATCGAGAAGAAGAGCGTGCCCAGCTTGGTCAGCGGGCTCACCAGTACCTTGTCGTGGGTCACGCCGCCCACCGCGGAGGGCAGGGCTCCGTCCTTGAGAGTGAAGTAGTACCCCGTCTTGTTCTTGAACAGGTAGTTGGGGTCGCCGGGGGTGACCCGGGGGTCGGCGTACGTGGTCGTCCAGGACCCGTAGGTGATGGGCTGGAGGCTGGTGTCGGGGATGCCCGTGGTGTCGTAGCCCAGGTTCTGGCTGTCCTGGCGGTCGGCCAGGACCAGCATCCGGTTGAGGGTGGGCGGGGTGACGGACGCGTTGGTGGGGTACGTCTCGGGCGCGTCGGTGGGGTTGTTGTTGTCGCCGGACCCGGCGCTCACCATGACGGTCAGGGGCTTGAGGGTCCCGGTGCTGCTTCCGGAGCTGTCGGGCACCGCCACGGGGTAGTTGCCGTCCAGCCGGAACGCGTCGGGCCTCTGGGTGAACCGCATGCCGGCGTTGCTGTAGATGAACCGGGGGGCGGTGATCCAGGTGCTGACGTTGCTGGAATCCAGCCGGAAGGTGGCCTCGGTGGCCTTCAGGTTGGAGTTCAGGGCCATCACGTTGCCCTTCATGTCGGTGAAGTAGACCCGCTGGATTATGGGGAAGGTGTTGAAGATGCTCACGGGAGTCACGCCGGCGGGGATGGATCCCACGGCGGTGCTGGCGGAGAAGTCCCAGGTCCTGAGGGGGGCGCCGGTGAACACGTCCAGGGCCAGGATGGACCGGCCCATGCCCTCGGCGTTCGTGATGGTGCCCTTGGTGCGGTAGGCGCTGTCCACCTGGGCGTTGGCGTAGCCCCCGGTGAGGAAGACCACGGCCTTCTGGGTGCTGATGGTCCCGTCGGTGGTCACGTAGGTGAACACCGGCACGGAGGTGCTCATGGCCATCTTCTTGACCACGTCGCTGGAGGAGGCCAGCTGGGGATCCACGACCCACTGGATCTTGAAGTTCTCGGGGGTCACCGAACCGTCCGTGGCGGACGACAGGCCCAGGGCGTAGTAGCTGCGGGCGCCCTTGCGCATGCCGAAGACGACGATGGCGTTCTCGGCGCCCAGGGAGACGCGGCTGTCGCCGATGAGCTGCCCGGAAACCGGCTTGTCCTCCCAGAACAGGGCGGGATCGCCGTCCACCAGGTACCGGTGGGGCACGGTGTCCTCCACGTCCTGGTTGAGGTAGACGTCGTACATGGTGCCCAGCATGTCGGGCGGCACGAAGGCCCAGAGCTCGGCGGCCCTGGCGGTCACCACGCCGGCGTTGCTGTTGGCGGCCTCGATGAAGCAGTGCAGGAAGCCCTGGTTGGTGCCCACCAGCAGGAGGCGGGCGTGGGGATCCGTCCCGCCGGGCCAGGTGAGGCCCGTCGGCAGGTTGCCGGGGCCCAGTTCGATGGCCAGGGGCGCGGAGTTGATGATGTCACCGAAGATGCCCACGCGGTTCCGGGTGGCGTCGGTGGCGGCCTTGCCGCAATAGTAGTCGAGGAAGGCCTGCACGGAAGCCGTCCGCGCGGCGGCGGTGGAGAGGGTGGAGGGGAACAGGCCCGCGGCGGCGAACTGGGTCACCAGGGTGCTCACCAGCGCGCTGTTGCTCGACCGGAAGCGCACCTTGGCGGTCGTGCCCGGCGTCAGGGTCCAGATGGTGCGGTCGCTCCACAGGGTGGGGGTCCCGGACAGCGTGTTCTCGGGATGGACGGTCGCGCCCAGGGGCAGGTCGGCGGCGACGTAGGTGCCGAAGATGTCGAAGGCGCTCCACAGGTGGTGGTCGTCGAAGTTGTTCAGGCCGCACTGGTAGGTGGGCTTGCCCGAGGCGTCCAGTACCGGGTCGCCGTTGGTGTCCAGGATCATCACGCACCCGATGGTGCTCTCGCCCTGGTTGCCGTAGAAGGAGAAGACCTCGGTGTTGGTGACGGTGTCGAGGGTGCGCTTGATGCCCACGGAGAAGAGGTTGCCGGTCCAGGCGGGCTTGCGGCTGGTCTTGAAGATGCCGAAGTAGGCCTGGGTGGTGGTCTTGGTGCCCGTGGTAGGCGTGGCGGGGGCGCTGAGGGCGGCCGCGCCGGAGACCATGTAGTTGGCCACGTCGTTGAGGTTGGCCTCCAGGGCCGAAGGGCTTCCGGAGGGGTAGTAGAAGACCTGGCCCCCGTCCAGCTTGGACTGATCCGGGTTGTTCCCCTTGCTGGGGCGCCAGCCTCCGTAGCCCAGGTCCGTGCGGGACGGATCGGCCCACTGGGCGATCTTGAAGAACTCGCCCTCGTAGGAGCGCTGGTTGTGGGCGGAATCGTAGTTCAGGTTGCCGGGCAGGCCCACGCTCACCACCATGGTCTGGATGCCCGGGTTGGCGGCGGACCGCGCCCGGCCGGGAGCGACCTCCCAGGCCGCGCCCCAGCTGCCGGAGTTGTTGGAGCTGTCGCCGAAGGCCGCGATGTCCGACAGGACGCCCGGGTGGAAGTTGTCCGTGGTGGGCGTGAGGGCCGTGATGGACGGGGCCTTGAGGTAGGCCCCCGTGCCGCCCTTGTTCAGGCCGGAGTTGCCGTTGGTGGTGTAGTTCTGGTACGCCACGGCGGCGTCCTGCGAGATGCGCGTGGGCGAGCCCGTGTCCGTGGAGTCCGTGAGGCCCAGGGTGGGGAAGATCACGACGTAGGTCTTGCCCGGGCAGGAGGCGTTGGACGCCTCGAACACGGTGGAGTTCACTTCGATGCTGGCGCGGTAGTAGGTGTTGGCCAGGGCGTAGGCCCAGGGCTGCGGGGTGCGGGGATCCATGGGCCCGATGGGGGCGCTGTTGCCGGTGGCCGACACGGCGTCCATGGCGTCATAGCTGGCAGGGGCGGAGGCGTAGGCCTGGACCCAGCCCGAGGGCCCCATCAGCTGCAGGCTGGTCCCGTTGGTGGTCAGCCCCCCTCCCGTGCCGTCCAGGCCGGAAATGAGCTTTCGCAGGAAGCGCCGGTTGGCGACGGTGGTGTCGGCCCAGAGGGCGCTCTGGCTGGGATTGGCCGTGATGGAGGTGGTGGGGGCGCCGCCCTCCTCCGAGTTGCCCGGGTTGTCGACCCGGCCGTCGACGTAGCGGTAGATCCAGTTGAACTTGCCGTCCTTGCGAAGGAGCACGTCGATGCAGGCGATCTTCTGCGCCTGGTACCGGGTGAGCACGGGCAGGCCGTTGGCCCAGCCCTCCGCGGGGGTGGAGGCCGCGAAATCGGGGACCGTCGTGTTCTCGGTGGTGGCGGGGACGGCGTAGCCTCCGGGGGAGGCGTAGTTCCCGCTGGTGGGGGCGCTGCGCCAGTCCACCCCGTTGGTGCCGCGGATCAGCTTGCTGCCGTAGATCCAGCACAGGTAGTCCAGGGGATAGTAGAAGTTGCCCATGCCCGCATAGCCGGCGGGGATGTTCGCCAGGATCCCTCCCGTGGCGGGGTTCACGGCCGTGTTGTTGGCCTCCGACCAGGGGTCGTACTGGATGGTGGTGCCCCCGGCGACGCGCTTCTGGTAGTTGGTGACGAGGGTGTTGCCGGGGGCGGTGGGCACCGTCGCGGAGGCGGCGTAGGGGCTGTTCCACACCTGCGAGGGGCAGGGAAGGTCGATGGAGCGGGTCGTGCTGCCGGTCCTGAGCGCGAAGCGCACATGGGTGATCTGGGCGATGGTGGCCGAGGCCGTGCCCTGCCAGGTGACCACGGTGCCCGTGAAGCTCCCGTTGAAGTTGTAGGGCGTGCCGGCGACCGGGGCGCCGCCTTCCGAATAGAAGGTCTGCGTCTGAGCCCACTGGTAGAGGTAGACGTTCACCGGGGTGCCCACCGTCGGGACGGCGGGGGTCTTCAGGAGGAAGATGAAGCCGTAGTCCTTCCCGGTCCTCTTCACCGTGAGCCCCGAGAGCGGCACGGCGTCGACCCACTTGTCGCGCCCGGAATAGGTGGAGTACGTGCCCACCTCGTAGATGGCGCGGCTGCTGGTCATGAAGTCCAGGATCGTGATGAGCTGGCTCCGGCCCGCGTCGGTCTTGTACACGTCCAGCAGGTCCGTGCGCGTGAGGAGCTGGGGCTCCACCTGGGCGCTTGCGGGCAGGGCGAGGCAGAGCAGGGTCAGGGCGGCTGTGAGGAAACGGTTCCTGGCAAGCATGGCGGATCTCCCGGGAGCCTAGTTGATGTACTGGACGACGGATTCGCGGCGCGAAACGAAGGACTGGTTGGTGCCGGCGATGTTGGCCCGGCCCGTGGTCTGCAGCAGCCAGAGGCTCTGGCTGCTCTTGATGAGGCTGCTCTGGGTCGTGTTGCTCAGCTGGTAGGCCCCCAGGTAGCGGAGCTCGGCGTCGAAGGAGGGCTGGACGGCGGTGGACTGGAGGTAGGAGGACGTCGGCGGCGTCATGTTGCCGCCGATGACGGATCCGGTCAGAGCGGTGCGCATGGTGCCCGAAGCGTCGGTGTAGGCGCTCCTGTTGGTGTCCGAGTAGATCGCGGCCAGCAGCGCGGTCATGCTGCTCTGGAGGCTCGCGGCGGCGGGGTCGGCTGCGGTGTTGGAGTAGGGGCTGCCCCAGGTGAGGGTCCAGTCCATGGCCGAGTCGGCGGTCTCGAAGGCCTTGCGCCCCGTGGACTCGTTGCCCACGATGAGCATCTCCCGCAGCGACGTGCGGCTCAGGCCCATGGCGGCCACGGTGACCACGCTCAGCAGGATCAGGGCCACGACGATGGAAATGCCTCCAGCTTCCCTGGGGTTGTAGCGCATGGTCAGCATCTCCTCAAGGGGCGCCGAGCCCGAAATTCCGGGGGGACAGCATGATGGTTTCCCGCCGCGTGCGGTAGGCGACGGGGCTCGCCGCCCCGGCCCGCGCGTAGTCGGTGCGCTGGACCTCCGAGCGGGTGGTGACGTTGAGCTGGATGAGCACGGGCGCGTAGTTCATCCAGAAGGGATCGGCCAGGCTGGTTCCGCCCGCGGCCAGCTTGGTCAGGGGGCTGGCGCTGGCGGCGAGGGCCTGGTTCAGGGCCGTGCGGATGGAGGTCCAGGCGTCCCCGGCCCCGCCTGCGCGCAGCCAGGTCCTGCCTGCGTCCAGGCTCCAGTCCACCGTGAAGCCCACGACGTTCTCCAGGAGGATCTGCTCCTGGGCGGGCGCCACGACGGCGGCGGTGCCCGGCGCGAAGATGGCGCCGGCGTTGCCCGCGAGGGGCTGCGACTGGCGCACGAGGCAGGGCACCACGGCCGCGGGGTCGGCGGGATTCAGGTTCCGGGGCACCACGGTGTAGCGCACCACCTGGAGGGGACGGAAGACGCTGATCTGGGCCCCGGGCAGGTGGGGCTTCTGCACCAGGGCATGCACCAGGGGGTTGGTGTCATTGCCGTAGGCGTCGACCAGATTCTCCTGGGCGCCCACGATGTTGACCGTGAAGCCCACGGCGCCTCCGGGGTTGGGTGCGGCGCCCACCTGGAACACTTCCCAGTTGGAGTCCTGGACGAACAGGATGTCGCCGGCCTGGATGATGTTTCCACCGTAGGACATGTTGACCTGCAGGGAGGCGTCGCCCAGGGCGCAGCCCGCGGCCAGGGTGCCCCGGGCGTTCAGCGGAAGATCGAGGACGATCTGGAGCTCGTCCACGGCGGCGGTTCCGCCGGGGGGCACGTAGCCCGTGGACTGCATGAGCATGGGGGGCTGGGACGCGGCGCTGGTGGGATCGATCTCGGCGACGACGCGCTTGTAGTAGAGGTGCCCCGCGGCCAGGACCTCCTCCTGGAGCTGCACCAGGCCCTGGCGCGACTTGCGCTGGACGTTCATGGTCTCCATGCCGCTGACCATCACCGAGGTGGACCCGGCGAAGAGTCTGACCATGCCGGCCATGAGGATGCCCAT
The DNA here is from genome assembly GCF_030846775.1 of Geothrix sp. 21YS21S-2. Taxonomy (NCBI): domain Bacteria; kingdom Pseudomonadati; phylum Acidobacteriota; class Holophagae; order Holophagales; family Holophagaceae; genus Geothrix; species Geothrix sp. 21YS21S-2. The sequence continues at coordinate 1,577,817 of NZ_CP132910.1, forward strand.
GAAGACCATGGCCACGGCCATCTCGACGAGGGAGAAGCCGCGCCTGGAGGCGAGGGGGAGATCAGATCCGGACATTGCGCCCCACCGAGAAGTATTTGGAGGCGCTGGCCGTGGCGCCCCCGCTGGTACGGACGAGTTCCTGCCACTGGACGTTGACGACGAAGTTGGCCACGGCGTTCTTCTGGCCGGCCAGGACCCCCGCGTCCCGCTGCCAGGAGAGGGTGAAGATCCGGTTCGGGCTGTTGGCGGCGACGGCCGTCCCGGTGATGTCGAAGAAGAGGTTCTCGGCCGCGGAGGAGGCGTGGGCGGTGTAGAGGACGGGATCGATGTAGCGGTAGCCCCCGGTGGTCACGGCGCCCGTGGGGCTCTGCATGCGCTCGCCTGAGCTCAAGATGCCCTCCGCGGTGACCGCGTCCATGAAGTTGTGCGCCAGGAGGATGGCGGTTCCGCGCTCCCGCCCCGCGGTGGCCGAGGCGAGGGAGGCCCCCTGGAGGGTCAGCAGTCCCAGGAGGCCGATGGCCATGATGAAGGCCACCATCAGCATCTCCACCATGCTGAATCCGGCCTCGTGGCGGGGAGGCGGCATCAGTCCAGGCGTTTCCATTTCAGCTCCGGGGGGGTGTCGAGTTGGCTGTCCGCCTTGTAGAAGGCGAGGGTCATTCCCTGTTCGTTCACCAGGACCACGCCGTAGGGCACGCCCTGACGGTTGGCGCTGGCGCCGGTCACGCCGATCCAGCCGCCCCCCACCAGGGTGGCGGCGGATCCGCCGGAGGCGGCCACCGACTGGAGGTTGCCGGTGGCGTTGAACCCGAACAGCCGGGAGGAGGAACCCAGCGGGGCGTTCCAGAAGGCGGTGCCGCCCATGAAGGTCGTCATGGCCGCGACGTCGCCCGGGGGCGCCACTTCATTCGCCGCCAGGGGGAGGCTCAGCCCCACCTTGGCGTACCGGCGCCAGGAGGCGTCCAGGGCGGTGGTGAGGCGAGGGGTGGTCTCCAGCTGGAGGTAGCCGGGGCTGGCGGGGTCAAGGCTCTGGATGGCGACGTACTGGACGGTGCCCGTCGTGAAATCGGGCCTCATGACCACCGTCTGCCCGGTGGATAGCGCGAGGCTCCGGGCCTGGAGCACCATGCCTCGCACGTCCTGCAGGCCATGCTGGACCGCCCGGGGCGTCCTCGGGGCGAAGCTGGAGGCCGTGGCGATGGCGAGGATGGCGACGATGGCCAGGACCACGAGCAGTTCCGTCAGGGAAAACCCCGATTCTCTGGATGGCTGGGTCCGCATTCGGGGTGTCCTCTCGTACTCGGGGAAGGTGTCGGGGCTTGGAAACAGATGGCGCTCAATGAAATGCCGATCACCTGCCCGAGACCACCTTGATGTTCTCCATGGACCCTGATTTCAGGCGGGGGGGCTTGGCATTCCAAGACCTGGACCTTCGGTTTGCACTTTTTCAATCAATAAGCGTGCCACGGCCTCCCGGAAGGATTCCCGGCCGTTCCCCGGCCGCCTTCGCGTCATTTCGACCCGTTCTCGACCCCGCCGCGGGTCCGATCGACTCGCCTTATTTGGTCTTGGGACCGCCGGGCGTCGGGTGCGGCTTGCCCTGCCCCACCACCGCCGGCACGCGGGCCCCGGGGGCCAGGACGGTGTCCGGGCGCCCGCCCTGGCTCCAGGCCTTGTGCAGGTAGCCCTGGCCGTGGACGACCTCCACCTTCGGCGTTTCAGCCGGGCTGAACGTGGACATTTCGCCCGCCTTCACCTGGAACGGCATGCCCTGGTGCCCCTTGGCCAGGACCTCGACCACGCCCTCGAAGACGGTCAGGGTGGTCCGGCCCGCCCAGTCCACCTCCACCCCGTATGTCGTCCCCCGGACCGCCAGCAGGGCGCCGGGTACGGCGATCTTCCGCTCCTGCGGGCCTCCGGTAAGGGCCTTGAAAAAGCACATGATGCGTCCCTGATCCAGGGTCAGCAGCACCCCCGGCTCCCCCCCCGCGAGCTTGACGTGCGTGCTGGCGAGGATTTCGAACCGGGCGCCGCGGGAGGGAACGGCCAGGACCGTGCGGCCCCACCAGCCGGTGCGCACCGCATCCCCCGGGGGGGCGGTGTCTCCCTGGGCCGCCTTGCGTTCCTTGGTCCTGTCCCCTCCGGGCCAGCGCTGGACGGAGGGCTTGACCTCCTCGAACTGGTACAGGAGAACGTCCGGCTGCGGCACGGGCGCCTGGAGAAGATTCAACAGCAGCGGGGCCATCAGCCAATTCATGATTCATCTCCATCCGGCAGGTCCACGCCGTACGCATCGACCGGCTTGAGCTTGCGGGCGAGGGTCTTCCGTTCGATGCCGAGGATCCGGGCGGCCTCGGTCTTGTTCCCCCGCTCATGGGCGAGCACGGCGAGGAGGTACATCCGCTCCATCTCCTCCAGGGACACGAAGGGCGCCTGGAACGCGGCGGGCGACAGGGCCGTCCCGGCCCCCTGCCCCTCCAGGCCTCCGAGGATGCGCCGCACGGTGTCGGGGTCGTCCAGGGAGCCGCACTCGATGAGCGCGCGGCGGACCACGTGGCCCAGTTCGCGCACGTTGCCCGGCCAGGGGTGCGCCGCCAGGAGCGCCAGCACGTCCCGGGAAAGCGCCCCGATCCCCGGCAGCCCCAGCTCGCCCAGGAACCGCGACTGGAAGTGCGCGATCAGCGCGGGCAGGTCCGAAAGCCGGTCCCGGAGGGGCGGGACCCGGATCTCGTAACCCGCGAGGCGGTAGTAGAGGTCCTCCCGGAAGGCGCCGCTGGCCACCATGGCCTTCAGGTCCCGGTAGGTGGCGGTCACCACCCGCACCTCCACGGGTTCCGGGCGTTCCGCCCCGAGGGGCTGGATGACGCCGTCCTCGAGGAACCGCAGCAGCTTGACCTGGAAGACGGGGGAGATCTCGCCGATCTCGTCCAGGAAGACGGTCCCGCCGTTCGCCAGGGCCAGGGCGCCCTGGCGGTCCCGGTGGGCGTCCGTGAAGGCCCCCCTCCGGTGGCCGAAAAGCTCGCTTTCAATGAGCGTGTCGGGGAGGGCGCCGCAGTGGACGGGCACGAAGGGCCCCTCGGGGTGCCTGCCGAAGCTGTGGAGGGCCCGGGCCACCAGCTCCTTCCCCGTGCCGGTCTCCCCGAAGATCATGACCGGGACGTGCATGGGCGCGACCCGGCCGGCGGCCTTGTAGACCTCCACGATGGAAGGATGCGAGCCGATGATGACGCTCGCAGGACCGCTTTCGACGGCCGGAACCTCGGGCGCCCGCTGCCGGAGCGCGGCCCGCACGCATCCGATCATGTCCTGGAGATCGAACGGCTTGGCCAGGTAGTCCGCGACCCCCTCCTTCAGGGCCTGGGCGGCGGTCTCGATGGAGCCCCTGGCCGTGATGATGATGACGGGCGGGGGATCCGGCAGTTCCCGGACCTCCCTCAGCAGGTCCATCCCGCTCCCGTCCGGCAGGTAGATGTCGGCGAGCACCGCATCCGGCCGCCGGTCCCGGATGGCGCGCCGGGCCGCCGCCAGATTCTCGGCCCGGGCCACCCGGTAGCCGGTCTTCTCCAGGGCGAGGGCCGCCATCTCACGGATCGCCAGGTCGTCGTCCACCACGAGAACCCACGTCATTCCGCCCTCCGGACCAGCGGGAGTCTAACACGGAACACACTGCCGTCCCCCGGGCCCTCCAGGACCCCGACCTCGCCGCGGTGCCAGGCGACCACCTCCGCCACCAGGGCGAGACCCAGGCCCAGGCCCTGCGCCATCCCCTGGGCGCTGCCCCGGGCGAACCGCCCGAAGATTCGCTCCCGCTCCCCGGGGGGGATGCCGGGCCCGCGGTCGGCGACCTCCAGGACGGCCCAGCCCTCCGCCTCCCGGAGGGCGACGGCCACCGGGGCCCCCTCCGGGGAGAACTTGACCGCGTTGGCGACGAGGTTCTCCAGGACCCGGTCCAGGAGGGCCGGGTCTCCCAGCACCCCCAGGCCGGCGGCCAGGTCCGCGGTGATCGCCCGCGAGGTGCCGGCGCGGAGGAAGTCCACCCGCTTTCCCCACAGGGCGGAGAGGTCCAGGGGCCGGGCGTCCCGGTGGAAATCCCGCAGGCCCAGGCGTTCCAGGTCAAGGAGGTCATCCACCATCCGGGCGAGCCGTGAGGTTTCGGACACCACCATCCCGGCGACGCGGTTCCGTTCCTCCACCGAAAGGTTGAACTGGGCCAGGAGCTGGGCCAGCCCCTTCATGGATGTCAGGGGGGTCTTGAGCTCGTGGGCCACCCTCCGGCGGGCCTCGGCATCCTGGGTCCGCAGCGCCGCCTGGGCGGCCTGGAGGCGCTCCAGTTCCTCGATCCGGGACCGTGCGTCGCCCTCGGCCCGCCCCGCCCGCCGCACCCGCGCCAATCCCGCCAGGATGACCAGGGGCAGCAGCATCGCCAGGGGAGCCAGTTCGACCTTGAGGAAGGCCTGGGCCGCCAGGGCGAACAAGGGCGGGGCCAGAAGGACGGCGGGGGCGAGGGCGCGGCGGACCCGGCCCGGAGCCTCCGTCAGGAAGGCCCCCAGGAGGGCGAGGCCGAAGGCCAGCAGCGCGTCCACGAGGGGCGGAGCCTCCCGCATCAGGTCCCCGGACAGGATGGCCTCGGCCGCCACCGCCTCCACCAGCACCCCGGGATCCGGGGAGCCGTCCCTGGAAAGGGGCGAGACGAACCGGTCCCCGACGCCCGCGGCGCTTATGCCGATGAAGACGATCCGCTGCCGGAGGGCCTCCGCCGGACGACCCGCGAGCACCGTGGCGGCGTCCACCGCGGGGACCGGCCAGGTGCGGTAGCCGGGCCGGAGGGTCACGGCCACGGGCACCGGCCGGCGCGGATCGCCGAGGCGCGCGGCCGCGACAGAGAGCGCGGGGAGGACCCGTCCACCCCGCTCCTTGGTGGAGGAGAACCGGCGCACCACCCCGTCCCGGTCCAGGTCGTAGCTCACATGTCCCACCGCGGCCCCCCGCAGGGCCCGGTTCGGAAGCACCCACTCGCCCGAATCGTCCATGCCGGCGGCGAGCAGGGACGGCCCCCGCTCCAGGGCGCGCGCCAGCAGGGCGTCTCCCGCCCTCTCCTCCGGCAGCAGCAGATCGATCACGACGCCCTTGGCCCCCGCGTCGAACACCCCCTGGACCAGGGCGGCCAGCCGCGCCCGGTCCCAGGGCCAGCTGCCGCCCGCGCGGAGGGCCTCCTCGTCGATGAGCACGACCGCGACCTTGGCGGCCGGCTTGGAGGGGAGACGGCGCAGCAGGGCATCGCGGAGGAGCAGCTCGGCCGGATCCACGATCCCCGCCAGGCGCAGACCGAGGGTGACGGCAAAGACCAGCGCGGGCCAGAGCGGTTTCAGGGCAGGGCCTCCTCTCCAAGGGCGGGCATCGGATCCTCAGGGGCGGTAGGAGAGGGAGAGCCCGAAGCGGGTCCTGGGGGCTCCATCGTTCAGCCCCGCGCCGAAGGAGGCGCCGAGGGCGAAGGGATACCCGAGGCTCTGGTACAGCTCCAACGCGACCTCCCGCGGGGCGGGCATTCCCGGATACTGGGAACCCTGGCCCAGCCACGTGAGGGAGACCTTGGAACGTCTGCCTTCGTAGGAAAGCCCGGCGCCGGCCGTGTAGATGCCTGCGCGGATGGGAGTCCCGGCCGCGTCCTTGCTGGAGGAGCTCTGGATCCAGCCGCCGGACGCCGAGAACTGGATCCGGCCAAACCGCTGGTGGGCCGCCAGGAAGCCGCCCACATCGGTCAGCCCGGTCCCAAGTCCCTTGTCTTTCTTGGCAGTGGGCAGCTTCACGGCCAGGCCCCCGTCCAGGGCCTGGCCGCCGAGGGTCTCGGGCAGGATGCGGCGGAGGCCCCGGACGAGGACGTCCCCCAACCCGGTCGTCCTTATGGTCTTGCCCCCCTCCTGGCTTTCAACCCGCAGGTAGGGGACCGCCACGTTCACGTCGTAGCTGGAGGTGGCCAGGCCTGCCGCGCCGTAGGCCAGGTCCAGGCGGTTGGTGGTGGCGAGGCCGTAGTCCCCCTGCCGGCGCCCGATCCCGGCCTCGAGGTAGCCCGAGGGCGCCTGGGCAGGGAGACCCGCGGACGAGAATGCCGCCACCCAGGCCAACAGGCCCATCCGCGCCCATGCCCCGGCGGAAGGAAGGGATCCGACGCCGTTTCCCACGCAATGCTCCTTGAACAGGGTGATCTGAATCGAGACTCCCATCATGACCAGAACCGGGGTGGGCACCAACCCTTGAAAAAGGGATGGGGTCGGCAGAAGGCATGGATCCGGGGGACTTCCTGCCGGAACGGGGCCGCGGGAGGGGCGCCCGGGACCTCGGCTTCCATGATCCTTCACGGTTCCAGGACTTTGGTTGTATAATATTTGCATTCCAGCTAAATTACAAAAGCTGAAACAATTAGCAGAAGCAAGCTTGCTACGATCGCCCTTCCATGGTCCGGAGCAAGCCTAGGGGGCCTGCCTTGGCAACCATGAACGACCTCTTGCGGCTGACCCTGGCCCTGCTGGTGGGCCTGGGATCGCTGCGGGCTCGCCCGCCGGAGCCCCCCGGCCGCTTGAAGTGGCTGGAATTCGGACTCGAGGACGGCCTTCAGGACCTAAACATTTCAACACTCAGCCAGGACAGGGACGGGTTCGTCTGGGTCGGCACCGAGACGGGCCTGCACCGCTTCGACGGGAAATCCTTCCAGAGCTTTAGGCGTCCGAATGGGCTGCCCAGCAGCGTGGTCCAGGCGGTCCTGGTCCATCCCGACGGGAAGCTCTGGATCGGCACCTTCCGGGGCCTGGCCCGCAGCGAGGGGGACCGGTTCGTTGCCGTGGGCGCCGGCCTGCCCGATCCGGCCCCGTCCATCACGGCCCTGGCCGTCGGACCCGGGGGGCGCCTCCATGTGGGAACCGCCACCGGCCCCTACCGGCAAACCACCGGGGATCATTTCGAAACCATGCCCTCCTGGCCCGGGGGCGCCGTTGCCGCCCTTGCATCCCTGCCCGAAGGAGGGGGGCTGGTCGCCTCCTCCTGGGATGGTCACCGGGCCCGGGTGTTCAGGGCGGAGGGCGGGGCCTGGCAGGAGCTTGCGGGCCCCGCGGGTTTCGGGAAACGGCCCCTGCGTGCGCTCGCGGTGGATGGAACGGGAACGCTCTGGGCCCGTTCGACGGAGGCCCTCTGGTGCCTCAGGCAGGGGAGGTTCGAACCCGCGCCGTTCCCGGTGAAACGAACCAATGGGGGCGTGAGCCTCCACGTGGACGGACGGGGACGGCTCTGGATGCCGGGCAACAGCGAGCTTGTGTGGCTGGACAAGGGGGACGTCCTGAGGATGGGCGTGAAGGAGGGGTGGCCCGGAGGGCTCGGAGCGGCCGTCCTGATGGATCGGGGGGGCGCCCTCTGGGCGGGTGGACGGGGGCTCGGGAGGGTCAAGGGCCGCCGGTTCTGGCGCAGCCATGGCGCCGAGAGCGGCCTGGCGGATCCGTGCGTCTGGAGCCTGATCCGGGACAGGTTCGGGACGATGTTCGCGGGGACCCAGCGGGGACTGGCCCGGCTGGGGCCCGGCGGATGGCAGATGATCCCCGGAACGGAGGACACCCAGGTCCGGTCCGTGGTCCAGGGGCCTGATGGCGCCTTCTATCTGGCGGGCTCGGCCTGGGTGCGGCGGTGGGACCCGGCCACGGGACAGACCGTTAAATTCGGGCCGCAGCAGGGGGTTCGAGCCGATGGCCGCATCTTCCGCCTGGTGTTCGACCGCTCGGGCACGCTGTGGGTGGCGACGGATTCAGGCGGCCTTTTGCGGGGAACCGGCCATGGGAGCCTGTGGGGCTTCACCCCTGAACCGCTGCCTGGCGGCACACCCAGGGAATCCATCGGGGACCTCCACGAGGATGCCGAAGGCCGGCTCTGGGCCGCGGGCGAACATGGCCTGGCCCTCCGCGAAGGCGGCCGATGGCGCCGCTTCACCCGCCAGGACGGCCTGCGCGAGGACGCCCTGGACTTCACGCGGTCCCTTCGCAACGGCGACCTGCTCCTGGCCTACTCCAGCAACCTCGGGGTGGCGCGGGCCCGCTACGACAAGGGGCGGTTCCGCATCCTGAAGCATTTCGACGCGGAGATCGATCCGGCCCTGACGATCTTCCTCCTGGGTGAGGATGTCCACGGCAACCTGTGGGTCGGCTCCGGCGCGGGCGTGCACCTCGTGCATGCCGGTGGAGGCGTGGAGGTGTTCACCTACCGCGACGGACTCGTCAGCGACGGCACCAACAACATGGCCTTCCTCCCGGACCCCAACGGCGACGTGTGGATCGGGACCGTCGACGGCATCGCACGTTTCGTGGCGCGGGCCTACGATGGCCTTCCGCCCCCGCCCGTGCTGCGGACCTATGCCTTCACCCTGGGCCAGGCGTCCTTCCATGAGGTCCCGGACAAGCCCCTCGACGTGCCCTTCCGGAGCAACACGTTCGAGGCCCGTTTCGCCGCCCTCAGCATCCACCACCAGGACGACCTCCATCTGGGGGCCCGGCTCGAGGGGCTGGAGCCGGAATGGCATGCGGCCAAAGGCCGGGAGGCGAGGTACACGGGTTTGGCCCCCGGCCTCTATGCCTTCCAGGTCCGCAGCCAGGCCGGCGGCGGGCCGTGGGTGTATTCAACGCCCATCCGCTTCCGGGTGCTCCCCCCCTGGTGGGGGTCCTGGACGTTCCGGGTGCTGGCGGGCCTCGGCGTGGTGGCGGGCGCCATCGCCTATGCCCGGTGGAGGACCTGGGCGCTGGCCCGGCGGAACGCCCACCTCGAGGAGCGCGTGGAGGAGCGCACCCGGGAGCTGACGGAAGCCAAGGCCACCCTGGAAGAGCGGGTGAAGGAGCGCACCGCGGAACTGCAGGCCTCCCACAGCCAGCTTGTGCAGTCCCAGAAGATGGAAAGTCTCGGCTTCCTGGCCGGGGGCGTCGCCCACGACATGAACAACGTGCTGGGCGCCATCCTGACCCTGGCCTCGGTGAACCTGGAAGTCCATGAAGCGGACAGCGCCACGCACCGGGCCTTCGAGACCATCGTCAAGGCGGCGGAGCGGGGCACCAACGTGGTCAAGGGGCTGCTGAGCTTCGCCCGGGCGGGCGTGGTGGAGAACCGCCTGCTGAACCTGAACGACGTGGTGCGCGAGGAGATCAAGCTGCTGGAGCGCACGACCCTGGTGAAGGTGCGCTTCGAGCTGGACCTGGATCCGGCGCTGCGGCCCATGAAGGGCGACGCCGGCTCCTTCGCCCAGGTGTTCATGAACCTGTGTATCAACGCCATGGACGCCATGCCGGAGAACGGCACCCTGGTGCTTCGGACCCGGAACCTGCCTGAGCAGAGGATCGAGGCCGTGGTGGAGGACAACGGGAGCGGGATGACCCGCGAGGTGCTGGACCGCGCCCTGGATCCCTTCTTCACCACGAAGGGCGTGGGCAAGGGCACCGGCCTGGGCCTGTCCATGGTCTACAGCACGGTCAAGGCCCACCACGGCCAACTGGAACTCCAGAGCGAACCCGGCAGGGGCACCCGGGTGAGGATGACCTTCCCGGCCTGCGCCCCGGCGGCCTCGGCCCCGGTGGACGGGGCGGAACCCCGCGCGGCGGCCGCCGGTCCGGTCCTGGACGTGCTCCTGGTGGAAGACGACGAATTCATGATGAGCACCCTCCAGAATGTCCTGGAGTACCTGGGCCACACGTTCACCGCGGCCGCCTGCGGGGAGGAGGCCCTGGCCCGGCTCGGCGAGGGCTACCGGCCCGACGTGGTGATCCTCGACATGAACATGCCCGGCCTGGGCGGGGCCGGAACCCTGCCCCGCCTGCGCGCCCTCTGCCCGGGGATTCCGGTGCTGCTCGCCACGGGGCGGACCGACCAGGACGCGCTGGATCTCGTCGCCGCCTACGACCAGGTCACGCTTATGGCTAAGCCTTTCGGGATAGAGGAATTGCGATACAACCTGGGGTCGTGCGGAAAGGCGTGAAGGCGCCGGGCCGGCCTCCCCGGGGAGATGGGTCGCGGAGAATGGCCGTCAACCGGGTCGTCCAAGAAGGCACCCCCTGGACGAAGGTCGGCAGGACAGCCGCACGCTTGCGCGAAGAGCCGCTATAGTCGGGTCTGAACAACCGGGAACGGCCTGTCAGGAGGGATGATGTCCTTCAATTTCCGTTTCGATCGAGGGCTGCGGGCATGGGCTTGCGTCCTTCTGAACGTCTTGGCCTTAGCGTTCTCCCACGTTTCCGATGCGGGCCAGCCCGGCCATGCTCCCTACCTGAACCAGCCCGCTCCGGGAAGGACGCCAAAACTGTTCGCGCCCGGCCTCGTGAACACAGGGATGACGACCCGGGACATCACCTTCTCTCCCGACGGAAATGAAGCCTATTTCCGGGTCTCGTCCGAGGGTTTCGTCCACAGCGCCATCGTGGAGGTCCGGCGGACGGCCTCCGGATGGACCGCACCCGAAGTGCCTGAGTTCGCAGCCGATCCACGGTGGAAGACCCTGGAGCCGCACATCAGTCCGGACGGCAAGCGATTCTGGTTCGTGTCGGACCGCCCGGAGGATCCGGAGGCCCAGGCGCCCGCCCCCATGGGGATCTGGGTGATGGAGCGCGGACCCGCAGGGTGGGGAGCGCCCCGGCGCCTCGGGTCCGACATCAACGGTCCCGATGGCAGCTTCTTCCCCACCGCCACCCGCGAGGGCACCTTGTACTTCTGCCGGGATGGAGCGGACGGCAGGGGAAGCATCTGGCGGGCTCGCCGGAGGGGCGGTGGCCTCGAGGCCGCAGAAAGGTTGCCGGACCGTGTCCAGGTCGGCAAGGCCCGCTTCAATCCTTTCATCGCGCCGGACGAGAGTCTGATGATCGTGGCTGCGATGGGCCTCCAGGATTCCGTGGGGGGTCTGGACTACTATGTGCTCTTCCGCAACGCCAAGGACCAGTGGAGCCTGCCCCGGAATCTGGGCCCGATGATCAATCACCCCGGGAACGGCGAGGAAAGCGCCAGCCTCAGCCAGGATGGCACGTACCTCTTCTTCGCCTCGGCCCGGGGCGGGAAGGAGTCGTTCGCCCGGGGCGAGAAGATCACCCTCCGGCGCCTGCAGGACCTGGACCGCCGTCCGGGCGAGAACGGAAGGATGGCCATCTACTGGGTGGAAGCGAGCTTCCTTGACGAACTGAAGAAGGCGGCGGTGTTCCCGATCGGGACAGGAGCAGGGCAACAACAGTAAGGCCCACCTTGTGGGTGGGCCTAAGTGCTGTTCCGACTGGTGGTCCCTCAGGGACTCGAACCCTGGACCCTCTGATTAAGAGTCAGATGCTCTAACCAGCTGAGCTAAGGAACCGACTCGGAAGTTCTAGTTTACCCGCCATGGTGCGGAACGCAAGGAAAATTCAAACGGGAAAAGCGCCCTGGCAGTGCGGGCGGGCGAGGATCCGGAGGCAACCGGGGGCGGGACCCGCTAAGCTTTTTCCATGCGCGTCGCTCTGGTTTCTGACATCCATGGGAACCTGCCGGCCCTCGAGGCGGTGGTCCGGGACCTGGAAGGACGCGGGGTGGACCGGGTGGTGAACCTGGGGGACTCCGTTTCGGGGCCGCTGTTGCCGCTGGAGACGGCGCGGTTCCTCATGGGGACGGGGTGGCTGCACCTGGCGGGGAACCACGAGCGGCAGGTGCTCGAAGGGGGGGCGATGGGCGCGTCCGACGCCTATGCCCACGGCAGGCTGGGCGAGGCCGAGTTCGCCTGGCTGCGGAGCCTGCCGGGCACCGGGCGGCTGGGGGAGGCGGTGTTCCTCTGCCACGGGACCCCGGCGTCGGACCTGGTGTACTTCCTGGAGACCGTGGACGGCGGCGGGATCCGGCCGGCGACGGCGGAGGAGGTGGAAGGGAGGCTGGGCTCCGTCGCGGCCCCGGTCATCGCCTGCGGGCATTCCCACACGCCGCGGGTGGCGCGAACGGCGCGGGGGCAGCTCATCGTGAACCCCGGCAGCGTGGGGCTGCAGGCCTTCCACGTGGACGAACCCTACCGCCACTCGGTGGTCAACGGGAGCCCGGAGGCGCGGTACGCGCTGCTGGAGCCGGCCGGGGACGTCTGGGAGGCGCGGCTGCTGAAGGTGGAATACGACGCGGCGCCCATGGCGAGGCTGGCGGCGCTCCGGGGGCGCCCGGACTGGGAGAGGGCCCTGCTGACGGGGTATTAGGGCTTCCCGCAGCAGCGCTTGTATTTCTTCCCGCTGCCGCAGGGGCACGGGGCGTTGAGCGCGGGGGTCGCGGCGTCGCGCGGGTAGCCCTGGCGGGCGATGATCGACTGCAGGGCCTCGGGCGCGAAGGTGGGCAGGTCCTCCACGGGCTCGTCCTCGAATGCGTTGCCGTCGCCGGGCCAGTGGAGTTCCTCCAGGGAGAGCAGGGCGTCCTCGACCAGGTGGTGGGTCAGCAGGAAGCGGCGGCGCTGGTGGGCGTTGTGCTTCGTGAGCGCCTCCTCCAGCTCGCCTTCGTCCACCAGTTCCCGGTCCACCCGCCCCCGGGCGCAGGCGTCCTGGAGGCGCGGGAGGAAGGGGGCGAAGCCCGCGGTCTCCAGGGCGATGACGAGGAAGGCCCAGGCGGTGGGATCCTCGGCGGGGCCCCGGGCCTCGAAGGCGCTGAGAAGGGCGTCGAAGCTCCGCATGAGCCGTTCCTCGGGCAGGTGCCCCTGGAAGGACTGCACCAGGAGGGCGTCCATGGCTGCGCCGCGCACGTAGGGGTCCAGGTCCACGTCGCCGGCGGCGGCCTCCAGCACCTCGGGGGCTCCCAGGCACAGCGACGCGAGGAGGGAGGGCACGCCTTCCGTGAGCAGGTCGCCCAGGAGGGCGTCCTGCTGTTCGGCAGGCAGGCGGAGCATGGCCATGAGCGGGGCCAGGGCCCGGGGCTCCCGGAACTGGGCGAGGAGGTAGAGGGCGTAGAGGTGGGCGTTGGAACCCGCGGCGTCCATGTAGTCCATGGGGTCGGCGGCGGCCTCCTCCAGGATCGTCAGGAGGCCGGGGATGACGGCCGCGGGCTGGTCCATGGCCTCCAGGAGCGCGGCCTCGGGGAGGCCGTCGTAGGGGAGTTCAAGCTCGGCGAGGATGTCCGACGGTGTCATGGCAGGCGCTCCAGTCCCTGCCATGGTAGCGGGAATCCGGCGCGCATCCCTTGGCCGGCCTAGCCGTCCAGCCCGTGGTCCATGTTCATGCCCTTGCGCACCTGCTTCAGGGTGGCGATGCCCTCCTCCCGGGCCCGGGCGATGCCGCGGCGCAGCACGTCCTGCACGTAGGAGGGGTCCTTGGCGTAGCGGGCGCGCCGCTCGCGCATGGGCGCCAGGTGGGCGTTGAGGGCCTCGGTGAGGGCGCCCTTGAGCTTCCCGCCCCCGCCGTCGCCGATGCCCGCCGCGATGGACTCGGGGGCCTCGCCGGTGCAGATGGAGATCAGGCGCAGGAGGTTGGCCACCTCCGGGCGGTTCTGGGGGTCGTAGGCGATGTTGCGGTCGGCGTCGGTCTTGGCGCCCTTGATCACCTTGGCGGTCTCTTCCGCGGTCATCTTGAGCATGATGGTGTTGCCGCGGCTCTTGCTCATCTTCTGGCCGTCGGTGCCCAGCACCAGGGGGATGTCGGAGAGGAGGGCGTCGGGAATGGGGAAGACCGGCGCGTCCGCGGCGAAGCGGTCGTTGAAGCGCCGCGCGATCTTGCGGGTGAGCTCCAGGTGGGGCAGCTGGTCCCGGCCCACGGGCACGACGTTGCCCTTGCAGAAGAGGATGTCGGCGGCCTGGTGGATGGGGTAGGTGTACATGAGGGCGTTCACCTGCTTGAGGCCCGCGGCCTTGATCTCCTCCTTGACGGTGGGGTTGCGGTCCAGCTCGGCGGTGGTGACCAGGTTCATGAAGGGCAGCAGCAGCTGGTTCAGCTCGGGGATGTGGCTGTGGCTGAAGAAGAAGGTGCGGCCGTTCTCGGGGTCCAGGCCCGAGGCCAGGTAGTCCAGGATCACTTCGCGGACGTTGGCGCCCACGTTCTCGGCGCTGTCCCGGTCCGTGAGCACCTGGTAGTCGGCGATGACGATGAAGGTGGTGGCGCCCAGCTCCTGGATGCGCACCCGGTTGGCCAGGGTGCCGAAGAGGTGCCCGATGTGGAGCGGCCCCGTGGGGCGCTCGCCGGTGAGGACCCGGTACTTGGAGGGGTGCTTCGGGAGGTCCTCCCAGATGGCCTGGCTGCGCCTCGAGGCCTCCAGGAAGGTGGCGGACTCGCCCTCCACGTCTTCGGCGTTGGTGATGAATTTCTCTTCCATTCGGGCTCCGGTGGGGGCTCAGGCTCCGAGCAGGAGCCGGGCCAGGGGGGTGATGTACAGGACGTCCGCGACGTAGAAGAAGGGACTGAGGATCGTCGTGATCACCACCGGCAGCACCAGGAAGCACACCAGGAGGACGATGGTGATGGTGGGCTGGATGCGGTCGAAGGTGGGCAGCGTGTGGTGGGGGAGGAAGCCGCGCAGGATGCCCGCGCCGTCCAGGGGCCCGAAGGGCAGCAGGTTGAAGATGGCCAGGCCGATGTTGATCCAGACCAGGCGCCCCAGGAGCGTGATGGCCAGCGCCGTGCCGGTGCCCATGCCGGGCACCTGCATGAACCGCTCCACGGGAATCTGCATGGAGGCGAAGAACCAGTTCAGGCGGATGGAGGGGTTCTCGGGCCCCACCACGCGGATCAGGACCGCCAGGATCACCAGGAACACCAGGGACTGGACCATGTTGGAGGCGGGCCCGGCGGCGGCGACCATGGCGTACCCCACCCGCATGGGGTACTTCCGGGTGAGCCGGCCCGGGTTCACCGGCACCGGCTTGGCCCAGCCCAGCACCCGGATGCCCGAGATCATGCCCAGCAGCGGCAGGATGAGGGTCCCCAGCGGGTCGATGTGGGCCAGCGGGTTCAGGGTCATGCGGCCCAGCCGGGCGGCCGTGTCGTCCTCGAGGTAGTAGGCCGCCGCGGCGTGGGCGGCCTCGTGGACGCTCAGGGCGAACAGGATGGCCACGTACGAGACGAGGATCGTGGCGATGTGGATGTTGTCGAACAAGGGTCCCCCAGGACCCCCATCATACCGTCAGATGACGATCGTCTCCTTCACCAGATCCCCTTCCCGGAACCGGCTCCACCGCAGGGGCGCGAGATCGATGCTGCGGTAGCCCCCGGTCATGACCAGCTCGGCCAGGCCGATGCCCACGGCGGGGCTCTCCATGGCGCCGTGGCCGCTGTAGCCCACCTGCAGGAGCAGGCCGGGGTGGTTGGCGTGCCAGCCCAGGATGGCGTTGTGGTCGGGGCCGGTGGTGTCGTAGAGGCTGGCCCAGCCGCTCTTGAGCTTGCAGGTGGCGGTGGGGGGCATGCGCTCCTGCATGACCAGGTTGATCTCCTCCACGTAGTAGTCGGGCTCGAAGGTGGTGTCCAGGCTGTCGGGGGTGTCGGCCTTGGCCTTGCCGATGAGGAGGTTCCCGCTCTCGTACTTGAAGTAGATCCCCTGGTCGATGATGGTGAGGGGGATGTCCTGCCAGCGCGGGTCCTGGTCGGGGAAGTCGGTGAGGAACATCATGCGCTTCTGGGCCACGATGGGCATGAGATCCTCATCGGGGCACCCGGACCGCTTCAGGAGGCCGTTGGTCCAGGGACCCGAGCACAGGGCCACCAGGCCCGCCTCCAGCGTCTCCTGGCCCCCGGGGCCCGTGATGCGCAGGCCCGTGGCCCTGCCCGCGGCGTCGAAGGTGAGGGCCTCCACCTCGGTGCGCAGCTCCAGCTGGGCCTTGCCCGGGTGGTCCTTGAGGGCCCGCTCGAAGTAGCCCACCGCGGCCTGGCTGGGGTCGAAGCTCCCGCAGTCCCTGCCGAACACGGCCCCGGCGATGGGCTCCATCTCGAGGTACTCGCGCACGTCGGGGTCCACGGCGTCCACCGAGCAGCGCAGGCCGGGGATCATGGCCTCCACCTGGGCGGGGGTGAAGAGCTCGAAGTCCACGCCGTTGGCCTTCCAGATTTCGGCGGCGGCCGGGATGCGGCTCCAGGCGTCCTGGTAGTAGGTGAAGAGGTAGCCGCTCTGGCGGAACCCGATGCCCACGCCCATCTCGTCCTGGAAGGACTTGAGGATCCCGATGCTGCGGGTGCAGAGCTGCTGGTTGATGGGGGTGGTCCACAGGTTGCGGAAACCCCCCGCCGAATACGCGGAAGCGCCCGTGGAAACGGCATCCCCCCGGTCCACCACCAGGATCGACCCCGTGAAGCCCTGCTTCAGGAGGTTGTACACGAACGAGCCCCCGCCGATCCCGGCGCCCACGACCACCACATCGAATCTACGCAACTTACCCTCCGGACAGGAGAGTATGGCCGGAGTGGCACCCCTTCGTCCAAGGTCGCAGGTCACAAGTAACCCGTGTGAAAGGGCCCCCCTCCCGGCTATCCTGGGACGTTCAACGTACCCCGGAGCCCGAAATGTACCTGAAGGACAATCCCCCCTCAGTGTCGAGCCATGGAAGGACGGTCATCGGGTTCAACTGGATCGGCGGCCGCGAGGTGGAGGGCGACCTGCCCTCCTTCGACTCCAGGTCCCCCATCGACACCCGGGACACGGTCGGCATCTTCCCCGAGTGCGGGGAACGGGACGTGGAGAAGGCCGCCAAGGCCGCCGCCGCCGCCTTCCCGGCCTGGAGCCGCATGCCGGCGCCGCTGCGGGGCGCCCTGGTCGGGCGCATCGGCGAGGCCCTGGCCCGCCACAAGGAGAAGCTGGCCGCGGTGATCACCCGCGAGGTGGGCAAGCCCATCCGCGAGGCCCGGGGCGAAGTGCAGGAGACCATCGACCTCTGTCACTACCTCCAGGGCGAGGGCCGGCGCCAGCTGGGCCAGGTCATCCCCTCGGAGCTGCCCGAGCGCGCCATCACCGTCCACCGGCGCCCCCTGGGCGTGGTGGCCGTCATGGCCGGCGGGATCTTCCCCCTGTCCACCCCCGCGGCCCGGATCATCCCGGCCATCCTGTGCGGGAACACGGTCGTCTGGAAGGCCTCCGAGGACGCCCCCACCATCGCCTACCTCTTCGCGCGGTGCATGATGGACTCGGGCCTCCCCCCCGGGGTGGTGAACATCCTGAACGGCAAGGGGCGCACGGGGTGCGGCAAGCACGTGGTGGCGGGCCTGGACAAGGGCTTCTACCAGAAGTTCTGCTTCTCCGGCGGCACCACCGTGGGCCGGCTCATCGCCGAGGCCGCGGGCCGCAACCTGACGGTGCCCAGCCTGGAGCTCAGCGGCAAGAACCCCATGGTGGTCATGCCCGACTGCGACCTGGCCAACGCCGTGCGCGGGGCCCTGTGGGGCGCCTTCGGCACCGCCGGCCAGCGCCGCACCTCGGTGGGCAACATCATCATCCACAAGGACATCTACGCCAGGTTCAAGGAGGACTTCCTGGCCGCGGTGGCGGACCTGGAGCTGGGCAACCCCATCAGCAACCCCGACGTCTTCTTCGGGCCCATGATCAACGCCCGCTTCGCCAAGGCCTTCGAGGACCACTGGCACGGCGGCCTCGAGGAGGGCGGGACCCTGCTCTGCGGCGGCGCGAAGTGGACCGAGGAGAACCGCACGGCCAAGGTGCACGGCCCCCTCGCCAAGGGCCACTTCATGCAGCCCTGCGTGTGGGAGGGCGTCACCCCGAAGATGAAGCTGTTCCAGACCGAGATCCTCGGCCCCACCGTGAACCTCTGCCAGGTGGAGAGCTTCGACCAGGCCCTGGAGTGGGCCAACGCCACGCCCTACGGCCTGAGCAGCGCCATCTACACCGCCGACCACGCCCTGGCGCAGCGGTTCGCGCGGGAGATCCGCGCGGGCCTGACGTCGATCAACAACTCCACCACCGGCACCGAGGTCCACGTGCCCTACGGCGGCATGGGATGGAGCGGCAACGGCACCCGCGAGGCGGGCCCCTCGGCCCTGGACGCCTACTGCCGGTGGCACGCCGTGAACGAGGACGCGTCAGGGGACCTGCAGCTGGCCCAGATCCACACCGACTACGCCATCAAGCACACCTACGAGGCGAGTCACTGGGAGAAGCTCTAGGAGCCTGTCTACGTAATAGGAGGCCCCGCGACGGCGCCCAGAAGCGTGATTATCGAGCGCAAGGCCCGCAGGAGGATTAGGTCAATCCTTCAAGGGACTTGCACACGATAAGCGCGCTTCCGGGCGCCGCCCTTCGGGTGATGGCAGCGGGGCCAGCAACTCTGCGTCAGGCTCGTCAACCGCAGTCCCGCTGAGGCTTTCCTCGCCTTCCTTGATTTGCTAGCCCCGGTGCCATCATCGCGGGGCCTCCTATTACGTAGACAGGCTCCTAGTTCTGGAAGCGCCGGGGCCTTCTCGCCGCCGCCTTGGCCGCGGTGCGGGCCTGGGCGCGGGCCTCCTCCGCCGCCGTGCCGTGGCGCCAGAGCGCCGGACAGGCCTTCTGGAAGTCCACGGCCCAGAGGAGGCGCCGCCGGTGCCGGTCGCGGCCCAGGCGCCAGCGGCCAGGGTCCCTGAACTGGAACCACGGGAGCCGGGCGGACTCGAGACGTTTCAGGGCGCGGGGCATGGGCATGGCGGACCTCCTGGAAGGAAGCGGCGGGGTGGGATGAGGCGGTGCGGGCGGGGGAAGGGTCCTGGAGCGGGTCTCGGTTATGAATTTAATTAACTACTAATTCATGTCAACTCCCCATTATTGAAATTTTTTCAAGCTGAAGTCGCCAGGACACCCGATGAACCGGACAGGCCGCATCTCCATTCAATGAACCCATCATTCATGTTCCATGCGTTAAGCTGGAGCCATGCGATCCCTCCCCGCCCTGCTCTGTCTCGCCGTGCCCGTTCTTGCGGCGGCTCCCCAGATCCGCGTGGGGCTGGACACCCAGGCCCTGGAGTGGATCGTCAGCCTGGAAGGCGGCGGCGAGGTGCGCAGCCTGGAGGGCCGGCGCATCCTCAAGGTGGCCGAGGGCGAGAAGCTGAGGATCTGGTGGGACAGCCGCGGCGAGGCCGATCCCACCGACGAGTACCGGGTGCAGGTGGGCACCGCCATGAACCTGGCCGACGCCACGGCCGTCATGAAGAAGCTGGCCACCCTGGGCGAGCGTCCCGACCGGGTGGAGGTGCCCGACGGCGGCACCTGGCGCGTGCTCACGGGCCGCTTCGAGAGCGCCAGGGAGGCCGAACCCATCCTCGAGAAGCTGGCCGCCCAGGGCTACGACGAGCTGTGGGTGTCCACGGAGAAGCGCAAGGGCGCGCCCAGGAAGGCGCGGGCCCTCTACGCGGTCACCGAGCGCTACGAGCGCCTGGCCCTGCCCAACGCGGGCGTCCTGCTGGCGCCCGCCAGGGAGCTCACCACGATCGTGGGCAAGGGCCGCTACCGCGGCGCCATGCGGATCTTCCCCAACGCCCAGGGGCGGCTCTCCGTGGTCAACACCCTCGACCTGGAGACCTACCTGCGGGGCGTGGTGCCCCGGGAGATGGGGGCCTGGGAGTACCCGGCCCTGGAGGCCCTCAAGGCCCAGGCGGTGGCGGCGCGCACCTACGCGTTCGTGAACCTGGGCAAGCGCGCCAAGGACGGTTTCGACCTCCTGGACACCGTGGCGGACCAGGTCTACGGGGGCCGCGACGGCGAGCAGGCCCTCACGGACCGGGCCGTGGCCGAGACCGCCGGCCTCATCGCCACCTACGGCGGAAGGCCCATCCAGGCCCTCTTCATGGCCGACTCGGGCGGGGCCACCATCGACAACACCTTCGTCTTCGGGGACGGCAGCCCCTACCTCAAGGGCGTCTCCAACTACGCGGCCGCGCCCCAGACGATCACCTTCAAGGGCGCCCTGGAGGTGGCCGGCGACACGCCGTGGCTCACCACGGAACTGCTGCGCCTCTGCGCCGCGGGGCTGGTGCCTTCGGCCTTCCTGGACACCGCCCGGATGACCCAGCCCGCGCGGGTGGACGACCTGCGGGCCACCGTGGCCGCCCTGGCGTCGAGGCTGGGCCGGGCCCCCGTGGCCCCGGAGCGGAACATCCTGCTGTGGCTGGCGCGATCCCTGGGCTTCGCGGACGTGGTGGACGGCCAGGAACGCCCCGAGGACGCCCGCTACTTCCTGGGCGATGCGGTCCCCGGCGCCGCGGACCAGCCCCTGGCCTCCTTCCTGGCGCGCCGCGGCATCGCGCCGCCGGCGCTCTGGCGCACCGCCCCCACCCTGGGCCAGGCCCTCCAGGTGCTGGGGCGCCTCTGGCAGGAGCTGGAGCCCGCGGAATTCCTGGAGGGCACCCTGCTGCGCGACGGGCAGGTGCGCGTGAAGAACGGCGGCCCCGGCCCCCTGCCCCTGGCCCCCGCCATCCTGGTGGCGGAGGAGGCCCCCGGCGGGAGCCTGCGCCTCGTGGCCGAGAGCGCGGTGCAGGTGGGCGACCGCGTGCGGTGGACCCCCGTCCCGGGCGGTTCGCCCCTCCTGGTGCGCCGCCTGGACCCCGACGGCACGGCCCTGGACCGCTACAATCCCACCGCCCACTGGAAGGTGGAGATCAAGGAGGCCGACCTCCTGGACCGGCTGCGCACCCGCGCCGGCATCAAGGCGGTTCGCGGCTTCGAGCTCACCCACAACCCCCAGGGCCGGGTCACGGACATGGTCGTGCGCGACGGCCAGAACCGCCCCCACCGCTTCCGGGGCATGCACATCCGGAACCTCCTGGGCCTCAAGGACAACGTCTTCCGCATGACGACCGTGGGCGAAGCGCCCACCCGCCGCTGGGTGATCTACGGCCGCGGCTGGGGCCACGGGGTCGGCATGGACCAGACCGGGGCCTACGGCATGGCGCTGGAGGGGGCCACCTTCGACGGCATCCTGAAGCACTACTACCAGGGGATCCAGATCACGCCCATCGGTGAATGAGGACGGCCCTCCCATGAGCCCCGTCTACAGCCTCGGCCCCTCCCCGGCCTTCCCCGACCCCCGGTTCCCGGATGCCGAGGGCCTGCTGGCGGTGGGCGGGGACCTCTCGGTGCCCCGGCTCCTGGGCGCCTACCGCCTGGGCGTGTTCCCCTGGTACAGCGAGGGCTCCCCCATCCTCTGGTGGTCCCCCCCCAGGCGCGCCATCCTCCTCCCCGGCGACGAGCACCTCTCCCGCAGCACCCGCCGCGCCCTGGCCCGGAACCCCTTCGAGGTGCGCTTCGACACCCGGTTCGCGGAAGTCGTGGAGCACTGCGCCCGGGTGGAGCGCCCCGGCCAGGGCGGCACCTGGATCACCCGGGAGATCCGGGCGGGCTACCTCGCCCTGCACCGCGAGGGCTACGCCCACAGCATCGAGGCCTGGCGCGGCGGGGAGCTGTGCGGCGGCCTCTACGGCGTGTCCCTGGGGGCGGCCTTCTTCGGGGAGAGCATGTTCAGCCTGGAGAGCTACGCCTCCCGGGCGGCCTTCGCCGCCCTGTGCCGCCTGGCCTGGGGCTGGGGCTTCCACCTCATCGACGGCCAGGTGCCCAACGCCAACCTGGAGGACCTGGGCGCGCGGGTGGTGGACCGGGACGCCTTCCTGGCGCTCCTGGCCCAGGCCCTGCGGGTTCCCACGCGGCGGGGGCCGTGGACCTCCGAAGGATGATCTAATGGGGGGCATGCATCCGCCCCTTCCATCCGCCTGGCCTTTCGCGCCCAGGGAACCGGGTCCGGTCCCCGAGGCCCGGCCCGCGGCCCTGCCGGGCCGGGAGGGCCTGTGGACCCTGGCGGCGGCGCCCGGCCTGGAGTTGGCAGGCGCCCCGGAGCCCCTGGGCGGGTCCTTCGGGCGTGGCGGCGTCTACCGGTGCGGGGACGCCGTGATCCGCCCCTACCGCCGGGGCGGCCTCGTCCGCCACATGAACGCGTCGATCTACCCCGGGCCGGAGCGCTTCGAGCGGGAGTACCGGATCCACCGGGCCCTGTGGGAAGCCGGCTTCCCCACCGTCGAGCCGCTGGGGTGGGCCTTCCGGCCCCGGCTCTGGGGCTGCGAGGGGGCCTTCCTCACCCGCTTCGCCGGGGGCGCGCCGTGGCCCCGGACCTGGGACGAGGCCGCCCTGCCCCAGGTGCGGGCCCTCCTCGGGGCCCTGTGCGCCTGGGGCCTCTATGCCCCGGACCTCAACGCCACCAATTTCCAGGTGCTGCCGGACGGCCAGGTCCTGGCCCTGGACTGGGACAAGGCCCGGTGGCTGCCCGGCGCCGACCTGGCCGGACGCTACCGCGAACGCCTGTCCCGAAGTCTGCGCAAGCTCGGCGCTCCCCCCGAATTTGTGATCTAATGCCTCGTTCCCAACAGGTTCAATATCGGATATTCTTGTCCGAATAGGAGTTTGACCATGGATTGGAGAGATCGGCTCACGGTGTGGTTCAGGCACGCCTTCTTCTACGGCGACAACTGGGTGAGCATCTGCGCGGGCATCCTCACCACGGCCACGGGCTTCACGCTGCTGTGGTCCTGGTTCCGGGAGCTGGCCAGCCCGCACTCGGCGCTGCCCTACGTGGGCATCCTGCTCTTCGTGCTGCTGCCCCTGCTGTTCCTGGTGGGCCTGGTCCTCATCCCCTTCGGCATGTGGCTCAAATACAAGAAGATGGCCAAGGCGGGCGAGGCGCCGGAGGTCATGCCCAAGGTCGACCTCACCACCCGGCACATCCGCCACGTCCTGACCGTGGTGGCCGTGGCCACCGTCCTCAACATCGCCCTCCTGGGCGTGGCGACGGTGCGGGGCGTGGAGTACATGGATTCCAGCAAGTTCTGCGGCCTCACCTGCCACACGCCCATGATCATGGAATACCGGGCCTTCGTGGACTCGCCGCACTCCCGGGTGGGCTGCGCCCAGTGCCACATCGGCCCCGGCGCGGACTCCTTCATGAGGGCCAAGCTCGCCGGCGTGCGCCAGCTGTTCGGGGTCGTCTTCAACAACTACCACCGGCCCATCCCCAGCCCCGTCGAGAGCCTGCGCCCCGCCAAGGAGACCTGCGAATCCTGCCACTGGCCGCAGAAGTTCCACGGCAACAAGATCCTGGTGAAGACCCACTACGGCGACGACATCGCCAACACGCCGGCCATCACCGTCCTCATGCTCAAGATCGGCGGCCGCAGCGGCGAGGCCAACACCGGCATCCACGGGCGGCACATCGACACCTCCGAGCGCATCACCTACTCCGCGGGCGACGAGCGGCGCCAGGTGATCCCCCGGGTCATCTACCGCGACGACAAGGGCCAGTCGGTCGAGTACGTCTCCACGGACACCAAGCTCACCCCCGAGCAGCTCGCCAAGCTCCCCCAGCGGGGCATGGACTGCGTGGACTGCCACAACCGGCCCACCCACGCCTTCGAGAGCCCCGAGTGGGCCATGGACCGCCGCATCCAGGAGGGCCTGGTCAGCCGCGACATCCCCTTCATCCACAAGAAGGGCGTGGAGGTCCTCAAGGTCGAGTACAGGGACCAGAACGACGCCACCGCCCGGATCCCCAAGGCCCTGGTCGACTTCTACCAGTCCAACTACCCCGAGGTGTACAAGGAGAAGAAGGCGCTGATCGAGGCCGCGGCCGTGGCCGTCAAGGACGCCTACCTGCGCAACGTCTCGCCCGAGATGAAGCTGACCTGGGGCACCCACCCCAACCACATCGGCCACCAGGACGGCGGGTGCTTCCGCTGCCACGACGGCAGCCACGTCAGCAAGGACGGCAGGACCATCGCCGGCGACTGCGACACCTGCCACACCATCCTGGCCCAGGACGACCCCAACCCGAAGATCCTCCAGGACCTCGGCACGAAGTAGGCAAAAGAGCTCCCGGAAACGGGAGCTTTTTTTGGCATCCTGGAAGACATGCAGCGCCCCGTCGCACCCGCCGTCCACAAGTTCAGGGAGAAGGCCTCGGTCTTCCTGACCGAGCTCCACCCCGCCGGCGACGCCGCGGCCCGGGAGGCCATCCTGGCGCGCCTGCGCAAGCGGGACTTCGACGCCAACCACCACTGCGCGGCCTGGCGGGAGCTGGGCGGGGCCCAGGGCTCGGACGACGACGGGGAGCCCTCGGGCACCGCCGGGCCGCCCATGCTCCGGGTCCTGGAGGGCGAGGGCCTGGTGGACGTCCTGGCCGTGTGCATCCGGTGGTTCGGAGGCACGAAGCTGGGCACGGGAGGCCTGGTGAGGGCCTACACGGAGGGCGTCCAGGGCGCCGTCGCCCTGGCCCGGGAACAGGGCCTCCTGGAGACCGTGAGGGCCTGGCGCCAGGGCTCGATCACCGCGGGACCCGGCCAGGCCCACCTGCCCTTCTCCGTGCTGGGGGCCTTCCCGGAGGCGGAGATCCTGGGCCAGGACTTCCGCGGGGAGGAGGCCGTCCTGCGGTTCCGCCTGCCCCTGACGGCCGACGGGGCCCGGGAGGCGGCCCTGGCCGCGCTCTGGCTGGAACGCAGCCGCGGCGGCCGCGTGGACTGGGATTAGAGGGTGTCTGCTAAAAGGAAGGCCCCGCGACGGCGTCCAGAGGCCCGATTATCGAGCGCAAGGCCCGCAGGAAGTATAAGTCATACTTTCAAGGGTCTTGCACACGAGAAGCGGGCCTCTGGGCGCCGCCCTTCGGGTGATGGCAGCGGCCACGGCAGTCCAGCGTTCCACTCGTCGACCGATTACCCGAATCGCTCTCCTCGCGGTCCTTGTCCTGCCATGGCCGGTGCCATCATCGCGGGGCCTTCCTTTTAGCAGACACCCTCTAAGGGCCGTTCGCCGATCCTGCTCCGGCGTTCGCCGAATGGCCCCTCCCCCGGGCCCCTGCGTTCCGTAGCCTGGATGCAGGGAGGTTGGAACCATGGAATTCATACAGGGCGTGATCGACTGCTGCCCCGTGGCCCTCTGGTGGTTCTCCGCGCTGCTCACCCCGACCCTGGTCGCCCTCATCCCCATGAACAGCGCACAGAAAAGTGGCCGCTCCTGACGATCTGCTAGGCTTTACTGGAGAGATCCATGCAAACGATGAACGAGACCCCCGCACCGCAGCCCCACTCCACCCGCCTGTGGATCGGCATCGCCATCATCGTCTTCGGCATCCTCGCGGCCCTGGACAACCTGCCGTTCGTCCGCGACCACGAGCACTTCTTCCTGAACCTCTGGCCGGTGATCCTGATCATCGTGGGCATCGGCAAGCTGAGCCGCGGCTCCGCGGAAAAGGGGATCTCGGGCTACCTCTTCATCCTCGCCGGCGGCTTCATCCTGATCCACAACTTCGGCAGCGACAGCCTCGCC
This sequence comes from Geothrix sp. 21YS21S-2, assembly GCF_030846775.1. Taxonomy (NCBI): domain Bacteria; kingdom Pseudomonadati; phylum Acidobacteriota; class Holophagae; order Holophagales; family Holophagaceae; genus Geothrix; species Geothrix sp. 21YS21S-2. The sequence continues at coordinate 1,603,065 of NZ_CP132910.1, forward strand.
AACGCCATGGGGCCCCTGTTCATCGTCGCCGTGGGCGTCTTCCTGGTCACCAAGGCCCTGCGCAAGAACCGCGGCGTCCCCCCCGACCTGGCGGCGCACGACAGCTTCATCTCCTCCACGGCCATCTTCGGCGGGAACAAGCGCCGGGTCACGCACCAGGACTTCAAGGGCGGGGAGCTCACGGCGATCTTCGGCGGGTTCGAGCTGGACCTGCGCCAGGCCACCGTCGAGGGCAACCAGGTGCGGGTGGACGTCTTCGTGCTCTTCGGCGGCGGCGAGATCAAGATCCCGCAGCACTGGGCGGTGTCCATGAAGGGCACGGCGATGCTGGGCGGCTTCGAGGACAAGACCCTCCACATGCCCTCGGCCGAAGGGGACGCCCCCCGGGTCCACCTGGTCGTCACGGGCCTGGTCCTGTTCGGCGGCCTCACCGTAATGAACTGACGTGAACCCCATCACCAGCAGCCGCGCCCGCTTGGGGACCTACCTCCTGGGGTGGGTCCCCATCGTGGCGCTCCTGACCTTCGTGGCCATGAGCCAGGGCTGGCGCCTCGCGGAGGCCCTGGTGCTCGGGGTGCCCATGTGCGCGGGGGGGGCGTTCCTGTTCCTGTCCTCCTGGTACCTGTGCCGCGCCCTGCCGCTGCGGTCCACGCGCCTGGGAAGCCACTGGACCGCGTGGATCCTGGCGGCCGTGATCATGGCCGCCCTCTGGGCCTGGGCGGGCGTGGCCCTGGCCTGGTGCCTGGACAAGCTGACGCCCCTGGCCGGGCTCTACCACCGGGCCCAGGCGGCCCTGCCCACCCTGCTGGGCATCGGCGTGGTGCTCTACCTGGCCACGCTCACCCTCCACTACCTCCTGGACGCCGTGGACCTGGGCAAGCTCTCCGAGGCCCGGGAGGCGGAGTTCCGCATCCTGGCCCAGGACGCCGAGCTCCGCGCCCTCAGGGCCCAGCTCAACCCCCACTTCCTGTTCAACAGCCTCAACTCCATCAGCGCCCTCACCACCATCGACCCTCCCAGGGCGCGCGCCATGTGCATCCTCCTCTCGGACTTCCTGCGCGGCAGCCTGCGCCTGGGGGAGAAGCGCCTGGTCTCCCTGTCGGAGGAGGTGGACCTGCTCAAGGCCTACCTCTCCATCGAGCAGATCCGGTTCGGCAGCCGGCTCCAGGTCCAGTGGGAGATCGACCCGTCCACCCTGGGCGAGCCGATCCCCGCCCTCCTCCTGCAGCCCCTGGTGGAGAACGCCATCAAACACGGCATCGCCGGCCTCACCGAGGGCGGCGTGGTGCGCGTGGCCTCCCGCCGGGAGGGCAACGTGCTCGAGCTCCTGGTGGAGAACCCCGTGGATGCGGACACCCCGGTCGTGCCCGGCCTGGGCCTCGGGCTCAGGCAGGTGCGGAGCCGGCTCCAGATGCGGTTCGGGGACCGCATGCGGTTCGAGGCGGGCACGTCGGACGGGGTCCACCGGGTCCGGATGGTCTTTCCAAGCGAGGTCAAGCCATGAACGAGAGAACCTACACCGCCATCGTCGTGGACGACGAGGACCTGGCCCGGGCCATCGTCGCCGAGCACCTGGGCGTCCATCCCGAGATCAAGGTCGTCGCCAGCTGCGCCAACGGCTTCGAGGCGGTCAAGGCCGCCACGGAGCACAAGCCCGACCTCCTGTTCCTGGACATCCAGATGCCCAAGCTCAACGGCTTCGAGGTCCTGGAGCTGCTGGACCCCCAGCCCACGGTCGTGTTCATCACCGCCTACGACCAGCACGCCCTGAAGGCCTTCGAGGTCCACGCCGTGGACTACCTCCTCAAGCCCTTCGACGCCGAGCGGTTCGAGGAGGCCCTGGTGCGCGCCAAGGCGAGATGCGACCAGGGCGCCCCCGCCGGACCCCAGCCCGCGGAGCTCTCCGACGCCGCCCGCAGCGACTGGCCCCTGGACCGCCTCGTGGTCAAGGACGGCACCAAGGTGACCCTCATCCCGCTGGCCAAGCTGGACTACGTGCAGGCCCAGGACGACTACGTGCTCCTGAAGACCCCCGAGAAGAGCCACCTCAAGCAGCAGACCATCTCCAGCCTGGAGACCCGCCTGGACCCCAACCGCTTCCTGCGCATCCACCGGAGCTTCATCATCCAGCTGGACCGCCTGGCCCGCCTGGAGCAGACGCCGTCGGAGAGCTGGGTGGCCGTGCTGCACGACGGGACCCGCCTGCCGGTGAGCAAGAGCGGGTACGCTCGGCTGAAGACGATGCTGGAGAAAGGAAGCGTCTGACCGGCATCCAAGGAAGGGAGGCCCAAATGACTCTTCCTCGATTCCTCTCCCAGGCCGCACCCATTGCAGCTCGTTTGGTACTTGGCCTGCTCTTTACGGTCACCGGCCTGAACGGCTTCCTCGACTTCCTCCCCAGGCCCACGGCGCCCATGCCGGAAGGGGCCGCCGCCTTCGCGGGGGCGATGATGAAGACCGGCTATCTGCTCCAGCTCGTCGCGGGAACCCAGGTGGTGGCCGGGGTCCTGCTTCTCCTCGGCCGGTTCGTGCCCCTGGCCCTTACGCTGCTGGCGCCGGTGATCGTGAACATCATCTGCTTCCACGTCTTCCTGCTGCCCTCCGGCATCGGGCCCGGGATGGTGGCGTTGGTCCTGGAGCTCTACATGGCCTGGACCCGTCGCGCGGCCTTCCGGACGCTGTTCGGGTAGGCCGCCAGAAATAAATGTGGCAATCCGTTCCAACGCGGCGAAAGGCGCAAGAGGATCTTCGGGTTTGCAGAATCCCATCCGTTCGAAGGCTGTGGGGAAATGCTTGTCGCCGAGGCGCCGAGGAGCCGAGGATCGCCGAAGGGATCAGGCTCTGGGGTTGACCACCCTCCTGATCCCGCCATCCTTGAGCGGCCAGTTGTGGATCAACCCGCCCGGCATGTGCCATTCCGTCACCCATTGGCAGGTGCCTGGAACACGGTATTAGGTACATGTATTTCTGGCGGCATAGGTGCATCGCCATTACATGTTGTGACGCCTATGTAGCTTAGGCCAGGCCGGACACATCCCCTGCCGTGAGATCGGCAAAACCCCCGCCGGCGAGTTCCACTCTCAGCCGGCCGTCGCCCAGCCAACCCACGCAGACACCCTGCCCCTCCTCCCATCGGACGGCGTCCCCGGCGCCAGGCCAGAGGAAGGGCGGCACCCGGAGGATCTCCAGGTCCTCCCAGGCGTCCAGGATGTCCCGGGCCAGGGCGGGCGCCGCCGGGACGGGGCCGGTGGCCAGGTCCCGGAGGCAGGCGGGGGGGATCCTCCGGCCGGGGATGTCGGGGGCCTGCTCCAGGTTGATGCCCAGGCCCAGGAGGACCCGGTCCCCCTTGGCCTGGCCGATGATGCCGCCCACCTTCACCAGGCGGCCCTCCTTGCGCGCCACGAGGTCGTTGGGCCACTTGAGGCCCAGAGGGGCCCCGGAGGGCTCCAGGACCTCCACGACGGCCGCCATGGCCCGCTGGAGGAGGAGGCCGGGGGGCACCCGGGGCGCGGGCAGGCATGCGGATAGCCAGAGCCCGGCGCCGGGGCGGCTCACCCAGGTGTTGCCGGCCTGGCCCCGGCCCAGGCGCTGTTCGCCGGCGAGGACGCCGCAGCAGCCCAGCTCCGGGTGGCGCTCCAGGAAGGCCTGGGTGGAATCCACCACCCCCAGGCGGATCAGCGGGAGGGGCATGGCTTGCGGTTCTTAAGCCAGAGGATGCGCAGGCCGTCCAGGGTGAGGTCGGGGGCCACCTCCTGGATGAAGCGGCTGGCGGGGGCGATGACCTTGGCCAGGCCGCCGGTGGCCACCACCTTGGAGCCCGGGAACTCGGCCAGCAGGCGTTCCAGGATGCCGTCCACCTGGCCCACGTAGCCGTAGAAGAGGCCGGACTGCATGGCCTGGATGGTGGAGCGCCCCACGAGGCGCTCGGGCTCGGCGATCTCCACCCGGGGCAGCCGGGAGGCGCGCTGGAACAAGGCCTCGGCGCTGATCTTCAGGCCGGGGCAGATGATGCCGCCCAGGTACTCGCGCTTGTCGTTGACCACGTCGAAGGTCGTGGCGGTGCCGAAGTCCACGGCGATCAGCGGGGCGCCGTAGGCCTCCAGGCCCGCCACGGCGTTGACGATGCGGTCCGCGCCCAGTTCGGCGGGGTTGTCCAGCAGGACCTTGAGGCCCGTCCTGATGCCGGGCTCGATCCAGAGGGGCTCGGCCTTGAAGTAGACCCGGAGCCAGGCGTCCAGGACCGGATGCAGGGGCGGCACGACGCTGGAGATGACCACGTGCCGGATCGCCGCGGGATCGATCCCAGCGTGCTTGAGCAGGGCGAGGCTGGACAGGCCGTACTCGTCCACGGTGCGCTCCCGGCTCGTGGCCAGGCGCCAGGAATGCAGGATGGGGCCCGCGTCCCCCGCGGCGAGGTCGAAGATGCCCAGGACGATGTTGGTGTTGCCGACGTCCACGGCCAGCAGAAGGCTCATAGGTGCTCCAACCTCCAAGAATGGCCTACGTCGCGATGCCGATCAATCCATTAGGCCTGTAATGGGGAGGGCGGCGCGCTGATGCCTTCCTTCCAGTGCTTGCGGCACAGCGCGGTGTAGCTCTCGTTGCCGCCGATGAGCACCTGGGGGCCCTCCAGGGCCACCTTCCCGTCCACGATCCGGGCGTTCATGGTGGCCTTCTTGCCGCACCAGCAGATGGTCTTCAGCTCCTCGATGCGGTCCGCCAGGGCCAGCAGCGCGGCCGAGCCCGGGAAGAGCTCCCCGCGGAAGTCCGAGCGCAGGCCGAAGGCCATGACGGGGATGCCGGTGCGGTCGGAGAGGTCGCAGAACTGGACCACCTGCTCGCGGGTGAGGAACTGGGCCTCGTCGATGAGGATGCAGTTGGGCGCGCCCTTCCCGGCCACCGTGGCGGCGTGGAGCTCGAAGATGTCGGTGTCGGGCTTGATCATGGCGTCCACGGGGGCCTCGAGGCCGATGCGGGCGCGGATGAGGTTGGCCCCCTCGCGGGTGTCCACGCTGGGCTTGTAGAGGTGCACGCTCTGGTGGCGCTCGTGGTAGTTGTAGCGGACGGTGAGCACCTGGATGCTCTTGCCGGCGTTCATCGCGCCGTATCGGAAGAAGACAGTCACCCTGGTACCCCCATCGAATGGATACGCCAGTATAGCGGCTACTTCTGGGCTTCCTCCAGCGCGGTCTGGGCCTCCTCCCAGGCGCTCATGGCGTAGGCGAGCTCGGTCTCGAGGGCCTTCTGGGCGCCCAGCCTGGCGCCGAAGACCTCCCAGTCCGCGGGGTCCGCCGCGGCCAGTTCCCTGGCGAGCCCGGCGAGACGGCCTTCCAGGTCCGCCACCGCGGCCTCGGCCTCCTGCACCTTGCGCTCCCAGCGCTTGACGGTCTTCTGGCGCTCGCGGTCGATGGGCTGCGGCTTCTGGGGCTGGGACTTCTGGGGCTGGGGTTTGGGGGGCTCGGGCTTGCGCCGGGGCTTCTCCTCCTCCACCTCGGCCTCCGCGGGCTCCTGGCCGATGTCCAGGTCGACCCAGGCCTGGTTGTCCTCGTAGCCGCCCTCGCGGAACTCGGTCCGGTTCTCGTGCACGCGCAGGATGCTGTCGGCCACACGCCCCAGGAGGTAGCGGTCGTGGGTCACCACCACCACCGCGCCCGTGAAGCTGAGGATGGTGTCCTCCATGGCCTCCATGGAGTGGATGTCCATGTGGTTGGTGGGCTCGTCCAGCAGCAGGAGGTTGACGCCCTCGCGGATCAGTGTGGCCACGGAGAGCCGCGCGCGCTCGCCGCCGGAGAGCACGGTGACGGGCTTGTCCACCTCGTCGCCGCGGAAGGAGAACTTGGCCAGGAAGCCCAGCACGTCCTGCTTGGGCGCCATGGGGATCACGGCCTGGATCTGCTGGAAGACCGTGTTGCGGGGATCCAGGTTCTTGTGGTGCTGGTCGAAGTAGCCCAGCTTCACCTGGCTGCCCAGGCGCGAGCCGCCCGTGATGAACTCGATCTCCCCGGCGATGGCCTTCAGGAGCGTGGACTTCCCGGTGCCGTTGAGGCCGACGATGGCGAGCTTCTGCCCGCGCTTGACCTGGAAGTGGTCCAGGGGCTCGAACAGCGGGACCCCGTCCCAGCCCACCGAGGCCTTGTCCAGCACCAGGGCGGTGTCGCCGCTGCGCTGGGTCTCGGGGAAGCTGAACTTGATGCGGCGGCGGTCCTTGAGGGGCTTCTCCAGGCGCTGCATCTTGGAGAGCTGCGTGCGGCGGCCCCGGGCGATCTTGGTGTCCTGGCCGGCGATGTTGCGGCGGATGTAGTCCTCCTGCCGCTTGATGTACTCCTGCTGGCGCTCGAAATGGCGCTCGGCGATCTCGATCTCCGCTTCCTTCTTCTCGATGAACTCGGTGTAGTTCCCCTCGTAGGCGCGGCTGCGGCCCAGCTCGATCTCGAGGATGCTGGTGGCGATGCGGTCGAGGAAGTAGCGGTCGTGGCTGATGACGGCCACGGTGGCGTTCGTGCCGTTGATGAAGCTCTCCAGCCAGCGCAGGCTGGGCAGGTCCAGGTGGTTGGTGGGCTCGTCCAGCAGCAGGAGGTCCTGGCCCTGGAGGATGGCCTTGGCGAGCATCACCCGGCTCTTCTGCCCGCCGCTGAGCTCCAGCACGTTCTTCTCCATCAGCTCGGGCGCGAAGCCCAGCGCGAACAGGATGCTCTCGGCCCGGCTGCGGATGGTGAACCCGTCGAGGCGCTCGAAGGCCTCCTGCACCTTCTGGTAGCGCTCCATCACGGCGTCCAGGTCCACGCCCGGCTCGGCCATGCGGTGTTCGAGGTCGCGCATCTCGTGCTGCAGGGATTCCACGTCCCCGAAGGCGGCCATGGCCTCCTCGAGGATGGTGCCGCCGGTGGCCGGCACCAGGTCCTGCGCGTAGTGGCCCACGCGGATGCCCCGCTCGGCGGTGGGCCGCACCACGGTGCCGTTGTCCAGCTCCAGTTCGCCCAGCAGCACCTTGAAGACCGTGCTCTTGCCGGCGCCGTTGCGGCCGATGACGCCCCAGCACTCGTCCTCCTGGATGGCCCAGGTGACGTCCTTCAGCACCTCGTGGGGGCCGAAGCTGAGGAAGGCGTGGTTGAGGCTGGCGAGCATATCTGTTTTTTTAAGAAAAGAGGCCACCGGGTTGGTGGCCTCTGTTTTGGTGGAGCTAAGCGGGATCGAACCGCTGACCTCTTGCATGCCATGCAAGCGCTCTCCCAGCTGAGCTATAGCCCCGGGGGAAGTAATAATCATGCCACCGGATGGAGAAAACCGCAAGCGGAAATTCACGGGCCAAGGCGGAGCCTCTGCCCATTCTGGATACGGTTCCCTTTGATCTTGTTCCACTTCCGGAGATGCTCCACATCCACGCCGTACCGGGTGGCGATGGCGTAGAGCGTCTCGCCCTTCTTGACCAGGTGCGTCTTGGGGCGGGCCTCCAGGGCCGGCCTGGGCGCGGGCGTCTTGACGGCCTGGGGCACCGGCGGCAGGTCCGCGGCCGGCGCGGCCTGCGCAGGGGCCTCCGGGGCCGGGGAGGGGATGGCGGGCAGCGCCTCCAGGGGGTGGTCCTCGATGACCTGGCTCCGCTCCACGGGCGTGAGGAGGTCGCGGGTGTCGATGGGGGCGGGGGGCGGGGGCGGCACCTTGATGACCTTCCCGGCCCTGAACTGGGCCTTCTTGAGGTCGTTGGCCTCCAGCAGGTCCTCGGGGCTGAGCTTGAACTTGGCGGCCACCTTGGCCAGGGTGTCGCCCTTGCGGATCCTGTAGCTCTGGAAGTCCAGCCTCTGGCCGGCGGGGATCCTGGCCAGGGCACGGGCCGTGGCGCCGCTGAGGCCCGGCGGCACCCGCAGGCTGTAGCGTCCCGGGGGCGTGCTGGAACGCAGGAGCTCGGGGTTCAGCTCCTTGAGGGACTCCACGTCGGTGCCGGCGTAGCGGGCCAGGACGGCGAGGCTCGTCATCCTGTCCACCTCCACCGTCTCGTAGGCGTAGGGCTGGAGCTGCTCCACCTTGAAGCCGTACCGCTGGGGGTCGTGGCCGATGAGGATGGCCGCGCACAGCTCGGGCACGTAGTTCTTGGTCTGGTTCCGGAGCCAGCGGCTGCGGGCCATGTCCCAGAAGTTTCGGCTGCCCAGGTTCTGGGCGGCGCGGTCGGTGGTGAGGGGGCCGGCGTTGTAGCCCACCAGGGCCAGGTACCAGTCGCCGGAGGTCTCGTACAGGCGGCGCAGGTAGCGGGCCGATGCGCGCGTGGCCTTGACGGGGTCCCGCCGCTCCTCGACCCAGGCGTTGCCGTTGAGGCCGTAGATGCGCCCGGTGGAGCGTATGAACTGCCACATGCCCACGGCCTGGGCGTAGCTCCGGGCGCTGTTGATGAAGCCCGATTCGATGACGGCCAGGTAGGCCAGGTCCTGGGGGATGCGCTCCTCGGCGAAAATCTGCCGGGCCATGGGCAGCCACATGGTCGCCCGCGACAGGGTGCGCTCCATGAAGCCCCGCTTGCTGGTGGTGAACTCGTGGACCCAGGCCAGGACCTTGTCGTTGAGGTCAATGGGGAAGTCGTACAGCGCGCCCTCGGTGCCGCCCTTGACCTGCTCCAGTTCGGCCTTCAGGGCCTCGCCGGAAAGGGGCACGACCTCGGTGGCCTCCTTGAGGCCGGGATCCGGGGTGGCGGGCACGCCCTCGCTGTCGGGCAGGTGCTGCTCCAGCTCCAGGAGCCGGTCCAGGAGGGCCTTGACCTCGGGAGTCTCCAGGGCCTCCGCGGGCCAGTCGGCCACGAGCACCTCGGCCTCCTCGGCGCGGGTGGAGGCGGCGTCCCAGTCCTTCTCCCGGGCGTTGCGCTCGCCGTCCTCCACCAGGGTCCTGAGCCGGGCCACTTCGGGCCGGGCCTTGGCGGAGGCGGTCTTGGGCGGCTGGGGCGGCGCGGAGGCCAGGGCACCCAGGCCCGCGCAGGCCACGAGCAGGGCGAGAAGCCGGCCCCGGAATCGCCGGGGGCTATCCGGGGCCGGCCAGGTCATTCAGTGGCTCTCGGCGCTGACCAGGGCCTCGTAGGCCGCGGCGTCCAGCAGTTCGGGGTTCAGGGCGCCGTCCAGCTTGATCTTGAGCATCCAGCCCTTGCCGTAGGCGTCCTCGTTGACGTACTCGGGGTGGGCCTCGAGCTCGCCGTTGATCTCGAGCACTTCGCAGGCGGAGGGGATGAAGATCTCGGACACGGTCTTCACGGACTCCACGGTGCCGAACTCGTCGCCGGCCTTGAAGCGGGCGCCCACTTCGGGCATGTCCACGAACACCACGTCGCCCAGGGCCTCCTGGGCGTAGTGGGTGATCCCCACCAGCGCGGTGCCGTCGCCCAGGGGCTTGAGGTATTCGTGGTTCTTGGTGTACTTCACGTCGGCGGGGTACATGGATTCCTCCAGAGGGATGATTCTAGCCGCGGTGGGCCGGTCAGGGGTGGCCAGGTGCAACTACTTGGCGCGCTTGTAGAAGGGAGTGGGAACCACCTCGGCTTCGCAGGCCTTGCCGCGGATGTCGATGTGGATGCGGGAGCCCAGGGGGGCGTGGCTGACGGGCACGTAGGCCAGGCCCAGGTTGAAGCCGCAGGTGGTGCTGGGGGAGCCGCTGGTGACGTAGCCGGCCTTCCTGCCGTCCACGAGGACGTCCATGTGGTCGCGGGCGATCTCGCGCTTCTCCAGCATGCGGAAGCCCACCAGCCGGCGGCTGAAGCCCTGCTCCTTGAGGGTGGCCAGGGCCTCCCGGCCCAGGAACTCGCCCTTGTTGAGCTTGATGATCCAGCCCAGGTCCGCTTCCAGGGCGTTGGTGGTGTCGTCGATCTCGTGGCCGTAGAGGGCCATCTTGGCTTCCAGGCGCAGGGTGTTGCGGCAGCCCAGGCCGGTGGGCACGAGGCCCAGCGGCTTGCCGCTCTGCATGAGCTCGTTCCAGACCCACTCGGTCTTCTCGGCCGGGCAGTAGATCTCGAAGCCGTCCTCGCCGGTGTAGCCGGTGCGGGCGAACATGACGGGCATGCCCTTGAACTTCCCGAAGGCGAACCAGTAGTACTTGATCTGGGAGAGGTCGATGTCCACCAGGGGCTGGAGCACGTCGATGGAGAGGGGTCCCTGGAGGGCCACCTGGCCCGTCTGGTCGCTTTCGTTGGTGACCTCCACGTCCCACTTGGCGGCGTGCTCCTTCACCCAGGCGAAGTCCTTGTCCACGTTGGAGGCGTTCACCACGAGCAGGAAGTGGTCGTCGGCGATCTTGTGGAGGAGCAGGTCGTCCACGAAGGTGCCGTTCTCGTACAGGAAGGCGGTGTAGTGGATCTGCCCGTGGGCCAGCTTCACCACGGCGTTGGGGGTGAGCCAGTCCAGGAAGGCCATGGCCTGGGGGCCCTTGACGCGGATCTCGCCCATGTGGCTCACGTCGAAAAGGCCGACCTTGGTGCGCACGGCGACGTGCTCGGCGATGATGCCGGCGGGGTACTGGACGGGCATGTCCCAGCCGCCGAAGTCCACCATCTTGGCCCCGAGGGCCCGGTGGACGGCGTTGAGGGGGGTCTTCAAGAGTTCGGACATGGCTTCTCCATCAGTTGGGCAAGTTGAACGTATCGGATCTTTGATTGTAGGTCATACCCCGGGGTTTTCACATCCTCCGGAGCCAGGGAAGCACACCCGGCAGGTCCCACGCCAGGCTCCAGAGCCCTCCGGGCTCCCGCCGGGCCTCCAGGGCCACGGCCTGGGGCAGGATCTCCACGCCCCCTTCCAGGGCCCGGTCCAGCTCGGCGGCGTAGTCCGGGTCGATCTCCCGCGCCGCGTCGAAGCCCGTCACGTCGCCCCGGTGCACGAAGAACACGATGGCCGCGCGGTGCCCGAGGCGCACCATGGCCCGGAGCTCGCGCAGGTGCTTGGCGCCGCGCAGGCTCACGGCGTCAGGGAAGCACGCCAGGTCCCCCACGCGCATGGTGGCGTTCTTGACCTCGATGTAGACGCAGCGGTCCTCGGCGTCCCGGGCCAGCACGTCGATGCGGCTCCGCTCGTCGCCGTACTTCTGCTCGGTGAGCACCGAATGGAGTCCGGGCAGGCCCGGCAGGCGGTCCTGGCGGGCGGCCTCGGCCACCACCCGGTTGGGCATGCCGGTCTCCACCCCCACCCAGGCCCCCCCGCGGTTGCAGGCCAGCCAGGTGTAGGCCAGCTTGCGGGCGGGGTTGGCGCTGGGTTCCAGCAGCACGGCGTCGCCCGGTTCCCAGGACGTGGCCATGGTGCCGGTGTTGGTGCAGTGGGCCGTGGCGACGGACCCGTCCTCCAGCTCCACGTCGGCGAGGAAACGCTTGTACCGCTTGAGGATGACTCCGGGCACGAGGCCCTTTTTCCGGATCAGCATAGGTACCAGTCTGCCGGGGAGCCCGCCTTGGCAACATGATTAAATTATTTATGCCGGCTGGCGGTCCGCAGGACCGGGAGGTAGGCCAGGAAGGCCGCGGCCAGCACCGCCATGGCCACCTTGAGTCCCACCAGGTCCGCCAGGGCCGACCCCGCCATGGGGCCCACCATCAGGCCCAGGGAGAACGCGATGTTGAGCAGGGAGAACACCGACCCGAAGTCGGTGCTCCCCTTCCCCTCCACGTGCCCGGCCAGGGCGGGCCCGCAGGGGGACATGAGCAGGCTGCAGGTGCTCCCCATGGCCAGCATGAAGGCGTACACGGCCGCGCGGCCAGGGAGGACGGCCGCCGTGGCCAGCAGGACCGCGGCCAGCACCATGCCCAGGCTCAGCGGCCCCCGGGGCCCGCGGCGGTCGGTCCAGTGGCCCACGAGGGGCGAGGTGACGATGCTGGCCAGGGCCGTGGTGGTGAAGGCCAGGCCGATGGCCATGGCGTCCATGCCCAGGTGCAGGGACAGGTGGAGGGGCAGCACCGCCTCCAGCACCGCCCCCAGGAGCGAGCCCATGACCATGGCTCCCGCGAACACCCGCACCGTGCCGTCCTTCAGGAGGCCCAGGTAGCCCGTCCCCGAGGGCTGGGCCGGGGGGTCCGCGGGCAGGAGGGTGAGGCGCACCACGGCGTCCAGCACCGCCAGGCCCGCGGCGAAGAGGAAGGCGGCGCGGATGTCCCAGACGCGGGTCATCCACCCCGCGAAGGCCGGGCCCAGGAACAGGCCGATGTTGGCGCAGGCGAAGACCGTGCTCATGGCCTTGCCCCGCTGGTTGGAGGGGAAGTGGTCCGCGACCATGGACAGGCCCGCCACCCAGGTGGCGGCCGCGGCGATGCCCTGGAGGACCCGGGCCACCAGGAGCAGGGGAAAGCTCCCCGCGAAGGCGAAGAGGATGGTGGCTGCCCCGAAGCCCACCAGGCCCCCCAGGAAGGGTCCGCGGCGCCCGCGGCGGTCCGCCCAGGTGCCCAGGGGGAGCGCTGCCAGCAGCAGGGCCCCGGCGTAGCTTCCGAAGAGGAAGCCCAGCTGGGTCTGGCTCAGTCCGTGGAGCCGCGCGTACTCCGGCAGGAGCGGCGGCAGCATGGCGTAGACGACCGTGTCGGCGAAGAAGGCCAGGCCCACCACCACCAGCGCGGCGTACTTGGGGGCCAGTTTCGCCATCAGAAGCCTTGGGCCAGGATGCGGTCGACGGCCTCGGCCAGGTCCGCGGCGACCAGGTCGGCCCGGGCGCCGTCCACCTGGGACCCGTAGCCGGTGCGCACCAGGGCCGACCTGCAGCCCGCGTTGCGGCCGGCGTCCAGATCCAGTTCCTTGTCGCCGATCATCCAGCTGCGGGAAAGGTCCAGCCGGTGCTCCTCGGCGGCCCGCACCAGCATGCCGGGGTTGGGCTTGCGGTCGGGATGGTCGGGATGGGCGTAGTCCCCCTGGCCCCGCTCGTGATGCGGAGCGGCGTAGATCCCGTCCATGCGGGCGCCATGCTCGGCCAGGAGCTCGGCGATGCGCTCCATCACCGCGTTGAACTCGTCCCAGCCGTAGCGGCCCTTGCCGATGCCGCTCTGGTTGGTGACCACCACCACGGGGATGCCCAGGGCGTTGAGCCGGGCCAGGGCCTGGGCGGCCCCGGGCACCAGCACCACGTCCTCGGCGCGGTGGAGGTACCCCACCTCCACGTTGAGGGTGCCGTCCCTGTCGATGAAGACCGCCGGCCGCGCCGTCATGAATGCCCCTTGAACCATGCATCACTCCCGAATGGCATGATGCCACAGTCCCGCTGCTCCGCAGCCACGGGCCGGGCACCCTGGACGTGCGCCGAATCCGCCTACAGTTCCTTCACCAGCGAAAGCGCCGCCTGGCAAAGGCGCCGGACGCCGGGCACCAGGTCCAGGGAGGCCAGGGCCTTCTCGCCCACCCACTGCCCGCCCTCGGGGGGCGGCGGGACCTGCTCCTCGGGCGCCTTGGTGCGCAGGAGGTGGGTCAGGTAGAGCCGCTGCTGGCCCTCGAGGCCCTCCAGGCGCAGGAGCCAGGGGGTCGGGAGCCGGGAGGTGCGCTCGTCGAAGACCACCGGCAGCCGGGAAGGGTCGTGGAAGCGGAAGGGGATCTTCCAGGTGGCGTCGATCTGGGCCTGGAGGAGGGCCGGGGGCAGGTAGCCCGGGGACCACGGCACCTGGGGCGGCATGAGGAGCCCCCGGTGGGGGGGGTGCACGGAGGGCACCAGGAGCACGAAGGGCATGGCCGATCCGTGCACGAGCACGCCTTCGATGAAGGTGGTCAGGTAGACCGGGCCTTCCGACATGCTCACCTCCCGCCCTGGATCTCCAGATCCCGCAGGATGCGGTCCCTGGCTTCCGTCACTTCGGCCACCAGGGCTTCAGGCTTGAATTTGCGCAGCTCCTTGGTGCGGCGGTCCTTGAGTTCCACCACGCCGTCCTTGAGGCCCTTGGAGCCCACCATGACGCGCAGGGGGAAGCCCAGCAGGTCGGCGTCCTTGAACTTGGCGCCCGGGCTCAGGCCTTCGCGGTCGTCGTGGAGCACCTCGAACCCCGCGGCCTCCAGGTCGCGCTCAAGGCCGTCGGCGACGGCGCGCACCTGGTCGTTGCCCGGATCCAGGTCCAGGAGGTGCACCTGGTAGGGGGCGATGGGCCAGGGCCAGACGATGCCGTCGGCGTCGTAGTTCTGCTCGATGGCCGCGGCCACGGTGCGGGTGACCCCGATGCCGTAGCACCCCATGACCATGGGGTTCTCCTTGCCGTGCTCGTCCACGTAGACGCAGTTCATCGACTTGGAATACTTGGTGCCCAGCTTGAAGACCTGGCCCACCTCGATGCCCCGGAAGGCCTGGAAGTGCCCCGCGCCGCAGCGGGGGCAGAGGTCGCCCTCCTGGGCCAGGCGCAGGTCGAGGAACGTCGCGCCCGGCAGGTCGCGCTTGGGGTCAAAGCCGAAGTGATGGCATTCAGTGACGTTGGCTCCGCAGGTGAGGTTGACGGCGCCTTCCAGGGAACGGTCCACGAGGTACACCAGGGCATCCTTGGGGGCCTGGTGGAGGGCCCAGTGGCGGGTGCCCTCCTGGGGGAGGGGGCCCAGGAAGCCGGGGGCCGCGCCGCAGAAATCCTCGCCGTCGGCCATGGGCTGCAGGTCCACGGCGCCCAGGAAGTTCTTCACCTTGACGGGGTTGAGCTCGTGGTCGCCCCGGAGGACGCACGCGACGGCCACCTGGCGGACGGTGTCGCCCTCCACGGGGAACTCAGCGGTCAGCCAGTACACCTTGGAGGTCTGGTGCAGGGGCAGGCCGTCGTGGACGTCGTCCTTGAAGGCCCGGGCCTGCTCCTCCATGGCCGTGATCCCGGGGGTGCGGAAGTGGGAGCGGCTGAGGGGGAGGGCCGGGCCGTGGTCCACCGCGGGGACGCGGGGCGCCTCGGTCTTCTCGACGTTGGAGGTGTACTCGCAGGAGTCGCAGGAGAGGATGCCGTCCTCGCCCGAGCCCGCCAGCACGTGGAACTCGTGGGTGAAGCTGCCGCCGATGGCGCCGCTGTCGGCCTCCACGGGGCGGAACTTGACGCCCAGGCGGGAGAAGATGCGCTTGTAGGCGTTGAACATCTCCCAGTAGCCCTTGTCGGCGTCGGCGTCGTCCACGTGGAAGGAGTAGGCGTCCTTCATGATGAACTCCCGGCCGCGCATGAGGCCGAACCGGGGCCGGATCTCGTCCCGGAACTTGGTCTGGATCTGGAAGAGGTTCATGGGCAGCTGCTTGTAGCTGCGGACGTTCTTGCGGACGATGTCGGTGATCACTTCCTCGTGGGTGGGGCCGAGGCAGAAGTCGGCGTCCTTGCGGTCCTTGAAGCGCAGGAGTTCCTTGCCGTAGAAGGACCAGCGCTTGGATTCCTGCCAGAGCTCCGCGGGCTGCACGGTGGGCATCAGCAGTTCCTGGCAGCCGTCCTTGGCGAGCTCCTCGCGGACGATCTGCTCGAACTTGCGGATGCTCCGCAGGGCCAGGGGCAGGTAGTCGTAGATGCCCGCGGCCAGCTTCTGGATCATGCCTGCCCGCATCATGAGCTGCTGGCTCACGACGTCGGCGTCCCGGGGAACCTCCCGGAGGGTCTGGATCAACATCTTGGTCTGCTTCATCGGTTCTCTTTCAGGTCGGTGGGTGTCAGGGTCAGGCGAGCAGGGAATTGACGATCTGGCTGGCGGCCTTGCCGTCGTAGGCGCCCCCGTGGGCGGCCTGGAGGGCCTTCATGACGGCGCCCATGTCCTTGCGGCTCTGGGCCCCGGTCTGGGCGATGGCGGCGCGCACGGCCTCTTCGAGCTGGGCTCCCCCCAGCATGGAGGGGAGGAATTCCTTGAGGACCTGGATTTCCGCCAGCTCGGTTGCCGCCCGGTCGGCATAGCCGGCCTTGGTGAACTGCTCGACGCTGTCCTCCCGGCTTTTCACCAGCCGCTTCATGACCGTGAGGCCGTCCGCGTCGGCCAGGACGCCCTGGGGCCCCAGGCCCTTGGCCACCGCCTCGTTCTTGTACGCGGCCAGGGCCATGCGCAGCACCGCGGTCCGGGCGGCGTCCCGGGCCATCATCGAGGTCTTCAATTCGGCTTGCAATCGGTCCAGCATCGGGGAAAACTCCAGTCAACCTACATCTTTATCCTGCCCTTGAAGCGTGCCGCCTTCAATCGGTTGTGGAAATAATCCGCGCCAGGGGACCGTAACCAGTGAAATAATGAAAACAATCCGAGAGGCTACCCCCCCATGAACGTTGCCTTCATTAACCCATTCATCGAGTCGACCCTCCGCAGCCTGGACATGATGGCCGGCATCCAGGCCGAGAAATCGGGCCTGGAGCTGAAGGAGGACCTCATCACCACCTACGACGTGTCGGCCATCATCGGCCTCACGGGCGAGACCTCCGGCTCCATCATCATCAGCATGCCCGAGAGCCTGGCCTGCAAGATCGCCTCCAACATGCTCATGGAGGACATCCAGTCCCTGAACAAGAACGTCGAGGACGCCATCGGCGAGATCGGCAACATCGTGGTGGGGGACGCCCGCCGCAGCCTGATCCAGGACGGCCACCAGCTGAACATCTCCATCCCCACGGTCGTCATCGGCGTGGGCCACAAGATCAGCCGCAGCGGCGACGTGCCCTGCATCGCCATCCCGTTCACGACGGAGTTCGGCGACTTCGAGGTGAACGTCGGGCTGCGCGAGAGCTAGAAGCCTGTCGCTCCCATGAAAAAGGCGCCTCGCGGCGCCTTTTTCATGGGGTCGGGAAAGGCCTAGGCCTTCTCGAACTTGATGACTTCCACGGGGCAGCCCGCGGCGGCGGCTTCGATGCCGGCTTCCAGGGAATCCTGGAACTCGCCCTTCAGGGCGGACATTTCGTCGCGGTTCTCGGTCTCGAGGCCGTCCTCGCGGACGTCGGCCTTGATGACGCAGGTGGTGTCGGTCACCAGGAAGACGTCGGGGCATTCCGCGTCGCAGGCGTTGCACACGATGCAACCTTCTTCGATCCAAACCTTGGTGATGGCCATGAGTTTCTCCTTATCAGGGGCTTCGGCCCCACCTGTTTGCACTCCTTCAAACCTATCATCTCGAACCCTTCCCTCCAAGCCGGATTGTGACGGAATGCCACGGGTGGCCGAGGCTGGTTTTCTGGGCTATCGTACGGAACCAGGAGGGGTTGTGCGCCTATCGGAAAATGCCATCCTCGCCAGGATCCGGGATCTTTTTCCGGGCGGCGGAGACCTCACGGACGACTGCGGGAAGGTCCCCCCGCCGCTCCCCGGCGAGACCCTCCTGGTCACCACCGACCTCATGGAGGACGGCCAGCACTTCAGCCGCGCGTGGCACCCTCCCCGCCTCCTCGGGCGCAAGCTCCTCATGGTGAACCTCTCCGACCTGGACGCCAGCGGCGCCGCGCCCACCGGCTTCACCCTCACCCTGGCCCTGGGCCGGGACCTGGAGGCGGACTGGGTGGACGAATTCCTCCAGGGCCTGGCCGGGGCCGCCCGGGATGCCGGGGTCCCCGTCCTGGGGGGCGACACCGTCGGCCGGGACCGGGGCCTGGGCCTGGGCATCACCGCCTTCGGCTCCGCCCGGCGCTGGCTTCGCCGCGACACCCTCGAGGCCGGCGACGGCCTCTTCGCGGACCAGGAGCTGGGGGCGAGCCTCCGGGGGCTCCACAAGCTCCAGGCCGGCCAGGACCCGCTCCTGCCCGATCCCGACGTCTCGGCCCACCTGGACCCGCGGCCCCGCATCGGCCTGGGCCCCCGGCTCGCCGCGATTCCCGAGGTCCATGCCTGCATGGACATCTCCGACGGCCTGAGCCGGGATCTCCGCACCCTGGCCCTGGCCTCGGGCCGGTCCATCGTCCTGGACCGCGCCCTGTCGCCCGACGCCGTCACCGGAGGCGAGGACTACGCGCGGTGCTTCTCATCCTCCCTGCCCCGGGCGGCCCTGGAGCGGATCCTGGGGATCCCCCTGATTCCGGTGGGCACCGCGCTGGATGGAGGCGAAGGGCCCCTTCTCCACTATGATGGAGATACGCTCCGGCCCCTGCCGGACCTCAGCTTCGACCACTTCGCCCCAAGGACCCGATGACCGACCAGCCCTCGCAGGACGCACCCAGGCCAGGGTTGTGGGCCTCACTCAAGAGTCACATCCTGCATCCGGAGATGACCTCCGAGCAGATCGCCCTCAGCTTCGGCGTGGGCTTCTCCCTGGCGTGGAATCCGCTCCTGGGGCTGCACACGGCCATCGTCCTCCTGGCGTGCTTCCTGTCGCGGCGCCTCCACCGGCCCATCATGTTCCTGGCCTGCTTCATCAACAACCCCTGGACCATGGTCCCCATGGCCACCGCCAGCGCCCTCGCGGGCAACCTCCTCCTGGGCCGCGGGATGAATCTCAACCTCAGCGCCATCCACTGGCACGCGATCACGTGGCGGAGCTTCATCTCCCGGGAGGGGCTGGACGGCCTGTTCGCGATGCTCAAGCCCATCCTGCTGCCCTACCTCCTGGGCGGCTTCGTGCTGAGCGCCCTGGCCATGCCCGTGGGCTACTTCGTGATGCTCCGCCTGGCCCGCCGGCTCCGGAAGCTCCACCTCCACATGCCCCACCTCCATCATCCCAAACCCCCGTCAACGTAGGAGAACACCATGGACATGCGTTTCCTCATGAAGCAGGCCCAGGCCATGCAGACCAAGCTCCAGGAGGCCCAGAAGAACCTGAGGGCCGAAGGCACCGCCGGCGGCGCGATGGTCAAGGTCACCCTCAACGGCTCCAAGGAGCTGGTGGGCATCTCCGTGGCCAAGGAGGCCATGGACCCCGAGGATCCCAGCATGCTGGAGGACCTCATCTCCGCCGCCTTCAAGGACGCCTCCGCCAAGGTGGACGAGTCCATGGGCAAGATCACCGGCGGCCTCACCGGCGGGCTCAACATCCCCGGCCTCGGCCTGTAATGAAGCTCCCGGCCCCCCTGGAAGCCGTGGTGGAGGCCCTGCAGAAGCTTCCGGGGGTGGGCTCCAAGTCCGCCCAGCGCATGGCGCTCCACCTCCTCAAGGAAGGCCCCGGGGCCATGGAGCACCTGGGCGACCTGCTGCGCCACGCCGCCACGTCGGTGGGCTTCTGCACCACCTGCGGGGCCTTCACGGACCGCCCCGTGTGCTCCATCTGCGCCGATCCCCAGCGGGACACCCGCACCCTGGTGGTTGTGGCCGAGGCCAGCAACGTGCTCACCTTCGAGCGCAGCGGACATTTCCACGGGCGCTACCACGTCCTCGGCGGGCTCATCTCGCCCCTCAAGGGCGTGGGCCCGGACCAGCTCAAGGTGCGCGAGCTCCTGCACCGCCTCGAGGACGAGCGGATCCAGGAGATCGTCCTGGCCACCAACCCCACCCTGGACGGGGAGGCCACCGCCGCGTGGCTGGCCCGAATCCTTGAGCCCCTGGGCCTGAAGACCACCCGCATCGGCCTGGGCCTGCCCATCGGCAGCGACCTGGAGTACGCCGACGACCTCACCCTGGACCGGGCGCTGGAGGGGCGGAGGCCGGTCTAGACATCATGTATTGGCCTGACACGAATCAGGCGGGCCGTTAGAACGAGATCCCCGGGGGCTCTGCCCCCAGACCCCCGGGATTTATCGCCTGAAGCCCAGAAACTGGGCCGGTTGGAAAGGCGGTTGCCAAGGACGGGGCCGGATGACTCCGGCCCACCCTGTTTCCGGGCCCGGGTCGGCGCTCGGGTCTCATCCCTGCGGTAGCCCTAACCTCCGCCCGGCTGTCTAAAGGGTGGTGCGCAAGGCCCACCGAGGCAAGGCCCCAGGCTCCTCAAAGGGGCCTGTCCGTCCTTAAATGACGCGGGTTAAGCTCAGTGCGCATTACACAACCGGCTCAGAGCCGTAATTGAGGAGGACAGGCCGTGAACGATTCTAGCAAGGTGAGCAAGTACGTCGGGCTGGATGTCCACAAGGAGACGATTGCGGTCTCGGTGGCTGAAGCCCACGAAGGGGAAGTTCGGTACGTGGGTGAGATCGCCAATACACCGGAGGCCGTGGTGAAACTTGTGAGGCAACTCCGGAAGGATGGCGCGACGCTTTCGTTCTGCTACGAAGCGGGCCCCTGCGGTTACATCCTTTATCGGCAACTACTCGCTTTACGGCTGGAGTGCCAGGTTGTGGCGCCGTCCCTCATTCCCAGGAAACCTGGGGACCGGGTCAAAACCGACCGCCGCGATAGTCTGACCTTGGCCAGGCTCCACCGGGCCGGGGAACTAACGGCAATATGGGTGCCCGACGAAGCCCAGGAGGCCCTGCGGGATCTGACCCGGGCTCGGGAGGACCTGAAGCATTTGCAGCACGTCGCCAAGCAGCGACTGTTGGCCTTCCTGCTGCGGCACGGGCGGACCTATTCCGGAAAAACCCGGTGGACCCAGGCCCATCTCCGCTGGCTGGAAACCATGAAGTTCGACCAGCCGGTCCAACAAATCGTCTTTCAGGAATATGTCGATACGGTCCAGGCCATGACCAGACGGGTTGCGGCCTTCGACGAGCAGATCGAAACCGCCGGATCGAGTTCGGCCTTCTCCAGGCTGATCGAAGGCTACATGGCCCTGCGCGGGATCAACCGCCTCACTGCGACCACGATCGTGGCTGAGATCGGCGATTTGAGGCGATTCGCCAATGCACCCCAGTTGATGAAGTATCTGGGGGTGGTTCCCAGCGAGCATTCCAGTGGCGAGACCCGGTCCCGCGGGGGGATCACCAAGACCGGCAATGGCCATGTGCGCAGGGTCCTGGTGGAGGCAGCATGGACCTACCGGCATCCCGCGAGGAAAACCCCGAGCCTGCAAAGACGGGCCGAACGTGCTCCAGAAGCAGTGCAGACCATCGCCTGGGCTGCACAGAAGCGCCTTTGCGCACGCTACCGGCAGTTCGAGGCCAGGGGCAAGAAGAAGGTCCAGACCTGCACGGCCATCGCCCGCGAGCTGACCGGCTTCCTCTGGGCCATTGGCCAGGCCCTGCCACCGCCTACCCCCAAGCCTTAGCTGGCTGAAGTGCAGCCGCAGTGTGTCGGCAGCAGAACGGACAACGGTGGGAGAATCCTCGAACCCTCTAAGAGGCATTCGCTTCTGGAATGACCCTCGCCACTAGATCGAGGCAGCTCCTCGACGAACCCGTTGTCATGCGGTACCCAACCCGCGCATATCAGACTGATCAACCGTCGGCATGCCGTCCGTTCTGCTCCCTACACACTGCCGGAAAAGAGAAATAGTTGGCTGCCAGCCTTGACAGGCCAATACATATCAGAGGGTGGCCAGCAGCCCCGCCAGCACCTCCCGGAATTCGTCTCCGAGGTCCTGCCCCAGCGGCAGCACGTGCTCGATCTGCGCGGTGCGGGCCAGGGCCAAGGTGCGCACGTCCACCTGGGCGGCGAGGAGCAGGGCCGGCGTGCGGTCCCCGGTCTGGCGCCGGACCCTCGCGAGGAAGTCCGCCGCGGAGAGGGTTCCCACCACTTCCCCGAGGATCACGAGGTCCATGGGGAAGACCTTCAGGTGGTCCAGGGCCTCGGCCGTGTTCCGGGCCTCGTGGACCTTGCGGTAGCCCTCGGCGCGCAGGGCGGAGGCCAGGATGGCGCGGTCCAGGCCGTCGGAAAGGGCCAGGAGGATGCGCCGGCCCGCCTTGCGGGGGTCCCCGGGCGGCTCGGCGACGGCCTCGCCGTGCTGGACGGCCACCGTGGCCCTCCCGGGCGGCTCCCGGTGCCCGCGCACCGGGAACCCGGCGCCGAACCGGGGCAGCCTCCGGCCCAGGATCTGCCGGATGGTCTGGGCCTCCATCTCCCCCAGGTCCTCGAAGCGGATGCCCATCTGGATGCCGTCGGCGGCATGGGAGACGTGCGCCAGGACCCCGGCGCACACCAGCGCCGGGGAATAGGGCAGCTGGTCGATGCGCAGGATGGGAAACCTCGCCCCCGGGGGGAAGGTGGCCGCGCCCACGGCGATCGGAGCCTTCCCGTGCACCGTGATGGCCCGCTCCACGCGCATGCGGATGCCTTCCAGCGAGAGGTTCAGGAGGGGCCCGGTGGCGCCCCGGGCACCCAGGAAGCCCTCCAGGACGGTGACCGTGGCCTTTTCCCGGGGTCCGAAATGGGCCCGCATGCGGGTGCGCCGGTCGGCGAAGCCCACCGAGGCGGGAAGGCCGAACCAGGCCTCCTCCGGCCCGCGCTCCAGGAGGTCCACCGGGGCGAGGAGGCGGATGCCGTCCAGGGTGAAGAGGAGCGTGGCCCCGGCGCGCCAGCCTTCGGGCAGGGCCCGCCCCAGGCGGACCCGGAAGCAGGGGGGATCCTCCCGGACCTCCTCCACGCGCGCGGGCAGGCTCGCATGGCCCTCGAGCAGCAGCCCCGCCTCCGCCCCGGTCCGCTGGAGGTCCTCCAGGTAGGCGAGGATCGTCGGGCGGTCGCGGAGCGCCCGCTCCAGGCCTTCTCCACCGGGTTGCGGGCTCAGGTCGAGGATCGTCATCGTCCACTCCGGCATCGTCTCAAAGCTTCACCTCCACCCGGGTCCCGCCCTCGGGCCGCGGGAAGAAGGCCAGGTCCGCCCCCTGGGCGTTGAGCCACTTCAGGGCCAGGGGAAGGCCCAGGCCCGTGCCGTCGGGGCGGCCGCTCTCGAAGGGGCGGAGCATGCGGGAAAGGGTCTCGGGGCTGAGCCCGGGCCCCTCGTCCAGGATGTCCACCACGCCGTCCCGCACCAGCACCTGAACCCGCCGGCCCGGAGGGGTGGCGTGGCAGGCGTTCTCCAGGAGGTTCAGCAGGGCCTGGTGCAGCAGCATGGGGTCGGCCTGGGCCCTTCCGGCCCCCTCGACGGTCACCACCCGGTCGTAGAAGGCCGGGCGCCGGTGCACCTCCTGGGCGGCCTGGGAGGCCACCTCCTCCAGACGCAGGTCGACGCACTGGGGCTCCAGGGGCTTGGCCCACTGCAGGAAGCGCTGCACCAGCCGCTCAAGGGCGTCGGTCTCGGCCAGCACGGCCTGGGCGGCGTCCCGGTGCCCGGCGCGATCCAGGAGCTGGCCGTGGCCCTTCAGGACGGCCAGGCCGTTCTTGAGCTGGTGGGCCACGCCGGCGGTCATCTCGCCCAGCTCGGCGAAGCGGTCCCGCAGCTGGAGGCGCCGCTCCTCGGCCTCCAGGTCCGTGACGTCCTCGAACTGGAGGAGGGCGCCCACGATGTGGGGGGCCTCGATGCGCCGGAGCTGCCACCGCCGCCCCCCGCCCTCGCAGCGCCACGGAGGCCCCGGGGCCCGAGCCAGGCCCTCCAGGAGCCAGGGGTAGGCCTCCAGGACGAAGCCGGCCTCCAGCCCCACGACGCCGGCCTTGACGCCCAGCAGCGCCTGGGCCGCCGCGTTGATGGCCGCCAGGTTCTGGCGCTGGTCCACCCACAGGATGCCGAAGGGCAGCGCGTCCAGGAGCCGCTCGTGCACCGTGCGCAGCTCGCCCAGGCTCGCCGCGAGCCGGCCCCGCTCCTGGAGGCTCTGGCTCACGGCGCCCAGCAGCACCTCCTCGGAGTCGACCACCGGGCGCCGCCGGAGCCTCAGCCAGCGGTAGGCCGCCATGCACAGGCCCAGGAGCAGGAGCCCCGCGGGCGGCCCCAGGACCATCCACAGGGCGGCGGGGTGGGTCCGGGTCAAAGAGCCTCCTCGATGCGCGCGCAGAGCGTCCGGAGGATCTTCAGGCGCCCATAGTACTTGTCCTCGCTCTCCACCAGCGTCCACGGGGCGATCTCGGTGCTGGTGCGGTCCAGCATGTCGCAGATGGCCGACTCGTAGGCGTCCCACTTCTCCCGGTTCCGCCAGTCCTCATCGGTGATCTTGAAGCGCTTGAACTTGCTTTCCTGGCGCTCGTTGAAGCGCCTGAGCTGCTCCTCCCGGCTGATCTGGAGCCAGAATTTCGCCACGATGGTCCCGCTTCGCGCCATCTGGTCCTCGAAGTCGTTGATCTCCCCGTAGGCGCGCATCCAGTCCGCCTCGGTGCAGAAGCCCTCCACCCGCTCCACCAGGACGCGGCCGTACCAGCTCCGGTCGAAGATGGCGAAGCGCCCCTGCCGGGGCAGGCGGCGCCAGAACCGCCAGAGGTAGGGCTGGGCCCGCTCCTCCTCGGTGGGGGCGGCGATGGGGGTGATCTCGCACAGGCGGGCGTCGATGGCCTGGGTGATGCGCCGGATGCTGCCCCCCTTCCCCGCCGCGTCGGCCCCCTCGAAGACCATCACCACGTTGTGGTCCTTGAAGGCCTTGTGGCGGGTGAGGAGGTTGAGGCGGCCCTGGTACTTCTCCAGCTCCGTCTCGTACTCCGCCTTCTCCACCTTCCGGGTGAGGTCCAGGGTCTTGAGGATGTTCAGCCCGTCGATGCTGGAGGCGGCGGGGGGCGCGTGGACGATGGCGGGCGGGGGCGCGGGGCTGTCCAGGCGGGCCCGGAGGCGCTCCAGGAGGATCTTCCCCACGGTCAGCTTCTGGTACCGGGAATCCGCGGCCTCCACCACGATCCAGGGCGCCTCGGCGGTGCTGGTGCTGCGCAGGGTGCGCTCGGCCACCTCGCGGAACGTGTCGTACATCTCGAAGTGCTTCCAGTCCCGGTCCGTGACCCTCCAGCGGGTTAGGGCGTCGCCTTCGAGCTTCTTCAGGCGCTTCTTCTGGGCCTGCTTCGAGAGGTGCATCCAGAACTTCACGACCAGGGCGCCCTCGTTGATCAGCATCTCCTCGAACCGGCGGATCTTGTCCAGGGACTGCGCGAGGCGAGCATCCTTGATGTGGCCGTAGGCCCGCTCCAGGATGGGCCAGGTGTACCAGCTCCCGTCGAAGATCCCCATCTTGCCCTTCGGGGGCAGCTGCCGCCAGAAACGCCACATGTGCGGGCGCTCCAGCTCCTCGTCGGAGGGTTCGGAAAAGCCGTGGGTGAGGATGTGGCGCGGGTCCATCCACTCGTTCAGGGTGTTGACGGTGGCGCTCTTGCCGGCGCCGTCCACCCCGGCGATGAGGATGATCACGGGGAACCTCTTCGCGGAAGCCAGGTCGTACTGCGCGTCCAGGAGGGCTTCGCGCAGGGCGGGCACCTCCTGGTCGTAGACGGCTTTCTCGATGGAATGGCCCAGTTCGGCGGATTCGAACATGGTGGCTCCGGTAGGTGAGGGTCGGCCCGAATTCTAGCCCTCTGCGCCGGGATTGTCCTCCACGATTCCCCAATGGTCGTACCGCGCCAGGAGCAGGAGCCCCGGAATGGCCACCAGGGCGCAGGTGAGGAAGTATCCCGACCACCCGAAGCGCAGGGCGAACCACCCCGCCGGGGCCGTGAGGTAGCCCCGCGTGATGGCCAGGAGGCTGCTCAGCAGGGCGTACTGGGTGGCCGTGAAGCGGCGGTCGCAGAGCAGCATGATGAAGGTGGCGAAGGCGGTGCCCCCCATGCCGAAGCTGAGGTTCTCCAGGGCCAGCGCGAACGTCAGCACCGCCAGGCGCGGCCCCAGGTGGGACAGGGCCCAGAAGGCCAGGATGGAGGCCGCCTGGCACAGGCCGAAGAGGAACAGGGCCCGCCTGAGGCTGAGCTTCTTCATGAGGAGCCCGCCCAGGAGGCCCCCCAGGATGATGGAGACCATGCCCACGGTCTTGGTGGTGGCGCCGATCTGGAGCTTGGTGAACCCCATGCCCCGGAGCAGGAAGGGCGCGCTCATGGCGTCGGCGAGCTGGTCGCCGATCTTGTACAGCAGGCAGAAGGCGAGGATCTCGACGATGGCGGGGCGCTTCAGGAGCTGGGCCAGCGGCGCCACCACGGCCTCCCGGAGGGTCTTCGGGGGCCGGACCTGGCCGTCCGTGGACCAGGCCAGGAAGGTGCCGAGGGCGCCCACCGCCATCAGGCCGGCCATGGCCAGGTACGTGGCCCGCCACCCCGCGGCCTGCGCCAGGATGAGGGCCCCCGCCCCGCTGGCGAGCATGGCCACCCGGTAGGCCCCGATGTGCACCGCGTTGGCCAGCCCCAGATCCCGCTCGGCGAAGGCCTCCCGGCGCCACGCGTCCACCACGATGTCCTGGCTGGCGCTCGCGAAGGCCACCATGAAGCCCAGCAGGGCGATGCGGGTGACGCTCACCTTGGGGTCCGCCAGGGCCATGAGGACCATGAGCAGGACCAGGGCGCCCTGGAAGAGCACCATCCAGCCCCGGCGCCGCCCCAGGAAGGGGGGCAGGAAGCGGTCCAGGACCGGGGCCCACATGAACTTGAGGGCGTAGGGCTGGGTCACCAGGCCGAACAGGCCGATGGCCCTGAGATCGAGTCCCGACTCCGTCAGCCAGGCCTTGAGGGTGAAGCCGGTCAGATACAGGGGCAGACCCGAGGCGAACCCCATCAGGGCCACCGTGACCATCGCCAAGGACCGTTTCCTCATCCTCCGAGGATGGTTGGATCAGGCCTTCATGTCCAGCGCGACGCCCAGAAGGTTCTGCTGAACCTGGAGGAACTTGAGGTCAGCCTTGTAGCTGAGGCCCCGGGTGTCCAGGTTCACGGCCTCCGTGGCCAGGTCGACGTTGGATCCGCCGGGGTTCGTGGGCTCCTGGCTCTCGCCGATGCCGGAGGCCCTGACGCCCCCCTGCTGGAGATCCTGCTGCCCCAGGGTCTTGGCCTTGTAGCCGTCGGTGTTGAGGTTGGCGACGTTGTTGGCCGACAGGGCGACGCCCTGCGCGGAAACGCCGATGCCGGAAATGCCTGCGGAAATGCCGTCCATGAAGCCCCTCGGTAGTTCCAGGATAGGCCCAACCTTCAACTTCTCAAGGCTGTTCGTACCAGGTGCTGCCGCTCTGGAACAGCCGGGTCTTTTTTGCCTTCTCCTCGAAGCGCCGGATGGCCAGGTCGACCAGGCGGGACAGGAGTTCCGCGTAGGGCACCCCGCTGGCCTCCATCATCTTGGGATACATGGAGATGCTGGTGAAACCGGGGATGAAGTTGATCTCGTTGAGAAACAGGCGACCGGTAGAGCGGTCCAGGAAGAAATCCACCCGGGCCATGCCGTAGGCGTCCAGGGCCCGGAAGGCGTCCACGGCGTACTGGTGCACCAGGTTGGCGACGCCTTCCGGCAGCTCGGCCGGTATTCGGGTCGTGCTCTTGCCGTCCAGGTACTTGTCCTTGAAATCGTAGAACTCCCCGGCCGGAAGGATCTCCCCCACGACGCTGACGACGGGGTCGTCGCCGCCCAGCACCGCCACTTCCAGTTCCCGCACCGTGAGGCCCTGTTCCACCAGGACGCGCCGGTCGAAGGTGAAGGCCCGGTCCAGGGCCGCGGGCAGGTCCGCGGCGGCCTTGATCTTCTCGATGCCGATGCTGGACCCGAGGTTGGCCGGCTTGACGAAGACGGGCATGCCCAGGGCCGCCACGGACCGCAGGACCTCCCCGGGGCCCCGCCTCCACTCCTCCTCCGTGAGCCCCAGGTAGGGCACCACGGGCAGCCCTCCGGATTCCCAGATGCGCTTGGTGATCCACTTGTCCAGCCCCGCCGCCATGGCCAGGAGCCCGGCGCCGGTGTAGGGCCGGTGCAGCGGCTCCAGGAAGCCCTGGATCTGCCCGTCCTCCCCCCCCGCCCCGTGGATGGCGTTGAAGAACACGTCGGGCAGCTCCGCCATCTCGGCGCCCCTTTCCAGGGGCAGGAACGGATAGGGCCCGCGTTCCGGCAGCTCCCCGGCCGAGAGCCTCGCGAAGGGGTCCCCGTTGAGCACCCACACGCCGTTGCGGGCGATGCCCATGGGTCGCACCTCGAAGCGGTCCGGGTCCAGGTGGGCGGCGATGCTCCGGGCCGACACGATGCTCACCTCGTGTTCCGGGCTTTCCCCGCCGAAAAGGAGACCGATGGAAAGGCGCGCGTTGTTCATCCCACAAGTCTAAACTAGGACCTTCGCCTTCCGCAGGAGTTCCCTTGCGCACTGCCATCTACCCTGGTTCCTTCGACCCCGTCACGTTCGGGCACTGGGATCTGATCCTTCGCGCCGACAAGCTGGTGGACCACCTCATCGTCGCCGTCCTCCACAATCCGGCCAAGAACACCGCCTTCACCGTGGCCGAGCGGGTCGAGTTCCTCAAGGAGCTCATCGGGAAGATGCCCAACGTCGAGGTCACCAGCTTCCACGGCCTGCTGGTGGACTACGCCCGCAAGCGGGACGCCCAGTTCATCGTGCGCGGGGTGCGGGCCTTCTCGGACTTCGAGTACGAGTTCCAGATGGCCCTGATGAACCGCAAGCTCTCGGCGAACCTGGAGACCGTCTTCCTCATGCCCAAGGAGGAATACAGCGTCGTGAGCAGCCGCATGGTCCGGGAGGTCGGGGGCATGGGCGGGGACATCTCGGGGCTGGTGCCGGAGGTGCTGGTGGAGAGGATCGCTGCACGGCTCAAGCTGCCGGGATGAATCAGCCCTCTAGCGTTTCTTCGCATGCTCGATCGGATCCAGCAGCCAGAGGTCGCTGGAGCCCTTTCCCTCGACGTGAAGCGTCCTGAAGGCTCCCTGGCCCGTCCTTGGCGAGAAGATGACGAGCGCCATTGCGCGTCCGGGTTCAAGCCGATTCATGGCCTTATGGGGCACCAGGGCCAGGCACGCGATCAGGTCCCCCCACCGGATGGCGACGTCCACCTGGAAGATGCGGGTTCCAGCCTCGATGGGCCTGCCTTCGAATGCCATGTCGCCGTTCACGATCTTCAGGGAATCCAGCACGCTGGATTTTTCAGTGTCCCTTACCATTTGTTCGAAAAGCTTTCCGCCATTCGGGTAATCGCGCCCGTTGAAACGGAAGGTGGCCTCATCCTTGGCCAGCTGCTTCGTGATCATGCCGATTGAATTCCCGTGGAAGGCAACGATCTGCCCCTGGCTCAGCACCAGGGCCTGCTGCCCGGACAAGGAGGCGGTTAGGGCCAATCCAGCAAGGAAACGGTTCCGAACGCTCATGACATTTCCTCCCCCTAGTCGAATTCCTTGGTCCAACCGTACAGGATCGGTGTTGGCATGTCGGTTGGCAATTTCAGATTGAGTCTTCTGGCGAACCACCTGGAAAAGGTGTTGCAAGTGGTCACGGGAAGATGCCTTTCGTGGTCGAAATATTTGACATGGTGTCCATTCCACTCATCCGCCAAGGACCTGGCCCTGTTCTCGGTCAGCAGGCCGGATGGGACAAACCACTTGGCCTGGACCTGGGTGACCGCAGCCTCCTTTGCGAACCGGGCCCGACCCTGTCCAGCGGGGGTGATATCGACACTTGCGATATTGAGCCCTGAACCCTGGACATCCGGCCCGGACTGAATGACGAGGTCCAGCCCTTTCGTCTGGATGATCGTGGCGGTGTGGCTCGCAAGGAATCCCAATGCACCCGTCACCGGTCTGCTGAGGAGCAGGACGACCTCCTGGTCCTCTCTGGGTTTGAGCGGGGGCCGATCCACCCCCAGCGGATCCCCCGACCGGTTGTACCGTGGCCTGGACCCAACCCGCTCCTCTTCCGTCAGCGGAGGAATCCCATCGTTCATGAGCGACGCTGGAATGATGGCCCACCACGGCTGGACTTGGGCCGGCTGGGCCTGGGCAGGCTGAATCGGGGCCCTGCGCTCGGCTTCCGCCTGAAGGCCTGACTGTAGCTTCCAGAGTTCAAACTGGGCGGCCTGCTGCTTCCCCTGGCTTCGGATCTGTTCATCCAGCCGTTCCCTCTGGGCGGTCTGCTGGGTCTCGAGGGCCTTCGTCGAGGCCAATGCGGCCGCCAGGCTCGCCTGGATGCCGCTGGCCCTTTGGCTGGTTTCTCGAATGGACTGCATGTTCTTTGCGATTTCGTTTGCGAGGATGGTGGCCCCCTGGCTCCCCGCTTCCTCCGGCGTCATGACCCGGCCGGCCGCACCAAGGGGTGGAAGGCCGGAAATGGATTCCATCGTGGCTTCCCGTTTCGCGGGGTCGTACCGGATGGGTCCCATCCGCACATCCGGGCCGAACCCCGAACCCCCCTTGAGACCGGGCCGGCCCGATTCATGCACGTCCTCTGGAGGGGTTCCCTCCGTCCAGGTGACTTGCCGGGTCAGCCGCCCTGCGACGGGCCGCAGGGTGGACGAAGGCCCGTCCTCTTCAAACGTCGGGATTGAACCAATGTCCGGTTCGCTATTAATAAGGTTCCAATGGTCCCGAATATGGGTCCTGCACGGGGTCGGAGCCTGCCGTTCCAGTCCCAGAATGAAGTGACGTGCCTGATGGACCCAGACCGGAGGGCCCGGCGGCATGGATTCCCGCGCGCCGGTTGGGATCCGGCGATAGGCGGCGGCCGTTTCCTTGAATTCGTGGCCGAGGATCCGGCCTTCCTTTAGAGCGGCGACTCCGAACCGGGTTCCCCCGGGAGCCTCGTTCCTGCAACCCTCCCATTCGAGGACGAGGGTCCTCCCCCCGGGCAGGGTGATCTCCCGGACTACGGCAGGCATCCGGTCCTCGATCAAGGCAGGGCCCGGGTCGAGGGGTTGCGCAGGCTTTCCGTAGGCGAACGCCACCGATTCCCCTGTGGATTCATCCGTGATGCGCGTGACCTGGAGGTTGTTCCAGAACCGCTCGGGACAGGCGTCCGCGCCTGCCGGGTCCACCATGGCCGTGACGGAGAATTCCGGGTTTCCTGACGAGCCTTCGTAAGTGACCCTCAGCCGCGCTTCCGTATTCCGATGGAGCCCTTCAGGGGCCCAAGAATCCAGGGCCGGAACCGGGGCCGTTGCGGCCAGGCCTGCAAGGGCGACTCGAAGGTGCTCGGGCCCCAGGGTTGCTTCAAAGAAATCCCCGTTTTCGCCGTAGGTGAAGGAAAGCGTTTCGCCGGAACTGGACCGGATGGCCGAGAGGCGGAAGCGCAGAGGCGTGGTCGCCTCCGGGCGGGGCGCCTTCCGGTATTCGAAGGCGGTCTCCCCCCGAACCGCCAGCAGGGCGCAAGGAAGGCCATCCGCGCCCCGCCCCGCATCGTCCCCGTCTCCCTCCGGAAGGGGCAGGAGAAGGTCCCCGCCTGGCCCTGCCCAGACCCCATGACCCGGGGTTCGGAGGCCTGGCACAAGGGGCGAAGGCACCCGGCCCGGATCCTGGATGCCGTATCCGAACTTCCTCCAGAGGTCATGGCACGCGACGCCCGCGGCTGGAACAGCCATCGCGCTCCCGCCTGAACCGTCCGGACACGTCCATCTCGCGAGCGGTTCCCCTTCGGGTGCCCCCCCACCGGGCAATGCCAATTCC
Organism: Geothrix sp. 21YS21S-2; assembly: GCF_030846775.1. Lineage (NCBI taxonomy): Bacteria > Pseudomonadati > Acidobacteriota > Holophagae > Holophagales > Holophagaceae > Geothrix > Geothrix sp. 21YS21S-2. The sequence goes on from NZ_CP132910.1 coordinate 1,634,211, forward strand.
AGAACGCCCGGCCAGAGCGCGAACCCCGAGCCCCCCCTCGCCTCGAGGACCGGCGCAAACCGTCCAACGATGGCAGGCGCATACCTGAATGCCGGGCAACCCAGGCCGGGGCCCAGTTCGATCCTCAGGGCCACGGCGCCATGGCCTGGATCCACGTCCAGGGCTCCCCGCAGGAGGCCGCTCCCATGTGCGGGTCCCGCCATGAAAAGGAGCACCGGAAGGAGGATCCATGGCGCAACCAGCCAGGGACCAAGACTCTTTCTCCGCAACGGTCGAGAAGATCCGCCACCCACGGGAGCCCCTCCTGCCCGTCAAGGCACCATTCAGGACGAACGCATCCAGGGCGGCCGAAGACCGGACCGCTCTTTGCGTCCCGGAATGGATATGCCAGGCCGCGAAAGCCGCAAGCGGGCGCAGGAGGAGCTGCTTCCCGCTCCTGTTGGCCCTGGCCAGGTAAAGGAGGCCAAAAGAAATTCCAGGGACATCGTTCAAGGCATCAGGCACGCGGCGAGATACGTTCCGTCAGCCTCCGAACAGCTCCAGGAACTTCCTCTGGATCCCGACGAGGGTGAAGGGCTTGCCCAGGACGCGCACCAGCGGATCCTCCGCCAGGCCCTCCTCCAGGTCCGGGTCGAGGTAGCCGGTGGCCAGCAGCACGGGGAGGGCGGCGTTCCGGGCGCGGATGCCCCGCAGGGCCTCCAGGCCCCCCATCCCGGGCATGTTCATGTCCAGGAGCACCAGATCCGCCCTGCCGCCGGCGTCGAGCCACGCCAGGGCCGCCGCGCCGCCGTCCACCGTCTCCACGTGGTGGCCCAGCATCCTGAGCATGGTGGGGACCGAAGCCCGCAGGAGCTCGTCGTCGTCGACCATCAGGATGGCCAGGGGCGGGACCGGCGGCGCCGTCTCGGGGGCGGCGGGGCCCTGGCAGGCCGCGGCCTCCGGGAACTGCAGGATGGCGCGGGTGCCCTTTCCGGGTTCGCTCTGAAGGGCGAGGGTCCCGCCGTGGGCCAGGGCCGCGTTGAGGACCATCGACAGGCCGAGGCCGGTGCCCTTGCCGGAAGGCTTCGTCGTGAAGAACGGCTCCATGGCCTTCTTCACGACCTCCTGCGGCATGCCTTCCCCGGTGTCCTCGACCCAGACCTCCACGAGCCCTTCGGCGGGGCGGCGGGTGCGGAGGGTGAGGGTGCCCCCCGGCGCCATGGCGTCGGCGGCGTTCATACACAGGTTCATGAGCGCGCTGGCCAGGATGCCGGCCTCCCCCATGATCGAGGGGAGCGTCTCGTCCAGGTCCATCACCAGCCTGTATTTCTGCATGAGGGTCCGGTCGAGGAGGGCCACTTCCTCCCGGACGAGGCCGTTGAGGTCGACGGGCGCCGGTTCCCTCAGGCCCTTGCGGGAGAACCCGACCAGGCCCTTGACCAGGTCCCGTCCGCGGCCCGCGGCCCGTTCCATGGTGGCCAGGGCCCCGTCCAGTTCCGCGTCGTCCGCGTGGCGCACCCGGAGGGCCTGGGTGAGCGCGAAGATGGCCGCCAGGACGTTGTTCATGTCGTGGGCGATGCCCCCCGCCAGGCGTCCGAGGCTCTCCATCCGCTGCATGTGTTCCACCTCGGCTTCGAGGAGACGGCGGTGCTCCTCCTCGCTGCGCTGGCGGGTGATGTCCCGGATGATGGACAGCTGCACGGCCTCGCCGGCCAGGGTGATCATCCTGGAGGACACCTGCCCGACGGCGATGCTGCCGTCGGCCTTGCGGAAGGACATCTCGAGGCAGGTGACCTGGCCCTCCCGGCGCAGTTCCCCGGTCCACCGGTCCCGGTCCCGGGGATCGGCCCAGACCTTCAGCTCGATGGACGTCTTCCCGAGCACCTCGCCTGGGGCGAAGCCCAGGAACCGGGTGAAGCTTTCGTTCACCAGCAGGTAGGTGCCGTCCTCGATCCGCGTGATGGCGATGGCGTCCGGGCTCGCGTGGAAGGTGAGGGCGAAGCGCTCCTCGGAGCGGCGGACCTCCTCCTCGGCCTGCTTGCGTGCGGTGATGTCCTGGATGATCCCCGCCATGAGCCCGGGCTTGTGGTCCCTCCCGCCCCTGGCGCCACCGGCCACCAGCACCCAGCGGATCTCCCCGTCGGTGCGGCGGATGCGGCACTGGAACGTCCAGTCCGAACCCGAGGCCGCGCCCTCCCGGATGATCCGGCGGACTTCGGCCCGGTCCTCGGGCACCACGTGCTCCAGGAAGAGGTCCCGGGTCCACTCGCCCTCGGTCGAGTCGTAGCCGAAGATCCGCGCCTGCTCCAGGGTCCGGTACGCGGAGCCGTCGGTGTTGTCGAACTCCCAGGCGCCGGTGTGGCTGCGCTGCAGCGAATAGGAAAGGCGCTCCTCGCTGACCTGGATGCGTTCCTGGTTCTCGGCGAGGGCGCGCTGGGCCAGCATGATCTCGGTGATATCGGTGAAGGTCAGCACGACGCCCGCCACGGCCTGGGCGAGGGTGCGGTACGGCAGGGCCCGCACGATGAACCAACGCTTCCCGTCGGCGCCCTGGACGTGCTCCTCCCGGATCCCGTGGGTGGCGAGGACGTGGCGGGCCAGCTCGAGGACGTCGGCGCCCCGGAAGAGGGGCAGGATGTCGCCGATGGGGCGGCCCAGGTCGCCGTCGATGAGCCGGTACACGTCCGCGGAGGCCGGCGTGAAGCGGGTGATGCGCAGGTCCGCGTCCAGGAAGATGGTCGCGATCTCGGTGGCCCCGAGGAGGTTCTGGAGGTCGCTGTTGGCGAGGCGGAGCTCGCCGACCTTCTGCTGGAGCTCGTGGTTGAGGGTGGTGAGCTCCTCGTTCACCGACCGGAGCTCCTCCTGGGAGGCCTGCAGCTCCTCGTTGGAGGCCTGCAGCTCCTCGTTGGACGCGCTGAACGCCTCGTTGGTCGAGCCCAGCTCGTCCATCGTGGCCTGCAGCTCGGCCTGGGTGGCCCGGAGCTCCATCTCCATCTGGTCCAGGAGCGGGTTGTCCCCGCCGGAGGGGGGCGCCTGGAGCCCGACCGGCTCCAGCGTCTGCAGGATCACCGCGAACACCCCGGATTCCCGCTCCAGGCCCGGCATGGGGCGCACCGTCACGCGGAGGGTCTCCTCGCCCTGCCCCGAATCGGCCTTGACGACGGCTGTGGCCGGGCCCGCGCCGTCAGGGTCCGCCGCCTGGGCCAGGAGGCTGCGCAGTTCCCTCCGGAGGGGGCCGGCGGTGCTCTGGAGCAGGTTGCTGGTGGGCGGACCCATGGGCGGATGGAGGAACCGCCCGATGCGCCCGGCGCAGAACAGGACGTCCCCGAGCTCATTCACGATGGCGCTGGCCGGGGCGTACTCCTCCAGGAGCATCCGCTCGAAAAGCCCGTCGGTGGTGGCGGCGGGCCCGCCGGGGGCCCGTTCCGCCCTGGGCCGGTCGCGGTACATGAGCCGCCGGTCCCCGAGGGGGAAGTCCAGCGGGAGCCGGTACCGCACCTCGCGACGGAGGAAGATGCGGTGGACCTTGTCCACGGCCTCGAACAGGTCCGGGTTGGAGGCCAGCCCCTCCGCGGGCCCCAGGAAAAGGAGGCCCCGGGCCTTGAGGGCGAAATGGAACAGGGGGACCAGCCTGCGCTGAAGGTCCGGCTGGAGGTAGATGAACACGTTCCGGCACGCGATGAGGTGCAGGGAGGAGAAGGGAGGGTCCCGAACCAGGTTCTGCACGGAGAAGACGCACATGTCCCGGAGCTCCTTCACCACCCGGAAGAGGGCGCCCTCCGGCACGAAGAACCGTGCCATGCGGTCCGGCGAGACGCCCCGCAGGGCTTCGGGGGCGTAGCGGCCCGCCTTGGCGTGCATGAGTGCGCTCGTGTCGATGTCGGTGGCGAAGATCCGCACCGGACGGGTGGCGCCCAGCGCGTCCAGCTGCTCCCTGACCAGCATGGCGATGGAGTAGGCCTCCTCGCCGGTGCAGCACCCCGGGACCCAGATGCGGAGGGGATCCGGATCGGCCTTCCCCGACGCGAGTTCCGCCATCAGGTTGTTGGCCAGGCTCACGAAGGCCATGGGGTCGCGGAAGAATTCGGTGACGCCGATGAGCAGGTCGGCCAGCAGGGCCTCGGCCTCCTCCTGGGAGTCCCGGAGGTGGGCGAGGTAGTCCTGGAGCGATCGCGAGCCCGTGGCCCGCGCGCGGTTCTGGATCCTGCGCTGGAGCGTCCCCGGCTTGTAGCGGCTGAAGTCGTTGTCGGTCTTCCGGGCCAGGACCTCGCAGATGCGCTGCAGGACCTCGGACGGGTCCCCGGGTTCGTGGAGGTTGTCGTGCGGCATGTCCATCAGGAAGGGGTTCCGGTTGGATTGCGGGAGAAAGAGCCTGCGGGCGAAAGGGATTGACGCCATCCTATCAGGCCCTTTTCCCGGGGAAGTCCCGCCGAATCCGTGCTTACGAGGAAACGGGCAGGGATTTATAAATGGTTTTTCGGAATGCCGACAGCTTGGCTGGTTTACCCGCACCGCATACCAATACATGCGTGCTGAGAAGCTTGAATGGTTCCTGTAAAAAACTTTCTGTTATCGCCGAATCGCGCGGCGGCGCGGGCCGTACGGGATCACCTGTCGGAGAACGACCGCTCCACGACCGACAGCGGGTAGCGCGTCCCCGCCAGGTAGTCGTCGATGCACGCCACCACCACCGACGACCGGGGCCGCGCGGCGATCTCCTCCCGCGTGAGCCAGTGGCAGGCCAGGATGACGCTGTCCCGGGGAGCGGGCTCCTGCCCTTCGGGCACCGTGCCGATGAAGGCGGAGCGCAGGTAGTCGCGGCCGTTTCTCGCCTTGAGGTGATAGACCCCCAGGAAGGCCTGGGGGGTGAAGGGAAGGCCCGTCTCCTCCATCGTCTCGCGCACCACGGCCTCGAGCATCGTCTCGCCCGGATCCACGTGGCCCGCGGGCTGGTTGAAGACGCGCTCGGGATGGACCCCGTCGGTCTCCTCCACCACCAGGAAGCGTCCTTCGCGTTCGATGATCGCGGCCACCGTGGGCCTCCAGCCTGTCATGAGATCTCCGCCAGCTTGAGCCGTGCCTGTTCCTGTTTCAGCCAGTCCCTCTGCGGCCCGGTGAGGCCCCTGGCCAGGGCCTTCTCCGCGGCCTCCTTGCAGGCGAGCAGGAGCCTGCGGTCCCGCACCAGGTCCGCGGCCTGGAACCTGGGGAGGCCGGCCTGCCTGGTGCCGAAGAATTCGCCGGGCCCGCGCAGCTCCAGGTCCTTCTGGGCGATGCGGAAGCCGTCCTGGGTCTCGGTGAGGACGCGGAGGCGCTCGGTCTCGCTGGCCGAGAGCATGATGAACTGGCTGCGCGCCGAGCCGCGGCCCACCCTGCCCCGCAGCTGGTGGAGCTGGGACAGGCCGAAGCGCTCGGCGTGGTCCACCACCATGACCGTGGCGTTGGGCACGTCCACGCCCACCTCCACCACGGTGGTGGCCAGGAGGATGCGGGCCTCGCCCTTGACGAAGGCGTCCATGCGAAGGGCCAGCTCGTCGGCCTTGAGGCGGCCGTGGACGACGGCGATGGGCACGTCCGGGAACTGGGCGTGCAGGAGGCCCTCCATGGCCTGGATGTCGCGCAGGGGCACCTTGGTCTCGTCCTGGGGGTCGATGGCCGGGCTGATGACGAAGGCCTGGTGCCCGGCCTGGAGCTCGCGCTCCACCAGCTCCCAGGCGCGCCCGGCGTGGTCGGGCTCCAGGAGCCTCGAGGTGATGGGCTGGCGGCCCGGGGGCAGTTCGTCCAGCACGGACTGCTCCAGGTCGCCGAAGAGGGCCAGGGCCAGGGACCGGGGGATGGGGGTGGCGCTCATGACCAGCCAGTGGGGGTCCAGCCCCTTCTCCTTGAGGGCCTCGCGCTGGCGCACGCCGAAGCGGTGCTGCTCATCCACCACCACCAGCTGGAGCCGGCTGAAGGCCACGGACTCCTGGAAGAGGGCGTGGGTGCCCACCACGTAGGAGGCTTCGCCGGAGGCGATGCGGGCCAGGGCGGCGCGTTTCGCGGCGGCCTTCATGGGGCCCAGGAGCAGCTCCATGCGCCCGGCCTGGTCGCCCAGGATCCGCTGGAAGGTGGCTGCGTGCTGGCGCGCCAGGACCTCGGTGGGCACCAGGAGCGCGGCCTGGCCCCCGGTCTCGGCCACCATGGCCATGGCCAGGAAGGCCACCAGGGTCTTGCCGCTGCCCACGTCGCCCTGGAGCAGGCGGTGCATGACCCGGCCCGAGGTGAGGTCCTCCACGATCTCCTTGAAGGCCGTGCGCTGGGCCCCGGTGAGCCGGAAGGGGAGGAAGCTCCGCAGCCGTTCGCGCAGCTCGGGGGAGGTGGCCACCAGCTGGCCGCGTCGCGCCATGCGGCCCGCGCGGCGCAGGGAGACGCCCAGGGAGAACGCGAAGAGCTCCTCGCAGGCCAGGCGCTGGTGGGCGGGGGTGGCGTGGGCGTCCAGCAGGTCGGCGTCCCCGTCGTCGGGGGGCTGGTGCAGCAGCCGGAGGGCGCCCAGGGTGTCGGGATAGCCGCGGGCCAGGTCCGGGGGCAGCCACTCGCCCGGGTCCGCGGCGCGGGCCAGGGCCTCCTGGACCAGCTTCTGGCGGTACCGGCCGGTGATGGGGCCCAGCTTGCGGTACAGGGGGAGGAAGCGGCGGATCCAGAGGTTCTCCTCGTCGGCCGCCTTGCCCATGTTCTCGAAGGCCGGTCCCCGCATCTCCAGGCCCCCGCGGCCCATGGCCACGGGCCCGAAGGCCAGTATCCGGTCGCCGGGCCGCAGGGCCTTGGCCAGGTAGCCCTGGTTGAACCAGATGAGGCGGATGGTGCCGGTGCCGTCCTGCAGGAGCACCTCGGTGAGGGCCATGCGCTGCAAGCGGGTGGTGGTGCTCCGGAGGTCCTTGACGGTGCCCAGCACGGTCACGGGCTCCCGGTCGGGGCTCCAGCGGGTGTCGAGCTCGCCGATCTTCTGGAGGCTGCCCCGGTCGATGTAGCGGTACGGCAGGGACCAGAGGAGTTCCTTGAGGGTGGTGATGCCGGCGGCCTCGAAGGCCTCGGCGAAGGCCGGTCCCACCCCCCGCAGGGCCGTGACCTTGGAGGAGAGGGGGTAGAGCGGCAGCGCCGTGGCCATCAGCCCTGCCCGGGATCGGTGGCGCGCTCCATCTCGCGGTAGCGGGCGTACTCGCCCTCGAAGTAGAGCCCCACGGAGCCCACGGGGCCGTTGCGGTGCTTGGCGATGATCAGCTCCGCGCTGCGGTCGTCCTCCACCTGGCCGTCGGCGGGGGGCTGCATGCGGCGGTGGATGAACATGACCATGTCGGCGTCCTGCTCGATGGCGCCGGAGTCGCGCAGGTCGGAGAGCTGGGGGCGCCCGCCCTGGCGGTGCTCCACTTCGCGGTTCAGCTGCGAGAGGACGACGATGGGGATGCCGTGGTCCTTGGCCAGGAGCTTGAAGCCGCGGCTGATCTCGCCGATGCGGGTGGCCTCGCTCTGCTTGGCGGCGCGCGACGAGTCGGGGCTGCTCAGGAGCTGCAGGTAGTCCACGATGAGCAGGTCCAGCTTGTGGTTGGCGTGGGAGAGGTGGCGGTCCACCATGGCCGTGATCTCGCGCGTGGTGATGGCGGCCTGGTCGTTGATGTAGATGGGGAGCTCCAGCAGGGCGTCCCGGCTCTTCAGCAGCCGGGCCTGGATGGCCTCGTCGAAGTTGCCGGCGGCCACGCTGCGGAGGTTCACCGCGCAGTGGGCCGACAGCAGGCGGTTGAAGACCTCCTCCTTGGACATTTCCAGCGAGAAGAAGGCCGCGTGGGCCTGATGGTACATGGCCGAACGCAGCAGCCAGTTGAGGGCCAGGGCCGTCTTGCCGATGCCGGGGCGGGCCGCGAGGATGATGAGGTTGCCGGGCTGGAAGCCCTGGGTGATGGCGTCCAGCCTGGAGAAGCCCACCCTGAGGCCGGTGGAGCCGCGGCCCTCCAGGCGGTCCAGGAGGTTCTCCATGGCGTCCCTGGCCACGTCGGCGATGTGCTCGAGGCCCCGCTTGTCCTGGCCCTGGGCCAGGCGGAAGAGGTCGACCGCCGCCTGCTCCACGAGGGTGTCGGGGGGCGCCTCCTCCTCCGCGGCCTGGCGCACCAGTTGGGCCCCCAGCCGGATGAGCTGCCTGAGCTTGCGCTTGCGGATGAGCAGGTCGGCCAGCACCTTGGGCCGTCCCACCTCCTCGGCGCTGAGGAGGTCCACCAGCCCGGTGAACCCGCCCACCCGGGCGAGGTCCCCGGCCTGGTCGAGGGCGTCCTTGAGGGTGAGGGAGTTCACCTCCAGCTGGGCCTCGATCAGGGACTTGAGGGCCTTGAACACCGCGCGGTGGGCGGGGTGGACGAAGTCCTCCTCCGTCAGGACGAAGGAGACCTCGGTGGCGGCCGTCTCGGCCCCCGGCGCGCAGCAGGTGGCCAACAGCGCGCGTTCGGCCTCGATGTCCTCTGGCAGGCGTTGGGGGAGCCACTCGCTCATGGGGTCACGTCAGGGGTGGGTGTAGCCGGTGCCCGTCACATCGATGAAGATGGGGTTCGTGACGGCGATGGGGTAGATGCCCCGCATGATCTCGTACCAGGGCGTTCCCGCCTTGTAGGGCCCGGTCTGGTCGAGGGCGACGCCGGCTTCCACCACGATCCAGGCGCCGGTGCCCGTGGTGGGCAGGGCGACGGGGAAGGTGCCGCTGAAGAGGCGGTCGTCCGTGGCGGACCGGGTGAGGGCGGCCGGATCGATGGTGCTGACCACCTTGCCGTTCATGACGATGCGCACCTGGTCCAGGGGCATCCAGTCCTGCCTGTAGAGGTTCACGACGACATTGGCCGTGGCCAGGGGGCCCTTCACCAGGCCGCCGGGACCGGCGCCTCCCACCGTCACGTCCAGGAAGGGACCGGTGGAGGCCACCGCGGCGCCGGACTTCAGGGCGGCGAGCACGGTGGAGAGGTCCTGCACCAGGTCCGAGGTGGGCGTGGTGCCGGCGATGGGCGGGTTGGCGAGGACGGGCGTGGCCTTGAGGTAGGTGCGGGCCAGGCCCACGGGGGTGTCGAGGCTGAACCTCGCCGAGGACAGGCCCAGGGCCTTGGTGAAGGCCGCGGGGGTCTGCTGGTTGAGGAGCGCGAACCAGTCGGCCCGGACCTGGAGGAATTCCTGGAACCAGGGATCGGGGGCGGTCTTGACGAAGCCCTCGCCGCGCAGGAGCTCGATGGCGTCGAAGCCGCCGTTGGTGGTGCCGTCGGCGTAGAAGCCCTTGCCGGTCCACCAGGCGTTGACGCCGGTGCCCACGGGAACGGTGCGGTCGAACCCGGTCAGGGTGAAGAGGCCGTTGGCGCCCCGGGGCCGGTGCACGATGGTGAAGGAGCCCCGGGCCTGGGTGATGAAGTCGGACAGGGTCCAGTTGTCGGGCTGCAGGGCCCCGCCGAAACGGTAGGCGGTGGCGGCGGGCGTGCCCAGCGCGGTGGCGGTGCCGTAGCCGGGCAGCTCGGAGGTGCGGGCGTTCATCACGAAGGGATCGCTCTTGACGGCGGCGAGCTGCGCTGCGCTCCAGCCGACGCCGTCGAATTCCATGCGGAAGTCGTTGTAGAGCCGGTGGCCGTCGGCGGCCATGTCCTTCTCGGTCGTGGCCACGACCTGGACGGCCTCGGCAAGGGCCGAGACCAGCTTCTCGACCGGGAGGTAGCCGCCGCCGCTGGCCTGGGAGGGCCCGGGCACGTCGAAGGTGGTCCAGCCCGCGGGCAGGGACCTGGGCCAGACGATGAAGGAGTGGCTGTTGCTGGTCTGGCCCTCGTAGGCGGTGATGTCCTTGGTCTGGAGGTCCGAGAGGGGTCCCCGGGTCGCGTAGGCGCGGAAGGTGCCGCCGCTGATCACGGGGTTGCCGGCATCGGAGATCTCGCCGGTGGGGATGCCGTTGGCGAGCCAGAAGTAGCGGGTCTGCACGTTGCTGAAGAAACCGGTGCCGAACATCTCGTTGCCGGCGCGGAACTGGTCCTGGCCTGGGGCCACGGCGACGGCCACCTTCTTGGAGATGGCGTCGTAGTAGGTCGAGAGGGTCCGGGTCCTGCGCAAGGCGGGATCGGGCGTGGTGCCGGTGCCCTTGAAGGTGAAGCGCATCGGCTGCATGTTGCCTTCGGGGGCGTCGGCCTCCCGCGTATCGAAGAGGTGGGCCGCGTAGAGGCCGCGGATCGCGGTGCCGGTCTCGCTGACGATCTGGTCGGCTTCGGGGCACAGGTAGTCCTTGGACCCGACGTAGAAACCCTGGCTCGGGTAGATGACGATGGGGCCGCTGAGCAGGGGCCTGAGGGTGTTGTAGGAGTTCACCGTCTCGTACTTGATCTGCTGGCCGACCTTGTTGGTCACCACGATGCGGTAGGTGCCCGCGGGAAGGTACATGGACGTCGAGTCGGCCGAGAAGGTGCTTGTCCCGGTGATGTTCTCGCCGGGCTCCAGCCAGACGACGCGCTCGGGGATCCAGATATCCTTGCCGGTCTGGCCGGCGTTGCGCTCGACGCGGACCTCGGTGGGGAACGGGCCCTGCCTCATGGCCGACCCGGTCAGGGAGAACTTCATCTGGCCGAAGCCCAGGGGCCAGAGCCCGTCGGTGGCGTTGTACTTCGTCAGGGCCATCTCGTCGAACAGCGCCTCGCCGTGGTTCGGCATGGCGGTGGAGCTGCTCATCCCGCCCACGATGTAGAGGCGGCGGTTGTAGGAGAGGGAGGCGCCCGCCGCGAGGCCCGCGGGGGGGAGGGGAAGGCAGCCCACCACCAGGCGTTCCGGGAACGACGGCCGCATGGCCTCCAGGGCGTCCTGGGGGTCGGATGCGACGGCGACCGCGGGGGAATCCTGGCTCATGATGCCGATGGACGCGTGCGAATCGATGGATGCGGCGCTGGGCTCGACGGCCATCAGCACCACCATGGCCGACTGGACGGAAGTGGCGATGGGGTTTCCGAAATCGCTGCCGGGGATCTGGACGCCCCACGGCTTGGCCAGGGGTTCGCCGAACACGGACACGCCCGCGGGAACGCAGAAGCGGTAGCCGCTCGAAGTCTGGTGGAGGAAGTCCCCGATGCTGCGCACGCCCACGGGGGAGCCGCTCTCGTTCACGACGGTGGTCGAGGCGAGGACGTAGCGGGAGAGCTTGCCGAGGGAGAGCACATGGACCACGGAGACGCCCCGCACGATGCCCGAGGTCTCCCAGTCCGCGCCCGTGAGCTTGTGGGCCTTGTCGAGGATGCGGCCCCGCATGGTGAGGGTGCTCGGCTCCGTGAGGGTCTCGGGCTCGAAGGTGTCGAAGACCACCTGGATGTCCGGATCCTGGTTGACCACGGGCGTGAGCCGTTCGAGGGAATCCCCGGGCATGTTGACCCGCTGGTAGCTGGTGTCGAGGGCGACGTAGCCGGCGTCCACGATGCTGCCGCCCGATGGGGCTCCTGCGATGGGGACCTGGGAGGCATCCCCCCAGCGGGTGCCGTCGATGGCCACCTGGACGAAGTCGTTGCCCAGGTAGTAGTCGCCGGGGCCTGCGGTGGACTTGAGGCCCGACACCCGGTCGCCACCCGATTCAGGAATGGCCTCCGCGACCACGGTGGTCCGCTGGAACCCCGTGGCCCGGTAGCAGCCCGTGCCGCCCAGCGCGAGCAGGGCCGGCACGGCGAAGGCGAGGCCCACGCGGGGAAGGGAAGGTGTCAATGGCCGCACGGGGCTTGTATGATTCATTAATTCTCACTCGCGTTGGGCCCCAATGGGGGTAAGGGTCTATGCTAACTCACGATGGGACTATCTGCCTGGGTTACTCTCCGTTCGGGTTCACGGCGGTGGCTGTGGGCAACCCTTTTTGTATTCTTTACCATTGATTTGCTTTGGATTCTCCTATGGTTCCCGAAGGAGTTCGCTTCCCGCATTTTTCTGCGGAATGCCCTTCCGGCAGTGCAGGGGCCGGCCCTGGTCCTGGGGGCCGGCGTGTACGCCGACGGCGAGCCCTCCCCGATCCTCGAGGGGCGGCTCGAGGCCGCCCTGGCGCTGTTCAGGGGCGGCCAGGTGGGCTGGATCCTGGTTTCCGGCGACAACCGGGCGCAAAACTACAACGAGCCCCAGGCGATGCGGAAATGGCTCATCCGCCGGGGGGTCCCCGTCGAGCGGGTGGTGAGCGACTACGGCGGCAGGCGCACCTATGACAGCCTCCGGCGGGCCCAGGCGGTCTTCGGGGTGAAGCGCGCCGTGGTGGTCACTTCGGATTTCCACCTGCCCAGGGCCCTCTACCTGGCCTCCAGCATGGGCCTGGACGCAACGGGCGTGGCCGCGGACACCTCCGGGGTGCCCCTGAAGGCCAGGGCCGGGTTCCTGGCCCGGGAATTCGCGGCCCGGCACGTGGCGGTGCTGGACCGGTGGTTTCCGCCCCACACGATGCTGGGGAACCGGGAGACCACTCCGGACGACGCTACAGCAGGGCCTTGAGCGTCCTGTAGTCCGTCTTGCCCGTGCCCAGCACCGGGATCTTCTCCAGGTCCACGACCGTGCGGATGTTGTGGATGGGGCTGAAACCGGCCTCCCGGATGGCCTGGTTGGCCTCCTCCCGGGTGACGCCCCGGATGGTGAAGAGGGTGAGTTCCACGGCGTTGCCGGTCTCCTTCGCCTCGACGGCCAGGACCGCCTCGTCGTCCCCGGGGCCCGAGAAGCGGGCCAGGAGGGCCTCCTCCACGGAGGGAAGGCTGACCATCTCGCCGCCCATCTTCACGAAACGCTTGAGCCGGCCGGCGAACGCCAGCCTGCCGTCCTCCTCGCGGACCAGGTCCCCGGTGCGGTACCAGGCGTGGCCTTCGAAGTCCACGAAGGGCGAGGGTCCGTCGAACCCCAGGTACCCGCCGAAGATGCTGGGCCCCCTGACCAGGAGCATGCCCATGGCCCCCGGAAGGGACCGCTCCCCGGTGTCGGGGTCGACCAGCGCATGGTCCACGGAGGGCATGCACCAGCCGATGGTGCCGTGCCTGCGTCCCTCCTCGCGGTTCGCCGCCACCACGGGGGAGCACTCCGTGATGCCGTAGCCCTCCAGGATCACCATGCCCGGCCAGCGCTGGCCGATGGTCTCGAAAAGGGCCTCGGGGCACTTCTCGGCCCCGGTGATCACGAAGCCCAAGGACTCCAACTGGGCGGTGCGGGCCACCCGCACGATGCCGTTGAGGAAGGTGGGGGTGCCCACCAGGGCGGTGACGCGGTAGGCCTCGATGTGGCGGGCCAGGGCCGTGCCGTCGGTGGGGACCGGGTAGTACACGGCCTGGAACCCGCAGCACAGGGGCAGCACGACGGTGCCCGTGAGCCCGAAGGAGTGGAAGGGCGGCAGGAATCCCACGAAGCGGGCCCCGTCCAGGAACCGGTACTCGGCGGCGATGTCGCGCACGTTGGCCAGCAGGTTGCCGTGGGTCAGGGGGACGGCCTTGGGCAGGTTCTCGCTGCCGCTGGTGAAGAGCACCACGGCGGTTTCGGCGATGCGGGCCCTGCGCAGGGGCTTCCAGGAGAGCCAGGCGCCCAGGAGGGCCTTGAGCTTGGCGCCCCGGGTCAGGGAGGCGCCCACGTCCTCCATGAGCAGGAGGCGGTCGCGCAGGGCCTCCAGGTCCATGCCCTGGGACTGGATGCGCTCGACCACCCTGCCCACGGTGAGCACGCGCCTGACGTCCAGCAGGTCCAGGCCGTGCGTCATGTTCCGCACGCCGGTGGTCCAGTTCACCATGACGGGCGTCTTGCCCGCGAAGAGCACGGCCAGGTACAGCACCGCCGCGCCCACGCTGGAGGGCAGCATGATGCCCACGTACGGGCCCTCGATGGCTTCCAGGACGGGCTTGAGCGCCAGGATGGAGGTGATGAGGTCCCGGTAGGTCCTCACGCCCGAAGCCTGGTCGGCGATGACCGCCCTGCCGGGATCCCGCGCCGCCTGGCGCAGGAAGACCTCGGGGATGGTGGCGCCCTCGGGCACGAGCGCGGGCAGCCCCATCGGCCGGAACCAGGAGGAGGGCACGGGCTTGAGGGGGGCCCCCGCCGTGTCGATGGCGTGGCCCGAGGCCGCGAGCAGCGCGTCCCCCACGGTGACCAGGGAATCCGGGTCGCCCAGGTGGTGGCCGAATTCCTGCTCGATCCAGAGCTGGAGCTCCAGGCGCATCAGGCTGTCCATGCCCAGGTCCCGGGCGAGCTGGTCGGCGTCCTGGAGCCCGGCCTTCCCGGACATGTCCCTCAGCCGGGCCTGCACCTGCTCCCGCACCGCCGGGGTGACCTCCCCCGGGTCCCCCTGGAGACGCACCTGGGGCGGGTCGGGAAGGACGCGGCGGCCGCCGGGCTCCCACGGCGTGGCGGGCACGTGGAGGGCGGGCGGCGCGTCCTCGTTGAAGAACGCCTCCATCCTCCGGTTCATGGCCTCCCGGCCCTCGGACCGCGGGAAGTCGGCGGGCTCGGCCAGTTCCACCGTCACCTCCCGGCGGGGGCAGAAGAAGACGAAGCTGGCGAGGATGTCCAGGGCCTGGCGGGCCAGGACCCGCATGAAATCGGGGGAGTGCCCCGCGGCGCGGCTGAAGCGGCTGCCCCAGAGCCCTCGGGTGCGCACCAGCACCACCCGGGCTCCGGGCGCCGCCGCCAGGATGGTCTCCACCGCGCTGTTGCCCCCCAGGTCCTCCAGGCGGCTGCGCATGAGGTGGCCGCCGGGGTAGAGCAGGATGTTCCGGCCCTGGGCCAGGTCCTCCGCGCATTCCCGGATCACCCGCTCCACTTCGGGCCGGCAGCTCTCGCCGTACTTGGCCAGGTCCGGCAGCGGCTTGGCCCCGAACTGCTTCGTGATCCAGTTGATGCCGGGGCTGGCGATGCGGTCCCGGTCCGCCAGCGAGGCGGGGCGGAACCGGGGGTAGAGGGTCCCGGCCACGATGACCGGATCGATGAGGGCCGGGTGGTTGGGCAGGAAGAGGATGCCGCCGGCGCCCCGGGAGGCCACCTCCTCCAGCCCCTTGACCCGGATGCGGTAGCGCAGCGAGAGGAGGCCGCGGCCCAGTGCGATGAAGAGGGAGGCCGTCACGCCCATTGCGCACTCCGGAGCAGGACCCGCATGCCCGCGCTTAGCACCAGGGCGAGGCACCCCACGACGCACATGCCCGTGGTGGGGGCCCAATGGGCGTTGAGGAGGTTCGAAAGCGGGCCGCTCAGCATGATTCCGCCGAACACGGCGAAATTGGCCGAGGCCAGGACCGCGCCCCGGCGGGAGGCTTCGGGCCGCCGCTGGATGAAGCTCTCCACGGGGATCAGGAAGATGCCGCCGAACAGCCCCACCAGGGCCACCGCCACGAAGACCGCAGGGACCACGAAGGGCGCGGGCAGCAGGCGCAGGGCGGGCAGCGCCATCATCGAAAGGCCCATCCCGGCCCCCGCGGGCGCCAGCACCCGGTGCCAGTCCTCGCCCTTGGCCCACCGGGGGCTGAGGATGCCGCCGGCGGCGATGCCGGCCAGCTGGCTGACGATGAGGGCGCTGGTCAGGGACTTGCTGAGGCCCAGTTCCTGGATGCCCAGCGGGTTGATGAGGAGCACCTGCAGGGAGCCCGAGAACCAGATGAACACCGAGGCCCCCACGGTGAACGCCAGGAGGCGGTCCTTCCGGATGCCCGCGAGGTCGCGCAGGGTGGCCAGGGGGCCCAGCCACGGGAAGGGGGCGCGCGGGTCGGCCGCGGGATAGGAGGCGACCTTGAAGCTGACCGCGAGCCCGCCGAGAGCCACCAGGATCACGCCGGCGCCCACCAGGAGCCGCCCGCGGTCGATGCCGTGGAAGCCTGCCCCGGTCACGTCCAGCGTGAAGCCCGCCGCCGCGATGCCCACGAGGATCCCCACCGTGACCACCATGCGGAGCAGGCCGTTGGCCCGGGTCACGTAGTCCCCGGGGTAGAGCTCGGGGATGGAGCCGTTGATGGCCGGGCTCATGAACGCCGCCTGGGTGCCCATGGTGCCGAGCATGACCATGATGAGCCACCAGTTGCCCGTGGCGATGCCCGCGGCCCCCACCAGCATGGCGGCCAGTTCCACGGCCTTGGCCGTGATGACGACGGTGCGCTTGGCGAAGCGATCCGAGGCCCAGCCCGCCGGGGCCGCAAAGAGCAGGTAGGGGAAGGTGAACACGAAGATGGCCACCCCCTGCAGGCTGATCCGCCCCGCCGCCACCGCGAGGATGAGCACCGCCTGCTTGTAGTAGTTGTCGTTGAAGACGCCCAGGAAGAAGGCCGCGGCCATGGCTGCGAACTTCCCCCGGGCACGGTTGACCTGCTCGGTCTCATCGCTCAAAGGCCCTCCCCGGAACGAAGCGGACCCCGGGGAAGCCCCAGGGTCCGGCTCAGCAACGCTCGTATTGCCATGGATCAGAGATCAATCTCCCCGACGCCCAGCTCGTCGGCGGTGTCTTCGGAACTGTCCTTGATGGCCGGGGACACGTCCAGATCGTTGGCGATGCCCAGCATTTCGCTGGAGGACGCGTAGATCTGGCCCACCGTCTGCTTGCGCGTCTCGAGGGTCTGGATGAGCTCCTGCACGCGCTTGATCTCGTCGTTCAGGTGCTGCCACTCCACCCGGATGGTGTTGTTCATCTGGTCGACGTCCTGGCGGCAACGCTCACGGGCCTGCTCGTAGAACTGCTGCTGGTCTTTGCTGAGGTCCATGAATACTCCATACACAAGGGAAGGGAAACGCCAATGATTCGGATGGATCAAGGATACCTGGAACCGCCGGGAGGGGGGAAAGGGCAATTAGTTGAATATCCGGTACGCCACCCAGGCCACACCGGCGATCACCGCGATGAGGACGGGGATGAGCCACAGCGGCTGCTGGGCGTGGGCCATGGGAGCCGGCGGCATGGGCATGGGCTCGGGGGGGCGCACCCGCTGGGGCTGCGGCTGGACCGGCAGCGGCTGCGGCGGGCGCGGGGGCGGCGGCACGGGGGAAGCCGGCTGAAGGACCGGGTAGCGGTGCTGCAGGAGTTCCTCCAGCTCGGACCGGGACCCCTTCAGGACCATGTTCACGTACTCGGCGACGTCGTGCTCCGTGGGCTCGCTGCTGGTCTTCACCAGGAGGTTCTTGAGGTCCCGTTCCAGGAACCGGGCCGAAACGTAGCGGTGGTCGACGTCGCGGTTCAGGGCCTTGTTCACGATGGCGGCCATCTCCGGGGTCACGGCCGGGTTGACGGAACGCACCTCCTGGACCTTGCCCATGCGGACCTTCTCGAGGACCCCCAGCTCGCTGTCGGCCTGGAAGCAGCGCTCCCCGGTCAGGAGCTCGAAGAGCACCAGGCCGAGGGAGTAGATGTCGGACCGGCCGTCCAGGGCCCCGCCCAGGGCCTGTTCGGGGCTCATGTAGAGCAGCTTGCCCTTGAGGGCTCCCGCCATGGTCTGGGTGCTCTTGGTGGCGGCCTTGGCGATGCCGAAGTCCACCAGCTTCACCGCGCCCTCGTAGGAGATGAGGATGTTCTGGGGGCTGATGTCCCGGTGGACGAGCTTGAGCTCCTTGTCGTTGATGCCGCGCTTGCGGTGCGCGTAGTCCAGGGCGCTGGCCACCTTCATGGTGACGGCGGCGGCGATGGGCTCGGGCACCGGCAGGCGGTACTCCCGCACCTTGCGCAGCAGGCTGCGCAGGTCCCGGCCGTCCACGAACTCCATGGCGATGTAGTAGAACCCCATGGCCTTGCCCAGGTCGAAGATCTGGCAGATGTTGGGGTGCGTGAGCTGGGCGGCGAGCTTGGCCTCGTCGATGAACATCCGCACGAACTCGTCGTTGTCCGAGAGGTGGGGGAGGATGCGCTTGATGGCCACGATCTTCTCGAAGTCGTGCACGCCGCGCTGCCGGGCCTTGAAGAGCTCGGCCATGCCGCCCACGGCCACCTTCTCCAGGAGGTAGTAGTTCCCGAACTCCTCCATGCTCTCGTCCAGGGGGGCCGGCGGTTCGGGCGGGGCCGGCGGCGGCCAGTTCTCGGGGACCTGGGGCAGCGGGCCGGTGGCCTTGATGTCGACCTCGGAGCCCTCGAAGAAGCTGGAGATGCTCGGGACGCCGCCGAGCGTGAAATCCTTGGGCAGCGGGGGGGTGACGGCCCTGGGCTGTTCCGGGGGCACCTCGTCGAGGTCGGTCAGGATGTCGGCGAAGAGGTCCTCGGTGGTGAACTTCTGGGCCCCGGGGCCGAAGCCCCCGAGGCAGGAGCGCAGGGTCGCGGGCCAGACCTGGAGGGAGGTCTCCCGTCCCATGCGATGCAGGGCGGTGACGTCCAGGCCCGCCTTCAGGGCCCACGCCACGTCGGCCTCCGTGCCCCCGAGGGCCACGAGGGCGATGCCGGGCTTGCGGAGCTGGAGGTCCCGGAGCAGGGTCAGGCCCTCCCCGCCGATGGCCTGGGGATCGAACAGGACCACGTCCGGGGGGGTGGAGGCCGCGCCCTGGAAGCCGCTGGCGGCCCCCTGCACCCAGACGACGTCCCAGCCTTCGTTCCGCATGACCGCCGACAGGTCGGGGGTCCGGAAGGATTCGCCGTCCACGATGAGCAGGTGAGCCAGGGCCATAAATTCTCGAGAAAATGCAATTATAGACCGCAGGAGCGGGCGCGGCCAACTGGTCATCTTCAACAACGAATGCTGGCAATACCTGCATACGGCTGGTAACCTGATGGACGGCCCTTGAACCGGAGTTCTGGTTTTCGGGCGAATTCAAGGCGGAAGGAGGTGTCCCCACATGCCACTGGTCAAAATCAAGGAAGATGAAACTTTCGAGAACGCGCTTCGCCGCTTCAAGCGGAAGTGCGAGAAGTCTGGAATTCTCAGCGAGCTGAAGAAGCGTCAGCACTACGAGAAGCCCAGCGCCAAGCGCAAGCGGAAGATGCTCGCCGCACGCAAGAAGACGCTGAAGCGCCTCGCCCAGGAGCGGAGGCTGATGGGCTGATGCCCTCGTTTCCGATAGGATAGAGAGGCCCGCCCACGGCGGGCCTTTTTCGTGCCCAGATGACAAGACCACCCCTCGCCTCCGAACTCCAAGCCGTCGAGTTCCCCACCCTGGCCGCCCTGGTGGCGGGGGGGGCCCGCACGCGCCTGGGCCGGGCGGCCCTCCGGGAGCTCCATCCCTGGGACGGCCTCTGCGGATTGCGGCGCCTGAAGCAGATGGAGCTGGGGCCCACCTGGTCCCTGGATCCGGGCGCCCTGCCCATCGTGCCCTTCGACGAGGCCCTGGACGAGGTGCTGAACCCCGCCGGCTGGCCCCAGCCCGAGCATTGGCGCCAGCTCCGGGAAGGGCTGCGCTCCCTGGCCACCCTGCTGCGCACGGCCAGGGGCCTGGAATGGCCGGCTGACCAGCCCGGTCCCGAAGGCACGGAGCTGGGCATCGACCGGCTCCAGGTCACCGCCGACCTCCTGCCCGACCCCGGCCCCGTGGCCGACCAGCTCGCGCGCAGCTTCACCGAGGACGGGCAGCTGGACCCCATGCGGGTGCCGGGCCTGGCCGACCTGCACCGGGTCCGGTCCCGGTGCTTCCAGGCCGTCAGCAACCGCCTGCAGAGGATCCTGAGGGACTTCCCCGACGCCTTCCAGGAGTTCAACGTCGTCGAGCGCAACGGGCGGTTCTGCCTGCCGGTGCGAACCGAGCGCCGGGGCATGGTTCCCGGGCTCGTCCTGGACCGCTCCAGCAGCGGCGCGACGGTCTTCGTGGAGCCCTTCGAGGCCGTCTCCCTGAACAACGACCACGTGGAGGCGGACCGCGAGTACCTCCAGGCCGTGCAGGCCTTCCTGCGGGACCTGCTGGAGGGGCTCCGGGCCCGGCGCTTCGATTTCGAGCGGTGGCACCGCTTCCAGGCCGACGCGGACGAGGGCCTCGCCCTGCTGCGCTGGAGCGTCCTGTGCGACGGCGCCCTGCCCGACCTGGGCCGGGACCGGCTCCATCTGCTGGAGGCCCGCCACCCCCTGCTCCTGCCCAACGTGCGGGCCGCGCTGGACCTGGACCCCCTGGACCACGACGCCGTGCCCCTGACCCTGGAGCTGGACCGGGAGCGGCCGGGGGTCATCATCTCCGGCTCCAACACCGGCGGCAAGACCGTGGTGCTCAAGACCGTGGGCCTGCTCACGGCCCTGGCCCGGTCCGGCTGCGCCATCCCCGCCCGGCCCGGCACCGAGGTGCCGGAGCTGGCCACCCTCCACGCCGACATCGGGGACCACCAGACCCTCATCGGCAGCCTGTCCACGTTCTCCAGCCACATCCTCCACCTCAAGCGCATCGTGGGCCAGGCCCGCACCGGCGGGCTGGTCCTGCTGGACGAGCTGGGCACCGGCACCGATCCCAAGGAGGGGGCGGCGCTGGGCATCGCCCTCCTGCAGGCCCTCTCCCGGCGCCAGTGCTGGGTGCTCTGCTCCACCCACCTGGGGGAGATCAGCCAGTGGGCCCTGCGCCACCCCCGCTTCCAGAACGCCTCGGTGCAGTTCGACGAGGAGCGGCTGGCCCCCACCTACCGCCTCATGGTGGGCATGCCCGGCCAGAGCCGGGCACTGACCATCGCCGCCAAGCTGGGCCTGCCCCGGTCCATCCTCGACCACGCCGAGAAGGTGCTGGGACGGCGCGAGCAGGACTGGCGCGAATTCCTCCGGCAGCTGGAGGCCGACCGCCTGCGCCTGGCCGACGAGACCCAGGCCCTCAAGGAGGCCGCGGCCGCCGTGGAGAAGGACCGGAAGATCCTCGCCCACCGGGAGGAGGCCCTCCGCCTGGGCCAGGAGAAGTTCCAGCGGGAATCCGCCGAGAAGGTCCAGCGGGTGCTCGACTTCATCGACCACGAATCCAAGCGCCTCGTGAGAGAGCTCAAGGAGAAGCACAAGGCCACCGAGCCCTTCAACGCCGACCGCGTGGGCACCGACGCCCGGGAGCGGGTCAAGACCATCGAGCAGATCGCCCGCACCGAGCTTCGCGCCGGCGCCGCCCCGCCCCGGGCCCAGGACCTCCCGCAGCTTCGCGAGGGCGGCTTCGCCCGGCACCGGGGCCTGGGGGTGGAGGGCCGCATCGCCAGCCTCAAGGGGGACCGGGTGGTGCTGGAGACCCCCCAGGGCCGGCGCCTGGAGACCCGGGCCGGCGAGCTCGAGCCCATCCACCGGGGCGCCCTGGGCTCCGAGAGCCCCCGGAGGGGTTCCGTGCGGTTCCGCGGCGACGCCGAGGACATCCAGTCGGAGATCAACCTCATCGGCCGCGCCTCGGACGACGTGGACACCGAGATCCACCGCTTCGTGGAGACCTCCATCGCCGCCGGCCAGAAGTTCATCCGCGTCGTCCACGGCCACGGCACCGGCCGGCTCAAGGCCGCGGTCCGCGAGGCCCTCAAGGGCCACCCCGGCATCGCGAAGGTGGAGGACGCGCCGCAGAACCAGGGTGGCGCGGGAGCCACGGTGATCACGCTCAGGTGATCGAGTGTAGGCCGCCAGAAGTGGAAGCGACATCTCGACCCAGGCCTGGGGCCGAATCCAGATCAGGCTCTGGTATTGACGAGCCCCAGTCCTCCCCCCAGTATCGGGCCATTCCGTCCTCCGGTGAAAAAGGAGATGCGTCCAATCCGAGGAGAAACCCCATCATTTTTTCTTTTTCGGCGATCCTCGGCACCTCGGCGCCCTCGGCGATAAGCAGTTTCATGGTTGCTTCAACGCATTGACGGTTGGCGGCGCGAGACTCCAGAAAGAGCATATCGCCGAGGCGCCGAGGCGCCGAGGCAGCCGAGGATCGCCGAAAAAGCAAATGCAGGTTCCGGTGTCACTTCAGGACGGCGGCCATCCGGGTGGCTTCCAGCGGTTTTCGTGCCCGTGCGACCTTTGCCACGACGTGCCCCCCTCCTCTCCGAATACAGGATCATGGCTCACTTTGAACCCAACCGGGCGGTGTGGCTTGAGGCCCTTCCTGCGCCAACTTCGCTCCACCGTGCTTTGGCTCACTCCTGTCGCCTGCGCCATAGAGGCCTAGGTAATCTCCCGTATGGCCTGTTCCTGAGAATCAATCACACTTGCATGGAAGAGGCAGGTTCCCGAACCCCCCACACGGGAGGGCCGGCATCGCCCTGCCCAGGAGACTCCCATGACGTGGTTCCGCAACCTCAGGCTGGCATCCCAGCTCATCCTCTCATTCTTCCTCGTGGCCCTGGTGGCCGTCCTGGTCGGACTCCGGGGCATGTCCAACACCCGCACCGTGAGCGGGATGATGACCGATCTGTACGAGAACAACCTGACCTCGGTCGCCCTGGTGGGCAAGGCCCGGAGCGCGGGGATCATGTATGCCCGGCTCACGAACAACTACTTCGTGGCGCCGGACGCCGAACACCGGCGCGAAGTGGGCCAATCGCTTGCCGCCACCCGGTCGAACCTGTTCGATCACATCGCCAAGGAGCGCTCCACGCGCATGGCGCCCGAGGAAGTGGCCCTCTGGGCCGCCTTCGACAAGGCGTGGGGGCCCTACGAGGAGGCCTGCAAGCAGTTCACCGGGCTGGTGGACGCCAACAAGCACGCCCAGGCCAGCACGTTCCTCTTCACCGAGGTGCGCCCGAAGACCCTGGAGCTGGACAAGACCTTCAAGGCCATCGAGGAGGTCAACCTCCAGGACGCGGCCACCACCCAGAAGAAGAGCCTCGAGGCCGTCGCCTCCCTCCAGAACCAGACCATCGGGTTCATCGCCGCGGCCTTCGCGGTGGCCATCGCCCTGGGCCTCGGGGTCTCCCGGATCCTCCGGAGCCAGGTGGGCGGGGAGCTCGCGGAGGCCTCCGAAGTGGCGCGGCGCGTGGCCTCCGGCGACCTGTCGGTGGACGTGCGCACCGCCCAGGGCGACACCACCAGCATGATGGCCTCCATCAAGGACATGGTCGAGCGGCTGGCGGACGTGGTGGGCAAGGTGCAGGACTCCTCGGGCTCCCTTTCCGGCGCCGCAGAGCAGCTCAGCTCCACGGCCCAGTCCCTGAGCCAGGGCGCCAGCGAGCAGGCTGCAAGCGTGGAGGAGACCAGCGCCTCCATGGAGGAGATGAGCGCCTCCATCGCCCAGAACAATGAAAATGCGAAGATGACCGGGGACCTGGCCACCGGCACCGCGAAGGACACGGTGGAAGGCGGCGAGGCCGTGAAACAGACCGTCGGCGCCATGAAGGAGATCGCCCAGAAGATCGGGATCATCGACGACATCGCCTACCAGACCAACCTCCTGGCCCTGAACGCGGCCATCGAGGCGGGGCGGGCCGGGGAGCACGGCCGGGGCTTCGCGGTGGTCGCCGCCGAAGTGCGCAAGCTGGCCGAGCGGAGCCAGGTGGCGGCGGAGGAGATCAGCCGGCTGGCCTCGGGAAGCGTGGACCTGGCCGAACGCGCCGGCAGGCTGCTGGACACCATCGTCCCCTCCATCCAGAAGACCTCGGACCTGGTGACCGAGATCGCCGCCGCCAGCGCCGAGCAGAACTCGGGCGTGGGCCAGATCAACGGCGCCATCGCCCAGATCAGCCAGGCCGTGGCCCAGAACGCCGCGGCTTCTGAGGAGCTGGCCAGCACGGCCGAGGAGGTCACGGGCCATGCCCTCGAGCTCCAGACCGCCATGGCCTTCTTCAGCCTCAAGGGCGGCGCCGCCGCGCCCAGGCGTCCGGCTCCCGCCGCCCGCCCCGTCCGCGAGGCCCGCGCGGGGGCCCGCTTCAACGAACCCGGCTTCGCGCGGTTCTGAAAGGAGATGGCCCCCATGTCCGAACTCATGACCATCCAACGCCGCAACCCGGCTCCCGCCGCCGCGGAGAAGCCCCGCCAGTTCCTGGCCTTCGTCCTGGGCGGGGAGACCTTCGCCATGGAGATCCGCTCCATCAAGGAGGTGATCCAGTACGGCGCCCTCACCCAGGTCCCGATGATGCCTGACTTCATCCGGGGCGTGATCAACCTCCGCGGCTCCGTCGTGCCCGTGATCGACCTGGCCGTGCGGTTCGGCCGGCCCCCCAGCGAGGTCTCGCGGCGCACCTGCGTGGTGGTGCTCGAGGTGGAGCACCATGACGAGGACCTGGTGCTGGGCTTCATCGTCGACCAGGTGCGCGCGGTCCTGGACATCGGCGCATCCGACATCGAGCCTCCGCCGGCCTTCGGCAGCGCCCTGCGCAGCGAGTTCCTCGCCGGCATCGGGAAGGTGGACGGCGAGTTCGTCATCCTCCTGGACGTGGACCACGTCCTCTCCCTGGACGAACTGTCGGCGATTTCCGCCTGACCGGGAACCTTCCGCCTCCCGAACCTGTCTAAACTGGGACCCGAATCCACGGGACACCCAGGAGACCCCATGCGCATCCTCGTCCTCGCCTCCCTTCCGGCCATCCTCGCCGCCCAGAGCCCGGAGCAGACCACGACCCTGAAGGACCAGCAGGGCCTGGCCGTGACCATCTACAACGACAACCTCGCCCTGGTGAAGGACCTTCGCGAGGTGCGGCTGCCCAAGGGGGACCTGGACCTGGCCTTCCAGGAGGTCTCGGCCCAGATCCGCCCCGAGACCGCCCTGATACGCAACCTGACCGAATCCAAGGATTTCTGGATCAACGAGCAGAACTTCGACTTCGACCTGCTCACCCCCCAGAAGCTCCTGGAGAAGTACGTGGGACGGAAGGTCACCGTGGTCTCCCAGAAACCCAACCCGGACGGCCCGGGCTCCCGGGAGGCGCGGGAGGAGGCCGAGGTGCTGGCCACCAACGGCGGAACCGTGCTCAAGTTCGCCGACCGCATCGAGACGTCCATCCCGGGCCGGATCATCTACCCCGGGGTCCCCGCCAACCTGAGGGCCCGCCCCACCCTGGTGCTCAGCCTCCACTCCCCGAAGGACCGCGCCCAGAAGCTCGAGCTCAGCTACCTCACCGGCGGCCTCTCCTGGCGCGCGGACTACGTGGCCAACCTAGCCCCGGACGAGAAGACCCTGGACCTCAGCGGCTGGGTCACCCTCACCAACCAGAGCGGCTCCGCGTACCCCAACGCCACCCTCCAGCTGGTGGCCGGGGACGTCCACCGGGCCCCCGTGAACCGGGCCCCGGCCCCCGCCCCGATGATGGCCATGGCCAAGGCCTCCGCCCGGGCCGAGATGAAGGAGGAGAGCCTCTTCGAGTACCACCTCTACACCCTGGACCGGCCCACCACCCTCAAGGAGAACCAGACCAAGCAGGTGGCCCTGCTCACCGCCCAGGGCGTGCCGGTGCGCAAGGAGTACCTCCTGCGCGGGGACGCCTGGTACTTCCAGGCCCGCTACGAGGACCTGGGCGAGAAGCCCAAGGTGGGCGTCTTCGTCGAGTTCCGGAACCGGGAGGAATCCCGCATGGGCATGCCCATGCCCAAGGGCGTGGTGCGGGTCTACAAGCGCGACGGGCAGGGCCGGCCGCAGTTCGTGGGCGAGGACGCCGTGGACCACACTCCCCGGAACGAGACGGTGAGACTCAAACTCGGCGACGCCTTCGACGTCACCGCCGCCCGCAAGCAGACCGACTTCAAGGTCCTGGGCACCCAGGGCGCCTACCGGCACGTGACCGAGGCCGCCTTCCAGGTGGAGGTGCGCAACGCCAAGAAGGAACCCGTCACCGTCTCCGTGCTGGAGCCGATCTACGGGGACTGGGAGATCGTCCAGAAGAGCCACGATTTCACCAAGGAGACCAGCGGCCTGGCCCGGTTCGAGGTGGCGGTCCCGGCGGAGGGAAGCGCCACCCTCACCTACCGCGCGCGCATGCGCTGGTGACCGATGTGATAAATATCAACGCGCCGGCCCCCGGGTGCGGCTATTTTGGATCTGTGGTCGACCTGCCGCGAGCCCTCTCCATGGATTCCTGGGCCCCGTAAGGAACGACAAGATCCGAGAGTCGAGTCCTCGACGCTCCCTGGTTGTGCGATACCCACCTTGCATCGTTTTGCAACGCAACGCCAGGCACCATGGCAAACAGTGTAGCCCAATTCGATATTTTTGTATCGATACTTTTTTCAACATTGGCCGCAGTTCCCCGGCCCAGTTCCCACGGAGCTCCCCATGGCAAATCCGGTCGCGGCAAACCCGGTTGCGGACTTCTTCGACTCGTTGAGGAAGAACGCGGACGCGGTCCTGGCTGAAAGCGGCGATTCCGCGAAGATCCAGATCCAGATCGGCTCGGCCACCTGCGAGCACGCGGCGGGTTCCCTCGAGGCCCTCGACGAATTCCAGAAGCACATCCAGGCTTCCGGGCGCGACGACATCGTCATCCACAAGACCGGCTGCACGGGCCGCTGCAGCAAGGAGCCCATCGTGGGCATCACAGCTCCCGGCAAGATGCCCGTCAAGTACGAGCGCGTGGACCGGGCCCTGGTGCACAAGATCTTCTCCAGCCACATCCAGAAGGGCGAGCCCCTCGTGGAGCACGCCCTGGACGGCTCCCTGGACAACCGGGCCGAGCTCTCCTTCATCTTCTGCGAAGGCCGCCGCTGCACCACGGGCCAGACCCTCAAGCACGCCTTCGACCGCAAGCTCAAGGAGCAGGCGGTTCCCGCGAGCCGGGTCAAGACCAGCCACGTGCGGTGCTTCGGCGCCTGCAGCGACGAGACCGAGGGCAAGTGCACGCACGTCCTCGTGAACCCCGACCAGGTCCTCTACCGCATCTCCACCGAGAAGGACCTGGACGAGATCCTCGAGAAGCACGCCATCGGCGGCGAGCCGGTGGACCACCTGCGCTGCCCCGAGAAGCCCATCACCCAGGACTTCTACTCCCTCTACGGCGACATCCACTTCTTCAACCACCAGAACCGCATCGCCATGCGCAACAGCGGCATCGTGGACCCCGAGAACCTGGAGGAGTACGTCCGGTTCGGCGGGTTCAAGGCCCTGGCCACGGTCCTCGGCAAGAACGACCCCCTCTGGGTGATCAACGAGGTGCTCAAGGCCCGCCTGCGGGGCCGGGGCGGCGGCGGCTTCCCCACCGGCCAGAAGTGGAAGATCGCCCATGACCAGGCCGAGACGACCCGCTACCTCATCTGCAACGGCGACGAGGGCGATCCGGGCGCGTTCATGGACCGCGGCATGCTGGAGTCCGACCCCTTCAACATCGTCGAGGGCATGATCATCGCGGCCTTCGCCATCGGCGCCGGCCACGGGTTCTACTACATCCGCGCCGAGTATCCGCTGGCCATCAAGCGCATCCAGAACGCCCTGGCCAGGTGCCGCAAGGCCGGCCTCCTGGGCAAGAACATCATGGGCTCGGGCTGGGACTTCGACATGGAAGTGCGCCTGGGCGCCGGCGCCTTCGTGTGCGGCGAGGAGACCGCCCTCATCCGCTCCATCGAAGGCGAGCGCGGCCAGCCCAAGGTCCGCCCCCCCTACCCCACCGTGCGCGGCCTCTGGGGCAAGCCCACCTGCATCAACAACGTCGAGACCTTCGCCAACGTCAGCGCCATCATCAACTACGGCGGCGAGTGGTTCGCCAACCAGGGCACCGCGGAAAGCGGGGGCACCAAGGTCTTCGCGCTGGCCGGCAACGTCAAGCACACGGGCCTCGTGGAAGTTCCCCTGGGCACGCCGCTGTCCAAGGTGGTGTTCAACATCGGCGGCGGCGTCAAGGACGACAAGGCCCTGAAGGCCATCCAGACCGGCGGTCCCGCGGGCGGCTTCATCCCCGCCTCGCAGGCCGACATGGAGGTGGATTTCGGCCCCCTCTCCCGGGCCGGCTCCATCATGGGCTCCGGCGGCATGATCGTCCTCAGCGAGGACGACTGCATGGTGGACCTCTCCAAGTTCTACCTGAGCTTCACCCAGGAGGAGTCCTGCGGGAAGTGCACACCGTGCCGCGAAGGCACGACCCGCATGCTCGAGATCCTCGAGAAGATCACCTCGGGCCGGGCCGTCCTCTCCGACCTGGACAAGCTCGAGCGCCTCGCCAGGCTCTGCCAGCAGACCGCCCTGTGCGGCCTGGGGCGCGCCGCGCCCAACCCCGTGCTCAGCTCCCTCAAGAACTTCAAGGAGGAGTACCGCGAGCACATCGTGGACAAGAAGTGCAAGGCGAAGAAGTGCGTCGCCCTCATCCGCTACCAGATCGATCCCGAGACGTGCATCGGCTGCACCGTCTGCGCCAGGAACTGCCCGGTGGAGTGCATCTCCGGCCAGCGCAAGACCGCCCACCTGATCGACCAGGAACGCTGCGTGAAGTGCGGGCAGTGCTTCGAAGTCTGCCGGTTCGACGCGGTCGAACGCGTCTAATCCATCGCACCCCTGACACAGGAACCCACGATGACCGAGACCATGATCAACCTCACCATCGACAGCGAGCACATCCAGGTGCCCAAGGGGACCACCGTCCTCAAGGCCGCCGAGAAGCTGGGGATCCACATCCCCAGGCTCTGCTACCACCCCAAGCTGAGCCTCGAAGGCGCCTGCCGCATCTGCGTGGTGCAGGTGGAGGGCTTCAGCAGCTTCCTCACCGCCTGCAGCCACGAGGTGTGGGAGGGGATGAACGTGCAGACCAACTCCCCCGAGATCCGCCTCGCCCGGCGCGACATCGTGGAGCTGCTGCTCGACAACCACCCAATGGATTGCCAGACCTGCGACCGCGACGGCCAGTGCGAGCTCCAGAAGCAGGCCTACCGCCTGGGCGTCCGGGAGCGCCACTTCGAGGGCAAGCGCAAGCGCTTCCCCATCGACGACGCCAGCGAGTCCGTGGTGCGCACCCCCGAGAAGTGCATCCTCTGCGGCCGGTGCATCCGCGTCTGCGAGGAGGTCCAGGGCGTGCACAACCTCAGCCAGCACGGCCGCGGCTTCGAGACCGTGGTGGGCCCGGCCAACCTCGGCCCCATGGACGAGAGCGCCTGCATCCAGTGCGGCCAGTGCATCAACGTCTGCCCCACCGCCGCCTTCCTGGAGAAGGACCACACCGAGCGCGTGTGGGAGGCCCTGGCCATGCCCCGCGACAAGAAGCACATCGTCGTGCAGCCCGCCCCCTCCATCCGCGCCGCCATCGGCGAGTGCTTCGGCCTGCCCATCGGCACCCCGGTGACGGGCAAGCTCATCACGGCCCTGCGCCGCCTGGGCTTCGACGCGGTCTTCGACACCAACTTCGGCGCCGACCTGACCATCATCGAGGAGGCCCACGAGTTCCTCCGCCGCATGGGCGGCGACGGCCCCCTGCCGCTGCTCACCTCCTGCTCCCCGGGCTGGGTCAGCTTCATGGAGAAGTTCTACCCGGAGATGATCCCCCACACCTCCACCTGCAAGTCCCCCATGTCGATGCTCAGCACGCTCTCCAAGACCCACTACGCGGACAAGAAGGGCCTCACCGCCGACCAGGTCTACATGGTGGCCATCATGCCCTGCGTGGCCAAGAAGTTCGAGGCCTCCCGCCCCGAGCACGCCATGGAGGACGGCACCCCCTACACCGACGCCGTGCTCACCACCCGCGAGCTGGCCTGGATGATCAAGTCCTACGGCATCGACTTCGTGAACCTTCCCGACGGCGAGTTCGACCGGCCCCTGGGGATCTCCTCGGGCGCCGCCGACATCTTCGGCGCCACGGGCGGCGTGATGGAGGCGGCCCTGCGCACCGCGGCCGTGAAGCTCACGGGCGACGAGCTGGGCCCCCTGGTCTTCGAGGACGTCCGCGGCGTGACCGGCCTGAAGGAGGCCAGCATCACCATCGCGGGCAAGGAGATCAACATCGCCGTCTCCAACGGCCTCACCAACGCCAAGACGATCCTGGAGGCCATCAAGAACGGCCCCAAGCAGTACCACCTGGTGGAGATCATGGCCTGCCCCGGAGGCTGCGTCGCCGGCGGCGGCCAGCCCTACCCGCCCTTCTCCATGGACGTGCTGGATCCCGAGCTGGGGCGCCTGCGCGCCAAGGCGCTCTACAAGATCGACAACGACAAGCAGCTGCGCCGCAGCCATGAGAATCCCGCCATCGAACACCTCTATGCCGAGTACCTAGGCGAGCCCAACGGGGAGAAGGCCCACCACCTGCTCCACACCCACTACCACGCCCGGATGCCCAGGGGGATCAAGTGAGCACCATCGCGAACACCGACAACTGGCTCGAGATCAAGGCCGCGGCCGAAGCCGCCCTCCCCGCGAACGTGGTGGAGTTCATCGCGTCGCTCTCCGGCACCGTCCACTCCGAGAGCCACCTCATCGCCATCCTGCACCTGGTGCAGGCCGAGACCGGCTGGCTCTCCACCGAGCAGATGGGAGCCGTGGCCCAGCTGGCCCAGATCCCCCTGGCCAAGGTCACCGGGGTCGCCACCTTCTACCACTACTTCCGCCTCCAGCCCCGCGGCAAGCACATGATCAACGTGTGCCTGGGCACCGCCTGCTACGTCAAGGGCGCCGACAAGATCAGCCAGCGCCTCATGGACAACCTGGGCATCCAGTTCGGGGAGACCACCAAGGACGGCATGTTCAGCCTGGAGTCCACCCGCTGCCTGGGCACCTGCGGCCTGGCGCCCGTGGTGATGATCGACGACCAGGTCCACGGCCCGGTGACCCCCGGCGAGGTGAGCCTGATCCTGGAGCGCTACCTGAAGAAGGACAAGGCCGCACCGAAGGCCTGATCCGCAAGATCCCGGGAATGGCCGGAGCATCCGGGGCGGCGCGTGGGAACGCCGTCCTGGATCTCCGGCCAGGTTTATTCAGAGGCGCCGGCACCCTTCCAGCCTGGACAGGGTGGCGTCGAAGGTCCCCAGGGGCACCCCTCCCGAAGCTTTCACGGTCTCGAGGATGAAGCAGTCCGCGAAGTCGGCCCGGCAACCCTCCCAGGTCCGCAGCGCGGCCTCCAGGAGGGCCGGTTCCTGCACCTCCAGTTCCGCCATCTCCAGGAGGGCCTGGGCCACCTGGCAGACCTTCTCCTTGGTCAGGCCGTAGCGGCTCATGAGCACCCAGACCAGTTCCAGCAGGGACAGGTGCGTCACGAGGACCGGATGGTTGCGCTTGACGAAGGCCTGGGCCTTCTCGAACTGGCCGGGATCATCCCGCGTGACGAGGCGGACCAGGACGTTGGTGTCGATGGCGGCCATCCTCACCGCCCCCCTTCGTCGCGTTTCGCGCGGGAGGCCAGGAATTCCCGCCTCGCGTCCTTCAGCTCCTCGTCCGTGAGCCGGACCTCGAGCGGGCCGATCAGCGCGTGGAGGTCGGTCCAGGTGGCCCGCTTGGGCCGGACCCGGTACTCGCCGTTCTCCCCGCGGTCCCAGATCAGCTGCGTCCCGGGCCGGATGCCCAGGTCCCGCCGGACTTCGGCAGGCACCGAGATCTGGCCTTGCCGGGTGACCTTGGAGACGGCGATGAGCATGGACACTCCTGCATTACCAAGGGTAATGCAATGTTTCCCTGGCGCAAGGGCTTCATCGCCACGGATTGCCATGGGACCGAAGGAGGCCGCCTGATTCCTGGAGTGGGTTGGGAACGTGGATTCTGAAATGAGCCTTCCAATCTGGGTTCTTCCGAAAAGGACCAGGATGGCCCGGCATCCCCTCCCGCTAAAGGGCCATGGGGAAAGGGCTCAACCTGTGCGCGCCTTGCAGGGTCAAGTGGCTATTCTTTCAATACCCGGCGAAAAGCCCCTGGAGCCTCCATGTCCCTGGTCCCCCTCGTACTCATCGCCTGCCTGCCCCTCGCGGCCCAGCAACCGGCCGGTGGCACCCCGTCTCCGGATCACTGGACGGGCACC
Organism: Geothrix sp. 21YS21S-2; assembly: GCF_030846775.1. Taxonomy (NCBI): domain Bacteria; kingdom Pseudomonadati; phylum Acidobacteriota; class Holophagae; order Holophagales; family Holophagaceae; genus Geothrix; species Geothrix sp. 21YS21S-2. Next base: position 1,665,862 of record NZ_CP132910.1, read on the forward strand.
GTGGGAGCCATGGTCCTCACCGTACCCGCGGCGCCGGGGGCCTCGAAGAACCGCACCCTCCTCCTCCCGACCATGAGCGCCCAGTATGGCCGGTTCTTCCTGGGTTCCACCCGGGTCGCCCTCGGATTCGGCGGGGGCGTGCAGCTCTGGCGCACCCCCGAATGGACCTGGGAGGTGGGGCTGGGGGTCGGCGACAGACGGCCGGAAAACCGGGCTCCCGAACTGGCGGGCATGGGCGACCGGAACCTGGGCGCCTGGGCCGGAACGGGCCTTCTTTGGCGCAGCAAGGGCTGGAACGCCATGGCCGCGGTGGCCCACGGCCTGGCCGACGGCGCCGGCAACCGGGCGACCCTTTCCCTCGGCCAGTCCATCCGGCTGGCGCCCCGCTGGAGCCTCACCGCTGGGCTCCACGCCACCTGGGCCGACACCGAAGGCATGGCCTACGATTTCGGCATCGACGCGGGCCAGGCCCAGCGGCGGGCCGCGCTGGTGGCTGCGGGGGACACCCGCCTGGGGGCGGGAGACACCGGCCCCTTCGCCCCGCGCGCGGGCCTGCGGGACCTGGGCGGCCTCCTGTCGCTGGGCTACCATCCGGGGCGCAAGGTCTCCTATCACCTCAGCCTGTTCGGGACCACCTTCCCCGGGGATGCCCGCCGGAGCCCCCTGGTCCGCAGGGAGTCCAGCCTGAACGGAGGGGCCGGGTTCAGCTACCGCTTCGGCGGCCCGCAATAGGCCCCGGAAGCGGCTACGATGAAGCCATGACTCCCAAAGGCTGGAAGCGATTCCTGTCCCGGCTCCGGCGGCTCCCGCTGAGGCTGCGCAAGGTCCTGCGCGGGGGCACGGAGGGGCTGCACCTCAGCAAGATCAAGGGCGCGGGGCTGACCTTCGTGGAGAACCGGCCCTACGTGCCCGGGGACGATCCCCGGGCCATCAACTGGCCCCTCACGGCCCGCACGGGCGAGCCCATCATCAAGATCTTCCAGGCCAGCCGCGAGCTCATCGTGTGGCTGGTGGTGGACCCCTCGCCCTCCATGTTCCTGGGCGACCCCGTGAGCCCCATCCGGTGGGCCCTGGAGATCTGCGGGGCCGCCCAGGCCACCACGGCCGCGGGCAAGGACCGGCTGGGCCTCCTGGTTCCGGGGGACGCCAGCACGCCGCCCCTGCGCATCGCCCCCCGGCGTGGCCGGGTCCAGGGCCTGCACCTCCTCGAGGCCCTCTCCGGACGCGGCCCGGCCATCCCGGGCCCCGCCGACTGGCAGGAGGCGCTGGGCCACTGGGGCGACCACGGACGCGGCCACCGGCTGTGGATCCTGAGCAACGGGGCGGGGCTCCAGGGCCTGGCGCCGCTCCTCAAGCCCCTGGCGGCGCGGCACCGCGTGGTGTGGTTCAGGCCCGAGCAGCCCCACTACCGCCACATGCCCAACTGGCCCGACCCGGGCTTCCCGCCCAACGTGGAGCGCCAGGACTGGAACATCATGGAGGACCCCGTCACCCGCCTGGGGATCTGGCTCAAGGGCGGAGGCGGCTGATGGGCGCGCCCGTGTGGAAGGCCCCCGCCGAACTGCCCATGGGCAGGCTGGGCACCCTGGAACTGCGGGACGACGACCCCGCGGCCCCGCCCCTGCCCCGGCCGGGGGAGGAGCGCCTGGGCCCCCTGGCGGTGCGGGGCGTGGACCCCCTCAAGGACGGCCGCGGCTGGCGCATCACCGTCCAGCCCCTGGGCCCCGGGCTCGCGGTGGTCCGGCCCATCGACCTCGGCGACGGCCGCAGGACGGCGGAGCTGCGGATCACCGTGCCCCGCACCGTGCCCTTCGGGGCGCCCTGGGTGGCCGTGGGCGGGGGCAGGGAGGACCTCCTGCCCTTCGTCCCCTTTCCCTGGGAATGGGCCACGCTCCTGCTGATCCCCCTGGCCGGGGCGGTCTGGGCGCTGCGCCGCCACCACCTCAAGGGCTCCGCCAAGCGCCGGCGCCGCGCCGCCCGCAGGGCCTTCGCGCACCACTACCCGCCCCGCGAACCCGGACGCCTGGGGCTGGACGCGGCCCACGCCACAGGCCGGGACCTCCTGGCGGCCCACTTCGGCGACGACGCCCTGGGCTGGGGCGCCGAGGCGATGCGGGCCCGGGGCCTGGACGCCTGGGCCACCTGGGTGCTGAGCCTGGACGCGGCCCGCTTCGCCCGCACCGAGCCCCCCTTCCCGCCGGTGGCCGACCTCCTGCACGCGCTGGAGGGGAAATGACCCTGGCCCTCCGCTACCCGTGGCTCCTGCTGCTCCTCCTGCCGGGCATCTGGATCGCGGTGCGCACCAGCTACCGGTGGGGCATCCCCAGCTCCCGGCCCTCGGGCCGCGTGGCGCGCTGGCTGTCGCACCTAATCCCCGCCCTCATCGTGGCGCTGCTGGTGGTGGCGGCCGCGGTGCCCGAAAGGCGCACCGATGTGGCGGGGCGCGCCCCGGTGGTGGACTTCGCCGTGGTCCTCGACGGTTCCAGCTCCATGAAGGCCATGGACGGCGGCGCCAAGGAGGACCGGTGGAACGCGGCGCGCCGGCTGCTCAAGCTCTTCATCGCCGGGCGGGACCACGACCGCTTCGCGGTGGTCCTGTTCAGCGCCCACCCGGTGACGCTCACGCCCCTCACCGCCGATCACGTGCGGCTCTGGACCATGCTGGAGCGCCTCGAGATCGAGAGCCGGGACGATGGCACCGCCATCGGCAGCGCCCTGATGACCGCCGTGCGCCGGCTCTCGGACAGCCCCGCCCGCTCCCGGGTCATCCTGCTCCTCACCGACGGGGCCCAGAACCGGGGCCACGTCGAGCCCCTGGAGGCCGCGGAGGAGGCCCGGCGAAACGGCATCCGCATCCACACCGTGGCCATCGGCGGCGACGGGGACGCCCTCTACCCCCTGGAGGGCGGCGGCTTCGCCAGCCTCAAGGTGGAGACGGACCCCGAAACCCTCAAGCGCATCGCCCAGGCCACGGGCGGCGAGGCCTTCAGCGCCGGCGACCCCGCGGGCCTGGCCCGGAGCATGACCGCCATCGACGCCCTGGAGAAGACCGCCCTCCCCGTGGACGCGCCCACCGAGGGCAGGCCCCTGGCGCGCTGGTTCCTCCTGGCCGCGGGCATCCTGGCGCTGCCCCTGGTGCTGGACCTGGGCCGCAAGCGCGGCCGGCCCGCCCCGGCCTGGATGGTGGACCCATGATCCCCGGCACCTTCTCCCACCCCGCCCTCCTCTGGCCCGGCCTGGGGCTGGCCGCGCTGGCGCTGGTGCTGGGCCTCTGGGCCCAGAGCCGGCCCGGGCTGGGGGTCCGCGTCGTGGCCCAGCTGCCCCTGGCGCAGGGCCTGGGGCTCGCCTTCATCCTGCTGGGCGCGGGCATCGGCCTGGCCGAGCCCCGGTGGGGGGCGCCGGAGGCCCCGCGGCTCACGGTGCGGGTGGTGCTGGACGCCAGCCGCTCCATGGGCGTCCGGGACGCGCCGGGCCCGGGCGGGGTCCCGCGTACGCGATGGGAGGCGGCCCTGGCCGTGCTGGACAAGCTCTGGTCGCAGCCCAACCCCGGGATCCTGTTCAGCCTGGATCTCCTCACCGGCGACGCCATCCCGCTCCTGCCGCCCGGGGACGACCTCAGGCTCCTCCGGGACGCCCCCCGCGCCGTGACGCCCGGCGAACTGGGCTCCCCCGGCACCTCCATCGGCAGGGGCCTGCCCCAGGTGGCGGCCCAGGCCGGCCCCCGCACCCCCGAAGTGATCCTCCTGGTCGGCGACGGCGAGGAGACCTGGGAGGCGCCGGAGGAGGCCCTGCAGCGCAGTTCCGCCCTCCTGGCCAAGGCGAAGCTGCCCCTCTACACCCTCTGCGTGGGCCAGACCGCCAAGCAGCCGGTGGACGCCGGCGGCAAGGACGAGGCCCTGTTCAGCCAGGCCCGCCCGGACTATATGGCCGCCCTGGCCAAGGCCGCCGGCGGCCGCGCCCTGGCCCCGGGCGACGACCTGGCGCGGCTGTTCCAGGACCTGGCCCAGGGCCGCGAGCCCCTGCCCATGTCCCGCTCCCTCCTGCCCGCCCACCCCGAGGCCGGGGCCTGGCTGGCCCTGGCCGGCATCTGCATCTGGCTCGCCGCCGCGGGCAAGCCCATGCGGGCCTGGCGCCCCTTCCTCCTGATCCTGGCCGTCCTTGCGGGGTCCGCCCAAGCGGTCCCCGCCCGGGCCGAGGTGCCGGTGCCCCAGTCCATCCGCGCCTGGATGGCCCAGAGCGCCCTGGACCACGAGGACCTCGCCTCCGCCCAGCGGTGGAAGCCCCGGGGCGACGCCCCCACCCACCGCCTGCTGCGCGCCCGCATCGAACTGAAGTCCAAGGCCCCCAAGGACGCCCTGGAGACCCTGGCACCCCTCACCGGCCAGGGCGCCCCCCGCCCCCTGCCCCCCTGGCGCGTCCCCGCCCTGCTCCTGGCGGCCAAGGCCAGCCTGGACCTGGGCCGCCCCGAGGACGCCCGCACCCTCCTGGAGCGCGTCCTCACGGAACAGCCCGGTCGCGAGGAGGCCGTCCACAACCTCCAGACCCTCCTCAAGGACCCCGGCCCGCCCCCGCCCAACCCCAAGAAACCGCCCCCGCCCCCGCCGAGCCAGGCCGCCAGACAGGACGAGCTGGAAGGGCTCAAGCAGCGGCTTCCGAAAAAGCCGCCTGGAGGGGTGAAGGATATCTGATGGGCAGTCGGCCCGCCCAGGCCGGACCCTGCCTTGCCCCGGGCCGGGGTGCGATCGGTTCCCGGACTGGGCGCCGTGAACCGGTCCACGAAGGTCCGGGCCGATCAGGCCTGCCCCCAGGGCGTCGCGTCCGGGAAAGGGCCGGCTGGCCGGGGCCGCGGCGATGACGTTGAGGACGTTCCGCGCCCGGAGCCGGCGTACGACCGCCAAGACGTTCAGGCCCAGGGGACGATGGCTCCCGCCGGGATGGCGCCGCCGCGATGGCCTTGGCGGCCTCCACCCGAGTGAATCCTTCCGGATGATCCATAGGCTTTTAATATTGCCTGACGGGAGGCCCTGAGCGTTTGGCTGGCTTCTGGCCGCCTTTCCATTGCCAAGCCAACCCAGGAGCATATTATTAATTAATAGTTTTGGAGCACCCCATGTCCAGATCCTCCGCCCTTGTCCTGGCGGGCTTCGCCCTGCTCGCCGCCCCCGCCCTCCGCGCCACCGACCTGGATTCCCCCCTGCGCTTCGGCCTGCAGGTCACGGCCGCCAGGCCCCTCCAGGATCTGAAGGCGATCACCGGCCAGACCGGAACGGGCGGCGGGCTCTTCTTCGAGACGGACCAGGGCCAGGGCTGGACCGTGCGCACCCGCCTGGACGTCCTAGCCTTCAAGGAGAACGCGGCCCGGGCCCGCGGCCTCCTGAACGACCTGGTGGCGCCCCGCGCCGTCAAGGTCAGCGCCAACCAGTTCTCCGTGGGCGTGGAGCTGCGCCATGGCGTGCCCGGGTTCGCGCGGCCCTTCCTGCTGGGCGGGGTCACCCTGAGCCGGGTGGAGTTCGGGACGGTGGGCCCGGTGCCGTCCGGGTCCGGGATCGGCTGGGACAAGCAGAAGACCTCGGTGAAGATGGGCTTCGCCGCGGGGGGAGGCTACCGTTTCACGGACGCCCTGGCCTTCGCGCTGCGGTACACCACCATCAGCGTGAGCGGCGTGACCCTTGCGGCCTTCGAGGGCGGGCTGGAGTACCGTTTCTAGGGGCAAACCTGTAGGTACCGTACAACCAAGCGCGAGAAGGGCCCTCGAATGGCCAGGCTGTACCGACAGGATTGCCTCTAGAACTTCAGGACGAGGCCGAACCCGCTCCCGGAGCGGTCCAGCGCGATGGCCAGATCCTTGGAGATGCTGTCGGTGGGCACCTTCCAGGACTCCGCCGACGTGAAGGCCCGGACGCCCAGCCAGCTCAGGGGGAAGTACCGCACGTCCGCCCCGACGTTGTGGTAGGTGGCGCCCTTGTAGCCCAGGTAGTGGTAGTAGCCCCGCAGGACCAGGCGGCCATCCAGGCCGTAGTAGCCCAGCGAAGGCCCCAGCTGCGGCATGGGGAGGCCGGACTTGAAGGAGGCGGTGGAGGTGACGCCCGTGAGGTAGCTCTTCCCGGTGGCGGTGAGATCCAGGGCGGTGCCCCGCACCCCCAGGTCCACCCCGATCCAGAACCCGGGCGTCCTCATGAACCGGATCGTCCAGTTGCCCGTGTAGTTGGTCATCTTCACCGTGGTGGCGACGTTGGCCTGGGCGTGCCAGGTCTCGCCGGAGATGGTGACGTCCCGGGAGATGAGGTTGGAACCCAGGTAGTCCTGGGATTCCGCGGACAGCTCGAGGCCGAAGCGGGGCCCCTGGTATTCCAGGCCCACGCCCACCTTGGTGGTGTCCTTGACCAGGGCCAGGTCCTTGATGATGTCGAAGTTGACCGGCTTGCCGTCCTGCTGGCCGGTGTAGCTGCCTTCCAGGGTGGGGGCCACGCGATGCACGTCCAGGTACCAGGACCCCCGGGACTGGGAAAAGGCGGGCAGCGACGCCAGGATGGCTGCCGTAAGGACCAGAGTCCGCATGTGACCTCCCTGGGAGCTACCCGAGCGTGATGACGCCGCCGTTGATGTTCACCGTGCCGTGGTCGAAGGTGGCCGTCACCGATTCCCGGGTCGCGGCTCCGGTCGTCCGGTTGTCCTGGATGACCAGCGTGCCGGTCACCGGGTAGGCGCCGCCCTTCACCCAGGTGAGCGGGGAGGCCGGGTCGATCTGGATGTTGACGTTGTCCCCGGCCGCGGAAGCCACGGCGAAGGTGCCCGAGAGGGTGAATCCGGCGGCCGTCGTGGTGCTCGCCAGGCTGCAGGTGAACGTCCAGACCTTGCTGTTGGCGGGGACCGCGGTGTCCGTCACCGTGATGTGGAAGCCGGGGTTCGAGGTCAGGGTGGCCGCGGCGCCGTTCACCACCGCGCCGAGGCTGCCCGTGTACACCCACTGCACCGCCTGGCTGCGGGTGTTGACGAGGGAGCCGAAGGTCTCGACGTAGGTGTGGGTGGTGCCCGACAGGGTATCGACCAGGGTCAGGGTCCCGGCGAGGGTCCCCCCGCTTCCGGACTTGCACCCGGCCAGGGCGAGGGTGGCGGTGGTGCCGCTCACCGTGGGCGTGACGCAGGACGGGTAGGTGCCGCCCAGGACCCCGGGGAGGGTCGTCATGACATCCATGAATCCGAAGACCGAGACGCCCGCGGGCGAGCCCTTGATGGACTCGGTATCCGTGTTGTTCGTGTCGATCCTGGATTCCGTGGCGCACCCGAGCAGGACGGCGATCCCCACCGGAACCAGCAGCAACCGAATCTTCATGGCCACTCCAGAAAAAAGGAAACAGCACTCGTTTCCGTCAATGGCGGAAATGATATGCAATTCATGCCGTCCTGCAACCGTTGGCTATTTTTTCGCGTCGACCGACTTGTTGATCCAGTCCGCGAAAGGCGCGGCGGGAAGGTACCCGGGCTGCTGGGAAAGGACCTTGCCGTTCTCGTCCAGGATGAACAGGGCGGGGAAGCCCTCGACCTTGTAGGTGGCCTCGATGCCCTTATCGGCGGTGGGGGAGCCGTCCTTGAGCTGGGTCTTGACGCTGAGGGGGACCACCCTGGCCAGGGCGTCCTCGGCCACCTTGGCGGGGAAGGTGTCGCGCTGGAGCTTGATGCACCAGCCGCACCACTCCGTCCACACGTCCATGAAGATGACCTTGTGCTCCTTCCGGGCCCGGGCCTGGGCCGCGGCGAGGTTGGTCTCCCACTTGACGCCCTTGGCCATGAGCGTGCCTGCGATGAGGAATGGGATCAGGACCAGCTTCATGGCGACCTCCTACGGTGTGTCCCACCTTACGTCAACATCCGCCTAACCGGAAGGGGAACCCGCCCGTAACCCCCTTCGACCGGCCACAACCCACCCGTCCCCTTCCCGGAGGCCCCATGAACAGTGTGTTCGCAACGCTCGCCCTCTCCACCCTCCTGGCCGGCTCCGCCATCGCCCAGGCCCCCAAGTTCATCGTCGTGGACGTCGTCAGCAAGTCCAGCCTCAACCACCACCGCGAGGACGGCCCCAAGGAGGTCCACGCCCGCATGCCCATCTCCCTGGCGAAGGGCGTCCTGGAAATGGCCAATTCCAGCGAAGTCAAGATCAACGGCAAGATGAAGAAGGACATCAAGATCGACCAGCTGATGGCCCTCCTGGAGAACGCCAGGTCCGGCGACATCCTCCTGGAGCTCACCACCGACAAGGGCGATCTGGTCAAGATCACCCTACAATAGCCGGATGCCCATAGCCGCCCAGACCCTCATCCGCGTCCGCTACGCCGAAACCGATGCCATGGGCATCGTCCACCACGCCGTCTATCCGGTGTGGATGGAGCTGGGCCGCTCCGACCTGCTCCGGCAGCTGGGCGACGGCTACGCCCAGTGGGAGGCCCAGGGCGTGCTCCTCTCGGTGAGCGGGATCAGCCTCACGTACCGGGCCCCGGCCCGGTACGACGAGCTGGTCACCGTCACCACGCGGGTCAGGGAGGCCGGGCGCAGGAAGCTGGTGTTCGGCTACGAGGTCACCCGCGACGGGGTGCGCCTCGCCGAGGGCGAGACCACCCACCTGGTCACGGGCCCCGACGGCAGGAACCGCACCCTCCCCGACGCGATGCTGGCCCTGGTGGCTTCCGCCCTATAAACTGGGCACATGAGCCTCAAGCCGATCTCCCTCCACAACACCCTGACCCGGAAGGTGGAACCGGTGGCGCCCCTGGAGCCGGGGGTCGTCACGCTGTACACCTGCGGCCCCACGGTCTACAACTTCGCCCACATCGGCAACCTGAGGACCTTCCTCTTCCAGGACCTCATGAAGCGCACCTTCCTGGCCGCGGGCTACCAGGTGCGCCACTGCATGAACATCACGGACGTCGAGGACAAGATCATCCGCGACTCCCAGAAGGACCTGGCCCCCGGCGCGGACAACGAGGCCCGCCACGCGGCCATGGCCCGGCTCACCGCCCACTACACGAAGGCCTTCCTGGAGGACCTCGCGGCGCTGCGGGTCATCGAGCCCACCTACACGCCCCGCGCCACCGACTACATCCCCCAGATGGTCGGCCTGATCCGGAGCCTGGAGGAGCGCGGCCTCGCCTACGTGCGGGACGGCTCGGTCTACTACCGCATCGCGGGCCTGGCCCACTACGGGTGCCTGGCCCACCTGGACCGGGAGGGCATGCAGGCCGGGACCTCCGTGGATGCCGACGAGTACGAGCGGGACTCCGTGCAGGACTTCGTGCTCTGGAAGGCCGCCAAGGAAGGCGAGCCCTGGTGGCCGAGCCCCTGGGGCCCCGGCAGGCCGGGCTGGCACATCGAGTGCTCGGCCATGGGCATCGAGCTCCTGGGCCCCCGGGTGGACATCCATTCGGGCGGCGTGGACCTGGTGTTCCCCCACCACGAGAACGAGATCGCCCAGAGCGAGGGCAGCCTGGGCCACCGCTGGGTCAACACCTGGGTGCACGGCGAGTTCCTCCTGGTGGAGAACGAGAAGATGTCCAAGAGCCTGGGCAACTTCTTCACGCTGCGGGACCTGGTGGCCAAGGGCTACGATCCCGCCACCTTCCGGTTCACCATCCAGTCCAACCACTACCGCAAGGTCCTGAACTTCTCCTTCGAGGGGCTCAAGGGCGCCGAGAACGCCCTGCGGCGGATCCGCCAGTTCCGCAAGCGCATGGAGGGCGACGGGACCCTGGCCGGCCAGGGCGCCATGAAGGAGGCCATCGACCCCGCCGCGCGCGTGGAGGCCGCCCGGGAGGGCTTCTGGGCCGGCATGGCCGACGACCTCAACGCCCCCGAGGCCCTGGCGGCGCTCTTCACCCTCATCACCGACATCAACGCCCAGGACGACCGGATCGCCCTGACGCGGGAGGAGCGGGACGCCGTGCTGGCCTTCCTGGACGAGACCAACGCCGTCTTCGCCTGCTGGCCCCACGAGGAGGAGGCGTCCCTGGACGCCGAGGTGGAGGCCCTCATCGAGCGCCGCCGGGAGGCCAAGGCCGCGAAGAACTGGGCCGAGTCCGACCGGGTCCGGGACGAGCTGAAGGCCCTGGGGATCCTCCTGGAGGACCGCAAGGACGGCACGGTGGGCTGGCGGCGGGCCTGAAGCCGCCCTTCTTGAACGGGCCGCCCGCCCCACTCAAACGGATCGAAGGGGCCCATCATTCCGGCAGGCGCGTTCCAGTTCCGCCGCCACCAGGTCCGGCTCCAGGTCCTCCAGGCACTGCCGCCGCCGGCACTGGCGCTCCCGGCAGGGCGAACACTCGATCCCCGTGCGCAGGACGGTGCCGGCCCCTGCGGGCAGCCCCGCCACCACGGGGTCCGATCCGCCGTAGACGCCCACGGACCGCACGCCGAGCACCACGGCGAGGTGCAGCAGCCCCGTGTCGGGCGCCACGACCCGGTCCGCCTGGCGCAGAGCGGCGGCCAGCTGCCACAGCGTCAGGGATGGCAGCGCTTCCACGCCCGTGGCCGCCGGAAGCCAGGCCCGCAGATCCTCCTCCTCCGGGCCCAGCGACCAGCGCAGCTGGTACCGGCCCTTGAGCCGATCCGCCAGGGCGATCCAGTGCCGCAAGGGCCAGCGCTTGATGGCGCCGCGGCGGGAGGCTCCGGGCACCAGCACGGCCCGGGGCCGGCCGTCGGCGGCCCACACCGGGCCCGGGTCCGGCAGGACGGCGTCGGCCAGGGCCGGGCGGAAGGTCCCGAGGCCCGGGACGCCCCGGCTGTCGCCGTAGGCCCCGGCGAGGCCCAGCGCCTGGGCGTAGCGGGTCTGGCGCAGGTACGGCAGGGGCCGCGTCTGCAGGAACCCCGCCCCCTCCCGGGCGAGCCCGTCCCCCCAGCGCTCGGGAATCTCCGCCAGCCAGGGCGGCAGGGCCGACTTCAGGATCCCGTGGAAGTCCAGGGCCACGTCGGCCCCGCGCAATTCGCCGGCGACCCGCTTGAGCTCCCCCAGGGCCGTCAGGGGGCTGCCCAGCCTCCCCCGGCGCACCACCACCGGCTCCAGCCAGGGCATGGGCGTCAGCAGGAAGGCGTGGCGGTCCTCAATCACGGCCTGGAAACAGGCGCCGGGAAAGGCCTTCCCCAGGTTCGCCCAGGCGGGCAGGACCCTGAGCACGTCCCCCAGGGCTGAAAGGCGGAGCAATACGATGCGCATGGTGGCGATTCTACTACCTGCCGACTCCAGGCGGATGCTCGCCGACGGGACCTCCCCGCCGGCCGATTCCCTGGACGCGGCGGAGGAGCCCGGGCTTACTCTGGATCCACACCCTCCGGGAGCCGCCGTGTCCGAGATCAAAGCCTACCTCCAGTCCCTCCATCTGGCGCTGGCCGGGAGCGACCCCGCCCTGGTGCAGGACGCCCTGGCGGAGACCGAGGCGAGGTTCCGGAAGGAGCGGGAGCGCCTGGCCTGGGCCGAGCCGATGCTGTCGGGGCCCGAGGCCGTGGCCCGGATCCTGGCGTCCCTGGGATCCCCCGAGGAGCGGGCCGAGACCTACCGCCAGCGGGAGCGGGTGGTGGCCGAGGTCCTGGCGCCGGCCCCGTACGCCCCCCCCGCCGAACCCGGGGAGGAGCCCGCCCCCCCGAGACCCTGGCCCTCCTTTTTCGGCGTCTTCCTGGACCCCCGGGCCTACACCTCCCTGGTCTACCTCCTGATGGCCATGTTCACCGGCATCTTCTACTTCGTCTGGGCCGTCACGGGCCTCTCCATCTCCCTGGGGTTCATCATCCTCATCATCGGCCTGCCGCTCCTGGTGCTGTTCCTGGGCTCGGTGCGGGCCCTGGGCCTGGGCGAGGGGCGCCTGGTGGAGGCCATGCTGGACGTGAGGATGCCCCGCAGGCCCCCCCTCCTTCCCGAAGGGAAGACCTGGGGGGAACGCCTCAAGGGCCTGTTCGTTGACTCATACACCTGGAAGTGCCTCATCTATCTCATCCTGCACCTGCCCCTGGGCATCCTGAGCTTCACGTTCGTCCTGCTGGGGCTCGCCTTCTCCCTGGCCATGGTGGCGGCCCCGGTGGGCCACTTCCTCCAGCAGTCGCCCATCGTGGTGTGCGGCTCCATGGAATACGACCTCCCCGGGTGGGCCCTCGCCCTCCTGCCCCTGGGCGGGATCCTGGGGCTGGCCGGCACGCTGCACCTGGCCCTGGGCCTGGGCCGGCTCCACGGAGCCATGGCCCGCGCGCTCCTGGTGCGGCGCTGAGGGGTTGCGCATTTGGTCATAGCTTTCCACCTTTGCAAAAAGGCCCCCTCGGCCTGACAATTGAAGGAACCATGAGAGGGCCCATCCACATGCGCATCCACACCGGCTTGGTACTTACGCTGCTCAGCACCCCCGTCCTTGTCGCCCAGGCGCCCGCCGCCCCGGCGAGCCTCGGCCAGCGCCTCGCAGCGGAAAGGCCTGAAATCAAGAAGCTTAACGACGCCTTTGAGTACGGCCAGGCCCAGGCCCGGGCCGAGGCCCTCATCCCCGCCGCCAAGCCCGCCTTCGACAAGTCCAGCGTCAACAACCTCCACACGAGCACCCGCACCTACGCGGACCTCTGCCAGGTCTACTTCCTGGCCTTCCAGGCGGCCGACAACAACGGCCAGTGGGAGAAGGGCCTGGACTACCTGAACAAGGCCCTGGAAACGGCCAAGGAGAACGTGGCCTCCGGCAAGGAGGGCCTCACCGAACAGCGCGACTACTGGAAGAAGAAGGCCGACGCCTACCAGGAGCTCATGAACAAGAACGCGGACGCCATCCGTCTGCTCAAGGCCAAGACCAAGCTCGAGGACTACGAGGAAGGCACCATGGCCACCGTGAAGTCCTGGGACAAGGAGAAGGCCGACGGCGAGAAGTGGAGCCAGTTCTTCCAGTACGACCTCGACCTGGCCACCCGCAACGTGGACGACTTCCAGAAGTTCGTCGACCTCCAGGCCAAGAAGATCAAGGACCAGCAGGCCGACATCGACACCTACAAGGGCCACCCCGGCGACAAGGAGAAGTGGGCCGAGGCCGTGGCCTCCAGCAAGGCCTACCTGGACTCCTTCGCCGAGAAGGCCGACAAGGTCGCCTTCCTGCACCGCCTGAAGGTCCTGGCCCCCGACAACCGCAAGGTCCAGAACGCCCTCGACGTGTCCCTGGGCCGGGCCCTGCCCGACAAGCCCGCCCCCGCCAAGAAGAAGAAGTAGCCCTTCCAGACCCCTGGGGCCACCCCGGCGTGACAGCCGGGGTGGCCCCAAGTGTTAGTCTTGGGGAATGGCACATCGCAAAAATCAAGGCCCGCCCCGCTCCTTCTCCCCCCGCCCCCCCCGGCCCAACCGCCCCGACCGCCCGACGCCGCCCGCCCCCGGGTCCTCGGCCCGGCTCTCGGAGACCTTCGAGGCCACCTACCTCGGCCACCCCGAGGGCACCAGCGGGTTCCTGCGCCCCCTCGGCGCCACCCGCGGCCAGCGCCTCGACCTGCTCGTGGACTGGCGCGAGGGCCACGGCGCCATCCACGGCGACAAGGTCCAGGCCGAGATCACCGGCACCACCTACGACGGCCGCCCCAAGGCCAAGGTCGTGCGCGTCATCTCCCGCAACCCCGATCCCATCCCGGCCCACCTGCAGAAGCAGGAGTGGGGCTGGCGCGCCATCCCCCTCGAGCCCCGCCTCTCCCAGATCGTCAGCGTCCCCCCCACGGACCTGGCCGGCGACGGCGACCTGGTCAGCGTGCTGCTGGATCCGGATCCCGGCGCCCAGCAGATCAAGGGCGTGGTGAAGGCCCGCCTGGGCCGCCCCACCGACCTGCGCATCGAGAACAAGCTCACCGCCGCCCTCTACAACCTGCGCACCGAGTTCCCCGACGAGGTGATGGAGGAGCTGGCCCCCTTCCCCACCTCCATCCCCGAGGCGTGGATCCAGGGCCGCGAGGACCTGCGCGAACTCCTCACCGTCACGGTGGATCCCCCCACCGCCAAGGACTTCGACGACGCCATCAGCCTGGAGGTCCTGCCGGCCAGCGAGGACGGGGGCTGGCTCCTGGGCGTGCACATCGCCGACGTGAGCCACTACGTGGCCGAGGGCGGCCCCCTGGACAAGGAGGCCCTCCTGCGGGGCACCTCGGTCTACTTCCCCGACCAGTGCATCCCCATGCTCCCCGAGCGCCTCTCGGGCGAACTGTGCAGCCTGCGGGAAGGCGTGGACCGCCTCACCATGACCGCCTGGATCACCCTGGACGAGGACCTCCAGGTGCGGGAGACGCGCCTGACGGAATCCGTCATCCGGTCCCGCAAGCGCCTCACCTACGACGAGGTCAAGGAGGGCTGCATCGACAACGCCCAGGCCCGGCGCCGTGACATGGGCCGGGACGTGGCGGAGATGCTCGACGAGGCCCTCCGGGTGTCGCGCTCCCTTACGGCAAAGCGCCTGGGCCGCGGCGCCCTGAACCTGGACACGGACGAGACCGAGTTCGTCTTCGGGGAGGACGGCCGCCCCGTGGACGCCCGCCGCTACGCCCACCACGACGCCCACCGCATGATCGAGGAGTTCATGCTGCTGGCCAACGAGGCCGTTGCGACGTTCTTCACCCGCCGCAAGATCGCCACCATCTACCGCGTGCACGACGTGCCCGACCCCCTCAAGCTGGAGGCCTTCAAGGAAGTGGCCGCGGCCTTCGGGCTGCTGCGCCCCTACGATCCGGCCACCCCCGAGGTGCTCAACGCGATGCTGGACAGGATCCGCGGCGGGCCCCTGGAGGCCATGCTCAACACCCTCCTGGTGCGCAGCCTCAAGAAGGCCGAGTACAGCGCCGACAACATCGGCCACTCGGGCCTGGCCCTCCAGGACTACCTGCACTTCACCAGCCCCATCCGCCGCTACCCCGACCTCGCCGTCCACCGCGAGCTGCGCAAGGTGCTCCAGAAGAAGCCCCTGCCCGACGGCCTCCACAGCATCCTGGCCGTGGTCGCCAAGCAGTGCAGCGACACCGAGCAGGGCGCCACCGAGGCCGAGCGCGAGAACGACAAGTGGAAGACCTGCCTGCTCATGCGCACCCGCATCGGGCAGCGCTTCGAGGGCCGGATCCAGGGCTTCTCCCTGAAGGCCGCCTTCGTGCGCCTCGACAGCCCCTTCGTGGAGGTGGGCGTCCCCCTGGGCGCCCTGGGCGGCGCGTTCACCGTGGACGAGAACCGCACCAAGGCCTCCACCGCGGGATCGGGCGTCGTGCTGACCATCGGCGACGCCGTGAAGGTGGAGATCACCGGCGTGGACGAGGACCTGCGCCGGGTATCGGCCTGGGTTGTTGAAGCCAAGGCCAAGGACGGCAAGGGCAAGGCCGTCACCTTCGTGCCCAGCCTCGCCGCCCCCGCCCACCTGCGTGAGGCCGACTTCGTCCGGGAGCCCGCGCCCCCCCGGGGCCGGCCGCCCAAGTCGGTGCGCCAGGCCGCGGTACCAGACCGCAAGGCCCGCCCCGAGGGCGCCAAGCCCTACGTGCGCCCGGGCCGCCCCGGCGGCGCCCAGGCCCGTCCCAAGGCCCCCAAGGGCAGCGTGCGCGGCCCCGCCCGCCGCAAGAAGGTCTAGGCCGTGGCGGTGCCCACCACCATCTGCCTCGGCGTGGATCCCGGCTCCCTGGCCTGCGGCTTCGCCGTGGTGAGCCGGTGCGGTTCCCGCCTGGAGCTGGTGGAGGCCGGCGTCATCCGCTCCCAGCGGGGCGCCGACTTCGACAAGCGGATCCTGGGCATCCACCTCAAGCTCGCCGAGGTCATCGAACGCACCCGGCCCCACTTCATGGCCGTGGAGTCCCCCTTCGTGGAGAAGAACGCCGCCACCGCGATCAAGCTGGGCCAGATCCGCGGCGGCATCCTCCTCACCGCCGGCCTCCACGGCCTGCCCGTGGGGGACTACAACCCCATGCAGGTGAAGAAGGCCGTCAGCGGCTACGGCTGGGCCGACAAGACCCAGGTGGGCAAGATGGTCATGGTGCTGCTCAGCCTGAAGGAGCCCCTCCAGGCCGATGCCGCCGACGCCGCGGCCGTGGCCATCGGCCATCTCATGGCGACGCGGGTGCCGGGGAAATAGGCCGGGTTGCTATCATGGACGGATCCCCGAATGAACGAGGTCCATCCATGCTCCGGTTCCTCCTGTCCGCCCTTCTCCTGGCGGGTCCCGTCCTCGCGCAGGCCCCGCCCCTGGTCGAATTCGACAAGCTCACGGTCCTGCGCCGGCCGCCGTCCCCGCCCTATCCGCCGATCGCCAGGATCGCGCAGGTCCAGGGCCGGGTCGTGCTCTCCGTGACGATCGGCCCCACAGGCCTTCCCGAGGCGGCTCAACCCGTCTCCGGCCCCGCGCTGCTCCGGGCCGCGTCGGTGGCCGACGCCCTGCAGTGGACCTTCGCCCCTGTCCAGATCGAGGGAAGGCCCGCGCGGGTCCGCACCACCTTCGCGATGCCCTACACCCTGAAGGACGCGCCGCAGCCCGCGCGGGAGACCGGAGGCGGGCGGATCGTGGTCCAGCTCGGCCTGATCCCCTCGCCGCTCAACGTGCCCGTGGACCTTCCGGCCCTGGAATGGGAAGTGCTCGGCCGCCTCACCCGGGCCGGGCTGCAGGTGGCGGATCCGGCCGCCGCCGATCCCGGCGAGGGCCTCCACCTCCAGCTGAACCTCCAGGCCGCGCGGACTCCGGACGCGATCCAGCTCCTCAACCTCCAGGCCCGGTGCTCCCTGCTCGCGGACCGGGACCTCGCGCGGAACACACCCGGGGAGGCCCAGCGGATCTGGTTCGACAGCCACGTCTCCGGAAGGGTGGAGAAGGTGGACTTCCAGGACGAGATCGCCCGGGCCTTCAGGGAGAGCCTCGACACGCTCCTCGGTGGACCCGAGGCTCCCGCCCCCCTGCCCGAATCGAGCACGAGGACCGTCGAATTCAAGCAGATGAAGATCCGCTACCAGCCGCCCGCGCCGCCCTATCCCGCCCTGGCGCGGGAGCGCCGGGTGGAAGGGGTGGTCGTCGTCCACATCATGGTGGATCCTGCCGGAAGGCCGACCCGGGCGGAGGCCCTGACCGGCCCCCCCGAACTCATCATGACGGCGGTCCGCTACGCCCTCCAGTGGCGGTTCGATCCGGCCCTGCTCGACGGGGTCCCGCAGGCGGCGCGCTTCAAGCTGACCCTGCCGTTCCGCCTGGGGAAGCTCTAGACTCACTCGTACCGCAGCGCCTCGATGGGATCCAGCTTCGCGGCCTTGTTGGCCGGGTAGAGCCCGAATCCCATGCCCACGGCCGCCGGCACCAGCAGCGCCGACAGGAAGGCCCACGCGGGCACGCCGCCCATGTGCTTCATCAGCACCTGGCTCAGCACCGCCCCGAAGACCATGCCCAGCACCGTGCCGATGATGCCGCCGGCCACGCACAGCAGGGTGGCCTCGATGAGGAACTGGAAGAGGATGTTCCGCCTGCGCGCGCCCAGGGCCTTGCGCACGCCGATCTCCCGGGTGCGCTCCGTCACGCTCACCAGCATGATGTTCATCACGCCGATGCCGCCCACCAGGAGGCTGATGCCCACCATGGCGCCGCTGGCGGTCATGAGGGTCTTGCCGATCTTCTCCACCTGGGCCACGGCCTTCTCGTTGCTCTCGAGCATGAAGTTGTCCGCGTCGTCCCCCCGCAGGCCGCGGATGCGGCGCAGGCCCTGGCGCAGGGTGTTCTCGGCCTCCTTCACGGGAACCTTCGCATCCACCTGGAGGCGCCAGAAGGGGCTGTCGAAGGCGCCGGGGCGGGCCAGCTCCCGCAGGCTCCCGAAGGGCACGAAGAACATGCCGTCGGGGCCCCACATGGCGGAATCCTCGTCCTCGCCCCCGCTGGGCATGAAGGGGATCTCCCCGTGCTTCTTCAGGATGCCCACCAGCTCCACGGTCTGGCCCGCGACGGTGAAGTGCTTGCCCACGGAATGCTCGCCCAGGCCCAGGTCCTCGGCGATGGTGGCGCCCAGGATGGCCAGGGGGGCCCGGGTCGTGCGGTCCGTGGCGGTGAAGTTGCGGCCGCAGGCCAGCTCGCGGTTGGAGAGGTCCAGGCCGTTCTCGTCCACGGCGGTGAGGTAGGTCACGCGCCGCGTGACGCTGCCGGCCTTGACCACCATCTGGGGACTGAAGATGGTGGACTGGGGGCTGGCCACCAGGATCTGGGGCATGAGCTCGCGCAGCTCCCGGATGGTCTGGTGGTCCATGGGCATGCGCCGGATCTTGGCGGTCTTGAAGCGGGAGTAGGGCACCCAGGAGCCGATGAAGAAGGTGTGGGTCCCCTCCTGCTTCACGTCGGACATGATGCGGCCTTCCAGGCCCTTGGTCAGGTTCACGACGGTGATGACGGACCCCACCCCGATGATGATGCCCAGGGTGGTGAGCATGCTGCGCATGCGGTGCGCCCAGATGCTGGCGACGGCGGTGCGGAAGGTCTCCTGGAAGCGGGTCCAGCCGTTCACGGCTTGTCCTTCCGGATCTTCACGGCCACGCCGTCGGCGAGGGTGGCGAGCTGCTTGGTGGGGCCGGAGATCACCACGTCCCCCTCCTGGAGGCCGGTGAGCACTTCGGCGGCGCGCCGGGTGGTGAGGCCGGTGGTGATGCTGCGTTCGGCGGCCTTGCCGTCCTTGACGACGAAGACGACGCTGCGGTTGCCGGTGAGAAGCCCAAGGCCCCCCGCCTTGGCCTCGCGGTCCTGGATGGCCGCCAGGGACACCGAAAGCACGTCCTTGTGCTCGGCGGTGAGCACGGCGACCCGGGCGCTCATGCCGGGACGCAGCGAGGCGCGCTCCTGGGCGGAACCGTCCAGGAGGATGCGAACCTTGTAGCTCTGGGCCTCCTGGGAATTGGAGGTGCTCGACCCCGCGGGCCGGTCCGTGCTGCTGGCCACGGTGAGCACCTTGCCCTGGAAGACCTTGCCGGGCAGGGCGTCCACGGTGACCTCCGCGGGCTGGCCCACGGCGACCTTCACCACGTCCAGTTCCCCGACGCGGATCTCGGCCATCATCTCCGACAGGTCCGAGATGACCATCATCACGGCCCCGGCCAGGTTGGTGGTGCCGGCGATGGCGGTCTCGCCCTTCTCGGCCTTGAGGCCCGTCACCTGCCCGGACATGGTGGCGCGGATGACGGTCTTGCTGAGGTCGTCCTGGGCGATGGCGGTCTGGGCCTCGGACTGCTGCACCGCCACCCGGGCCCGCTCCAGCGTGGTGGCCGCGGTGTCCCGGGCCAGCTTCACCTGCTGGAACTCCTCCAGGGACGTCAGCCCGGCCTTGTTCAGGCGCTCCTGGCGCACGAAGGTCTGGTCCTGCTTGGAGAAGGTGGCCTGGGCGATCTCCAGGTCCTTGCGCGCCATGCGCAGGCCCATCTCCGACTGGTTCAGGGCCTGCTTGTAGCGCTCCTGGTCCAGCGTCACCAGCAGGTCGCCGGCCTTCACCCACTGGCCGTCGGAGACGTGGATCTCCTTGATGGCCGCGGTCACCTGCACGCCGACGTTGACCCGGGTCTTGGCCTGCACCTCGCCGTTGGCCGCCACGCTGTCCCGCAGGGGCTGGCGCTTGACCGGCTCCGTGGTGAATTCAGGCGTGCCCGGACCTCCGCGCAGACCCACCCATCCGATGGAGGCGAGCACCCCCAGCGAACCGATACCGATGAACAACCAGGTGCGTAGGCGCGGCATGGCTTCCCTTCGTGTGGAAAAATGCGATCAGGTGGATGGCCTGATCCTACCACGATAGGGGGCCCTGCTGAACCGGGCAACGGTTCGGAAAATCAAGCGGGGCGCGGCGCGTCAGTGCTTCGTGAACTGGAAATAGAGGTACGAAAATGTGTAAATAATGCTGACGATGAGACTGAGGATGGCGATGATCTCCATGGCGGGTGCTCCTGGCGAAAGAATAACCCTTGTCCCCTGAAGGTGCCGTCAAGGTTTCGTATACGAACGGGCGGCCGTCTCACTTCCCCAGGCCCAGCCCCTTCCGCGCGAGCCCCTTCCCGTGGGCGCCCGCGAACCACGCCGGGTAGGGCGCGTCGCCCCGGGCGGCGAACCACAGGAGCCGGTTCAGCTCGTCGTCGGGCACGGTATCGGGGCGCGAGAAATCCAGGAGCGCGCCCGTCCGCCGCGGGTTCACTTCATCCAGGGGCACCCGGCTGGGCAGCGCGGTGTAGGGCGTGAAGTCGGGCCTGCGGGTGAAGCAGCCCTCCATCGTCGGCGCCGCGCCGTCCAGGCGCGTCATGGGGGGCAGCCCCAGCATGCGCTCCATGGTGTGCAGCACGGAGCCCTGGTTGTAGAACCGGCTCACCACGCGGCCCCGCAGCGTGTAGGGGCTCACCACCAGGCACAGGGAGCGGTGCCCGTCCACGTGGTCGAAACCGTCCTGGGGATCGTCCTCGTTCACGAAGATGCAGGTGTCCTTCCAGAAGCGGCTGTGGGAGATGGCTTCCACCAGCCGCCCCAGGGCCAGGTCGTTGTCGGCCAGGTGGGCCCTGGGCGTGGGCGCGCCCGGCGTGAGGCCGCGGGTGTGGTCCTGGGGCAGGTACACCACCACCAGGTCCTGCCAGGCGCCCTTGCGTTCGCATTCCCGGAATTCGGCCAGGAAGCGCTCCACGCGCACCACGTCGGGAATGCGCGTGTTCCAGCCGGGGTAGTCCGGGGCCGTGTGGCGGCGCAGGGATTCCGTGGGCATCGAGGGGCGGAAGCCCACCTTGCGCGTGCCCCCGAGGTGGTCCGCGTACACGTCCTGCCAGGTGGCCAGGGGCGGCTCCAGCGTGGTGAAGTCGAACTCGCCGAAATTTCGGAAGGACCGCCCCCGCAGCAGGGCGCTGTCCCAGAGGAACGGCGTGGGCGCGAAGGCCAGCGGATCCGTGCCCAGGTCGTAGCTGCGCGTCCAGTCCCCCGCGGTCTTCTCGGTGTAGGCCGTGGTGATCCCCTGCGTGGCCCACTGGTGCCCGTCGGCCGAGACGACGCCGTTGCAATAGTAGTTGTCCAGCAGCACGAACTGCTCGGCCAGGGCGTGGTGGTTGGGCGTGACCTCCCGCGGGTAGATGCAGAGCGACGGATCCCCGTCGCCCTGGGGCAGGTCGCCGAAAACCTGGTCGTAGGTGCGGTTCTCCTTGATCACGTACACCACGTGCCGGAAGACCGAGGGCTCCCCGGCGCGCCGGGGCACGGGCACGGGCCCGCGCGAACCCTTGCGGGCCGGCAGCATGGCCTCCAGGGAGCGGGGCACCTGGGCCAGGTCCGTCGCGCGCCGCGTGAGGGTTCGCAGCGCCCCATCCGCGGGGATCGCGACGCGCTGGAGCGTCCCCTGCTCGCTGCGCACGCTCCAGCCCTTGGCGCCGGGCCGGCCCTCCCGGGAGCCCAGTCCCCTGGCGCTGCCGATGTAGAGCCGGCCGTTCCCCGCCGCCACGCAGGAGGGGAACCATCCCGCAGGGACGAACCCCGCGCAGGCCCCGCCCCGGATCACGCCCACCGCGTTGGTGCCCCCGCTGGCGGCGAAGAGCGTCCCGTCCCGGGGGTCGAGGGCCAGGGCGTTGACGATGCTGCCGAAGGGCAGTCCCG
Organism: Geothrix sp. 21YS21S-2; assembly: GCF_030846775.1. Taxonomy (NCBI): domain Bacteria; kingdom Pseudomonadati; phylum Acidobacteriota; class Holophagae; order Holophagales; family Holophagaceae; genus Geothrix; species Geothrix sp. 21YS21S-2. The sequence continues at coordinate 1,687,437 of NZ_CP132910.1, forward strand.
GATCCGGCGTCACGGGCACGGTGCGGATCACGCGCAGGTCCGCTGCCGCCAGGACCGTGACGGAATCGGAATTCGCGTTGGCCACCGAAAGAGTGCCGCCCTCCAGCAGCACCTGGCAGGGATGAAGACCCACCTCCGCCTCGCCCGTGACCGCGCCGCGCGCCAGGTCCACCCTGGACACGGTCCCCGCCAGGGGCCGGTCCCCCTCGTCCACCGCCACCGGGGACCCCGCGGAGGCCATGGTCCGCTGCCCCGGCGCGGGCCTGCGGCCGCCCCAGTTCGCCACGAAGGCGGTGGATCCGTCCGCCGACAGGGCCACTCCGCAGGGCGCCACGCCCACCGGGATCCGCGCCAGTTCGCTGCCCGCGGCCAGATCCAAAACAGCCACCGCATTCTCCCGCCCCAGGGCCACCACGGCCCGCGTCCCCGCCAGCGCCACGCCGCAGGGATACGCCGACTTCCCGTCCCTGGCGGCAAGCGCGATCCGCCGCCCCCAGGCCCAGACCCCCGCCGCGCCCGGGGCCGCCTCCAGGAGCCCCGCCTTCCCCGTCGTGACCCACACCCGCCCCCCGTCCACCGCCAGCCCGTGCATGGAGGCGCTGTCCCCCCTGCCCCAGGCCAGGCTCTGGCGCACCCGCCAGCCCCCCGTGTCCACCACCAGGAGCCCCCGGTCCGTCTTCACGAACAGGGTCGCCCCGTCCTCCGACAACGCCATGTCGATGGCCCGCCCCGGGAACGTCAGCACGTCCCCCGCCGGCTCCACCCACTGCCCCGTGGCCACCCGCACCCCCCGGGCGCCTCGGGCCCCCACGGGGGGTTCCCCCGCCCACAGCGCCGCCAGGGAAAGGGCCAGGGAAAGCGCGAGCCGCTTGGGCATGGGGACACCTCGAACTGGAGCGTTGATATCTTCCAGCGTCCCCCAACCCCCCTCCCCGCGCAACACCTCAGCCGCCCCTGGGCCGCGGCGCCCTTTCCCGCTATCCTGGTTGAAACGCCCGCCGGCGTGGCGAAATGGCAGACGCGACAGACTCAAAATCTGTTTTCAGCAATGAAGTGTCGGTTCGACCCCGACCGCCGGCACCAACCTTTCAGGCCCCGTCAGCGGACGGGGCCTTTGGTTTTGTGGGACACCACCGGGTTTCATGCGATCTGTCGCGCACCCGAGGGCATTCACGATCGCCCCGGTCAGGTGGTTCAGCCCAGCTTCCATCCGGGAGCCTCTGAGAATTCTGGTCTGCAACACCGTGCGAAGAGGTACCCTGGACTATTCCCAGCATTTAAAGCCGCCAATTCCGGCATGCCCCGGCCAAGGACCAAGCACATGAACGGTTCGATCACACTTGCCCTTCTGCTCCCGACTGCCCTGATCGCCCTATTGCCTTCCAGGCCAGACCGAGGGTTTCCCGTGCTTGAATTCGAGAAGAGGGTAACGGCCGCTGGCCGGGCCTGGCTTGCGCTCATCCTGGTCGCCCTGGGGGTGCAGGTGGCCTGTGGGGGGGGAGGCAGCGGGTCAGGTCCCAATCCGCCGGCGGTCGGCATCAGCTATCCCCAGAATCCCTGCACCTACGAAGCCGGCACGGCGATCCTCCCCAACAGGCCGGTCGTCCAGGGTGGAGCCCCTTCCCAGTTCGCGGTGACCCCGGGCCTTCCGGCCGGTCTGGCCCTGGATCCCGTGGGCGGAGGGTTGTCCGGGACGCCCGTCACGGCCGCGCCCGCGGCCCTGTACCGGGTCACGGCCACCTTTGGGGCCCGGACGGCCCACTGCGATCTCACCATCACGGTGCTCGACCCGCCTCCGGGCCATCTCGCCTACGCCATGGCGGACTCCGTGCTTACCGCCGGGGACTCGCTTGTGAGCATCCAGCCCTCCTATGACGGGGGCCGGCCCACGCGGTTCTCGGTGGCTCCGGCCTTGCCTCCGGGGCTGGCCCTCGACCCTGCGACGGGGCTGCTCGAGGGCTGCCCCCGGGATCCGGCGCCGGCGGCGGGTTTCGTCATCACGGCGTCGAATTCCGGCGGAAGCGCCACCGCCACCGTGGTATTCGCGGTCCGGCCCGCAGGCGCCCCCGGGCCGCTGCGCTACGCGGTGAACCCGGTGGTGTTCGAAGCGGGCAGGACCGCCTTGCCGGACCTGCCCTCCTGCGAGGGGATCATTGCGGGCTATGCGGTCGACCCGCCCCTTCCGCCTGGCCTGTCGCTGGATCCGTCCTCGGGCGCCATCGGCGGGGTTCCGGTTGCGGCAACCGCTCCCAGGGTGTACCAGGTGTCCGCCACGAACAGCGGCGGCACTTCCACCTGTGCGCTGGCCCTCACGGTGGTGCAGGCGGCCGAAAGCCTCCCCGTGACCCTGGACGCCCTCGTCACCGCCGGCAAGGGCGGGTACCGGGCATCCGTGCGCCCGGGAGGGACGCTCTATGCATGGTCCCTGGTGAACGGGACGATCCTCAGCGGCCAAGGCACAGCGGCCATCACCTATCAGGCCGGAACGGCGGGGCCCCTGGAGGCCCGGGTCGCGGTGGATGGGGCCTGGGGACGGGGCACGGCCACGGCCGTGGCCCCCCCTGCCGCCCATCTCTTCGCCCAGGCAAAGGTGTTCTACGGGGAGAAGGGCATCCTGGCCTCGGTCCCCCCCCAGGCGGGCATGAAATACCGGTGGACGCTGCTCCCAGGGACCGCGGACGGGACGATCACGGGGAGCGCCGACGGACCGGTGCTGGCCTATGAGGTGGGACCGTCCCCCGGCTTCTATCGCCTCCAGGTGGAGGTGGAGAACCTTGCCGGCGACCGCTCATCCAGGATCCGGGATCTGGAAGTCGTGAAAGGCCAATTCCTGAAGGATGTCCGTACGCCAAGGCAGCGGGACGGCGCCAGCCTGACGGTTTGCGGGGACGGCAGGGTGCTCATGGTGGGCGGCTATGTGCCGGACGATAACTTCCAATACATCAATACCCTGTGGTGGACCAGCGGGCCGACCGCCATTGTCGAGCTCTTCGACCCGGCCACCAGCACGTGGGCCGAGGTCGCCCCGATCCCCACCGCCAGGGCCCATCATTCCGCGACGCGCCTTCCGGACGGGACCATCCTGGTGGCCGGCGGCCAGGCCCTGGACCCCACGGGGGAACGGCTCGTCCCCAGCGTGAAGGCGGAAATCTACGATCCGGCCACCGATACCTGGTCGGTGGCCGGCGCCATGGCCCTGGCGCGCAGCTACTACACCGCCACCCTCCTGAGGAACGGGAAGGTGCTGGTCGTGGGTGGCTCCGTGAGTGACCGGAGCGCCGAGCTTTACGATCCGGGCACCCGCGCCTGGTCACGGGCGGCTGCGCCCCGGGCGCAGCGGGTGGAGCATGTCGCGGGCCTCCTGGCGGATGGCAAGGTCCTGGTGACCGGCGGCACGAACGGCCTCAATGTCCACTTCGACAACACGGCCGAGCGGTACGACCCTCTGACCGATACCTGGTCCAGCGCCGCAAGCCCGCTGAGTGCCCACATCTGGCGGCAATGCATCCCCCTCCCCACCGGCAGGCTCCTCCTGGCTGGAGGCTTCGATACCGTTGGAAACCTGGGCCGGAGGCCGGAGGCGGAGCTGTACGACCCCAGGACGGATCGCTGGACCGCGACCCAAAGCATGCAGTACGGCCGGGCGACCTCCGGCGCCACGACCCTCAAGGATGGCCGCATCCTGGTGGTGGGTGGGACCTCGAGCAGCACGTACCCACCCATCCAGGCTCCGGCCGAGCTGTTCGATCCCGTCTCGAACACCTGGTCCGACGCCGGCCTGCCCCTCAGTCCCCGCGACCACCCGAACCTGGCGGTCCTGGAGGATGGGACCGTGCTGATGGCGGGCGGCAACCTCATGGGGTCCGGCGCCAACGCCCCAGGCGCCTACCTCGCGGGGGCGGAGTTCTTTTCGCCAGCCACCCGGAGCTGGTCGGCCAGGGGAGGCATGGAACGGGTCCGGGGGGAGGCCACGGCCGTAGCCCTGGCGGATGGCCGGGTCCTTGTCGCGGGGGGGATGACCCTCTCCTCCTGTCCCCCCGCCACGGAACTGTATGATCCCGCCACCCGTTCCTGGAGCTCCGCCGGCGCCTTGGCCAAGGGGCGCATGGGCCTCGCGGCGGCCCTGGCGGGTGAAGGGGAGGTCCTGGTTGCCGGGGGGGCGGACTACGAAGGCAACGTGCTGGCCAGCGTGGAACGGTACGAGGCCGCGGCCAACCGCTGGACCGAGGCTGCCCCGCTGGCCACGGGACGGGTCTACCCCACCGCCACCCGGCTCCTGGATGGGAGGGTGCTGGTGGCCGGCGGCTCCAGCCGGTTGGCCGGCAACCTCGCCCTGGCTTCGGCCGAGATCTACGATCCTGCCACGGGCCGGTGGACCAGCGCCGGCACCCTGCAGGTGGCCCGCGTCCACCACACCGCGACCCTGCTGCGGGATGGAACCGTCCTGGTGGCCGGCGGGGAAGGCTCCCTGGGGTCCGGCGGGGCCCCCCCGGTGTTCAACAGTGCCGAACTCTACGACCCTGCCACGAACACCTGGTCCCCGACCGGGAGCATGACGTACCCGAAACTGTGGACCACGGCGATCCTCCTGCAGGATGGCAAGGTGTTCATGGTGGGCGCCGGGGGCGATTTCACCCTGTACAATCCCGGGTATGCCGAAACCTATGACCCGCTCACCCGGTCCTGGTCGCGCTCCGGCCCTGTGGAGGGCCGGCGGTGGGCTCCCCTGGCGGCGCTGCAGGCCGACGGAAGGGTTTTCGTCCTGGGCGGCAGCAATGATCCGGACAAGGTCCTGTTCGCGCAGATCTTCGACCCCGTGGGCCAGACCTGGCAGGCGGTGCCGTCCGGCACCAACTGTTACCTGAGCGGCCTTGCGGTGCCTCTGCCGGACGGCAGGATCCTGATCGTGGGCGGGTTTCCGGAGTACATCCCCTTCTTCTGGAAACCCTGACCTTACCTCCCGAGGCCAAAAGGGCTCGAATCCAGGAACGGCCCTCGACATCAGGTACCGGCCTTGCACATAACCATCGTGAAAGGCCGATACCGGATGCCTAGTGCGTCTCCCCGAAGGCCTCCATGACCTCAGCCATGGTCGTGTAGAGCCGGTCGGGCAGCCCTTCCAGGGCGTTCACCACCTTCTCGTCCGGGTTGTTCTTCCGGACGTGGTCCGCAAGGTCCTTCCTCTTGCACGGGAATTCCAGTCCTTTCAAATGCAGCGCCAGATTGGACGGCGATTCTCCACCCACGCCTCGAGTCATGACATCCTCCGTGAGAAAAGGGGGGTCCGCTCCGCCGGGCATGACCGCCATGCCCTGCGGTTCCCATCCCGTGCCGGCAACGGGGGGGGTGGTTCCCCATGGCGAATCCGCCCCGGGGCCCCCTCAGATCCGCGGCAGCAGCTGGAGGGTCACCTCGGGGTCCGGCCCGAAACCGACGGTCACCTCCTGCCGGGCGTGGCCCACGACTTCGGTCTCGGCACCCCGGCTCCGGCTGCGGGTCACCCGGAAGTCGTAGGTGCCGGGGGCCAGGGTCCCCTGGTACGGCGGGGCGAGCGCGGCCACCTTCAGGGCTTCGGCCGGGCCGTGGAAGGGAATGCGCTGGTAGATCTCAAGGGTGTCCGCCAGGACCCAGCCCTCCTCCGGGCCGGACGGCAGGGAGGGAGCCACCGCGGCCCTGATGCGGCCCTGGAGCGCCGGATCGAGCACGAACACCAGCTCCTGACGGGCCGGGACGTGGGCCGGAGCGCCAGGCGCCGGGGTGATCTCGGCCCCATGCCGGACCAGGTCCCCTTCCCCCTGGAACGCCAGCTGGTAGCTGGAGCCGCCCCTCACGGACAGCTCCATGCGGAACCCACCCTGGGCGTCCGTGACGGCCCGGAGTGCGCCCTCCTTTCCGTGGACCGGGGAGAGCGCGACCTGGATCCCGGCCAGGGGCCGGCCTTCGGCGTCGGTGACCTTTCCCGCCACCAGGCCCGGGGTCGTGGGGGGAATGCCCACGCCGCCTGCGGTGGGGGGATGCCCCCCGTCGGAGCATCCGAGAAGGCAGGCCAGAGCGATGGGGACGAGGGGACGGATGGCCATGGCAGAACCCTTAGCGAGCGGAGGTTAGGGGCAGGAAGACCGGTTCCCCGGGATGGCCGGAGGGGGCGTCCGCGCGCCTGGCGAGCGCCAGCAGGGCGGCCGGGTCCAGATGGCCGAAAGCGCCGGTGCTCACGGCGATGGGCAGCACCGCGGGCCAGTCCGCCTCGATGGAGAGCCGTTCGCCCCCGGCACCCACCACCGCGCGGAGGGACGTGCCGGGGCCGTACGCCGGGACGCCCTCCAGCAGCCTCCGGTAGAGGAAGGTGCGGTTCACGAGGCGGGCCGGGCCCCCCCGGAACTGGTCCATCAGGTCCGAGCTGGCCTGGAACCGCATCTGGTCCGGGGGGACCTTCAGGGCCAGGACCGCCGCGTCGGCGGCCGCCCGCAGCCGCTCATCCAGGGAGGGGGCCGCGCACGGGTGGTCCTTCACCGGTGCGGCGGGGACCGGCAGAGCCGGGCAGGTTTCGGTCGCGAAGACCGTCGCGGAACAGAGGAGGGGGGCGATCCAGGGAACAGCGTGCATGGCGGACTCCAGCTATCGGAAGACGGGTTTGCCGAAGGTGAGGTAGCGGCATTTCAGGGCGAGTTGGTACGAGGGGTCCAGGCGTCCCGGACTGGGCAGGGGGGCGTGGAAGGACTCCTCGAAGTAGTCGAGGGTCTCCTTCGTGGGCCCCGTCCCCCGGGTGACGACCCAGGCGTAGACGCCCGGATCGAGGCCGGTGCTGCCGTTGAGGGCGAAATTCTGCCTGGCGGCGTGGAACCAGGCTTCGCCGATGGTGTGGGGCTCCCCGCTTGCCTTCGCCTCGTTGTCGGAGCGGAGCAGCAGGCCGATCAGGCCCGGTTGCAACAAGGATCGTGGAATCATCAAATCACCTCCAGAGGCGTCCAGTGCCTATCCGGTGTTCCGAACCGTAAAAGGGTTCATGGCGGAATTCGATGGGACGGCCGCGCGTGACCGCCGCGCACCGTGACTCCGGGTCTGAACCAATGCCGCGGCGCCGGCACAGAGACAGTGCCGGCGCGTCCGGATCCAGGAGAAGCCATGCCGAAGGTCCCCTTGCCCACCCTGATGCTCGTCCCCGCGCTCCTCGCGGCCTCGCAACCGGACACGGATGCCCGGATCGCCGCGGCGGCCCGGAATTCCTACAATTTCCGCGTCCACCTCAAGGGCGACACCCTCGAGGTCGCCTCCCGCTCGGGCGCGGTCACCCTCAGCGGGACGGTGGCCAACGAGTTCCACCGGACCCTCGCGGAGGAGACCGTCAAGGACCTCCCGGGCGTGACCTCCGTGACCAACCTCCTGGTCCTCAAGGCCGAAGCCTCGGCCACGGCCCCCGACGTCTGGCTGGCCACGAAGGTCCGGACCGCCCTGCGCTACCACCGGAACGTCGACGAGGCCACCGTGGGCGTCGCGGCCCGGGACGGCGTCGTGACGCTCTCGGGCCGCATCGGCAGCGCCGCCCAGAAGGGCCTCGCCCAGGACATCGCCGGGAACGTGGACGGGGTGAAGGAGGTGAGGAACACCCTGCGCGTCGTGCCCCCCGGAGCGAAGACCCTGGCCGAGAAGATCGACGACGCCTCGGTCACCGCCCAGGTGAAGGCCGTGCTCCTGGCCCACCGGGGCACGCGCATGCTCGCCACCCACGTCAAAACGGACCGGGGCGTCGTCACCCTCGGGGGCGAAGCCAGGAATTCCGCGGAGAAGATCCTGGTCGAGCGCCTCACCTCGGACGTCAAGGGGGTCCGGCGCGTCCGGAACCGGATGACCGTCGCCCCCTGACGGACGTCCGCCCGCGGGCCGGCGCGCGCCGGCCCGCGGGCGCCGTTCAGGAGGGACCCGGGCGCACCTCACCCCCGCCACTCTTCCTGGCATCCATGGGATTCCCGGCGACCCTGCCGCGCCAGGCTCCGCTCTCCGCGCGCGTGCGCTCCAGGTGCTCCTTGTAGTTCTGGAGGTTCGAGGCCACGTACCGAGGCAGGACGCCCACCATGGCCCCGAGGTTTTCGAGGAGCCCCTGGGGCTCGTAGTTCAGCTCCACCAGGATCCGCGAGGAGCCTTCGTCCAGGGCCAGGAAGCTCACCGAACCCGCGTTCATGGACCCTTCCAAGCTCCGCCAGGCGATGCGGGCGTCGGGGGTCTGCTCGTAGATCTCTGAGGTCCAGCGCAGGTCCTTCCCGGCCACCTCGGCGCGCCACTCCACGCGGGTGGGGCCGGCCTGGCGCACCTCCTTCACGTTGGCCAGGAAGCGCGGGAAGTCCTCGAACTGGGTCCACTGGTTGTAGGCCACCTGCAGGGGCACCGCCAGGTCGATGGAATGGGCGAAGGGAGGGAACATCTCCATCCGGCCCCGGAGCCGGGCCAGGTCCGCGCCGAGTTCCTCGTTGGGGGCGGCGCCCGCCGCCAGCACCGGGAACGCCTGCTCCTCCTCTTCGAGGACATGCTCCTGGAGGAAGATCATGAGCCGGCCCAGCACCTTCCGGCCCTCCGGACCGCCGTAACCGCCCTTGAGCCTGAATTCGCTGATGAGCCGCTTCATGTCGCCATGGGCCCCGCCCAGGCGCTGCGTCAGGCTGTCGTCCTGGCACGCCGTCGTGAGGAGCGGGTAGACCAGGCGTTCCTCCAGCCAGGAATGGATCTCCAAGGCCTCAAGGAGTTCCCTGGCGGGGTCCTCCTGGCCGGCGGGCCGGGATTCCTGGCAGAGCTTCTGGTAGAGCTCGCGGATGCGTTGATGGTCCTCGTGGAGCAGCCGGGTTGCGGTGATCGGTGTGCCCATGTTCCCCTCCCATGGAAGCGGGTTTGCGGCCGCCGGCCGGCCCCAGCGCAGACATCCTGGTGGAGCCGTTTTCCGGCGGTCCTGGCGAGGAGATGCGAACGGGGACGGGAAGGTTCCGTCAGTGCGGACCGGCTTGTGCCAGCCCGGCGAGGGAGGCCCCGCAGCAGGCCCGCAGCTGCTCCACGGGACAGGGGCCTCCGGCGCTCACCTGGGCCTCGGCGCTGCGCACCAGGCGGTGCAGGCCGGCCATGCCGTAGGTGGAGGCCAGGCCGGCCAGGCGGTGGAGGGCCTGGGGGGCGCGGTCCGGGTGGGCCAGTTCCTCCAGGCAGGCCTGGACCGAAGCCCGGCAGGCCCGGAGGCCCTCCGCCCAGACATCGGGACCCAGGTCCCCGAGGATCCGGGCCACCCGGATCCCGTCCACCCGGCTATCCGGCGGGGTCCCTGCGGAAAGCCCCGAGAGCAGGGCCGCCAGGCGTTCCCTGCGGATGGGCTTGGGCAGCACCCCGCGCACCCCCGGGTCCAGCGCCGCCAGGGCGCTGGAACCCTCGGTATCCGCCGAGGAAAGGAGGACCGGCACGCCCGCCACCCGGGCATCGGGCCAGGCCCGGAGGCGCTCCAGGACCTCCCGGCCCTCCAGGTCATGCATGTGCACGTCCAGCAGGACGGCATCCACGGGCCGGCGGCCCAGGATCTCCAGCGCTTCGGTCCCGCTGCCGGCGCACACGGCCCGGTGGCCGAGGGTTTCCAGGAGGCCGGCGGCCACGATGCGGTTGGCCTCCAGGTCGTCCACCACCAGGACGGTCAGGAAACCTGTGCCCGGATCCTCAGGAACGGCCTCCGCGGCGGGCAGGACGAGGGCGAAGGCGAACCGGCACCCCATGCCCGGCGCGCTCGTCAGGGTCAGGGTCCCGCCCATGGCCGCCACCAGCTGCCGGCTGATGGCCAGGCCGAGGCCCACCCCGCCGTGGCGGCGCTGGATGGACCCGTCCCCCTGTTCGAAAGGCGCGAAGACCCGCACCTGGGCCTCGGCGTCCAGGCCCGGCCCGGTGTCCCGGGCGCAGAAGGCGCAGCGCACCCGCCGGCCATCCACGGGAGCGGTCTCCAGGGACAGGACCACGTCCCCTTCGTCCGTGAACTTCACCGCGTTGCCCAGCAGGTTGACCAGCACCTGGCGAAGGCGCAGGGCGTCCCCCTCCAGGGTGGCGGGCAGGGGGCCGCTCTGCTCCACCCGGAAGGCCAGGCCCTTGGCGCCGGCCAGGGGCTCGATGTCCGCGCTCACGGCGGCGAGCAGCTCCGCGGGGCTGAAGGGGGACGGCTCCACCCGCAGGTGTCCGGTTTCCAGGCGGGCCTGATCCAGCAGGTCGTCCAGGAGCCGCGCCAGAAGGTCCCCGTTGCGGGCCAGGAGGTCCAGGGGCCGGCGCTGGTCCGGCTGGAGGGGCAGCGCCTGAAGGAGCTGCACGCCCCCCAGCACCCCGTTGAGCGGCGTCCGGATCTCGTGGCTCATCACCGCCAGGAAGCGGCTCTTGGCCTCGTTGGCGCGCCGGGCTTCCGCCTCGGCCGCCCTGCGCTCGGCCACCTCCTGTCCGAGGCGGGTCCTCAGGGCGAAGTCCCGGCGCTGGGTGCGGTTCCAGGTCACCCGGAAGGCGAAGCCGATCCCGTTGGCGAACAGCAGGTAGAGGGTGGTGAGCCCAGGTCCGGGGGCTTCCTGTGCCCGGGTGGCGGCCAGGTAGCCCAGGAAGAGGGCCGATCCGCCCAGCGCCGAGCCCAGGCTCAGCCCCAGGGCCAGCGGCAGCATCAGGTACACGCCCAGCACGAAGAGGGCCAGGAATGGGAGTTCCTGGGCCGTGGCGGGTCCGCGGGCCAGGACGAGCAGGTGGTGCTCCACCACCTCGGTGACGAAAAGCAGCGACACCCCCGCGCAGAGGAGGGCCTGGGCCGTTCCCAGGCGCCGCGCCGCCAGGCCTCCGGCCGCGCCCACCAGGCCCCAGACCGTCAGGCGCAGGAGGGCCAGGGTCCAGAAGGGGCCGCTGGCGCCGAAGGTCCGGTAGTCCAGGACGAGGGCGGCCACGTAGAGGCCCGGCAGGAAGGCCAGGAGGCGAAGCTGGGCGGCCAGGCGGGGCTTCTGGTCCTCCCGGAAATCCGCCTCGGTGGCGGGATCCGTGAAGACGGCCAGCCACCTCGAAAGGGCGAAGTGTCCCGTGTCCACCCGTCAGCCCTGGATCCGGTAGCCGACGCCCGGCACGGTCTGCACCAGGCCGGGCTCGCCGGCCAGCTTGCGGCGCAGGCGCGACACCAGCACGTCCACGCTGCGGCTGCACACCGTCTCCCCGTCCGGGCTGATGACCTCCGAGAGGTCCACCCGGGACAGGACGCGGCCCCGGGCCTCCACCAGGGCCGCGAGCAGCTCGAACTCGCCCCGGGTGAGGGGGATCTCCGCGCCGTCGCAGCCCAGCAGGCGCCGGGCCGGGATATCCAGGTGGCAGCGGCCGGCGGCAAGGGCGCCGGACCCGCCGCAGCGCCTCAGGAGGTTCTGGATGCGGGCCAGCAGTTCCCGGGGGTCGAAGGGCTTGTCCATGAAGTCGTCCGCGCCCAGCTCCAGGGCCCGGAGCCGATCGGAAGGCCGGCTGGTCACCACGAGCACGGGGATGCTTCGCCGGATCAGGTCCCGCGCCAGGTCCAGGCCATCGCCGTCGGGCAGGTTCAGGTCCAGGAGGGCCAGGCAGGGGTGCCCCTGGGCCGCCCGGGCGCGGCCCTGGGCGAGGGTCCCGGCCTCCTCCACGGCGAAGCCGGTCTGCCGCAGGTAGGCCGCCAGCAGCAGACGCTGGGCGGGATCGTCCTCGATGAGCAGGATGGGGGCCGGGTTGTTCATGGCTGGGCGGTTGCATCCCATTATCCGCTCGTTTGCAAGCTGTTGACAGGCATCCGTCATGATTTGGTGCAAACCCCTTCCAGCCTGACGGTTTCGACACGGAGTCCCCATGAGACACCCTGGTCCCGCAAGCCTGTCCCTTCTGGTCCTTCTTCTGGCCGCGCTGGGCTGCAGCGGCGGCAAGTCGGGTTCCACCCAGACCGTGGCCATCTCGGGGGCGCTCACCATCGCCGAGGTGTACGAGAAGACCCTCGCCTCCCTGAAGGCGGGCCACGTGGACACGGACGGGGACACCATCCCCGACGACATCGAGACGGGCCTCCTCCACACCGACCCCACCAAGGTGGACACCGACGGGGACGGAATCCCCGACAACGTCGAGGTCTTCGGGAACAAGGCCTGGAAGGCCGCGGACCTGCTCGTGGACAAGAACCAGAACGGCGTCATCTCGGCCCTGGACAAGGACGACGACGGGGACGGCGCCAACGACGGCGACCTGGTGGACAGCGACGGCGACGGCATCCCGGACTACCTGGAGTTCTACGGCTACACGTACGAGGCCCTCACCGGCAAGCCCAAGCTCTGGGACGGCGTGGACCACTCGGTGCCCTACTACAAGACCGACCCCAACCAGCGGTCCACGGACCAGGACCCCTTCGACGACAGCACCGAGATCTCGGGCCTCAACATGGACGTCTCCGTGCGCAGCCCCGGGAACCTGCCCATGGTCCCGGCCCTTCCGGAGATCGTGGTGCGCATGGACGGCTACCGGGTGACCACCCTGGACGAGATCACCTTCACCGAGACCAAGTCCGTGACCAGGGAGACCACCTGGGAATGCCAGACGGAGGCCCGGGATTCCCGCACCACCGAGCACGGCTGGGAGGTCGGCTACGAGGCCACGGCCGGGTACTCCTTCCCCGGCTGGGAGGCCAGCGTCACGTTCCACGCCAACTATTCGGGCAGCATCTCCAACACCCACGAGACCAGCACGTCCAATTCCAAGGGCGGCTCGGTGGCCAACGCCGAGGAGTGGAGCAAGGCCCGGACCACCCGGCCCTCGGAAGCCGCCGCCATCAAGCTCTTCCTTAAGGTGTACAACACCGGCACCGCCTGCGCGAGCAACGTCGTGCCCACCATGACCCTGCGCATCGGCGGCCACAACGTGGCCACCTTCCAGCCCGGGGAGACCCAGGTCAACCTCCTGGAGCCCGGCGGAACCTATCCCTCCACCCCCGGCGTCTACTGGGTGGTGGACACCAACCAGAGCGGCGGCAAGATCACCCTGACCATCGACGAATTGCGGGCCCTGGAAAGCGGCGCGCCCGTGACCCTCACCCTCACCCAGATGAGCGCCGACGTCATGCGCAAGGACGCCGCCACGGGCGCCTACGTGTCCATGGGCGACTGGAACGAGTATGCCGCCCGCTGCCGGGCCGTGTGCGCCGACCTCTACTTCGACACCGGCGACGGGAACTTCACCCACAGCCTGGTCTATGCGGGGAACTCCCCCACCTCGCCCCGGGTGACCCTGGGCGACGCCTTCCTGTGGGCGATCGGGGGCTTCACCAGCCAGGGCATCGGCGTGAACTACCGCGACCTGGCCGGACTCTCGCAGCAGATGGACCTGGCCAACTGGACCGTGTGCATGGACGGGGGCACCTATTCCGCCAACGGCCTGGTGAAGGGCGCGGCCCTGCCCGCGGGCACCAACATCTTCGACCTGCGCCTCAACCCCAACTCGGTGATCTTCGCCCGGGCGCCCCGGGTGAACCCGGATCCCCAGTACCCCCTCCTGCCCGACATCTACTACGCCTTCTACGACAGCTCCCTGGGCAGCGTGAGCGGGGTGGTGAGCGACTACAACGGCGTGGCGAAGGTGGAGTTCATCGACGGCGCGGGCGCCAGCCGGACCATGGCCCAGGACCTCCCGGGTTCCGACTTCTACGTGTACTATCCCCTCGCCGACCTTTCCAGCTACCCGGACGGCTACCGCTTCACCGGGAAGGAGAAGATCCGCGTCACCAACGTCAAGGGCATCGTCGCCGAGCAGACCCTCTCGGGCGTCTACGTGGTCCCGGTGCCCACCGCGCCCGACATCAAGTGGGCCACCGTGGAGATGGTGACCGACGCCGAGGGCGCCTCCACCTCCTTCCTGGAAGCCGAGGTGGTGCCCGATCCGCGCACCGTCCTGTCGCGGGTGGAGCTCTACTACCCCTTCTCGGGATCCTACGCCATGGCCTCCCTGGACCACGTGCCCGACGCCTACCGCCGGCCCAACCGCTGGCGGGTCCAGCTGCCCACGCAGGCCGTCAACCTCCTCACGTCCTCGGAGCTGGTGGCCTTCACCAGCGACGGACTCTACTCCACGCTGGGAGGCGCCCGGTTCCAGGAGGTCTCGCCCTACCACGTGGGCCAGGTGCACCTCTACGCCTACTACGGCTGGTACTGGACCGACGACTGGTCCAGCTGGGCGGTGGATCTGGACGACAGCAGCACCTACGGCTGGGGCTGGGAGGAAGGCTCCGTGTCCGGCGACAGCTACCCCATGTGCCAGGACACGACCATGGAACTCTGGCTGGTCTACAACGCCTACCGGGGCAAGGCCGAGCTGCGGCCCCGCACGGGCGTGACCAGCTGCAAGCTCCCGTCCGGCGTGGACTACGACAGCCTCACCAGCCAGGAGGCCCTGCTCTATGCCGCCAACCTGAACACGGTCGCCAGCTACCAGGTCGATTCCACGAACATCGGGGACGTCTACCTCATCAAGACCGGCGAACAGCGCCTGGCCAAGGTGAAGGTGATGGAGTACGAGGAATACGATCCCTCCGGCGCCTACAACACCGGCCGCAGGGTCAAGCTCAAGTACTCGATCTTCAGGAAGGCAAGTGACCCGTAGGACCGGGAAGCCGGGCCCTTGACGGCGGGATATAAATAATTAAATTATCGCCAGCCCATTCGGTGGCGGCCCCGCCGGAGACGGAGTCCCGGATCGCGGCCGAGGAGGCCCCCTCCATCACCACGAGGAACCGATGTCCCTTTCCGCGAAGTCCCTGCTCCTGTCGACCCTGGTGCTCGCCGGGGGCGGGGCCCTCCATGGGCAGCGCCCCCTGATCGTCGAATCCCTGTCCCGAACCCTGGGCAAGGGTTCCTACAACAACAACGCGACCAGGCCATGGGTCCTCACGGTGCGGGACGGCAAGGCCTGGATCAGCGATCCCATGGGCGCGGTGGACTGGAGGGTGGGCCGGACGGCCCCCATTCCACCGGAATACGCGAGCGAGGACACCTGGCTGGAGCTGGACCCGCGGGGCGCCCTGGTCCTCTGGGAACGCGTCACGAACATCTATTCCGGCGATTGGAAGAACTGGGAACGGTGGCGCCTGACCAGCCCAGCCAACGGCATCAAGGCCATCATCTTCCAGGATGACGGCAAGCTCTCGTTCACGCTCCGGTAGGATTCGGCCAGGTCATCCGGCCGGCGTCCGGATGTTGGAAAAATCTGGATTATTTTGCGATTGTGTCTTATTCTCCCCATTCGCTGACTTTCCAGCAACCCTTGATGGGGGGTGAACATGAATCGGATCTCCGCGTTTTCCTTGGCAGCGGTGGGCCTCCTCCTGGCGGCCGCCTACGCGCTCGGCGCGCCACCCGTCTCGCGATCGGATGAAGCCGCCATCAGGGCCCAGACCGCCCGATGGGAAAAGGCCTACAACGGAGGGGACGCGCAGGCGGTCGCCGCCGAGTACGCCGAGGACGCGCTGCTGCTTCCTCCCGGAGGCAAGGGGGTGAAGGGCAAGGCCGGGATCCTCGCCTACTTCACCAAGGACATCGCCGACGCCAGGGCCGGGGGCGTGGTGCTCGTCCTGGATCCCGCCACCGACGTGGGCGTCTCGGGCAGCACGGGCTGGGAATCGGGAACCTTCAAGGTCACGGTCAACGGCGCCGTGGTGGACACCGGGAAGTTCCTGTCGGTGTCCCGGAAGAAGAACGGCACGTGGACCTACATCCGGGACACCTGGAACTCGGACACCCCGCCCGCCCCCGCCCCGAAGTGATCAGATGGGCGTTGCGGGCGCAAGCCGCTTGGCCGCCGACTCCCCCGCCAGCCAGCCGGTGGAGAAGGCGATCTGGAGGTTGTAGCCGCCGGTGTTGGCGTCCAGGTCCAGGACCTCGCCCGCGAAGAAGAGGTTCTCCACCACCCGGGAGGCCAGGGTGCGCGGATCCACCCCCTTGAGGGCGACGCCGCCTGCGGTGACGATGGCCTCCTCCCAGGGGCCGTGGCCGGTCACCTGGAAGCGCAGGTCCTTGAGCAGCGCGATGAGCTCCTTCCGGCGGGGCGCCGGGCCCAGGCGGGCCGCGAACGCCTCCACGAGCTGGGCGGGCAGCAGGGAGCGCAGCACGTCCCGGAGGGGCGCGGCCGGCGCGAAGGCCCGGTCCAGCCGGGCCTCCAGGGTGGGGACGTCCAGCGCGGGCTTCAGGTCCAGGGCCGCCTCCACCTTGCGCCCGGCGGCGAGGAAGTCCACGATCCGGCGGCTCAGCCTCAGGACGATGGGGCCGTCGAGGCCCCGGTCCGTGAACTCGGCCTCGCCGAACTCGCTGGCCTTCTTCTTCCCGTCGACCCACAGGGTCAGGCGGACGTTGCGCAGGCGCAGGCCCGTGGCCTCGCATGCGGGCTCCGTGCGGATGGCCACCAGGGAGGGGCGCAGGGGCGCGATGGAATGGCCGGCGGCCTCGGCGAAGCGGTGGCCGTCGCCGGTGGAGCCGGTGGCGGGGTAGCTGAGCCCGCCGGTGGCGATGACGCCGCAGCGCGCCTCGACGCGGTGCGTGGCGTCGGCGTGGGTGAATATCAGGCCGGAGAAGGCGCCGTCCTCGATCACCAGGCTCTCCACCCGGGCGCGGCTGACGATCTCCACCCCCTGCCCCTTCGCCCAGGCCACCAGGGCCTCGGCCACGTCCCAGGCGCGGTCGCTGGCCGGAAAC
The DNA here is from genome assembly GCF_030846775.1 of Geothrix sp. 21YS21S-2. Taxonomy (NCBI): domain Bacteria; kingdom Pseudomonadati; phylum Acidobacteriota; class Holophagae; order Holophagales; family Holophagaceae; genus Geothrix; species Geothrix sp. 21YS21S-2. The sequence goes on from NZ_CP132910.1 coordinate 1,704,143, forward strand.
ACCCGGTCGCCGCGCTCGGTCTTGGTGGGCACGCCGTTGGCCTCCAGCAGGGCGATGAGGTCGCGGTTGAAGAAGGCGCCGAAAGCCTGGCGCAGGAAGCGCGGCTCGGGGTGGATCTCCTGGAGCTGCTCTTCCAGGGGCCGCATGTTGGTGATGTTGCAGCGGCCCTTGCCGGTGATGCGGAGCTTGCGGGCGGGCTTCTCCATCTTCTCCAGGAGCAGCACCTTCGCGCCCAGCATGGCGGCCCGGCCCGCGGCGAGCAGGCCCGCGGGGCCGGCCCCGACCACCACCACGTCGCAGACGCGCTTCATGCCGGGTCGCGAAGGATCAGTTCCATCCGGCACCTTGCGCAGTCGAAGCGGCACTCCAGGCGGGTGGGGCCGTTCTCCAGGAAGAGCGGGCCTTCCGGTTCGGCCATCTCCTTCCAGGGCTCGGCGTTGGGATGGATGGCGCACCAGCCCAGTTCGTAGCGCAGGCAGTGGCGGGTGGTCATCACCACCCGGCCCCGGAGGTCGGGCTGCAGCTCGGCGGCGGGTTCCAGGACCCTGCCCCCGGCGCGCTCGTAGAAGGCCCGGGCGGCCCGGTTGGCGACGTTCCAGGTGAGGTCGAGGTCGGTGGCGGGCAGCGGCGCCGGGGCGGACGCGGGCCGGGGCGCCTGCCGGGGACGGGGCGCGCGGCGCAGTTCCTCCAGCGCCGCCGTGGCCTCGCGGCGCAGGGCGTTGAGGCGGCTCACGGGCACGAAGCGCGTCTCGGCCTCCAGCCCGGCCAGGGCGAAGGGCGAGTCCCCCATGCGTTCCAGGGCCTCGCGGATGGCCCTGGCGGCGGCCCCGGGATCCCGGGCGGGGCCGAACTCGCCCTCGGCGCGGGCCTCGGCACCGAAACCCGCCTCGTCCTCCAGGCGCAGCGTCACGGCCCCTTCCGTGAAGGCCAGGCTCGCCGTCACGGGGATCCGGCGCTCCACCTTGGCGCCCCGCAGGGCCCTGAGCCAGTGGAGGTCCATGTTGCGGTGGAGCCTCGAGCCGGGACGTATGCGGGAGGGGTCCTGCACGAAGACCTGGCTGCCTTCCACGGCGTTGACCACGGTGCCGGCGGCTTCCGCTCCGTCCACGAAGGCGAGGCCGTCCCCGGGGTGCAGCTCGGCCTTGCGGTCCAGCACGAGGCGGTCGGCCTGGATGGAGCGCACGGTGCCGACGAATTCGCCCAGGTGCTTGCCGGTCCCGGGGTTGCCCATGGGCTGGCGTTCGCCCTGCAGGCGGTAGGTGGAGTGGCCGCGCTGGAAGGTCTTGGCGGGATCCGGGGCGAAGGCGTGGGTGGAGCGGCCCAGGGAGGCCCGGGCCCACTCCGGCCGCCGGTCCAGCACGGCGTCGAGCCGGCGGCGGAGGTGGCTCACCACGTTCTTCACGTAGTCGGCGTCCTTGAGGCGGCCTTCGATCTTGAAGCTGGTGAGGCCGGCCTCCGCCAGTTCCTCCAGGTGGTCCGACAGGTCCAGGTCCTTGATGCTCAGGAGGTGCGCGTCCCGCATCAGCACCCGGCCCCCGGGTTCCACCAGGTTCCAGGGGGCGCGGCAGGGCTGGGCGCACTCGCCGCGGTTGCCGCTGCGGTCGCAGATGGCCCCGCTCAGGTAGCACTGGCCGCTTTCCCCCACGCAGAGGGCGCCGTACACGAAGCCCTCCAGCTCGATGTCCGAGGCCGCGTGGATGGCCCGGATCTCGGCGAGGCTCAGCTCCCGGGCGAGGATGGCCCGGGTGAGGCCCTGGCCGGCCAGGAAGGCCACCTTCTCCGGGCTGTCGCAGGCGGCCTGGGTGCTGGCGTGCAGGGGCAGCGGGGGGAGGTCCAGCTCCAGGTAGGCCATGTCCTGGATGATCAGCGCGTCGACCCCGGCCCCGGACAGGTCCCAGGCCAGGCGCCGGGCGTCCTCCAGTTCCGCGTCATACAGGATCGTGTTGAGGGTTGCGTAGACCTTGGCGCCCCAGAGGCGGGCCTCCCGGGCCAGGCGCTCGAAGTCCGCCAGGTCGCAGCCAGCGGCCTGGCGAGCGCCGAACCGGGAGGCGCCCATGTACACCGCGTCCGCCCCGCATTTGAGGGCGAGGATTCCCTGGTCCGCGTTCCGGGCGGGGGCGAGCAGTTCGAGACTCATGCCCCCCAGGGTACCAGCACCCCGGCCCCGTGCGACAATGGTCCCCTGGAGTGGCCATGGATGCGCACGCGCACGCCGCGGGAACCTCGGCGGAAGTCGCCAACAGCATCACCCACGGCCTGGGCGCCCTCCTGAGCGTGGTCGCCCTCGTGCTGCTGGTGGTGCCCGGGGCGCTGCGGGGCAGCGGCGTGCGGGTCGTGACCGGGGCGGTCTTCGGGACGTCCCTGGTGCTCCTCTACTGCATGTCGACCCTCTATCACGCCCTGACGAACCTCCGCGCCAAGCGGGTGTTCCAGATCCTGGACCACAGCGCCATCTACGTGCTGATCGCCGGGACCTACACGCCCTTCTGCCTGGTCGCCCTGCGGGGCGCCTGGGGCTGGAGCCTCTTCGGGGTGGTCTGGGGTCTGGCGGTCCTCGGGGTGACCTTCAAGGCGGTCTTCGGGGACCGGTACGAGGTGCTGTCCACCGTGGTCTACCTGGGCATGAGCTGGATGATCGTCGTGGCGGCGCTCCCGCTGTACCGCTGCCTGCCCGCCGGCGGCCTGGCCTGGCTCGGGGCGGGCGGGGCCTTCTACACGCTCGGGGTGGGTTTCTTCGCGTGGCGGGGGCTCCGGTTCCACCATGCGGTCTGGCACCTGTTCGTGCTCGGCGGGAGTCTCTGCCATGTGATTGCGGTGGTCGGGTACGTGATGCCGGCCGGAATCGCCGGGCAGCGGGTCGAGGTTGAGCGGATTCCTGCGGACGTCCACCCTGCGGCCGCGGAAGGGTCCGGCGGCCGGTCCCGCTAGCCCAGGAACTAATGGTTCATTATCCGTATCTTTACGTCCAGGGAGGCGAAAGGGATCGGATGCGCTTGTCAGGTCATGGGTTGGGTTGGATGGGCAGGGGCCTGGCTGCGGTAGGCCTTTTGGGCTCCCTCGGGCTGGCGCCCTCGGCGTGGGCCGCGGATGAGGAGACCAAGGAGGCGAAGGTGGCACCAACCGACCTCGTGCCGGGCCGGGACGGCTTCAACCTCGTGGCCGACCGCCTGGGCTCCATCCCCTTCACCGTCCTCCTCGTGGCGGGATCCGCCGCGGATGAACCCCGCGTCAGCCTCCTTCGGGAGCTGCTTCCCGCGACGCTGGCGAAGGTCAACGCGCACATCGGCCGGGACCGGATCGTGCTCGCACCGGCCACCCTCGCCGCCTCCGCCCCGCTGAAGGGCCGGGCGGGGGTGATCACCTTCGAGCCCGCCACGCTGAGACCGGGCGTGGGCGGCCACGCCCTGCCGGACGCCCGGGGTTCGCACGGTGGATCTACGAAGCCACCTACGGCGGTTCCGTCGCCATCGACCGGGGCCTGCTGGACGCCCCCCACGGGCGCGCCCTTCTGCCGCACGTCCTTCTCCACGAGCTATTGCATGTTCTCGGCCTGTTTCATTTCGAAGGCACCTACGAGGGCGGCGGGCAGGTGATGCGTCCCTGCGGCGGGATGTTCTCCGGCACGGCCGATCCGGCGTTCCAGGACTTCGTGAGGAAGGGGATCGGCGACGGGGCCGAAGCCACGATCGCGGCCCTCGGTCCCGAGGGCTGGGGGAAATTCTGCGACGAGGTGCTCTTCACGTTCGCCGCGTGCACCTACCCCGCCATCCTGGGCCAGGGCGACATCAACGGTCTGCGCCACGTCACCCGGGGGGACCGGATCGACCCGGCCACGGGCGTGTTCACGCCCGGCACGACCGCCGAGGCCGTCGACGCGGCGCCCGCGGACACGGGCAGGTGGAAGCCCTGCGACCGGTGCGTGATCCTCTAGCAGACCCTGGGCTCCCCGGACCCAGGATGCAGGGGGCGGTTCAAGGCAGGAAGATCCCCATCCATCCCATGAATCGGATTGAGGGGAAAAGGCAGGATAGGGGCTGGCGGGGCCTTTTCCTGGGTCTGCCTACGGCCCTTGGAACACCAGTATTTCCACCCACCGCTCCCTCCCCGGCTCACCTGTCGTCACTTCGCCCATGGCCTTCGTCCGGATCCTGGCGTCATCCAGGTCGAAGCGTTCCGCCAGGTAGGACCGGACGACCATGGCCTGGCCCTGGGTGAGGATCAGGTTGGCGTCCCTGTCGCCCTTGCCGCCGGAGAAGGCCCGCACGACCACGAGGCTGAAGGGGGTCTTCTCCAGGTAGGCGCCCACCTCGTTGAGGGCCTTGCGGCCCTTGAGCTGGGCGGCGTCGGGCCGGGCGAACAGGGCCTGGGCGGTGAAGGTGAAGGTCCTGACCGGGGGGCCGGCGGGCAGCGCGGAAACCTCCCACTTCGTCAGCTCGGAGGCATCCGCGTAGCCCCGGTCCTTGAAATACCCCCGGAACAGGATGTTCGCCTTGAGGGCCTTCATGTCGTCGTCGAACGCGGCGGCGCCGGACCGGGCGTGGACCATGGCCTCGTGGGCCTCGGAGGCGGTCGCGGACAGGCTGTCGTAAAGGGTCCGTTCGTGCAGGAGCGCGCCCACGCTCCCTTCCCCGCGGTTGATGCGGGCGGTCATGGTCGCCAGTTCGGCCGAGGAGGCCTCCAGGTGCTTCAGGGTGCTCTGGGTGGAATCCATGATCGCGTTGGTCTTCCTGATGATGTCGGACACGTCGAGCAGGGGGGCGCTGGCCAGGGTGGCCCCGTCGCGCACCTCGGGGGCCCCGGGGCTGCCGAAGGTCAGGGCGATGAACTTGTTCCCCAGCAGGCCCTCGGTCTCGATGGCGGCCACGGAGTCGGTCTTCACCAGCCGGGCGGCGGCGGCGTCCAGGGAAAGGGTCACCCGCACCTGCGACCGGGAGTCGGCCGGCAGGCGGATCTCCTCCACGGTCCCCTTGCGGAGCCCGCCCAGGCGAACCTCGGCCCCGGCCAGGAGGCCCGAGACCGTGGGGAACTGCGCCTGGAGGCGGTAGGTGCGGGTGAACATCCGGTTCTTGCTTCCGATGACGAACACCCCCGTCAGGAGGATCGCCAGCGCACCGGAAATGAACAAGCCAAGCAGTGCCCTTTGGTTCATCGGGTTTGCCTCGGTTCCAGGAAGTGGGCGGCCACGGGATCCGGGCACGCCGCCAGGCCTTCGAAAGCGCCGTCGAAGACGATCCGGCCGCGGTCCAGCAGGGCGACCCGGTTCGAGATCGCCCGGGCGCTGAGCATGTCGTGGGTGACGACGACCGAGGACATGGCGCGTTCGGCCTGGAGCGCCAGGATCAGGTCGCTGATCTCCCCCGAGGTGATGGGGTCCAGGCCCGCCGTGGGTTCGTCGTAGAGCATGAGCTCGGGGTCCAGGGCCAGGGCCCGGGCCAGCCCCGCGCGCTTCTTCATGCCTCCGGAGATGTCCGTGGGCAGCTTGCCGGCCGCGGCCTGCAGCTCCACCCGGGCCAGGAGCGCCATGGCCTTCTCGCGGCGCTGGGCGGGCGTCAGGGTGGTGTGGTACTTCAGCGGGAACGCGACGTTCTCCACCACCGTCAGGGAGTCGTACAGCGCCGCGTTCTGGAAGACGAAGCCGACCCGCCTGCGGATCGCGTTCAGCGGCCCTTCGGCCAGCTCCCGGAGGTCCCGGCCCAGCACCCGGAGGGTGCCGGAATCCGGCCACCGCAGCCCGATCAGGTGCCGGAGCAGGACGCTCTTGCCGGTGCCGCTCCGGCCCAGCACGACCAGGGTCTCGCCCGGGGCGACCGCCAGGCTCACGCCGTCCAGGACCTTCTGGTCACCGAAGGCGGTGCGGAGGTCCGTGACCTGGATGACGGGGGCGCTCATAGGATCTGGATGAGGCGCACGAGGCCCACGTCCGCGAGGATCACGAACAGGGTGGAAAGCACGACGGCGCTGGTGGCCGAGCGCGCCACGCCTTCCGTGCCTCCGGAGGTCCGGAAGCCCTGGAAGCAGCCGATCAGGCCAATGATGAACCCGAACACCGCCGTCCGAAGGGTCGCGGGAACGAGTTCCCGGAAGGTGATGCCCTTCAGGCCATCGGCCAGGAAGCGGCCCAGGGGGACGTGCTCGATGAGGGTGTTGGCCGCCCACCCGGACAGGATTCCGGAGGCGTCCGCCACGACGGTCAGCAGGGGGAGCATCAGGAGGCAGGCCAGCACCCGGGTCACCACCAGCAGCCGGAAGGCGTTGACCCCGGAAGCCTCGATGGCGTCGATCTGCTCGGTCACCTTCATGGAGCCCAGCTGGGCGCCGATGCCCGCGCCCACCCGGCCGCACACCACCAGGGCCGTGATGATCGGCCCGCTCTCCTTTAGGATCGTCAGGGCGATGACCACCGGCAGGAGGGACTTCGCCCCGAACCGCACGAGGCTCTCGCGGGTCTGCAGGCTGAGGACGATCCCGGTGGACACGCTCGCCAGGACCACCAGGGGCAGGGAGCGGGAGCCCACCTCGTGCATCTGGTCGAGCAGCTCGCGCCCGTGGAAGGGCCGCGAGCACGCCGCCCTGGCCAGCCGCCCCGTGAAGGCGCCCAGGTCGCCGAACCACTCCAGGAAGGAGAGGATCCGGGAGGTGCCTTGCGGTTCTGCTGCCATCGGGGCCGGCCTGGGGTTCTGCCGGGGCATGCCTGCCCCGGAATGGGCATGGCCTGAGGAAGCAGGTAGGATGCCAGAAGGTAACCAGACAAATCATTGCAATTAGATTGTCAGCTCCCTTCCGGGCAGGCGCCGGGTCGATCAAGATGATCGCGTTTCCGGGAACCGCCGCCCGGTACCATGCAGGTGCTGTCTGGACTGGCTACCTGGCCCCAGCCACCATGGCCGCGGCCACCAGCCGGCCGACCTTGTGGCCCATGGCCTCCCCCACCTGGGTGGAATTCCGGAAGTGGACGCCGGACCAGACCCTGGCGTTGGCCACCTCTTCGACCATCGCGGACGTGCTGCTCCACGAGCGGACTACCCCGGGCGCGGTGAGGCTGGTGGCGGAGAGCTTCACCACTCCGCTCCCGGACAGGCCCGCCTCCAGCACCTCGGCGAAGGCTGCGGCGTTGATGCAGTGGGCGCAAGGGTATTCCGGGTGCATGGGCGTATCGATGAGGGGCGCCCAGCCGGGATCCCGCTCCGTCGCCTCGTTCCCGTCCTGGTCCGCGTTGCGGATGGCGGTGAGGGGGCGCCAGAAGAGGTAGGCGTACTTCGCGTCGAACACGGCGATGGTGGCGTCGTCCAGCGCGGTCGCCGCGAAGGCGAACCACCGCGCATTGGCGGCCAGCTCCCGCCCCGGGGCCTCGGCCACGGAGCGCAGGACGCCGAAATAGATTCCCGGGGTGTTGTCCTCCCAGAATTTTCCGATGGCGGTCTGCTCCGGGGTCCGCTCCCGGCTGGCCCTGCCGCCCAGGGTCCTGGATTCGTTCAGGTCACGGGCCCAGGTGGCGCTGGCGAGGGCCGGGGGAGGGCCGGGCCGGAACTGGGCGGCCGCCTCCAGGTGCCAGGGCTTGCGGCCCGGCCACTGGGAAAACGCGGGGGTCACGGTGGGCACGTAGACGCCCGGGGCCGTGCGGGGCCGGTAGGTCTCCGGCACGGACGCGCCGTCGTCGGCCTTCAGGGCCAGGACGCCGGCCGCGGCCCGCTCGCCCAGGGCAATCCCTTCGGTCCTGGCGGTCCCCCCGGGGACCCGGGCGAGCGCCTCCGCGTACCAGGCTTCGATGGCCGGCTTCTCGAGCGGCACGAGCGCGAGGAGCGTGCCCCGGGTCGCCGCGGCCACCGCCGCGGCCGGAGAGGCCCCCGGTGAGGGCGCCAGCCGCAGCCGGGTGTCCTTGTAGGTTCCGGTCGCCGCGTTCACGGCTTCATGGACGGCGACCTGCGTGATGGCCAGCACTCTGCGGGAGGGGCCCGGCGGCGTCCGGGCCGCGAGGATGGCGCAGGTCCGCGCATTGGCCTCGGTCACCTCGTCCGCGCGCATGGCAGGGGACCCGAGGACCAGGAGGGTGAGCAGGGCAGTTCTCATGATTCCTCCACATGGGAACACGGCCCCGGCCAGGTTGCAGATCCAAGGCCTGCCGGGCAGGAAATCGAGACGGCGTCTCAACGGAAAAGGCCCGGCCAATATGCAACCGGTTCGGGCACCAGTCAAGGGAGCGTACGGAGATCGGCCCTCCCCTTTCCCGAAGCGGAGAAGGGACTAGCCGATCGCCCGTAGCCGCTCCCGGAGATCCACGAGGCCGAACGGTTTGGGCAGGAGGGATACCCCGGCGTGGCCCGCCGCCACGTCCAGGGCCTCCTGGTCGGCTCGGCCGGTGGCGAGGAGGACGGGGACCTCCGGGCGCAGGGCCCGGAGGCGCGGCAGGGTGCCCCGCCCCCCCAGGCCGGGCATGTTCATGTCCAGGATCACCACATCGACCTGGAGGCCCCGCTCCAGCAGGATCAGGGCGTCCTCCCCGCAGGCGGCGGTCGCCACGGCGTGGCCCTGCACCTCCAGCAGCAGGCGCGTGGAGGTGAGGACCAGTTCGTCGTCATCCACCACCAGCGCGGCCAGGACCCTTCCAGCCGGCTCCGGGCCCGGGGCGGGCGGGGCCTGCACGGGGAGTTCCCGGCGGACGCCGGGCAGGAGGAGGCTGATCCGCGTTCCCCGCCCGGGCGCGCTGTCGATGTCCAGCTTCCCGTGGTGGGCCCTGACGGTGGAGTAGACCATGGACAGGCCCAGGCCCGTGCCCTTGCCGACGTCCTTGGTCGTGAAGAAGGGATCCAGGGCCCGCGCCAGGACCTCGGGGGCCATCCCGCAGCCCGAGTCCTCCACCTGCACTTCCGCCAGGTCCTCGCCCACGTTGCGGGTCCGGAGGGCGAGGGTCCCGCCCTCGGGCATGGCGTCCACCGCGTTCACGCAGAGATTCATGATGGCGTGGGCCAGGGCGCCGCCGTCGCCGTTGACGGTGCGCAGGTCCGGCGCGAGGTCCAGGTCCAGGCGGACCTTGGCCAGGGTGGTGCGCTCCAGGAGGCGGGCCTCCTCCAGCAGGAGGGCGTTCAGGTCCAGGGCCCGCCGTTCGGCGGGGCTCTTGCGCGCGAAGTTCAGAAGGCTCTTGACCAGGTTCCCGCCGCGGGTGGCGGCCTCCTGGATGGTCCCGAAGGCCTTGCGGGCCGGACTGCCCTCGGGCTCCAGGGTCAGGTGGGCCGAGGCCAGCCCCAGCACCGCCCCCAGCACGTTGTTCATGTCGTGGGCCACGCCGCCCGCGAGGAGGCCCAGGCTCTCCATCTTCTGGGACTGGAGGAGCTGGGCGTGGAGGTGGGCGTTCTCCCGCTCGGCGCGCTTGCGGTCGGTGATGTCGTGGAGCACCCCGAAGACGACGCGCCTGGCCGGATCGTATTCGGCCAGGGAATGGACCTCGCGCTCCTCGCCGTCGCAGGCCCGTTGGATGACGAACTCGACGTTGTAGGGGACGCCCCGCTCGACCAGGTCCCCCAGGGCGGCGTCGAGCACGGGCCGGAACCCGGGCAGCACCCGGGCCTGCACCTCGGCCAGGGCCAGGTCGTCCCCCTCGAGGCCGTAGATCAGGTGGGCGCCCCTGGATGCGCGCATGAAGCCGTCGGCCAGGTTCAGCTCCCAGTTCCCGAAGGCGGCGACGCTCTCGGCCCGCTGCATCCGCGCGCGGCTGTCCCGGAGGGAGGCCTCGGCTTCCAGGCGGCGCTCCTCCAACGCCAGATGGTCGAGGGCGAAGGAGATGTCCCCCGCGGCCTCCTCCATCAGGGCCACCTCGTGGACGCCGAAAAGGTCCCGCTCGGGCGCGTAGACGGTGAGGGCCCCGCGGACCACCCCCCCCAAGCGGATGGGGAAGGCGGCATAGGCCTTGAAACCGGCGCGGAGGGCGGCCCCATGCCACGGGCCCGAGAGGGCCGAGCCGAGGAAATCGTTGATCACGCAGGTGCGCCCGGTGCGTACCGCCGTCCCCGTTCCCCCGTATCCAAGGGGCGTGTCGTCGCTTCGGACCACCAGCCCCTCCAGGTAGCCCGTCGTGTCCCCATGGCTGGCCACGACCGCCACTTCGCGGGTGAGCGGGTCGTCCCAGCCGATCCAGGCCATGGTGAACGCCCCGAAGTCCACCATCACTTCGCAGATCCTGGCCAGCAGGCCCTCCCGGGTGGGGGACCACACGATGGCCTGGTTCACCTGGCTGAGGGCGGCGTACAGCCGGGTCATCCGCTCGAGGCTCGCCTTCTGCGCGCGGGCCTCCGTGATGTCCTGGAGGACCACCAGCGTCCCGCAACCGGCGCCGGATTCCGCGGACACCCCCAGCCAGCGGGAGGCGCCGTCAGGTCCCGGCCACTCCAGGGCGCCCGTCCCGTCGAGGACTCCGGGCAGGGGCCGGGACAGCAGGAGGCGCCGGTCCACGCCCAGGATCCGCGACGCCGCCGGGTTCGCCTCGATGCAGATGCCGGCGTCGTCCACCAGGATCACCCCCTGGGGCAGCGCGTCGAGAAGCGGCGTCCATCCCAGGGCCCCGGGATCCAATGGCCTTCGCGTCTCCGTCGGGGAGCTTCCCAAGATTTCCTCCCGCGGGCCGCTGGACAGGCACCACAACCAGAAGATGAAAATTCAATTATTGCAGAAGGACGGGGCCAACGGGTAGGCATGCCCGCCTACCAGGGCAGCCCCAGCGCCTTGGCCAGGAACTTCTGCAGCGGGGCGTTCCGGCGGCAGATCTCCGTGTAGGCCTCCAGGAAGTCCCCGGCGCATATCTCCTTCTGCGTCAGGGGCTGGTGGGTGTAGAAGTCCTTGAGCTTCAGGTCCTCCGCCAGGGGGTGGGCCGCGTCGAAGCCCTGGGGCACGCGCACCAGGGACTCCCCCAGGACCTCCACGCCGGCCCCGCGGATGGCCTTCCATTCCCGGGGGTGGCCGACGATGCGGTCCCGCACGGCCTTCAGGGCCGCCGCGTCGGGACGCCACAGGCCCGCGCTGGCGAAGCAGCCGCCGGGCTCCAGGTGCAGGTAGAACCCGGGCGAGTGCACGTCCCTGGAGCAGGCGCCGTGGCGGAACTGGGCGCCGACGTTGGTCTTGTAGGGGGACTTGTCCCGGGAGAAGCGCGTGTCCCGGAAGATGCGGAACATGGAGCCGCCGCTGGGCCTGGGGTCGGCGAGGAAGTGGCGGCTGACGCCCGAGAGGGGCTCGCCGAAGGCCAGGATGAAGGCGAGGAGGGGGTCGCGCACGTCCTCCTCGTACCGGGACCGGTTGTCCTGGAACCATTCCCGCGTGTTGTTCTCCCGCAGCTCCGTCAGGAACCGGAAGAAGGCCGGCGTGAACCACGGATTCGCCATTCCTGGACCTCCAGGCGCCCATTATCCCAGACGGGGCGCGGTTCCGCTAATCTGGAGGAAGAATTCGAGGCGCCCATGACTCCGCTCACCCAATCCCCAGCCTGGAAGGCGCTCCAAAGTCACCACCAGGAGATCCGGGGCCTCCACCTGCGCAGCCTCTTCGCCCAGGATCCGGGCCGCGGCGAGGCCATGGCCTGCGAGGCCGCGGGGCTGTACCTGGACTACTCCAAGAACCGGGCCACGGCCGCGACCCTGGGCCTGCTCACGGCCCTGGCCAGGGAGCGGGGGCTGGCCGAACGCATCGCGGCCATGTTCCGGGGGGACCGCATCAACATCACCGAGAACCGCGCCGTCCTCCACGTGGCCCTGCGGGCCCCCAGGGGAGCCGTGATCGAGGTGGACGGCCGCAACGTCGTCCCGGAGGTCCACGCGGTCCTGGACCGTTGTGCCGCCTTCGCCGACGGCATCCGCTCGGGCTCCCGGAAGGGCTTCACGGGCGAGGCCATCCGCACGGTGGTCAACATCGGCATCGGCGGCTCCGACCTGGGCCCGGCCATGGCCTACGAGGCCCTGCGCGCATACTCCGCGCGCGACCTGCAGTTCCGGTTCGTCTCCAACGTGGACGCCACCGACTTCACCGAGGCGGTGAGGGACCTGGACCCCCGCACCACCCTCTTCGTGATCTCCAGCAAGACCTTCACGACCCAGGAGACCATGGCCAACGCCGCCAGCGCCCGGGCCTGGTGCCTGGAGACCCTGAAGGACGAGGCGGCCATCGCCAGCCACTTCGTCGCCGTCTCCACGGACGCCGCCAGGGTCTCGGCCTTCGGCATCGACACCGCCAACATGTTCGGGTTCTGGGACTGGGTCGGGGGCCGCTACTCCATGGACTCCGCCATCGGGCTCTCCACCATGATCGCCATCGGCCCCGGGCGGTTCCGGGAGTTCCTGGACGGCTTCCACGCCATGGACGAGCACTTCCGCACCGCCCCCTTCGAGCGGAACCTGCCGGTCATCATGGGCCTGCTGGGGGTCTGGTACGCCGACTTCTTCGGGGCCGGGACCGTCGCCGTGCTCCCCTACGACCACTACCTGCGGCGCTTCCCGGCCTACCTCCAGCAGCTGGTCATGGAGAGCAACGGCAAGTCCGTCACCCTGGGCGGCGCGAAGGTGGACCACGCCACCAGCCCCGTGTACTGGGGCGAACCCGGCACCAACGGCCAGCACTCCTTCTACCAGCTCATCCACCAGGGCACCCACCTGATTCCCTGCGACTTCATCGCCTTCGCGACCTCCCTCAACCCGCTGGGCGGCCACCACGCGATGCTGCTCAGCAACGTCCTCGCCCAGACCGAGGCCCTGGCCTTCGGCAAGACCGCCGAAGCCGTGGCCGGGGAAGGCACCCCCGCCTGGCTCGTGCCCCACCGGACCTTCGAAGGCAACCGCCCCTCCAACGTCCTCCTGGCCCCGCGCCTCACACCGGCGGTCCTGGGCAGCCTCGTGGCGCTGTACGAGCACGTGGTCTTCACCCAGGGCGCCATCTGGGACCTGAACTCCTTCGACCAGTGGGGGGTGGAGCTGGGCAAGGAGCTCTCCCGCAGGATCCTCCCCGAGCTGGAGGCCCGGGAGGAGCCCCTCCTGGCCCACGACAGCTCCACCAACGCGCTGATCCGCAGGCTGAGGGACGCAGCCCAATCCTGACGCCCGGCTCCTCAAATACAGATCCCAAAACACCTGCACGCCCGTTGACGAATCGGCGCAATGGTCTACCCTTGAGCCAATCCTGAGGAGAACAAGGCATGACGGACATGAAGCGCATCCTGGACGCGAAGGGCTACACCTTCTTCTTCATATCGGCCGAGGCCAAGGTCGCCGACGCCGTGCGCCTCCTGGAGCAGAAGAAGGTGGGCTTCCTGCTGGTGATGGACGGCGAGCGCATGGAAGGCGTCTTCTCCGAGCGCGACGTGGTCAAGCTCATGGCCCGCAAGGGCCCCGGCGCCCTGGACCTGAAGGTGGAGGAGGTGATGACCACCTCCGTCTACCACGTCGGCATCCGGACGTCCGTGGACGAGGTCATGGGCCTCATGAGCGAGAAGGGCATCCGCCACGTGCCGGTGATGGACGGCAAGATGGTGGTGGGCGTGGTCTCGATCCGCGACGTGGTGGCCGAGGTCGTGGCGGACCGGGAGATCACCATCAAGGGGCTGGAGAACTACATCGTCGGGACGGATTTCCGGACCTAGGCAAAGACTGGCTGGTCAAAGCCTGGGCCTGATGACGGGACACGCGATCGTGACCATGGCCTCATGATTTCGGGTGTGCTTCCTTTTGGCGAACAGATTCTCCACTGCCTGGCGCGCCTGGTGGAGGAAGGCTTCATGGTCGATGGGGGCCTTCCATAGCTTTGGGATTGCCGTCACACCCCAGGCTATTTGGCCGTCAGCGGGATTCGCCGTCCCCTCCCGAAGGCCCAGGGGCTCACCTTCAGGCTGAAGGGCAGCTGGCGCCGCTTGAATTCCGAATTCCGCAGCAGGGCGAAGACCCGGGGAAGCGCCGCCCGGGCCTGGTCCAGGGCCGGTCCGTCCAGCACGCAGGCCAGGTCCTCGAAGACAAGCTCCTCCTCCCGCCTCGCCTCCAGCAGGATCCCCAGGATCGCGTCCAGTTGGGCGTAGGGCATCAGGCTGGCCTCGTCGGTCTGGTCCGGCCTGAGCTCGGCGGTGGGCCTGCGGTTCAGGATGCCCGCGGGGATGGCGTCGCCCAGGTCCCTGGCCAGCGCGAAGACCCGCGCCTTGAGGCAGTCCCCCAGGATGCCGAAGGCGCCGATGCCGTCGCCGTAGAGGGTGAAGTAGCCGGTGGCGGCCTCGCTCTTGTTGCCGGTGTTCAGCACGGCGACGCGGGTGGTGCCCAGGAGGCGGTGCACGGCGGGTTCCGAGGTGGCGCCCATGAGGAGCATGCCCCGGCAGCGGCTCTGGAAGTTCTCGTCGGTGAGGCCGAACTGGCGGTCCGGGAAGGCGGCCTCCAGGGCCTTGGCGGCCCCCGTGAAGGGCAGGCCGGCATCCAGCTCCAGGAAGGGGATGCCCAGCACCCGGGCCTGCTCCCGGGCCAGGGAGAGGCTCTCCTGGCTGGTGTAGGACGTGGGCAGCGCGATGCCCAGCACCCGCTCCGGGCCCAGGCTCCCGGCGGCCATCGCGGCCACCACGGAGCTGTCGATGCCGCCCGACAGGCCCACCACGGCCGCCTCCAGGCCCTGCTTGTCCATGTTCTCCCGCAGGCCGGTGCCCAGGGCCCGGCGCAGCCAGGCCTCCTCGCTGGGTTCGGCCGGCCAGGGCGAACCGGGCACGGAGGTGTCGGTCATGACCACCCCCTCCTTGAAGAACTCGTCCCGCTGCCAGGTGCCGTCGGGCAGCACGAGCCCCGAGCCGCCGTCGAAGGTGAGCCAGCTCTCCGAACCCACGCGGCTCGCGTAGGCGATGGGGAGCCCGTGCCGGGAGGCGTGGCCCTGGAGGAGCCTCTTGCGCAGGGCCAGCTTGGAGGGCGCGGCCCACGGGGCGGTGCGGCCCGGGGGCAGGAAGCTGCCCAGGTGGCCGGGGCTGGCGGAGGCGTTGAGGATGAGGGTGGCCCCCTGCTCCGCCAGATCCGCGATGGGGTCGAAGGCGTAGCGGATGGGACCCGGGGCGAGCTCGGCGTTGGCCCACAGGTCCTCGCAGACCGACAGGCCCACCTGCTCGCCCCGGTACGCCACCAGCGCCTGGCGCCCGTGGTCGGCCTCGAAGTACCGGCTCTCGTCGAACACGTCGTAGGCGGGCAGGATGCGCTTGCGGGCCACGGTGCGCACCCGGCCCTCCTCGCACCACCACAGCTCGTTCCAGAGCCGGCCCGTGGGCGACGGGCTGCAGGTGCCGAACACCAGGGGCACGGCCCCGGAGAGCCCGGCCAGGCGCTCCGATTCCCGGGTCACGGCCCGGCGCAGCCCGGCCTCCCACAGGCGGTCCTCGGCCAGGTAGCCGCCCACGGCCATCTCGGCCGAGAGGACGAGGTCGGCCCCCAGGGACAGGGCCTCCCGGTAGGCGTCCTCCAGGGCGCGGCCGTTGGCTTCCGGGTCGCCCAGGCGGGAGTTGAGCTGGAGGAGGGCGATGCGCATCCCTAGAGAATAACGCGTTCAGTCCCGGGGCGGCTCCTCCGGCCAGGGGGAGGGCTCGAGGATGCCCCATCTCCTCTGGTACCAGACTTCTTCAAGGTAGAGGCCGTGGGGGGGGGCGGTGATGCCGGCCCTGGAGCGGTCCCGGGCCTCCAGCATGGCGGGCACGTCCTGCGCCCGGTAGCGGCCCTTGCCCACCTCCATGAGGGTCCCCGCCAGGATGCGCACCATGTGCATGAGGAACCGGTTCCCCTCGAAGACGAGGTCCAGGGCCGGCCCCCGCCCTTCCATGCGGATGGCGTAGATCTCCTTGACGGGGGACAGGGCGGCGCACTCCTGGTGCCTGAAGCTGGAGAAGTCGTGGACCCCCTCCAGGTGCGCGCAGGCCTCGGCCATGGCGCCGCGGTCCAGGGGCTGGGCGCCGTGCACGTGCCAGCGCCGCTGGTGCAGGAACGGGTCCGCGGCGGGACCCTCCTGCAGGCGGTACACGTAGCGCTTGGCCACGGCGTGGGCCCGGGGGAAGAACCCTTCGGGGGCGGGGAGGACCGCCATGATCCGCACGTCCGGGGCCAGGTGGGCGTTGAATGCGGCCAGGAGCCGGTAGGGGTCCCAGGGTTTCGAGAGCTGCACCAGCACGCCCTGGGCCCGGGCGTGGACCCCGGCGTCGGTGCGCCCCGTGCCCTGGGGCATGGGGGCGCCGGGCTCGAAGGTGCGCAGGGCCTTCCACAGATCCCCCTGGACGCTGCGCAGGGTCGACTGGATCTGGAACCCGGAAAAGCCCGTGCCCACGTAGGCACAGCGGAGGAAATAAGGGTAGGCCATGGGTCCATTCTATCCCCACGGCGCGGATTCCCCATACGGGCGGTCTTCGGGGCACCGCCCCCCCCAGGAGCCGCGTGGAATCAGCATATGTAATTCCTGCTTGGGTTATGACCCTTGGTATGGGCCAGTCGAAGGGGTGGCCCGGTACCTAGACGTCCCATTGCCGCCATTCTTCAAAAAAAAAATCCCGGAAAGCCTTGACACCTTTACATCGCAGGCCTAACCTGCTGGTAGTTTAGTTGAAGACTAGAATCCATAAGGGTTTCAGGGCATTACTCCCTTTAGAACTGAGCACCGGCGGGTCTTCCCAAATCCCCCCCCCGCCGTTTCCTTTCCACCGGGGATACAAGTCCCCATTTTGGAGGTTTCCTCATGAACAAGGCCGAACTGATCAGCGCCGTCGCTGAGAAGGCTGACATCAACAAGTCCAAGGCCGCCGCCGCCCTGGATACCATCATCGCCAGCGTCTCCGCCGCCCTGCGCGCCGGCGACAAGGTCACCCTCGTTGGCTTCGGCACCTTCTCCGTCGCCACCCGCGGACCCCGCACGGGCCGCAACCCCCGTGACGGCGCGAAGATCAAGATCGCCGCCAAGAAGGTCGCCAAGTTCAAGCCCGGCAAGAAGCTCGCTGACGACGTCAACGGCAAGGGCGGCAAGAAGAAGAAGTAGGCTTTACCGATCCCCCCAAGCGGCCCGGTTACCGGGCCGCTTGTTTTTTGGCCGAGATTCCGGATCGCGTGCAAAATGGGACCGCTATCGTCCCCATTGCCCCGAACGGGTCAAACGCCCCGCTCCGCGTCCTTTCATGGGAATCGGGTCCTGGAAATGCCGGACCCGTTGGCAGGGGTGGCCTCCGCCCCTGGAATTGCTGGTTCGGTGCCAAGATTCAGGGCGAGGGCTCCCCCTTCCGATAAGATGGCTTGTCCATTTGAAAAGGTTCGGGACCATGGATCGGGAGCACTCATGAAGAAGATGATCATATTCGGCGGCATCGGACTGGTGGTCCTCCTGCTCCTGGGCGGGGGCGGGTTCTTCGTCTGGAAGAGCATGAGCGCCAAGAAGGTCGCCGCGGCCCTGCCCGGGGACGCCGCCCAGCACGAGGGGGCCGCGCCCAAGGAGGGCGAGGCCAAGGGCGCCGCCAAGGAGGAGGAGGACGACGAGGAGGAGGCTCCGGCCAAGGGCGGCGAGGGCGAAGGCGCCTCGGGCCCCCCGGTCATGACCCTCAACCGCCTCATCGTGAACCTCGAGGGACGCAAGAACGCCTTCCTCAAGTGCGACATCCACATCCTCTTCCGGAACCACGAACTGGGCAAGCTGGCCGCCAGCGACAAGCCCTCCCCGGAAAACAGCATCATCCGGTCCATGGTCCTGGAAGCCATCTCCGGCAAGACGGTGGAAGCCGCCTCCGACATGGAGACCCGGGAGTCCATCCGCCAGGAGATCAAGGAGAAGCTCAACGCCAAGTTCGCGAACAAGCACTCCAAGGAGGAGCTGGACAAGGCCAAGAAGTCCGGCAAGAAGGTCAAGCCCCCCATCAAGGACGTCCTGATCGTGGACTGGGCCCTCCAGCAATAGGGGGCAAGTCTGGCACAGCGGTTGCCGATACCTAGTCATGCGTCCGTTTCTTGACGGGCGCCCCTTCCCGGATCCCCATGGCCAAGCGCAGCGACAGGCTCGACACCGACCGCGTCCTCACCTTCGAGACGGTGATCGGGGAGCTGATGCCGTTCATCGACACCCGGTTCCGGCTGGAGATCCAGCTGGGCACGGCCACCATGACCATCCGGGAACTCCTGGACCTGGACGTGGGCTCCCTGGTGGAGCTCAAGAAGAGCGCCGGCGAACCCATGGAGGTCCTGTGCAAGGGCCGCCCCGTCATGCGCGGCGAGGTCACGGTGCTGGAGGACTCGCTGGGCCTGCGGATCGTGGAGATCATCGACCCGCACCGGAAGGTCTAATATCCTCTATAACGTGACCGACGCCTCCTCTCCCGCCGTCCCCGTGGCCCTTTGCCTCGGTGGCATGGATCCGTCCGCGGGTGCCGGGATCCTGCGGGATGTCATGACCTTGGCGGCCCTGGGTGTCCATCCCATGGCCGTGAGCACGGCCGACACGGTGCAGAACGGCCTGGTCTGCCTGGCCATCCGGCCCCCCCGGAACCCGCTGCCCGTCTTCGACGCCCTGGTCCCGCACCTGGGGGGCGCCTGGGGGGTGAAGCTGGGGCTCTGCGCCCTGGAGCCGGGCACCCTGCGGGACCTGGCCACCCGCCTCGAGACCCAGGGGCCCGCGGCGCGCATCTGGGACCCCATCCTCGCCCCCACCTCGGGGGTGGGCCTCCACGATGCCGGCGGCCTGCGGGCCATGGCCGGGCTCCTGCTCCGCTCCGGCCCCTGGGTGGTCTCCCCCAACCTTCTCGAGGCCGCGGCCCTGGCGGGCCTGCCCCGGGACGCGGATCCTGCGAGCCTGGGCCGGCCCCTGCTGGAGATGGGCGCAGAGGCCGTGTGGCTCAAGGGCGGCCACGGCGCCGGGGACACGGTGGAGGATTTCTGGATCACGGCATCGGGCGCCCTCAGCCTCGGCCGCAAGGCCCGGCTTCCCGGGGACCGCCGCGGCACCGGGTGCACCCTGGCCGCGGCCTGGCTGGGATTCCGCCTGAGGGGCCTGGAGGGCCCGGAGGCGGCCTCGGCCGCCGCCGGCTTCCTGCGGGACGCCTGGGAGCCCGGGGCGCGCCCCGGAGGCCAGGGCCGGCCCTGCTTCGCACCCGCGGTGCGGGCGTGAGGCGCCAGGAAGGACGGGGCTGGCTGCTCCACACCGGCGACGACGTCCCCTACGCCGGCTGGGGCGGCGTGCGCGCCCTGGACGCGGCCATGTCCGTCGCCACGGCGCCCTGGGAGGGCCTCGGGGTGCTGACGGACCTGGCGGGGCGCCTGCCCCGGGGCTTCTCGCTCCTGTGGGACGGACCCGTGGACTGGATCCGGGAGCTCGCCCCCGAGGTGCGCCTGGGCTGGTGGAAGCTGCTCACCCACACCCCCGGCCTCACCCTGCACGTGAAGGACGAGGGCTTCGCCGACCTGTTCCGGGAACCGGCCCGGATCGCCTTCCACGCTCCCCGGATGCCCGGGGGCGAGCTGGGTCTGGCCTGGCGCCAGGGCCGGATCGCCTGGGTACCGCAGGATTCCGGAGCCTGGTCCCTGCCCGGCAAGGGCGGCGCCGCCGAGACGGACAACCCCGGCTGGCTCTGGGGCGAGCTCATCCTGCCCCTGGGAGCCGTGGAGCACCAGGACCCGGCGGAGCTGGCACGGTTGCTGGAGGACGCCCAGGCGCGCTCGGAGAAGGCCATCAGCCTGCGCATGGAGGCCGGCGCCTGGCCCATGGCCCTGCCCTTCCAGCGCCGGCGCACCGGCTGGCGCGTGTCCTTCCTGGGCGGCCGGGAGTGGCAGCTGTCGGGAGCCGACTGGGACCGGGCCGCCCAGGCCGTGCAGGCCCTCACCGCCCACCTGGAGAAGACCCTGCGCTGCCCCATCCACGCCGGCGTGAGCGCCAGCCACCGCGCCGCCGCCGACCTGGGCCGCCAGGCCATGAACGAGGGCCTGCCCTGGCGCGCCGCCCTGCCCCTGCCCCCCGCGCCCCCCACCTTCACCCCCGGCCTGGGCGCCGACCCGCGGGACCCGGTCTCCCTGGAGTCCCGCTGCGCCTTCCCCCGCGCCCTGGCCGAAGTGCTCCTGCCGCCCGAGGCGCGCCTGCGGGTGCCCGCGGTGCCCCTGGAGGGCGCCGTCCAGGCCTTCCTGGGCGCGCTTCAGACCCCCCCCTCCATCCGCTGGTTCCCCCCCGACGTGGAGCCCCCCGGCCCGTTCACGCCGGAGCGTCCCTGGGCGGCCCTCAAGGACTACCCGCCCCTGGCCGACACCACCCAGGTCCTCCAGCCTTCCCTGTTCGACGACCTCTAGTCCCTCCCTTCGTCACCTTGCGGGGCCGGCGGAATCAAGCTGCTCGATGACCTCGGGTGCGAGCTTCAGGCTGGCCACGCCGAGGTTTTCACGCAGGTGGATGCGGCTGGAGGTTCCAGCGATGAGCAGGATGTTGGGGGAGCGATGCAGGAGCCACGCCTGGGCGACCTGCATGGGTGTGACGCCGAGTGAGGCTGCGACCGAATCCAGGACGGAGGACTGCAGCGGGCTGAAACCGCCGAGGGGGAAGTACGGGACATAGGCGATGCCCTGCAGGGCGAGGCGGTCAATGAACGCATCATCGCCGCGGTTGGCCAGATTGTAGAAGTTCTGAACGCAGACGACGTCTGTCAGGGATTGGGCCTCGACGAACTGGTCCGGCGTGACGGTGCTGAGGCCGATGTGGCGAACGAGGCCCTGCCGCTTGAGTTCGATGAGCACGTTGAGAGGTTCCGCAAGGGATCCGGGCTCCGGCGCGAACATGCCGCCCATGCGCAGGTTGACGATATCGAGGGTTTCGAGGCCGAGGTTGCGCAGGTTGTCGTGGACGCTCCCGATCAGGTTTTCACGGGAACGATCGAGAATCCACGAGCCGTCATCCCCCCGGCGGGCACCGACCTTGGTGACGATGGTGAGGCCTTCGGGATAGGGATGAAGCGCTTCCCTGATGATCCGGTTGGTGATGTGAGGGCCGTAGAAATCGCTGGTGTCGATGTGATCGACGCCGGAGGCGATCGCCTCGCGCAGGACGGCGACGGCTTCGGGGCGGTCGCGGGGCGGCCCGAAGACGTGGGGGCCGGCGAGCTGCATGGCGCCGTAGCCGATGCGGTGGACCGCGATCGTCGTGCCGGGGAATTTGAAGGTGCCGGAAAGCTGGGTCCGTCTGGTCATGGGTGTGTCTCCGATCTCGGGTGACCCGCTGGGGTGTCCCGATATGGTAGGCCGTGCCGGCAAAGCGAAGATCGAGATTCGCTGGCCGGGAATGATGCCTGGGGATGGAACGGGGGGCTTGATACTCGAGGTGGAGGATGTCCGATAACACCTGCTGCGACCCATCCCAGCGTTGGCCCTGCCGAAACAGGGATTAACGCAGATATTTGGGATAAAAGGGGATGGGTTCTCCTGGGAGTTGCCACTTATCTTTGTTTGGAATTACTCCAGGTCTGCCGACAGGCCTAGTGTCCCCGGAATATGTCGTGCGTCCCGGTCTCGTGCCGGTAGAACGCGGCGGTCACCTCCGCCCCCAGCATGAAGATCGCGCAGCTGTAGTAGAGGAAGACCAGCGCCGCCATGAGGCTGCCCAGGGAGCCGTACAGGATGCCCCAGGTGGGGGTGTGGATCAGGTAGTAGCCGAAGCCCACCTTGGCCACCCACCAGAGGAGGGTGGTGACCGCCGCGCCCAGGAAGGCGTGGCGGAACTTCACGTGGCGCCGGGGGATGTGCTGGAGGATGAGGGTGATGAGCAGGAGGCCCAGGCATGGGGGCAGGAAGGTGTACATCAGGATGGGGGAGAACGGGGCCTGGCGGCGCAGGCTCCACTCGAAGCCCGCCGTCAGGAGGATCACCAGGAAGGCCAGGCCCATGAGCACCACGCCCAGGCGCCGCAGCAGGTTGTGCTTGCGGGTCTGGCGGTGCACCTTGATGCGCAGGCCGAAGATGTGGGACAGGGAGCGGTCCAGCTGGTTCACGCCCCAGTGCGCGCCGACGAGGAGCACCACCCAGCTCAGGCCGATGCCGCCGATCTTCCGGCTGTGGGCGATGCTGTCGCTGATGAAGCCCTGGGGCAGGTAGGGATACATGGTCCCGATGGCCCGCTGCAGGGAGGCGCTGTAGGCCCCGCTGCCCAGCATCAGCACGAGCAGCTTGAAGAACAGCGTCGTCAGCGGGATCAGCGAGATGGTGAGGAAGAAGCTGAGGCTGGCCGCATAGGAGAGGCAGTCGTCATGGTGGTACTTCCGCAGGACTTCGCGGATGAAGGATCCCGCCTCCCCCAGGGGGGGGAAGGCCCGCGCGGCCCGGCCGTACAGGCCGCTGGCGTGGTTCGCCAGGCTCGTGCGAAATCCCAGGAGCGACTGTTCCATGCCCTAGAACCTGATGGGATGCTGGGGCAGGACGTACATCACCCACGCGAGGATGAGGCCGATGCCCAGGAGGCCCCCGGCGTACTTCAGGATGCTCTGGCGGGTGCGCTCGGGCCGGGACGTGGGCGTGAGCAGGCCCAGGATCACGGAGACCCCGACGCCCATGATGAGGAACTGGATCACGTGGCTGCTGAGGAATTTCACGGGGGGACCTGTGGGTTCGGGAGGTGGGAGGGCGCAGGCTCTGGGCCAGGACAACAGGGTATCAGCCCGTCAGGTGTTGCGCAGCACGTCCAGCCAGGCCTTGAGGACGAAGGCGGTGGCCCCCCAGAGGGGCGCCGTGGGCAGTTCCAGCCGGGGGATGTCCAGGGCCGTGCCCCTCAGCTCAAGGCGCTGCATCCCCCAAGGAGCGCTCATCAGGGGCTCCAGGGGCAGGCGCAGGACGGCCTGGATCTCCGAGCTGAGCGTGAACCGGGGCTCCGGGTCCTCCCAGCGCAGGAAGAGCGGCGTGAACCGGGTGTGGGCCTTGGCCACCCCGTCGGGGAAGCATCCCATCTCCCACAGGCCGTCCTTCACCCCCAGCTCCTCCTCCAGTTCGCGGCGGGCCGTGGCGGTGAGGTCCCGGTCCCCGGGCTCGGCCATGCCCCCGGGGAAGGCCAGCTCCCCGGCGTGCTGGGGCGCGGTGGAGCCCCGCTGCACCAGCACCACCTCCCGGGCGCCCCGGGCGTCCCCCCAGAGCAGCACCGCCACCGCGGCGCGCCGGGGGTTCTCGGGCGTCCTCGGGGACAGCTTGAAGGGGTTCGGCCAGCGCTGGGCGATGCGCAGGCTCTCCTCCACCCGGGCCCAGGCCACGGGCTCGCCCCCGGGGGGCGGGACCCATCTATTTGATGGTTCCAAAATAGGACCCCCTGACGCGATCGACGGTGAAGACGCCCTTGAGCTTCCGGATCGTGCCCATGAGCTCGACGATGTGGTTGCGGTCCTTCACCCTCAGGGCGATGTAGAAGACCCCGCCGCCCTCCTCGGAGCTGGACCCGCTGAACCGCTGCATGTTGTGGCCGGCCTTCTGGATGGCGTTGGAGATGGAGGCCACCATGCCGGGGCGGTCCTCGGTGGTCACCACCAGCTCTGTGTTGAAGAGCCCCTTGGAGGCCTTGCCCCAGGCCACGCTCACCAGGCGCTCCGGATTGGGGGCCGACGAGCTGAGGTGGGGGCAGTTGGCCCGGTGGATGGAGATGCCGCGGCCCCTCGTGGTGTAGCCGACGATCTCGTCGCCCCAGATGGGCTTGCAGCACACCGCCAGGGAGTAGAGGATCCCCACGTTGTCGTCCACCAGCACCGTGTCGTGGAAGACCTCGGGCGGCTTCTCCTCCTTGGCGGCCTTGGACGCCTCGGGCACCAGGGGCTCCAGGAGCTTGCGGCAGGTGATGCGGTTGAAGCCCACCTGGGCGTAGAAGGCGTCCCAGGAGGGGATCTTGAGCTCCTTGAGCCGGGCCTCCAGGGCCACGTGGGACTCGGGCGCGTCCAGGCGGATGCCCAGGGTGCGGGCCTCCCGGTCCAGGCGCTCCTTGCCGATCAGGATCGCGTGGGCCCGCTCCTCCTCGCGGATGTAGGTCTGGATCTTGGCCTTGGCCCCGGCCGACACCACCACGCTCAGCCAGTCGCGGCTGGGCTTGTGGTCGGCCCTCGTGAAGATCTCCACGCGGTCGCCGTTCTGGAGGGGGTGGCGCAGCGGCACCATGCGCCCGTTGACCTTGGCGCCCACGCAGTGGTGGCCCACCTCGGTGTGGATGGAGTAGGCGAAGTCGATGGGGGTGGAGTTCTCCGGCAGGCTGCGCAGGTCGCCCTTGGGCGTGAACACCTGGATGCGCTGGAAGCTGAGCTCGCCCTTGAGGTTGGCCACCAGGTCCCGGCTGTCCCGGGACTCCTGGTGCAGCTCCACCATTCGCCGCAGGAAGGAGGCCTGGTTGATCTCCTGCTTGTTGGCGATCTTGCCTTCCTTGTAGGTCCAATGGGCGGCGATGCCGGCCTCGGCGTGGTCGTCCATGTCCTGGGTGCGGAACTGCACCTCGAAGGAGTCCCCGCCGGGCATGAGCACGCTGGTGTGGATGCTCTGGTAGCCGTTGTCCTTGGGCAGGCTGATGTAGTCCTTGAACCGGCCCGGGATGGGCTTGTAGAGGGCGTGCACCAGGCCCATGGCCGTGTAGCAGGAGGCCCGGTCGGGGCAGAGGATGCGGTAGGCGAGCCAGTCGTGGATGTCGTCCAGGCTCTTCTCCTGGAGTCCCATCTTCTTCCAGATGCCGTAGAGGTGCTTCTCCCGGTAGAGGATCTCGGCGTGGATGCCCTGCGCCCGCAGGGCGGACTGGAGCGTCTTCTTGATCTCCTCCACCATGGGCGCGCTCTTGCTGCGCTTCTGGTCGATGACCTTGCGCATCTCCGCGAACCGCTCGGGCTCGAGGTTGGCAAATGCCAGGTCCTCCAGCTCGGCGCGCACGGTGCCCATGCCCAGGCGGTTGGCCAGCGGCGCGTAGAGCTCCAGGGTCTCCCGGGCGATTCGGCGGCGCTTCTCCTCCCGCATGGAGGCCAGGGTGCGCATGTTGTGGAGCCGGTCGGCGAGCTTGACCAGCAGCACGCGCACGTCCTTGCCCATGGCCACCAGGAGCTTGCGCACGTTCTCGGCGTTGAGCAGCGTGCGGTCCGTGAAGCTGAGCTTGCTCATCTTGGTGAGGCCGTCGACGATGTCGGCCACCTCCTCCCCGAACTGCTTGCGGACCTCCTCGATGGTCATGAGGGTGTCCTCCACCGTGTCGTGGAGGATGGCGCAGGCCACGCTCACCGCGTCCAGGCGCCACTCCGCCAGGGAGTCCGCCACGGCCAGGGGGTGGAAGAAGTAGGGCTCGCCGCTCTTGCGCTTCTGGGTGGCGTGCATCTTCTTGCCGACCTTGAAGGCCCGGTCGAGCAGCGCGGTGTCGCCGTCGGGGTGGTGGAAGAGGAACTTGGAGCGGACCTGGTCGTAGGCCCCTTCGAGAGTAAGGCACGAGCCCCCGCCAGGGGAGGCGTCATTCACGACCGTCGTTGTCATGCTCCTATCCCAATCCCCCTCGACTACGATATATACCATGTGCGCCGCCCCCCTCCTCCCCCTTGAAGATGCCCTCCGGATCCTGGCCGCCGCCTTTCCTCCCCCGGAAACCCCGGAAATCCGCGCCGACCGGGACGATCCGGCCCTGGACCTGAGCTCCATGGACGGAGCCGCCCTCAGCAGCCGGGACCTCGCCGCGCCCCGCCGGGTCCTGGGCACCCTCTTCGCCGGGGACGACCCCGCCGCCTTCCGGGTGGAACCCGGCACCTGCGTGCGCATCATGACCGGGGCCGCCCTGCCCCCCGGGGCCGACGCCGTGGTGCCCGTGGAGGACCTCGTCCAGGGGCCCGAGGGCCTGACCCCGGCGGCGCCCCCCCCGCCCGGATCCAATGTGCGCCCCCGGGGCTCCCAGGCCCGGAAGGGGGACCTGCTTCTGGCCGCCGGCGCCGCGGCGGGAGCGGGCCGGGCGGGTCTCCTGGCCCAGGTGGGGATGCCGGCGCCCCCCCTCGCACGGGTCCGCGTGGGGATCGTCCCCACCGGCGACGAGCTCACCGACCGTCCCGCGCCCCACCAGATCCGGGACAGCAACGGGCCCATGCTGGAGGCCCTGGCCCACGCCCTGGGCGCCGACGTGGTCCGGCTCCCCCCCCTCCCGGACCGCCCCGAGGCCGTGCGCGACTTCCTCCGGGGCCTGGGCTCCCTGCAGATACTGGTCACCTCCGGCGGCGTGTCGGCCGGGGACAAGGACCACCTCCCCCGGGTCCTGGAGGACCTGGGCGCCCGCATCCTCTTCCACAAGATCCGCCTCAAGCCCGGCAAGCCCATGCTCACGGCCCTCCTGGACGGGCGGGTGATCCTGGGCCTCCCCGGCAACCCGGTGTCCTCCTACATGAACGCCCTGCTCTTCCTGCCCGTGGCCATGGCGGGGATCCAGGGCCGGCGCGCCCCCGACCCGTGGAAGGAGGGGCGCCTGGCCGCCGCGGTGCGCAACCCCGGGGACCGGCCCCTGCTCCAGCCCTGCCGGCGCGACGGGAAGGAACTCCATCCCCTGGAAAGCAAGGGCTCCGCGGACCTGGTGCGCCTGGCCCAGGCCGACGCCTTCGCGTGGGTGCCCGAGGGCGGAATGGAGGCCGGCCCGACCCGGTACCTGGACGTCCTATAGCCTGAACTTCTGCACCAGGTCCTTCATCTCCTCCGCAACGCCGGAGAGTTCCTCTGCGGTCCGGGTGATCTCGTGGACGGTGGCCGACAGCTCCGCGGTGGCCGCGGCGTTCTGCTCCAGGCGGGTGGAGGTGTGCTCCATCAGGCCCTTCACCTCCACCCCGGTCTGCCCCTGTTCCCGTGCGAGGCCCTCGATGCCGCGGATGCTGCCGGACACCTCGGAGATGCGGCTCCGGATGTCGTCCAGGCGCTCCAGGGTGGTGGCGACGCTCTGCACCCCGCCCTTCACGGCGTCCTGGGTCTGGCCGATGATCTCCTCGATCTCCCGGGCGGCCAGGGCGCTGCGTTCGGCCAGCTTGCGGACCTCCTCGGCCACCACGGCGAAGCCCTTGCCCTGGGCCCCGGCCTTGGCGGCCTCGATGGCGGCGTTGAGCGAAAGCAGGTTGGTCTGCCGGGCGATGTCCTGGATGACCCGGATGGCCTGGTTGATGCGGGAGGTGGCCTGTTCGATCTGCTGCATCCCTTGTGCCGCGCCCTGGCCGGCCAGGGCGCCCTGGTCCGTGTCCCGCACCGCGACGCCGGTCTCCGCCACCGTGCGCCGGGTGTGCTCGTCCATGGCCTGGACGTTGCCCATGAGGCGCTGCAGGGCCGTCATCACCTGCTGTCCGGCCTCCCGCAGGGCCTCGCCCCCCCGGGCCGCGTCGTCCACCGTCCGCACCATCTCGTCGGCGCTGGCCGCGAGTTCGGTGCTGCCCGAGGCCACCTGTTCCGAGGCCTTCTCCACCCTGAGCAGCGCCCCGTTGAGGTCGTGGACCATCCCGTTGAAGGCCGACCCCAGCTGGCCGATCTCGTCGTCGCTGCGCACCTCGGTGCGGACGGTGAGATCCCCCTGGGCGATCCTCAGGATCGACCCTGACAGTTCAGCCAGGGGGGCCAGGATGACCCGCCGGACGAAGTAGGTGATCAGGGCGCTGATCGCCGCGAGCACCAGGAGCCCAGCCCCCAGGCACAGGATCCTGAGGTTGCGCACCTCCCGGCGCAGGGGCTCCATGGAGACGGAGACCCCGAAGGCCGCCACCAGGTCCCCCACCTTGCTTCCCTTGAACCGGTCGATGCCGAAGGCCTGGTGGCAGGTCACGCAGGATTCGGCGATCCGGGCCGGGGCGAAGGCCACGAGGTTGGGTCTGCCTTCGCCGTCCGTGAACTCCCGGGCCATCGACTCCAGCTTCGCGTCGCCCCCGAAGGACCGCAGGACGCTCTGCTCGTAGGCGCCCTCCTCCCCGGCCTCGGCCTTGTCCCCCACGATGACCCGGTGGAACTTCATGCCCCGGGAGCGGCAGTAGTCCTCCGCCTCCGAATGCATCATGGACCGGGAGGTGGTGGCCAGGGAGGTGAGGTGCTCCCGGAAGGCCTGCTCCGCCCTCCGGGTCTGGAGGGACCCGATGAAGAGCACCACCACCCCCACCACCAGGGCCAGGGCGCCGCCGACGGGAAGGAAGAACTTCAACGCCAGACCACGCTTGGCCATGGAAGGCTCCGGAGAAGGGATTTGTGCTGATTATCGGCAATCCACAAGCGGCCCTTAATTTTTTCAAGGCCCGGACCGAAGGTCACTTCGTGGCCGGGTCGATCCGTTTCCGGGTCGTCGGCGTCATGGCCCGGCTGACGGTCAGTTCCACCCGGGGCGCGACCAGCACCTTGATCCTTCCCGTGGCCAGGGGCCGGAACCCCCTGACCATTTCGGGGCGCAGGAGGATGTGGCGCTGGATGCGCAGCATGCCTTCCTCGGGGAACGCGTCCTCCACATCGGAAAGCGTGGTCCAGCGGGTCAGGTACCTGTTCAGGCCCCGGAACGCCCAGACCCGGTCCTGGCTGAGCTCGAAATGGGTCACGTGGCTCAATTCCATGAAGATCTCCCCTTCCCCCGCAAGGATCGGAAACCGCGGGAGCGTGGGGAGAAGGCTGCGCAACTCGGAGGGGCTGAGGCGCCGGACCAGGCGCTCCCGGACCCGCTGGAGGCACTTGAACAGGCGTTCCTCGAAAACGGGCTTCAGGAGGTAGTCCACCGCCGAGAGTTCGAAGGCCCGGACCGCGTATTCCGAAAAGGCCGTCACGAATACGACCGGGGGGGGATTCCGCGCGTCGGCCAGGACCTCCATGCAATTGGGTCCCGGCATCTGGATGTCGAGGAAGATCACGTCAGCCTCGGCGGGCCCCTGGAGCCACTCCAGGAGGGCCAGGCCATTCCCGAGGTTGCCGACCACTTCGCAGCCGGCCTCCTCGAGGAGCCGCGTCATTCGTTCCCGGGCCAAAGGTTCATCATCCACGACCAAGGCATTCAGACGTCGCATGGGTAGAGACCCCTAGAGGATTTTAAGTTCGATCCGGGCGAGGGTGCCGCCTTCGGAGGCTCCCAGCGAGAACTGCGCCTCGTCCCCGTAGGCAAGCGCCAGGCGGGCCCTGAGGTTCTTCACGCCGACGCCCTGGCTTTGCCGTTTCAGGAGGAAGGGCTCACCGGAATTCCAGATCTGGAAGGTGACCAGGCCGTCCGCCCCCTGCGCCCGGACGATCAGGTCGCCGCCCTCGAGACTCGGGGAAATCCCGTGCTTGATGGCGTTCTCCACGAGCGGTTGCAGAAGGAGGGGCGGGATTTCCAGGGTATCCAGGCGGTCGTCCCACTCCCAGGCCACCCGGAGCCGGCTTCCCAGGCGCATGGATTCGATGGCCAGATAGTCCGTCACGAGGCTGCGCTCCTCGCCAAGGGGGAAGGTCGCCTGTTCCGAGGCCCGCAGGATCCGCCGCAGGAGGTCCGAAAGGTGATGGATGGCCCGCTCCGCCGACACGGGGTCCTTGTGGACCAGCTCCGCCAACCCGTTCAGTGCGTTGAAAAGCACATGGGGATGGATCTGGCTCTGGAGGAGCCGCGTCTTGGCGATCTGGGCTTCGGTCATCGAGGCTTCTCGAAGTTCTTCGGAACGGGCCCGGGCGGCGATGAGACCTCCCACGACCATCAGGGCCGGCCCCACCAGGGACGTGTAGAGGAGGACGACCTTGCGGAAATTGAAATCGAATCGGCCATTGGCAAGCATCCAGGCATCAGGGAACGGGAGCGCCGCGGCCACCAGTTCGCAACCGGCAAGGGAGAGCAGAAGCCCCAGGATGAAGGCCCAGGGAGTCCGGAACCGCTGCGTCAGGAGCCACGGCAGGGGAGCGAGGAAAACGAACGTCACGACGTGCGTGAAGGGGGAGATGACCGCGTTCCCCCACAACCAGGGATTGCCGAGCCTTCCGTTCAGGCCGTGTCCGACGAGAACGGCGAGGACCCACAGGAGGTAGCAGGCCAGGATCGAAACCCTGCTCTTCCACATCGGGAAGTAGGCGATCCGGCCGGCCCCCGCGGCCCCGAATCCATAGGGGACCAGGTCCGCGGGCCCGATGGGCTCAGTCCAGCCAATCGGTGTGGGTGAGGGTCGTGGTGATGGTGATGCTGGCCTCTCCATGGTTAATCGCCGAGCGCCCCCCCCGGGTGTCCTGCTTCAAAGGGGACTTGCCTGCCAGGCTTCCACTTGCGGCACTGGCGGGCTGGAGGGATTCCTTCCGAAAGGGGAATGGGCTGGTCATGGGAACTCCAAGGTCGCGTCACCGGACGCAACCTTGGTGTAACCTCCCACCCACCCGGCTTTATAGAAATTCCCATGAACGGAATGTAAACCACGGCCGAACGGTTGGGCGCAAAAAAAACACCGTTCACGCGAATTCCATGGCTTCACGGCCAGGCCGTGGCCACCTGGAATCCCATTCCGATCCTGGGAAGACCGACCATGCGCCCACCCGCCCTTTGCCATGCTTCAACCCGGTTCCTGCTCCGGAGCCCCGCCCTGCCCCTCGAGGTGCTTCAGGCCTGGGCGCAGGACGGCCCGTCCTCCGGGGACGGGGAGGAGGCGCGTGAGGCCCTCCGCCGGAGGATGCGGTCGAGCCTGGAGAAGAACGCCGTCCTGGAAGCCTTGGCGGTCGCGTCGCCGGACCTTTCATCCCGGATCCAGGCCTGGGCCGACGGCGGCCTGCGGGGCAAGGAGGCCCGGAACCTCGACCATGGCCTGGTGAAGTACCTGGCCCGCATGGCCTCCCGATGCACGCCCTTCGGTCTTTTCGCGTCCGTCTCCCTCGGCGGGTGGGGCGATGGCAATTCCCTGGCCCTGGGGCCATGGGAGGAGGCAAGGCGCCATGCGCGGCTGGATTGGGGGGTGGTGGGGCGGCTGCAGGCCCTTCTGGAGGACATGCCGCAGGCCGTCGCGTCCGCAAGCTACCGGCCCAACACGACCCTGCACCCCTTCGGGGGCTGGTACCGGTATCTGAAGGTCTCGCACGAGGGCGGCAGGGGGGCCGCCTAC
This sequence comes from Geothrix sp. 21YS21S-2, assembly GCF_030846775.1. NCBI lineage: Bacteria > Pseudomonadati > Acidobacteriota > Holophagae > Holophagales > Holophagaceae > Geothrix > Geothrix sp. 21YS21S-2. The sequence goes on from NZ_CP132910.1 coordinate 1,735,131, forward strand.
CACCTCGAGGCGGTCGAACAGACCCGCCCGCTGCGGTGGGTGATCGACCGTTCCGGCACGGGCGCCCGGCTCGGGGAGCTGGCCGGGGAGCTGGCCCGTTTCATGGGAACCCGGGAAGACGAAGCCAGGGCGTACCTGGATCTCCTGGCCGAATCCCAGGTCCTGGCCGGGGATCTGCAGCCCCCCCTCACCCAGGGCGATCCCATCGACCGGCTGTTGGAGCGGTCCGGGGAGGGTCCCCGGCCCGGCCCCTGGAAGGCAGCCCTGGAGGCGGTCCGGAACGGGATCGGAGAGCTGGGCCGGACACCCGTCGGGAGCCACCCGGAAGGGTACCGGCAGGTGGTGGCGCCGCTGGAGGAGCTCGGACTGCCGGACCTGCAGGATCCCCTGCAGGTCGACGTGTTCCGCCCCGCGCCGGGCCTCATGCTCTCGGGGGCGGTCCGCGCCGCGCTGGAGGCGGGCATCGAAACCCTCCGCCGGGTGACGCCCGCAAGGACCGGAGGCCCCATGGCGCGGTTCCGGAGCGCCTTCCGGGAGCGCTATGGGGATCGGTGGGTTCCACTCCTGGAGGTCCTGGACGAGGAGTCGGGCATCGGCTTCGACGGGGAGGTCCCGGTGGCCTCCCCCCTGCTCGAGGGGCTCGGGATCCCCACCGGGGAGGGCCCGTCGCCTCCCCCCTATCCCGAAAGGGACCGGTTCCTCGCGGGCCGGCTGCAGCGGCTGGACGGGGCCCGGGTCCTGGACCTGGGCCCGGAGGACCTGGACGCCTTGGCGCCGGGGGACCTTCCGGCCCTGCCGGCCTCCTTCGCCGCCATGGCCGTCCTGGCCGCCTCCTCCATGGACGCGCTGGACGGGGGGGATTTCCAGTTCTTCATGGAAGGCTATTCGGGGCCCAGCTCGGCGCGGTTGCTGGGGCGTTTCGCCCCCGGCGAACCCGGACTCGAGGCCGCGCTGGTGGAGGACCTTCGCCGGGAGGAGGCGCTCAGGCCGGACGCGGTCTTCGCCGAAGTGGTCCACAACCCCGGCGGCCGCCTGGGCAATGTCCTGGTCCGCCCCCGGTTGAGGCCGTTCGAGATTCCGGTCCTCGCGACCCCAGGCGTCCCCTGGTCCCATGCCATCCTGCTTTCGGACCTGCGGGTGCGGGTCGTTTCCGACCGCGCGGTGCTGGCGTCGGCGAGACTGGGCAAGGAAGTGATTCCCCGCCTCTCCACCGCCCACAATTTCAGGCTCGGCCCCCCCGCCTACCGGTTCCTGGCGCACCTCCAGGACCAGGAATGTCCGCCGGGAGGGTGGTCATGGGGCACCCTGGCGGACCTGCCGTTCCTGCCCAGGGTGACCTGCGGGCGCCACGTGCTGAGCAAGGCGCGGTGGCGGCTGTCGGGCCCTGAACTGCGGGCCGCTTTGGCCGGAGCCTCCCGGAGCGCCTGCGAAGCCTTCGGGCGCCTGCGCAGGCAGCGCGGCCTTCCCCGGCACGTGGTGCTCGCCGACGCGGACAACGCCCTCCCCTTCGACCTCGATCAGGAGCTCTGGGTGGAGACGCTCTGCCACCTTGTGGCGGGGCGGGAGGCCTTCACCCTCACGGAGTGCTTTCCCCCCTTCGGTCAGGGCCTGGCGTCGGCCCCCGAGGGAACCTTCGCCCACGAGCTGGTGGTCCCGTTCGAATCCGAGCCGCCGCCGCCGCCCAGCCCCGCCCGCCTCCTGCAGTCGCTCGAGGCGCCCCAGGTCCGCTCCTTCCTGCCGGGGTCCGAATGGCTCTTCCTGAAGGTCTACTGCGGGCATGCCGCGGCCGACCGGATCCTGGCCGAGCTCGCCCCGGCGTTTCGCGCGGCGAAGGAGGAGGGGTGGTGGGACCAGTGGTTCTTCCTGCGATACGGGGACCCGGGCGATCACCTCAGGTTGCGGTTCCATGGGGCTCCGGGCCTGCTGCTCGGCGTATGGCTGCCGCGCCTTTCGGAGCACCTCGAGCGGCTCCGGGGCCAGGGGCTGCTCTGGAAGGTCCAGGTCGACACCTACGAGCCGGAACAGGCCCGCTACGGAGGACCCGAAGGCCTTCGCCTGGCGGAGGCCTGGTTCCATGAGGACAGCCAGGCGGTACTGGATTCCATCCTTGCGGGGGATGACCACGCGACGCGGTGGCAGAGGGGGCTGGCCGAGGTCGACCGGATCTGGACCGGCCTCGGGCTGGACCTCCAGGCCAGGAAGGCCCTGGCCGTGAATTCACGAATCGCCTTCCGGAAGGAATTCGGCGACCCGGGAGCGGCCGGGACGGGGAAGACCTTCCGAAGGTTCAGGGAGGCCCTGGAGACGCGGGTCCCCGCGCCGGAAGGCCCCGCCGCGGATCCCGTGAGCCCCGCGCTCCTGGCCCTGAGGGAGGCCGGGGCCCGGGGCCAGCTGCAGGGGACGATCCAGGACCTGGCTTCGAGCCTCTCCCACATGCACCTCAATCGCCTTCTCCGAAGCCACCAGCGTGCGCAGGAATGGGTGCTCATGGAATTCCTCGCCCGGTTGTACGATTCCGCCCAGGCGAAAGAACGGCACCGCGGGGAAAGGAAAGGCCTGGGCGCCGCCCTCCGGCTTCCTGGATCCCCGGACCCGGACTGACCCGGCCTCGAAGCCCGCGCCCACCCCCCGTTCGGCCCCGGAAATGGACGGTTCGGGGGAATCCGCGAGGTTTCGGCCCCAGGAAGGGCAGGATCGAGTCACCTCGCATAAGGGGACCCATCGGGAGGAAAGATGACACCGTACGCGGACGGTTCCGGAGAATCCGCCATTCAGGCCTACGAGCTTGGCGAAGGGCAGCTCACCGTCAAGTTCAAGGACGGCCGGGTCCGCCTCTACACCAACGCCAGCGCGGGAGCCTTCAACATCCAGCAGATGCAGGTCCTGGCTTCGGCGGGCAGGGGCCTGGGCACCTTCATCGACCTTTTCGTCGGCATCGGGTACGAAAGGAAGTGGTAGGAAGCCCCCGGAACCCCCGCCAGGGGTGGACGCACGCCGGATGGGGCCGGGGGGATGCACCGCTGGCCCCTCCTCCGGACGCACGGCCTCCCACGGCCAGAAAAAGCTAAGCCCCTGATTTTGCAGGGGCTTAGCAGTCTATCTGGCGGAGAGAGGGGGATTCGAACCCCCGGTACTGGTTTACCCAATACACTCGCTTAGCAGGCGAGCCCGATCGGCCACTCCGGCATCTCTCCAGGTGGCTTTCCATCGTAACCGTTGGGGACGCCCCGGGCAAGGTACCATCCGGGGTCGCCGCGAAGCCACCGCCCACGGCCGGGTTGCAGGCAATGAAACATCGCTGGAATTAATACTATTTCGACATTAAATTTGAATAAGTATTTTTTTTCCAGCTAATACCGTGACTTCTATTGACATGCAAGACCGGAAGACTATCGTTCCGTTCAATCACACCCCGGCGGGAACGAACCCGTAGCCTACTCCGGCCGTCCGGGGTCCGTATCCACGGGAACCCGCATCAGGCCCACGCCGGGCCCTGGAGGATCCATGCCCCGACCGCCCCTCACCCTTGCCGCCCTCGCCCTCTGCTCCACCCTTCCGGCCCAGGAGGCGTCCTTCATCGGCTCCCCGGAGCAGCTGCTGATCCAGGAGCTCAAGCCCGGCCTGGGCCTGGGCCGGGAGGACGCGGTGCGGGTCCGCAGCATCGTGCCGGACCCCCTCACCCAGGGGCGCGACGCCCGCATCCTCCAGTACTACAAAGGCGTCAAGGTCTTCGGCGGCGAGGGCATCCTCCATCTCTCGGGCCCCCGGACCCGGTCGGTCACGGACGCCTTCGTGAAGGACCTGGACCTGGACACCAACCCGGGCGTGCCCCCGGCGGAGGCCCTGGCCGTGGCCATGGCGGCGCTTGCCCCCAGGGGGCGCTGCCGGGTCCCGCCCACCACCGAGCTGGTGGTGGCGAGGCTCGCCGCCGGGGATGTCCTGGCCTACCGCGTCCACCTGGAAGTGGAGAACGGGGCGAGGGAGACGGCCCACGTGGATTTCCTGGTGGACGCCCGCACCTCGGGCATCCTCAAGCGGTGGTCCTCCCTGCACACCGGCAGGGCCGCGACCGGCACCGGGATCTCCCAGTACAACGGCACCGTGGCCCTCAACACCACGGTGCGGGCCAAGGGCGGCGGCTTCGAACTGCGGGACTGGACCCGGGGCAGGACGGGGAACACGACGATCAACCTCGACCACAGGACCGGGGACGACGACGGGACGATCTTCACGAGCACCACCAACACCTGGGGGGACGGCCGGAACTACGAGGGGGGCGCCACGGCGGGCGCCAGCGGGGAGACCACGGCGGTGGACGCCGCCTACGGCCTGCAGGTCACCTGGGACTACTTCGCCAGGATCCTGGGCCGCAAGGGCCTCGACGACAAGGGCACGGCCGTGACCATGCGGGTGCACTACGACAGCGACTACGACAACGCGTTCTGGGGCGACACCTGCATGTGCGTGACCCTGGGCGACGGCCGCTATTTCAAGAACCTGGCCTCCCTGGACGTGGTCGCGCACGAGCTCAGCCACGGCTTCTGCTCCAGCACCGCGCACCTCGAGTACTTCGGCGAGAGCGGCGGCCTCAACGAAGCCAACTCGGACATCAACGCGGCCCTCATCGAGTTCTACGCCCGCGGGGGCTCGGGCGACCTCATCGGGAACTGGGGCGGGAACTGGACCATCGGGGAGTCGGTGGTCCGGTCCAGCCATCCCCAGCCGCTGCGCTTCATGTACAAACCCAGCAAGGACGGCGCCAGCCCCGACGCCTGGTCACCGGAGCTCCAGTTCATGGACGTGCACGAGAGTTCGGGCCCGATGAACCGGTGCTTCTTCTTCCTGAGCCAGGGGGCCAGTTCCAACCCGAAATCCGACTTCTACACCTGCGCCCTTCCCAAGGGGATGGAAGGCCTCGGCAACGACCGCGCGGGGCGGATCTGGAACCGGGCCATGGTCCACTACCTCACCTCCACCAGCGGCTACAAGGAGGCCAGGGAGGCCTGCATCACGTCCGCCAGGGATCTGTACGGCGCGGGCGGACCCGAGGAGAAGGCCGTGTGGGACGCCTTCCACGGCATCAGCCTCGGCCCCGCATGGCCCCGGTGACTCCGTTTTTTCACCACGCTAGGAAGGGTGTCAGGGCCTTTGGGGCGCTTCAGTGCAACCCGGAAATGCATCTGCTAACATGCGCATTGCCATTTCCCTGGAGTCCCGCCTTTGGTTCAGACCATTGCAGAGCTGTTTTATGAAAGTCTGAAGTTTGACTTGCCCGATGCCCTGGCCTCCAAGGTCGATGGAGCCTACAAGCCCATCTCCCACAAGGAACTGCAGGCGAAAGTCGAGCGTCTCTGCCTGGCGATGGAGGCTCGGGGTCTCCGCAAGGGGGACCGGGTCGGCATCCTCTGCGACAACCGCCCAGCCTGGGCCATCATGGACTTCGCATGCTCGCTGCTGGGGCTGGTGAGCGTGCCCATCTACCACACCCTCACCGCGGAACAGACGTCCTACATTCTCCAGCACAGCGGCTCCCGCTGGATCCTCACGTCCAACGGCGCGCAGTTCAACAAGATCAAGGCCTCCGCGGACAGGCTTCCCGAACTGGAGACCGTGGTGGTCCTGGACGGCGTCCCGCCCGAGCCGCATGGCATGAACTGCCTGCCCTGGGACACCCTCATGGCCGAGGGCGAGGCCCTCGACGCGCGCCGTCCCGAAGTGCGGGCCTGGGCCGCCCAGCGGGTTCCCGGCGATCTCCTCACCCTCATCTACACCTCCGGCACCACCGGCGACCCCAAGGGGGCGATGCTGACCCAGGGCAACCTGGCCTCGAACATCGAGGCCGTGGTGGAGGTGGCCATCGTGGCCCTGCGCCCCGAGCGCGGGGACCGGTGCCTGTCCGTGCTCCCCCTGTCCCACATCTTCGAGCGCACCGCGGGCCACTACACCATGTTCCATCTGGGCATCGGCATCTACTATGCCGAGAGCCTCATCTCCCTGCCCCAGAACCTCCTGGAGGTCCAGCCCGCCGTCCTCATGGCCGTGCCCCGGATCTTCGAGAAGATCTACGCCAAGGTGCGGGACGCCCTGACCTCGGGCGGCCTCGCCCAGCGCATGGTGTTCAGCTGGGCCCGCTCCACCTGCCACCGGGTGGTGCGCTACCTCTACTTCGACAAGCAGCCCGGAGGCCTCACCAACCTGGCCTGGAGGCTCGCCGACCGCATCCTTTTGTCCAAGGTCCGGGCCAAGACCGGCGGGCGCCTTCGCTTCTGCGTCACCGGCGGCGCCGGCATCAACCCCACGATCATGGAATTCTTCTGGGCCATGGGCGTGCCCATCTACGAGGGCTACGGCCTGACGGAGACCAGCCCCATCCTCACCCTCAACAAGATCGGCCGGGTGCGGCCCGGCTACGTGGGCCACCCCATCCTCAAGTCCTGGAATGGACGGCCCTTCCTAAAGCTCGCCCCCGACGGCGAGATCCTCTGCCAGGGCCCCAACGTCATGCAGGGCTACTGGAAGGACGAGGCGGCCACCCGGGAGGTCTTCGACGCGGAAGGCTACTTCTGCACGGGCGACGTGGGCGAGATCGACCCCCAGGGCCGCGTGAAGATCACCGACCGCAAGAAGGAGATCATCGTCACCAACGGCGGCAAGAACGTGGCCCCCCAGCCCATCGAGAACGCCCTGAGGGACGATCCCTACATCGAGCAGGCCGTGGTCGTGGGCGACCACCGCAACCACCTGGCCGCCCTCATCGTCCCCCACTTCCCCGCCCTGAGGGACTGGTGCCAGCGCAAGCAGCTGCCCTTCAAGGACGACGCGGAGATGCTGGCCAACCCCAAGGTCTACGCCAAGATCATGACCCGCGTGAACCACACCAACTCCCAGCTCCCCGCCTACGAGCGCGTGCGCAAGATCGCCCTCCTGGAGAAGGAGCTGACCCCCGAAAGCGGCCTTCTGACCCCGTCGCTCAAGCTCAAGCGGCGGGTGGTGAACGAGGCGTTCAAGGACGTGATCGAGGGGCTCTACCGGGCCAACGCGTAGGCCCGAGCCCCAAATGGACGCCCCGGGTGAGCCGTGGCATGATTCTGGGATGGAAGGCTGGCCGAGTGGTTTATGGCTCTCGTCTTGAAAACGAGCGTGGGTGATGAGCCCACCGGGGGTTCGAATCCCTCGCCTTCCGCCATTCCCGCCGTCACCGGATGAAGGTCAGGCCCTGATCCGCCAGGGCCTGGAACAGGGACCGGTCCTTCTTCCAGGCCGCGACGGCCCCGGCCCGGGCATCCCCGTCGAAGCGCGCCTCCTTCTGTTCGTCGTCAAGTTCCACCCGGACGCTGCGGTCCTCGGCCAGGACCCGCCAGGCTACGGTGCGGAACGGCGAATCGGAGCGCCGCTCCGGCAGCGCAGGGCGGACGGGATGGGGGAAGGTCCAGGTGGCCCGCAGGCTCCGGACCATGGCCTCGCGCACGGCCACCGGCAACCGGCGCGGGATCCCCGGCTTCTGGATGATCCCCGGCGCCGGCGGCAGGCCCCAGCCCACCAGGACCAGGCTGGATCCCCGCGGGGTGGCGCCGTTGGGATGGTCGAGGACGAAGGTCACCTCGAAGGGGTGGTCCAGGTCCAGCGGGTCGCTGGAGGCCAGTTCGCTCAGGCGCCCCGCGGGAGGCAGGTGGAAGCCCTGGGAGAGCAGCAGCGGCTCCAGGGCCCCTAGGCCCGCCATCAGCCGGTGGGCCCGCAGGCCTGTGGCATTGCCGGTCTCCCGGAGGCGCACCTTCGCCCGCACCGCCCCGCCCTCGGAGACGGTTCCCGTGAGTTCCACCTCAAGCCGCTCCGGGACCGTGGCGCTGGCGGGGACCGTGACCCATACGGCTCCCTGGGGCGTGCAGATGAGCAGCCGGCGGCCCCGGTGATCCGCGGGGAGCAGTCCGAACGGGCAGGTGCGGTCGGTGGCGTCCACCAGCAGGAAGCGACCAGCCTCGGTGGTCACCTCGGCGGCCAGGCCCAGGGAGGTCTTCAGGCGCAGCGCCGCGATCGCATGGTTGAAGACGTAGGGAAAGGGCTCCTGGCCGGCCTCGATCTCCCCCTGGCCTATGCGGCACAGCACAGGGAAGGGCTCGAACCCGAGCCCGGCGGCCTCCCCCAGGAAGCAGGCCGCATGGTCCTTGCAGTCCCCATACCGCTTGCGAACCACCTCTGGGCCCGGCTCCGGCAACCAGCCCCGCTCCGGGGCCAGATAGACCACCTTGTACACCAGTTCCTTCGCCATCCAGCGGTAGGCCGCGGCCAGGGCGTCGCCGGGCGGCAGCCCCTTCAGGGGCAGCCTCCCGGACGGAGTGATGGCCGGCAGGTAGCGGGCATGGATCCAGCTCGCCAAGGTGTCCCAGGTCCGGCAGGAGGGGGCCCCGGCGAAGTTGGCGTCCAGGAAGGTCAATTCCACCGAAGGCCAGACATTGTTCCGGTAGGGCGCGACCCTCTCATCCCTTGGGAAGGCAGAGATGCCGCTGGCCGCCACCCCACCGTCCGGAAGGGCTTCCTGGGCCAGGCCCCAGCCCTGCCAATGCCGCGTCCGCAGACGCACCTCCACCTCCCGGAGGTCCGAGAAAAAGCCGCCGCGGCGGGCGACGGCCACCTCGAAGCGCCGCACCGGTTCCGCTTCCGGAAGGTAGAAACCCATGCACGGGCCCATGGGCATCCGGGCCACTTCTTCCGATTCGAAGGCCACCAGGCTGCCCGGGGCCACCCGCGCGATCTCGGCGACGGTGACGTGATCGCTGCTGAATCCATCACCGGGATCGCTGTCCTGCACGGCGATGCCATCCCGGGACAGGCGGACCATTTCGCCGTCCGGGCGGAGGTTCCAGCCCCGGAGGTGGCGCACCTCCTGCGCCTTGCCGCCCAGGCTTTGCAGGGAGAACGTGCCTTCGGGCAGGCCCCGTTCACCCAGGATCCGCACCAGGCGAAGGCTGCGGATCCGCATTTCACCTTCGCCGGCGTAGGCGACCTCATACCGTTTCAACAGCACCCAGGCGCCGGCCCCGGCAGGCGGGACCTCGGCCTGGGCGGCGGCAGCCGGGCCCCGGGCCCATTCCGGCAGCCCCGAAAGATCCTGCCCTGAAAGGGGCAGGAAGAGGAGGCAGCCCAGGAGCAGCCAGGGCCTCATGGCCGCTCCAGCAGGATCCGGCGCCGGCAGGCCTGGTCGATCCAGTCCATGAAGGTCCTGAATTCCCGGTAGGCCTCCGGCGGGGCCGAAGGGCGCAGGACTTCCACCTTGAATACCGCCTTGACCCGCGTCCCTTCTCCCTGGGGGGCCGATGAAACCCAGAACCCGACCTTGCCGAAGCTGTTTTCCTGCACGAACGGCTCGGAAGCGGCCAGGCGATACCCGGCGGGCAGGTCGAATTCGCTGGTCGCCACCTGGATCCCGAGGTGTTCAAGGACGACCGGCTCGGTGCGCCGCTCCGGCCAGGATGCCGGCTGGGCCAGGGGGCTGGGCATGCCCGGGAACGGGTTGAAGTGGAAACTGCCCGGACCTGGGCGGTCCAGCGCGCCTTCCGCGCTCCAGGTGACATTGGCGTCGGGGTCGGAGGCGTGCTGGACGGCCGCGGTCACAGTGGCCTCCGGGAGGATCTTCTCCAGGGCCTCCTTCAGGGTCCTGGCCTGTTCCTCCGGCGACCGGGACATGAACCGCCGCCGCTGCCGGTATTCCGGATACCCGGTGAAGTCCGCCTTCACCTGGAACGTCCACGCATCCTCGGGGAAGGCATGGGTGAAGGCGTACCTGGAGACGTTGACGGCAGCCGGCTGGATGGGCACCATGCCCTTTTCGGGCTGCCATCGGGCTGTATCGAGCAGCAGGGCGTCCCAGCCCTGGTAATCGGGATGGACCAGTCCGGGCGCGGCGAAGCGCAGCCCGGGATCCAGCCACAGGATGCCGCGCCCGGCCATCGGAACCCCCACCAGCACGTCGTCCATCTGGAAGACGTTGGGCACCGCCAGCCGGAGCAGGCTGCGGGTCCTGTCCTGCACCAGCGCCAGCCGGGGGTGGATGCCCGCCTTTTCCAGCAGGGTGATGAAGAGGAAGCCCATTTCTTCGGCCGTGGCGGCGCCGCGCCGGACGATCTGCTCCAGGTCGTGCCGGGCATCGTAGTCGTCGGCCTGTATGGCCACGACGTCCAGGCTGGATTTCTCGGCAAGGGTCGGGAAGCTGACATTGCGGATCCGCCGGTCCAGGCGCCGCAGAAGGAGGGAGGCGGCTTCGGCCGGGTCCGCGGGAAGGCCGGCGGTCAATTCCTCGGCCAGGGCCCGGAAGGCCCTCCCGGTCTTGATCCAGCCCTTGAAGTGCTGTTCCCAGTAGTTACGGGCGGCCATCTGCCAGTAGTTCTCGAGGTTGCCGTGGGCCTGCCCCACCAGCAGCTCCGGCTGGTACCAGGCCATCACGACCGGCCGATCGGCAAGGGGGGCCAGGGAGAAGGGCACCTCCTCCCGGGCGGGCAGGTCGCGGAAAACGAAGGTGCGGGTCCGGCCCGAGTTCCGGACTTCAGGCTGTGGACCACCCCGGCCCGGCAGCACCGTGGCGCTCCATTTGTAGCCGCTGCCGAATTCCACCACGTCCTCGAGGACCTTGTACCGGCCGCCCAGCCTCCATTCCGCCGAATAGCCAAGGCTCGTCGGCAGCTGGCGCCCCACGCCCCCTCCGACGAGTTCCGCCCAGCGCACTTCGACCACGCAATCCGGGGTGACCCCGGGCGGAACCAGTCCCTTCTGCACGTACGCGTCGCCCCCCTCACTGAGGGTCTTGCCTGTGAAATCACCTACCTTGTCGTACAGAACCACCGAACCGTCCCGCTGCACGGTGCGTCCTTCCAGTTCGCAGGATTCCGGCGTGAGGCCCAGGTAGGCGACGGCAGCGCGCCCCGCTTCCGAGAGCACCCGCACCCTCACCCGATGCTGGACCGCCATGCCGGTGAACGTCATGCGCCGCTCCAGCACCACGGCGCCCTTGACTCCTTGGGCCGGATCCTCCTTCATGTCCCAGACGTTCTGGGGGATCGGCGCCCAGCTTCCCGCATGCAAGGAGACGCAAAGGCATACGGCCATCGGTGCGGAAATTGACATATCATTCATCCATGGTTGTTTGATGAATAATACAGCCACAATTCGGCCAGAACAGGGGAAAAAAGGAGTCTGCAATCGCATCCCCCTGCCCGAATCGGAAAAAGGGTGAGGGGGTGCCGGTTTTCAGCGCCTCTTCAAAACCCCAGCGCCCCGGCGTCTTATCCGGTCTTTTGAAGCATCCGTTCGAATGGGCAGCGGACCAGCTTGCGGGATTCCCTTGAAAAGGTGAAACGGTGGGGCGCTGGGCACGGCAGAAGAAAGCACATCCGGTCCTGGATCTTATTCCAAGGTATTTGCACGATGCAGTACTCGTTCATTTAACTGCATGACCACGGGAGAGGATAGATCGAAATCATGATCCTATTTTATAAGATTCTAGGACCCTGGAACCAGGAGCAGGAAAAACCGAGCTAATGCTCGACCGCCCATTTATGGTCCTGGGCTGACCCCAGCCACGCGCGGCTTGAATGCAATTTTTTTACAAGCATTGTTCTTTTCCTGCCAAACGAATTTGCTTTGTCCCTTTCATTCACCTATGATGGGAATCCGGCGATTCATATCGACCTGATCAACATCTCAACACATTTTAATTACTTATTTTATTTATTTATTTTCCACCCCCCAAGGCAGGAAATGGCCTTGGGAGGGAAGGAGGTCAGATGAGCTTGGAACATCTTGATATTAATGACCAGTTGGAAGTGGACACCGAGGTGGGTCTGGTTCGCTTGGCGGGCAGACCTGCGGTCGTCCTGGATGCCAGCACGCTGGGGGTGCTGAGGAAGGAACTGGTGGAGCAGACGGGGCTGGAGGAGGCCCGGGCCCTGCTCACGCGCGTGGGATACGCCCAGGGGTGGCGCCTGGGGTCCGGGCCGGTGGAAGACCCCTTCACGCCGGGCCTGCTGGGGCTGTTCCGCATGGAACCCGGGGTTCCGGCCTTCCTCCAGGGCACCCAGGCGGGGGCGCGGTTCCTGGAGCTGGATTCCTTCGAGGCCGAGCAGCACCTGGCCCACCTGGGGCCGAGCCGGATTCCGGCGTGCTGGGTGATCTGCGGGGTGGCCAGCGGCTACCTGAGCCGGCGCCTGGGACGGGAGGTGGAGGTGCGCGAGGAGCGGTGCGCGGCCCAGGGCGCCCCCCGGTGCCGGTTCCAGGGGCGCTCCCGGGAGGACTGGGGGCCGGAGCCCCAGGCCCCGTCCGGGCCGGAGGCCATGGTCGCCCAGAGCGCCCCCATGCGCCGGCTTCTGGACCTGGCCCAGCGGATCGCCACGGTGGAATCGACGGTGCTCATCACGGGCGAGAGCGGCACCGGCAAGGAGCTCATCGCGCGCCTGGTGCACCGTGCCTCCCGGCGCGCGGCGGGGCCCTTCATCCCCGTGAACTGCGGGGCCATCACCGAGACCCTCCTGGAGAGCGAGCTGTTCGGCCACGCCCGCGGCGCCTACACCGGCGCGGTGTCGGACCGGGCCGGGCTCTTCGAGTCCGCCGGCGGGGGCACGATCCTCCTGGACGAGGTGGGCGAGATCTCGCCGGCCATGCAGGTCAAGCTCCTGCGCGTGCTCCAGGAACGGGAGGTGCGGAGGGTGGGGGAGAACCGCTCCCGCCCCATCGACGTGCGGGTCATCGCTGCCACCAATTCCGACCTGGCCGCCGACATCCGGCTGGGGCGCTTCCGCAAGGACCTCTTCTACCGCCTGAACGTGGTGGAGCTGCACGTTCCGCCCCTGCGGGAGCGCCGGGAGGACATCCTGCCCCTGGCCCGGCAGCTCCTGGCCGAAGCCTCGGCCCGCCTGCGCATTCCGGCGATGACCCTGGCCCCCGCCCTGGAGGAGCAGCTCCTGCGCTACCCCTGGCCCGGCAACGTGAGGGAACTGGAGAACACCATGGAACGCGCCGCGGCCCTGGCGGACCGCACCGTGCTGGACGCCCTGCCCGGGGACCTTCGGCCGCCCGTGGCGGCGCCCCTCGTGGCCAGCCCCGCCAGGCCCCTGGCCGACATCGAGCGCGACTACATCCTTGCGGTCCTGGAGGCCAACGGGGGCAACCAGGGGCTCACCGCCCTGCAGCTGGGCATCGGCTCCGCCACCCTGTACCGCAAGCTGCGGTCGTACGGCAAGGTAAGGCCCAGGTTCAGCCCTCCTCCCGCCCGGAGGCCCTCCGCATGAACTCCTTGGCCGCCCCCTGCACCGCGTGCAGGGCATCGGGGCTCCAGGCCCCGGGTGGACGCTTCTCCGCGAGGGTATCCCGGATGAGGTCCGCCAGGGCCGACCAGGTCTCCGGATGCGCCATCCGGACCTCCACCAGGGCGTTCACCACCCGCAGCCGGAGGGCCCAGGGGTTGCGGTCCATCCAGGAACGGCGCACCTGGTGCAGGAGCATCGCGCCGTTCTGCGCCGGCATCGCGGGCCCGGATGCGCCGTGGGCCGCGCCCAGGGCCTCCACGGCGATGCAGTGCAGGAACGGCAGCTTGATGGCGTCGGCCTTGGCACAGAGGGCCAGGGCCACCTCGGGGTCCCGCATGCCCATCAGGGCCTCGCCCACGATGGTCTGGATCCGGAGGCTCTGGCCCGAATGGAGCATCTCCAGGAGCTGGGCGGCGACCTGGCCTCCCCCCACGGCGCCCAGGGTCTCGATGACCTGCAGGGTGGTCTCCTCCCGGGTGCTGGTCCGCACCAGCTCCAGGAGGTCCGGAACCAGCTCGGGGAACCTCCGTTGGGCCGTCAGCCGGAGGCCCAGGGACAGGTCCTGGGGCGTGGGGCTGTGCAGGAGGGTACGGGCCAGCTCGAGGGCCCCCGGCAGGCGCCCCAGGTGGAACAGGGCCCGGTCCGCGATGTCCGTGAGCGGGTCCCGGCAGGCCTGCAGCAGCACCGGCAGGAGGGCGGCCTCCTCCCGGCCGCCCAGCACTTCCACGGCGGCGGCACGCTGGGCGCCGTCGGGGCCGCCCAGGATGAGCTGATGGACCTTCCCCGCGTCCGCGGGCACGAGCTTGGCCAGGGCCCGGGCGAGCCCCTCCCTGCCCGTCTGTTCCTGGTAGCCCATCACCAGGAGGTCCAGGATCCGGTCCGCGTCGAGGAGTTCCTTCTTCACGTACGACGCCAGGCCCTCGGCCGAGCAATCCACGGCGAAGCTCAGGCGGCGGGCCCGCTGGTGCATGGCCTCCATCGCCTGGGTGAAGACCGTCGCGAGGGCGCCCGGCTTGCCGCCTTCCTCCGTGGCGGCGAGGATGTCCTTGAGAAAGCCCTTGATCAGGGGCGGGGCGTCCAGGGCCTCCCCGGCCTCCATGGCCCGGAGGGCCTCCAGGGCCGCCTCCCGGGCGTCCGGCGCCTGCAGGGACCGGAACTGGGCCACCCGCTCCTTGAGCAACCGGTCCGACAGGACCTCGTGGTGGCTGTCCTCGAAGATGTCGGCGAGGACCTCCGCGGCCTCGGCGGTGGGAATCATGGCCAGCAGGAGGAGGCCATGGCGGAACACCAGGAGATCCGGGTGCTGGGCCACCATGCGCAGGGCCTCGAGGTTGGGGCCGGCCACCAGCGCCGCCAGCCGCTGGGCGGCCTCGTTGGCGGCGCCTGGATTGGCCGACCCCTCCAGGAGCCGGCCCAGATAATGGTCGAAGGCTTCCTGGGGATCCGTCTGGGTCAGCACGTCCGCCAGGATCTCCTTGAAATCCGCCCCCTGGCGCATGGTGTTGAGCTCCCTCAGGACGTCCAGGGCGCCGGGCGTGCCGATGCGGCCCAGGGCCCGGGCGCCGGTTTCGAAGATCGCCAGTTCCGATTCATAGCGCAGGATGCGGGCGAGGATCTCCAGCCAGTCCGGCCAGGGGAAGTAGAAGGCTGCCTCCATGGCCAGCTGCCGCAGGGCCCTGGGCGCCCGGGACCCGGGCAGGCGCCCGTCCAGCTCCAGCACCACCTCGGGCCCCGCCGCGAGCACGCAGCTGAAGAACTCCAGCTGATCCCGCCGGTCCTCCCCGTCCAGGTGATCGAGAACCGCTCTGAAGTGATCCAGTGCCTTCGAGGCCATGCCTTCCTTTCCTAATTAGGTTCCACGTGGCCGTCGATGAGGGCCTGGACGAAGGGGGTGATCATGGTGAACTCGACCCCCGCCAGGAGGTAGCCGCTGGTCTTGCCGGGCACCTTTCCCAGGAGGCGCACCACCGTGCCCTGCAGGGGCACGCAGGGAAGGTCCGGGTGGAGGATGCAGAGGTTTTCCAGCACGGAGCCCGTGTCCAGGTCCCAGGCATCCACCATCTGGATCTCCAGGCCGCAGCCGCCGGCGCTGATGTTGGCGAGCCGCGCGCCGGCCACCATGCGGTCGTGCAGGTGGAAGACCACCTGGTAGGGGCCCCCGGACGTGCTCATGCGCGTGAATCGCCTCCGCTCCTGCCCGTCGCCTCCCAAGCCCCGCCCCCGAAGGTGAAAGGGTATCAGTTTCCTGGCGCCAGGGGCGCGATGGAGCACATATACATATGGCTCATATAATTGAATTTACGGCTCATCGCTCCCGGGTGATGCTGCCGTCCACCAGTTCGATGATCCGGTCACACCGGTCCGCCAGGGCGGGGTCGTGGGTCACCATCAGGAAGGCGGTGCCCTGCTCCCGGTTCAGCTCCCGCATCAGGGCGAAGACCTCCTCCCCGGCGCGGGTGTCGAGGTTCCCGGTGGGCTCGTCGGCAAGCACCAGGCTCGGCGCGTGCATGAGGGCCCTGGCGATGGCCACGCGCTGCTGCTGGCCGCCGGAGAGCCTCGACGTGAGCTGGCCGGCCTTGTCCGCGATCCCCATGCGCTCCAGGAGCGCGCCGGCCCGGGCCTCCATGGCCGCATCCACCCTGCCGTGCTGCGCGTGGAGGGGCAGGAGGATGTTCTCCCGCGCCGTGAAGGCCGGCAGGAGGTGGTGGAACTGGAAGACGAACCCCAGGGAGCGGCCCCTGAGCCGGGTCAGGGCCGCGTCGTCCAGGCCGCCGGCATCCCGCCCCAGCACCTCGATGGAGCCGGAGGTGGGCCGGTCCAGGAGTCCCAGGAGGTTCAGCAGGGTGCTCTTGCCGCTGCCCGAGGGTCCCACCAGCGCCGTGAACTCGCCGGGCTCCAGCGCCAGGTCGATGCCGTGCAGGACCTCGGTGACGACCGCTTCGCCGTAGGATTTCCGGACGCCCCGCAGGCGCATGACGCTAGTCATGGCGGATGGCCACGGCGGGGTCAAGGCGCGCAGCGCGCCGCGCCGGGAGCCAGGCCCCCAGGAGCCCCGTGCCCAGGGCGATGAGCCCGGTGCGCAGGAACAGCCACGGCGTGAGGTTCACGGGGAAGGTGGGGCTCCCGTCGGGATTGGTGGCGAGGGTCTGGAAGAAGAGCCCCAGCACGATGCCCAGCGCCATGCCCAGCACCGCCCCCACCCCGCCCAGCAGCCCGCCCTGCAGGAGGAAGATGCGCATGACCTGCTCCCTGGACGTGCCGAAGGCCCTGAGAATGCCGATCTCCCGGGACTTCTGGACCACGGAGACCACCAGCACCGAGGCGATGCCGAGCACCACGGCGATGATGATGAAGACCTGGATCATGTAGGAGCTGCTGTTCTGGCTGCGCAGCCCCACCAGGAGCTGGGCGTTGAGCTTCATCCAGCTGTCGGCCTGGAGCCCCGTGCGGGCCGCGAGCCGCTGGGCCATGGCCTCGGCCTCGAAGAGGCGGTCCACCTTCACCTCCAGGGTGCTCACCCCGCCGGCCAGGTCCAGGAGGGTCTGCGCGTTGCGCAGGCTCAGGAAGACCCACCTCAGGTTCAGGTCCTTGTTGCCCACGTCGAAGATGCCCGTCACCGTGAACACCTCGTTCTGGCCCGCGGGGGTCTGGAGGCGCACCTTGTCTCCGGTGGTCAGGCCCAGCTCGTGGGCCAGCTCCGTGCCCACCACCGCGTTGGTCCCGGCCACGTCGAACGCGCCCTCGGTGATGCGGGGCGCCAGGTCGAGGATGGCCCGGTAGGACGGGTCGACGCCCCGCAGGGCCACGCTGCGGTTCGCGGCGCCCTTGAGGGCGAAGGCGGCCCCGGCGACCGTGGGCGAGGCCGCGGTGACCCCGGGCGTGGCCCGCAGGAGGGCCAGGCTCTGGGGCCAGGCCAGGATGGAGCGCAGGCGCTGCTCCGGGCGCTGGATCCGGTCCAGCACCAGGCCGGCCCCGCGGTCCAGCTGGGGCCGGGCCACGTCGTCGGGCTGGCGCAGGACGATGTGGGCCTGGGTGCCCAGGGTCCGGTCCACGAGGCTCTCTTGCAGCCCCGTGATCAGCGCCGACAGGAAGACGATGACCCCCACGCCCGTGGCCAGCCCCGCGAGGATGAGCAGGGTCTGGGCGCGCCCCTCCCGCAGGAAGCGCACGGCGACGGTCCAGGTGAAGGGCATCTCAGCGGGCCTGCAGGGCCGCGCGGTACCGCCCCCCGGGCCGGGCCGCGGGCGAGAGGAAGACGTCCTCCCCCTCCTTCAGCCCCTGCAGGATCTCCACGTCCGTCTCCCCCCGCATGCCGACCCCCACCGGGACCTTCTCGGCCCGCCCCCCGCGGCGCACCAGAACGTAGGGCGCGACCTGCAGGTCGCGCACCGCTGCCAGGGGCAGCACCACCGCTCCCGAGCGGTGCCCCAGGCGGATCTCCACGGACACGGTCATGTCCGGCCGGAGGAAGGCCGGCGGGGCGGGGACCTTCAGCTTGAGATCGACCGTGCCGCGCTGGGCGTCCACGGCGGGGGCGATGTAGGCGACCTCCCCGCCGAACCGTTCCAGGGGCCGCGCGTCGGTGCTGGCCGTGGCCTGCTGCCCCAGGGCGAGCGCGCCCAGGTGCTTCTCGTCGGGCTGCACCAGGAGCTGGAGCGGTTCGTCGAGGCTCAGGGTGTAGAGCACCTTGCCGGGCTGCACCAGGTCCCCCGCCTCCACGGCGCGGGTGAGCACCACGCCCCGGGCCGGGGCGGCGACCCGCATCTGCCTCAGCTTGGCGCCGGCCAGGTCCACCGCGGCCACCGCGGCGCGCAGGTCGGCACCGCCCTGGGCGCTGCGGGCCTGGGCCAGGGCCCCCTCCCGGCCCGCCAGGGCCGTCTCGAACGCCTTGCGGAGCTCATCGGTCTGGCTGGCGCTGAGGATGCCGTCCCGGGCCAGACGCTGGCCCCGCTCCCAGGCCAGGCGCGCCTGCACCAGGGCGCTGTCGGCCTGGTCCAGGGCCGCCCGGGCCGAGGGCGCCGCGCTCTCCTTGAGCTGGTCCAGCCTCGCCTGGGCCTGGGCCAGCGCCGCCCGCTGCTCCGAGTCCTCCAGTTCCGCCAGCACCTGCCCCGCCTCCACCCGGTCCCCCTCCTCCACCAGCCTGCGGGAGACGACGCTGGCCTGCAGCGCCCCCAGGGAGACGCGCCGGGGCGCCAGGACCCGGCCGTTGAGCACCAGCGTCCGCACGAGGTCGCGGCGCGCCACCCGCACCGCCTCGAGGGCCGGTCCCAGGAGGAGGCGCGGCAGGAAGGCGGCCAGCACCAGCGCAAGGCCGCAAAGGGCCGCTCCTCGTAGAACGGTGGACCTGGACATCCGGCACTCCTCGGGTAGAAGGATCCTTCCATGGCGAGTTCATTAAATCAACACATTCCCCAGCGTTTGGAACGCAATCCAACGGATGTTGAATCAACTCTGGCCACACCAAAAAATATTTATTTAATACTTTAGCCACCCCTCCCCGGCGCAGGCGCCCTGCCACCGGAAGAAGAGGTTAAAAGTTATTATAATTATCTTTGTCTATCCAAGCGCCTGCCGGAGATCCTCCACCAGGTCCCCGGGATCCTCGATGCCCACCGAGAGGCGGATGAGGCCGTCGCCGATGCCGGCGTTCCTGCGGGCCTCCGGGGTCATGGACGCGTGGGTCATGCTGGCGGGGTGGGCCACGAGGCTCTCCACGCCGCCCAGGCTCTCGGCCAGGGTGAACCAGTGCAGGGCCAGGAGGACCCGGTTCACCGCGGCCGGGGTGGCGTCCTTCAGCTCGAAGCTGAGCATGGCGCCGAAGCCCTTCTGCTGGGCCCGGGCCAGGGCGTGCTGGGGGTGGGTGGGCAGGCCGGGGTAGTTCACGGAGGCCACGGCGGGGTGGGCGGCCAGCGCCTGGGCCACGGCCAGGGCCCCCGCCTCGTGGGCCAGCATGCGCACCCGGAGGGTCTTGAGGCCGCGCAGCACCAGGTAGCAGTCGTGGGGGCTCTGGCTGGTGCCCAGGAGGTTGTTCATGGCGGCGATGCGCTGGGCCAGGGCCTCGCGGCCGGGGCCCGCCACCACGGCGCCGCCCACCACGTCGCTGTGGCCGTTGAGGTACTTGGTGGTGCTGTGCACCACCAGGTCCGCCCCGAAGTCGAAGGGCCGCTGGAGGACGGGGGAGAGGAAGGTGTTGTCCACCACCAGCAGCGCGCCCGCACCCGCGGCGATTCCGGCCAGGGCGCCCAGGTCCGAGAGGCGCAGGAGGGGGTTGGAGGGGGTCTCGACCCAGATCATCCGGGTGTTGGGGCGCAGCGCCGCCCGCACCGCCGCGGCGTCGGCCAGGTCCAGGTAGGTGACCTCCAGGCCGTAGACCTTGCGGGCGTGCTCCAGGGTGCGGAAGGTGCCGCCGTAGCAGTCCACGGTGCAGAGCACGTGGCTGCCGTGCTCCAGGAGGTTCAGGGCCACGAGGACCGCGCTCATGCCCGAGCTGGTGCAGGTGGCTCCCGAGCCCCCCTCCAGGGTGGCGATGGCCGTCTCCAGGCGCTCCCGGGTGGGGTTGCCGCTGCGGGTGTAGTCGAAGCCGCCGTTGCTGCCGATGTCCGAGAAGGCGAAGGTGCTGGTGAGGTAGAGGGGAGGCGTCACGGCCCCGTAGGCGGGGTCCGGCTGGGAGCCGGCGTGGATGCACTGGGTGCCGGGTCCGGCCCCGGCCAGGAGGTCCGCCCTCCGGGCCCAGCCCGCCACGGGCTCCGTGCCCGGGGGCACGACCGTGAAATGGTAGGCCGGGTTGCCGGGCACGTTGCTGTCGAGGTGGTTGTCGCTCATGGGGTCCTCCGGGTGGGAGGATCGCCGCCGTTCCGGCCCGATCGTGGGGAATCCCTGATTCGTCAGCTCGCTGCAGCTCGCCATCTTCCCCCGGCTTGCGCCGCAGGCAGGAATTGGCACCTTGCCCGGAAGCAGGTTGCCAAGGTTTCACAGGGCCCGTCCCTCCACCTTTCTGGATATCGCGCTATGGAACTGGCAAGGATCCGCAAAGAACAAGAGTGCCGCAGGGCCGGGTTCCGCGCAAAGGCGAAAAAAAACCGATCGGAACCGGAACCCGCCCAGCCGGAAATGGGCTAGGGTGGACAAGGCCCCCTCCACCGCCCCCACCCGGAATCCCCATGCACACGACCCTCTACGACCTCCTCCCCCAGGCAGCCGGCGCCGGCAGCGACGAACTGCTCGGCCGGTTCCTGGAGTACGTGGAAGGCCGGCGCCTCACCCTCTACCCCGCCCAGGAGGCCGCCATCCTCGAACTGTTCGAGGGGAAGAACGTCATCCTCAACACGCCCACGGGGTCGGGCAAGTCCCTGGTGGCGGCGGCGCTGCACTTCAAGGCCCTGGCCCAGGGGCGGCGCTCCATCTACACCTGCCCCATCAAGGCCCTGGTCAACGAGAAGTGGCTGGCCCTGTGCCGGGACTTCGGGCCCGGGAACGTGGGGCTCAGCACGGGCGACGCCTCGGTGAACCGGGACGCGCCGATCCTCTGCTGCACCGCCGAGATCCTGGCCAACATCGCCCTGCGCGAGGGCGCGGACGCCGACGTGCGGGACGTGATCATGGACGAGTTCCACTACTACGCCGACCGGGAGCGGGGCGTGGCGTGGCAGGTGCCGCTGCTCACGCTGCCCCAGTGCCGGTTCCTGCTCATGTCCGCCACCCTGGGCGACACGGCCTTCTTCGAGGAGGAGCTGACCCGGCTCACGGGAACCCCCACGGTCTCGGTGAAATCCACGGACCGCCCGGTGCCCCTGGGCTTCACCTACGCCGAATCCCCGCTCTCGCTCACCCTGGAGCGCCTGGTGGAGGAGGGCAAGGCGCCCATCTACCTGGTGCACTTCACCCAGCTGGAGGCGGCCACCAGCGCCCAGGACTTCACCAGCATCAACCTCTGCACGAAGGAGGAGAAGGCCGCCATCCAGAAGGAGATGGAGGGCTTCAAGTTCAACAGCCCCTACGGCCCGGACCTCAAGCGTTGGCTGCGCCACGGCATCGGGCTGCACCATGCGGGGCTCCTGCCCAAGTACCGCATCCTGGTGGAGCAGCTGGCCCAGAAGGGCCTCCTGAAGGTCATCTGCGGCACGGACACCCTGGGGGTCGGCATCAACGTGCCGATCCGCACGGTGCTCTTCACCAAGCTGTGCAAGTACGACGGGCAGAAGACGGGCATCCTGAGCGCGCGGGACTTCCACCAGATCTCGGGCCGGGCGGGGCGCAAGGGCTTCGACGACGTGGGCTGGGTGGTGGCCCAGGCCCCCGAGCACTGGATCGAGAACATGAAGCTGGCCGCCAAGGCCGCCGCCGGCGGCCGGAAGTACACCAGGCGCCTGCCACCGGAGCGGAACTTCACGAACTGGGACAAGCAGACCTTCGAGAGGCTCGTGGCGGCCCAGCCGGAGCGCCTGGTGTCGCGGTTCCAGGTGACCCACGGCATGCTGCTCAACGTCCTGAGCCGCCGCGGGGACGGCTGCGGCGCCATGCGCGGGCTCATCCGAGGCTGCCACGACAACGAGCGCGCGAAGGCGGCCCATTTCAGGCGCGGCTGGCAGCTGTTCCGCGCCCTGCTGGACCGGAAGATCGTGGAGTTCACGGGCGAGGGCCACAACCTGCGGGTGAACGTGGACCTGCAGGACGACTTCTCCATGAACCAGACCCTCAGCCTCTACCTGCTCGACACGATCCCGCTCCTGGATCCGGACAGCCCCGAGTACGCCCTGGACCTCATCACCCTGGTGGAGTCCATCCTGGAGAACCCCGAGGTCATCCTGCGCAAGCAGCTGGACCGCCTCAAGGGCCGGCGCGTGGCCGAGATGAAGATGGCCGGCATCGAGTACGAGGAGCGCATGGCCGAGCTGGAGAAGCTCGAGTACCCCAAGCCCCAGCGCGATTTCATCTACGGCACCTTCAACGCCTTCGCCGTCAAGCACCCATGGGTGGGCGAGGAGAACATCCGCCCCAAGTCCATCGCCCGGGAGATGTTCGAGGACTACCGCTCCTTCTCCGACTACGTGCGCGAGTACGACATCCAGCGCTCGGAAGGCCTCCTCCTGCGCCACCTGAACAGCGTGTTCAAGGTGCTGGCCCAGACCGTGCCCGATTCCGCCAAGAGCGAGGAAGTGAGGGAGATGGAGCTCTACCTGGGCGCCATGCTCCGCCAGGTGGACTCCAGCCTCCTGGACGAGTGGGAGAAGATGCGCGACGGGAGCTACCGCCCCGGGGAAGCCGCGGAGCTGCGCCCCCCCGGCGCCGAGGAGGCCGACCTGGACGTCACGAGGGACCGCAAGGCCTTCACCGCCGCCGTGCGCAACCGGATCTTCACGTGGATGAGGAGCCTGGTGGTGGGCGACTGGGAGGAGGCGGCAAACCTGCTGGCCGAGTACGGCGAGCCCGCCGACGCCGAAGGCCAGGCGTGGACCCCCGACCGCCTCAAGGCCCTGGCGGAAGCGTACCGCATGGACCACAAGGGCCCCCGCCTGGATTCCGAGGGCCGCAACCTGCGCCACACCTACGTCCTCCCCGACTGGCGGGTCCAGCAGATGCTGGTGGACGAGGCCGGGGACAACGACTGGGTCGCCGAGTTCCAGGTGGACCTGGACGCCTCCCGCAAGGCCGGGGCGCCGGTGATGAACCTGGCGCGGCTAGGGAGCTACAGATAGTTTCTTTTATCGCTTTTCAGTCGGGTAGGCCGGGGAGCTTGCGCCCCCGGCCCCCCTCAGATCCGGACGTGCGGGACTACCGCATCCGGCTCCTCGTCACGGTCGCTGAGGACGTAGTTTCGATGCGTAACTGATGGCTGGGGCCAGTGGGAACCGAGCCAGAAGCTTGTTCATGCGATCCCAGGTCATGCGGGCCCGCTGGGACCTCCGGTTGAGCCATCCACGCCACCTTCGCCCAACTTCATAGCGGAAGTGCGCCAGGGCCCTGGAGTTCCCCGTGATCCCGTAATACCTGAAGTGACCGACCAGTTTCTGGTTGATCGTCCGCCATTGCTCGCGCACCGGGAGGTGGCGGTGTTTGGCCATCCACTCCCCGATCTTCGTGAGCGCCCGACTCATCCGGCTCTTCGCGGTCTTCCGCTTCACCACCCACCGGCCGTTCTTGGCCGTGGCCCAGTAGTGGGTGAATCCCAGGAAGTCGAAGTGGCCTGGTCCCCCATTGGGGTCCCTGGGCTCCCTCGGCTTCCAGAACTCCACCAGCCGGGTCTTATCCGGGTGGATCGTCAGGCCATACCGCTCGAACCGCTTGGGCAGGACTTCCATAACCCGCTTGGCATCCTCCTCCTGGGCAAAGCCCATCACGAAGTCGTCCGCGTAGCGCACCAGGAAGGCCCGACCCCGGAGTCGGGGCTTGACCTCCCTTTCAAACCACACGTCCAGCACCTCGTGGAGGTAGATGTTGGCGAGCATCGGACTGACCACCCCGCCCTGGGGCGAGCCGGTTTCCGGGTGCGTGATGCATCCTTTCTCCAGCACGCCCGCGTTGAGCCATTTGCCGATCAGGCGCCTCAGAACGCCGTCCTTCATCCGCAGGTCAAGGATTTCCCGCAGCTTCCCGTGGTCCAAAGTATCGAAATACTTACGGATATCCACGTCAAGCACCCAGCCTCCCCCCATGTCCATCAACCCCTGCCAAATCGCCTCCAGCGCCATGTGCGCGGAGCGCCCGGGCCTGAACCCGTAGGAGCAGTCCAGGAAGTCCTGCTCATAGAGCGGTTCCATCACCATCACCACGGCCCTTTGCAGGACCTTGTCTTCGAAGGCGGGAATGCCCAGGGGGCGTTGGCTGCCATCCCCTTTCGGGATGTAGGTTCTCCGGACTGGAGGGGCCTTGTAGGTGTCGCCGTTCTTAGCCCGGTTCAGGAGGCTCTGGAGGTTGGACTCCAGGTTTTCCCCGTATTCCTTGCCCGTCACGCCGTCCACCCCGGTCGCCCCATCCTTGCGGGTGCGCCCGAAGGCTTCCTTCATCCAGTCCAGGTCCATGTGGTAGGCCAAGGAGGTGAAAGCCACCTCCGGGTGGATCCTGGCCAGTTCTGCGATCCGTTGTTGTTTCGTGGAGACGCTGTTGGATGTCATTGCACCCATTATCTTTCCCTTCAACGGTTCCGTGATCCGGCAGCTCCTTGGCTCCAGCGGGTCCCGGCGGCCCGGTTCCCCGCGATCATCGCTACTATGAGCTGCTCCGACTTCCGGCCACCCCTCCCGCGCTCCTTCGTTTCCTTCAGTTTGCGGTACCGCCCTGTGCCGGCTGTTCGCTCCCGCCGGGGGCGGCACCCCCCGGCGAGCCTGGGTTCGTTTTACGTGGCTTCCCTCACCACTGGGTTGTTGGCGGAGATGGCTGGATCTCCCAGGTTCCTGGGGAACCCCTGTGCACGTGCCCTGCTCTATGACCCCGGTGGGACCCTACGGTCAGGCCCTTGCGACCTTCGGGTGCTGTCTTCCGATCGGAGAACGGCGTCGACTCCCACGGTTGGATGCTTTCGGGGCTCCATCACACGGCCCATGCACTCCCTGTCTACGCTTCACGAGGTCGGTCGCCCTTCCCCACGCAAGACTCGGTTCCGGCTGCTGGCCAGCTTTGCCGGGCGGGGCTTGCTGCCTCCCCGCTGGGCTCCATTGCGAGGTTTCAGTCTGTCTTAGGTCATCCATCCTCCTCGCCCAGGCTTGGCCTGGCGCACTCCCCGTCCATCCCCGGCAATTTAAGCGTTTAATTCGCCGGGAATGAACGGGGAGGGACGGGGATGGAAAAGCGATGAAGGAAAAAATCGGTTCTTCACGGATTTGAGGGGTGGCGCCGACCCACACTCACTTTAGCTTGGTGCTGACGAGGAGGCCGGGTCCGGTCGATAGGGGCCGTTCTGAGCCCGTCATCCAGGTAAGTTGAAACGAAAAGCTTATCGCCGAGGCGCCGAGGGGCCGAGGTTCGCCGAGAAAAGATCTTCTTTTTATTCCTCGGCGATCCTCGGCTCCTCGGCGCCTCGGCGATAGGCCCTTCGATCGAGATTGCCGGATTCATCGGGTAACAGGTCGGCAGCAGTGGACTTCAGGCATCTTGGAGTTGTCGAGAAACCAGGATGAGAGGAGGCCGCTGCTGCCTACCAAGGAGCTTATTGCCCGTTTGGGCGGATGGAAAGGGCATCGCGTCGGAACCGTGGAAAGGTTCGAACCGGGGGAGAAGGGTACCCGCGCCCAGGTCTGGATCGAGTTGCTCGGCTTCGGTGTCCACCCTCGGACCTGCAGCGGCTGCCAGCGCAAGGTTTCAGCGGTGCACGACTGGTCCCAGCGAGAGATCCGGGACCTGCCCGTGTTCGACGCGGATACCGTGTTGGTGGTCTGGCGTGCCCGGGTGGCCTGCCCTGCCTGCGGACCCAAGCTGGAGGCCCTGGACTGGCTGGAACCCTATGCACGGGTCACCAACCGCATGGCCGAGAGTGTGGCCCGCATGTGCAAGGTCATGCCCATCAAGCGGGCTGCCGAGCATTATGGCCTCCACTGGGGCACAGTGAAGGACATCGACAAGGCCTATCTGGAGCGCACGCTGGAGCCAGCCAGACCAGGCAAGGTCCGGCTGCTCATGATGGACGAGTTCGCCCTCCATAAGGGGCAGAGCTACGCCACGGTGTTCGCCGATACCGAAACCCGCCAAGTGCTTTGGGTGGGCAAAGGCCGGGGCAAGGCGGATATCAGGCCCTTCTTCGAATGGCTCGGCAAGCGGCGGTGCCGCAAGATCGCGGCGGTGGCCATGGACATGTCCCCCACTTTCGAAGCGGAAGTCCGCCAACACTGCCCCAATGCCGAGATCGTCCTGGACCAGTTCCATGTCCTGGCCAATTTCGGAAAGCAGGTGCTCGACCGAATCCGGGTCAACGAGGCCAATCGGTGCCGGGACGACAAGGCCGCCCGGGAACTCATCAAGGGGGCCAAGTGGCTCCTGCTGGGCAACTGGGAGAACCTGCCCAACCGGGAGAGCAAGACCAGGCTCAACGCGCTCCTGGAGGCGAACCAAGCCCTCATGACGGCCTACGTCATGAAGGACGCCCTTAAGGCCCTGTGGGGCTTTAAGCGAGAGGGCTGGGCCCGGAAGGCCTGGGAGAACTGGCTGGCCATGGCCACCTCAAGCGGCCTGCCGCCTTTGGTACGTTTTGCGAAAAACCTGGCCAAGCGGATCGAGGACATCCTCTCGCACTGCCGGTGGCACCTGAACACCAGCATCCTGGAGGAGATCAACAACAAGATCAAGGTCCTGAAGCGGATCGCCTATGGGTACCGGGATGAGGCCTACTTCTTCCTCAAGATCCGTGCGGCCTTCCCCGGAAATCCGTGAAGAACCCAAAAATCCCTGTTTCAGTCCCCTTCGAACTCCGTAAGCGTGAAGACCTTGTGGCCCATGGCCTCCAGGCGCCGGCGGCCTCCGAGGTCGGGCAGATCCACCAGGAACGCGGTCTCCACGACGACCCCGCCCAGCCTTTCGATCAGCTTCAGGGCGGCCTCGGCGGTGCCGCCCGTGGCGATGAGGTCGTCCACCAGCAGGACCCGCTCCCCGGGGACGATGGCGTCCTCGTGGATCTCGATGCGGTCGGTGCCGTATTCCAGGGCGTAGTCCTCGTGGATCACGGGCCCGGGGAGCTTGCCCTTCTTGCGGATGGGCACGAAGCCCGCGCCCAGGTGGTGGGCCAGGGCGGCGCCGACGATGAAGCCCCGGGACTCGATGCCCGCCACGAGGTGGACGGCCTGCTCCCGGTACCGCTCCGCAAGGAGGTCGATGGCGCGGCCGAACCCCTCGGGGTTCTTCATCAGGGTCGTGACGTCCCGGAACTGGATCCCCGGCTTGGGGTAGTCGGGAATGGTGCGGATGAGGGACTTGAGGGTCATGGGGGATCCCGGGGAAGGCGAAACGACCATGGTATCCATAATTCCTTCCGCCTCCCCCCTCTTCTGGTTCGTGGTTACATGGAATGTGACCTTCCTTGAAAGAACCGAATGGCGAACCCGAAGACCCCCACCAAGATCAACACCCGCAGGGCCTGGAGGGAAGCGCGGGAGCTGCTCTACCACCACCGGAAGTCCCTGGCCATCGGCCTGGCCCTGATGGTCGTCAGCCGGCTCGCGGGCCTGGTCCTTCCGGCGAGCACCAAGTACCTGATCGACGAAGTGATCGGCAAGCACAACAGCCACCTCCTCCTGCCCCTGGCCCTGGCGGCGGGCGCGGCCACCCTGGTGCAGGCGGTGGCGGGCTACGCCAACTCCCAGGTGGTGTCCGTGGCCGCCCAGCGCGCCATCATGGACATGCGCCAGCGGGTTCAGGACCACATCCTGCGCCTTCCCATCCGCTACTTCGACACCACCAAGAGCGGCATCGTCATCGCCCGGGTCATGAACGACGCCGAGGGCATCCGCAACCTGGTGGGCACGGGCCTCATCCAGCTGGCGGGGGGCCTGCTCACGGCCGTGCTGGCCCTGGGGGTCCTGTTCTGGCTGAACTGGAAGCTCACCCTGGCCACCCTGGTGTTCCTGGCGGTCTTCGGGGGCGCCATGGCCCTGGCCTTCAACCACCTCAGGCCGCTATTCCGCAAGCGCAGCGAGCTCACCGCCGACATCACGGGGCGGCTGGGCGAGTCCGTGGGCGGCGTGCGGATCCTCAAGATCTACGTGGCCGAGGACCGGGAGTCGCGGATCTTCGCGGAGGGCGCCGAGAAGCTCTTCCGGAACGTGGCGGGCACCATCACCGGCATGAGCGCGATCTCGGCCTTCTCCACGGCCATCATCGGGGTGGTGGGCGTGCTCATCATGGTGGTGGGCGGCAACGCGATCTTCGCGGGGCGCATGACCCTGGGCGACCTGATCATGTACACCTTCTTCGTGGGGCTGCTGGCCGCGCCCGTCGTGCAGATCGCCAACATCGGCACCCAGGTGAGCGAGGCCTTCGCGGGCCTGGACCGCATCCGGGAGACCCTCGACATGCCCACCGAGGACCAGGAGGACCTGGCCCGGGCGCCCCTGCCCGCCATGGAGGGCCGGGTGGAGCTGGACGACGTCTGGTTCGAGTACGAGAAGGACACCCCCGTGCTGCGCGGCATCTCCTTCCAGGTGCCCGCGGGCTCCACCGTGGCCCTGGTGGGTTCCAGCGGCTCGGGCAAGAGCACCATCATCGGGCTCCTCATGGCCTTCAACCACCCCCAGCGGGGCCGGGTCCTGGTGGACGGCCGGGACGTCATGTCGGTGCGCCTGCGGGACTACCGCTCGAAGCTGGGCGTCGTGATGCAGGACAACTTCCTCTTCGACGGCACCGTGGCCGACAACATCGGCTTCGCCAAGCCGGGGGCATCGCGCGCGGAGATCGAGGCGGTGGGCGCCATCGCCCACGTGGACGAGTTTGTGGAGCGCTTCGAGGCAGGCTACGACACCATCGTCGGCGAGCGCGGCGTCAAGCTCTCCGGCGGCCAGCGCCAGCGGGTCGCCATCGCCCGGGCCATCCTGGCCGACCCGCGGATCCTCATCCTGGACGAGGCCACCTCGAGCCTGGACAGCGAGAGCGAGGCCATGATCCGCGACGGCCTGCGCCGGCTGCGCACGGGCCGCACCACCTTCGTCATCGCCCACCGCCTGAGCACCATCGAGACCGCCGACCAGATCCTCGTGGTGGAGGGGGGCGAGATCGTGGAGCGCGGCCGCCACGACGAGCTCCTGGCCCTGGGCGGGCGCTACCGCCAGCTCCACGACCGCCAGCAGAGCAGCGAGCTGGACAAGTTCATCAACCCGGGTGAGGACTTCACGGTGCAGGGCACCGTGCCGGCCTAGGAGCGAAGCCATGAAGCAGCTCGTCCAGATCGTCATCTTCGGGGCCAGCGGAGACCTGGCGGTGCGGAAACTGGTGCCGGCGCTCCTGGCCCTGGCGGCCAAGGGCGCCGCGAACCTGCAGCTTGTGGGCACGGCCCGCAGGCCCTACACCGACGGCGAGTTCCGGGCCACCCTCCGGGAGCGGCTCGCGCCCGGTGAGCAGACGGCCCTCGACGCCTTCGCGGAAAGGGTCCACTACGTGCAGGGGGACGCGGAGGCCGACCTCCAGCCCCTCGAAAGGCGCCTGGCCGAACTCGCCGGGGGCGCCCCGGCGGGCCGGATCTTCTACCTCTCCCTGAAGCCGGACCTCTTCGTGCCGGTGCTGGAGAACCTGGGCCGGACCGGCCTCCTCGAGGGCGATCCCTGGCGGCGGGTGATCGTCGAGAAGCCCTTCGGCCACGACCTCGCCTCGGCCCGGGCCCTGAACGGGACCCTCCACCGGGTGGCCCGGGAGGGGCAGATCTACCGGATCGATCATTACCTGGGCAAGGAAACCGTCCAGAACCTCTTCGCCTTCCGCTTCAACAACGCGATCTTCGAGCCCCTGTGGAACCGCCGCCACATCGAGCTGGTGCAGATCACGGTGGCCGAGGAGCTGGGGGTGGAGAAGGGCCGGGCCGGCTACTACGACTCGGTGGGCGCCCTGCGCGACATGGTGCAGAACCACATGCTCCAGATCCTCGCCCTGATCGCCATGGAGCCCCCCTCGTCCCTGGACCCCGAGACCCTGCGGGACCAGAAGGTGGCCGCCCTCAAGGCCCTGCGCTTCCCCGACGGCGACCCAGCCGTGAGGGCGCGCTACACCGCGGGCGAGTCGGACGGCCGCCCCGTCCCGGGCTACCTCCAGGAGGAGGGGGTCGGGCCGGATTCGCAGGCCGAGACCTTCGTGGCCCTGCGCGCGGAAGTGGCGAACTGGCGCTGGGGAGGCGTGCCGTTCCTCCTGCGCCACGGCAAGCGCATGCCCAAGCGCTTCACTGAGGTGAAGGTGCAGTTCAGGGTGCCCCCCATCCAGCTCTTCGACGCCTTCGCCGGGGCCCCCGCGGTGGAGGGCATGGCCTGCCAGCTGCGTCCCAACCACCTCACGCTCAGCGTGCAGCCCCGGGAGGCCATGGCCCTGGGCTTCGGCGTGAAGGTGCCCGGCCCCGGCATGGTCATGACGCCGGCGGAACTGGCCTTCGATTACCACGACCGGTTCGGGGGGCAGACCGCCCCGGCCTACGAGCGCCTGCTCCTGGACGCCATCAACGGCGATCCCTCCCTCTTCCTGCGCAACGACGAGGTGGAGGCCGCCTGGAGCGCCGTGGACACCATCCGGGCCCAGCCGTTGCTGGAGTATCCCGCGGGCACCTGGGGGCCGGCCGAGGCGGACCGGCTCTTCCACGGCTGCGAAGGGGGCTGGTCCCATGGTTGACGTGGTCCGCACCGGAACGCCCCTGCCGGAGGCCGCCGCCCTCCTGCGCGAGGCCCTGGAGGCCCTGCCCCGGCCGCGCCTGGGGGTCTCGGGCGGCAGCGCCGCGGCGGTGCTGGGGCTGGCCCGCGCGGCCCTGGGGCCCCGGTGGCGCCAGGTGCGCCTGACCTGGGTGGACGAGCGGCGGGTGCCCTTTTCCGACCCGGACTCCAACCGGGGCGAGGCCTACCGGCTGGGCTTCCTGGACCCCGCCGATCCGCCGGCCGCGGAACTGCCCCTGTTCCTGGACGGGGAGACCGCGCCCGGGGCCTGCCGCCGGGTGGAGGCGGCCCTGGACGCGGACTTCGGGGGGGGCCTGGACGTGCTGCTCCTGGGCCTGGGGGAGGACGGCCATTCGGCGTCCCTCTTTCCCGGCCGCCCCTGGCCCCCGGACCGGGTCCACGCCGTGGACGCGAGCCCCAAGCCGCCCCCCGGCCGCATGACCCTGGGCCGGGACCTGCTGGCCGCCGTCCCCGTCGCCATCCTGATGGCGTCGGGCGCCGCCAAGGCGCCGGCCCTGCGCAGGCTGCTCCAGGGGGACCCCGCCCTGCCCGCCAGCGGCTTCCGGGGCCTGACGGTGGTCACCGATCTGCAAGGAGTTACCCATGAATAGCGAAATCGGCGTCATCGGACTGGGCGTCATGGGCGCCAACCTCGCCCGGAACCTCGCCGGCCGCGGCTACGCGGTGGCCGGCTACGACCGCAACCCCGAAGCGGGCCGGAAGCTGGCCGCGGACCACCCCGAGGCCGGCATCGCGGTGGCGGAGACGCCGGAGGCCTTCGTGGCCTCCCTGGAGCGCCCCAGGAGGATCCTCCTCATGGTGAACGCCGGCCCCGCCGTGGACGCCGTCATCGCCCAGCTGGACCCCCTGCTGGAGGCCGGCGACGTGCTTGCGGACGCCGGCAACAGCCACTTCACCGACACCGACCGGCGCATCGGAGCGGAACGGGCCTGGTCCTTCATGGGCATGGGCGTCTCCGGCGGCGAGGAGGGCGCCCTGAAGGGCCCGGCCATCATGCCCGGCGGGGACCATGCGGCCTTCGAGACCCTTCGCCCCTACCTGGAGGCCATGGCCGCCCGCTCCGCCTCCGGCCCCTGCGTGGCGTACTGCGGCGCGGGCTCCGCGGGCCACTTCGTCAAGATGGTCCACAACGGCATCGAGTACGGCGACATGCAGCTCATCGCCGAGACCGCCTTCCTCCTGCGCCGGGGCCTGGGCCTGACCGCGCCCGGCGCCGCGCAGGTCTTCGAGGACTGGAACCGCGGGGAGCTGGACAGCTACCTGGTGGAGATCACCGCCCGCATCCTGCGCACCCCCGACCCCCAGAGCTCCGGCTTCCTGGTGGACGCCATCCTCGACCAGGCCGGCCAGAAGGGCACCGGCGCCTGGACGGTGCTGGCCGCCGCCGAAGCGGGCGTCCCCATCCCCACCATCGCCGCCGCCGTGGAGGCCCGGAGCCTCAGCTCCGCCCGCCCGCGCCGCCTGGCCGCGGCCGGCCTCTTCCCCGCCGAGGCCGCAGCCCTGCCCGGGATCTCCCTGGACGACCTGCGGGACGCCCTCTACGCCTCCAAGATCGCCAGCTACGCCCAGGGCTTCGACCTCCTGCGCGCCGCCAGCGCGAGCCGCGGCTACGGCACCGAGCTTTCCGAAATGGCCCGCATCTGGACCGCCGGCTGCATCATCCGCGCCCGGTTCCTGGAGGACGTGCGCGAGGCGTTCCTGAAGCCCCCCGTCCCGGACCTGCTGGCCTTCGCCCCCTTCTTCGCCGGGGAGCTGCGCCGGCGGGAACCCGCGTGGCGCCGGGTGGTGTCGGCGGGGGTGCTCGCGGGCCTGCCCATTCCGGGCCTGTCGGCCTCCCTGGCCTGGTTCGACACCCTGCGGGAGGGGCGCGGCACCGCGTCGATGATCCAGGCGCAGAGGGACTTCTTCGGGGCGCACACCTACGAGCGCTTCGACCGGCCGGGGGTGGCCGTGCACACGCAGTGGACGTGACGGGGAATCCCGCCCGGGCTAGGCGCCCCACCCTTCCGCCGTCCGGAAGCTGAAGAAGGTGTCGATCCCCAGGATCAGATGGTCGGAAAGGGGGACGCCCAGCGTTCTGCCGGCTTCCCGCAGGCGGCGGGTGAGCATCCGGTCCTCGCTGCTCGGGTTCACGTCGTTGCTCGGGTGGTTGTGGTACCCGATGGCGGACACGGCTCCGAAGCGAAGGGCTTCCCGGTAGAACTCGCGCGGGGAAATCAGGGTGGCATTGCTCAGGCCGTGGCTGAGGATCCGGTCCGCGATCAGCGCGCCCCTGCCGTTGAGAGCCAGCAGGCCGAACCGTTCCTCCGTCCAGCCCTGGCTGCGCGGCAGCAGATAATCCCCCGCTGCCCTGGGCGAATTGAGGCGAGGCGGGTCCTGCCTCCGGCGGGCCCGCCGCGCCAGCTCCAGGCTTGCCCATAACTGACCGGCCCTGGCGGGCCCGATCCCGGGGAACCGGTCCCAATCCGCAAGCCCGAGACCGAGGAAGCCGTGCAGCCCCCCGCACGTGGTGAGCATGGCCTGGCCCAGTTCAACGGCGCTCCGGCCCTTCAGGCCGGATCCCCAGATCAGGGCCAGCACCTCGGCATCACTCAAATGCTCGCCAAACCCGGCGAAAAGCCGTTCGCGGGGCCGCTGGTCCTGCGAAAGGTCATGTAATTTCATGAAAACCACCACGCTGCATCGTGCCCGGCCACGGGAAGACCCCTTGGCCACCGGGGCATTCCCGTTAGATGCCGGCATCGGGGGCCCCAACCGATGGCGGCGTGGCCGACGGGGCCGGCCGAAGGGATGCCTGATTTGGGTTCCACCCATCCGCCCGCTAGAATGCAAAAGGGGGTATCCGAAGGGTGATGGCGCACTGGGGCAGTTTGTGGCTGCTGCTGGCCTTGGTTGCCAGCATGCTCGGCGTCGGTTCAACACCGACGGCCGGAAGCTGGCCCTCCGGCGCCCCAACCGCCATCCACGGCTGGGCATCCCATCCGCATTCGATCCTGGTGGAACCCCCCGGCGAGCGAGCCTCGGCCAAGGCCCCCTTCGGAGCCTCGTCCGGCCGAAGCAACCTCGCCCTGCAGAAGAAGCGGGCCACGGACGGGGACGGCGCTCCTCCGAAGGGGCGGCAGGGCTCGGCGTTCCTGCCCTCGATCTTCCCGATTGAACCGTGCTCCAGCGGGGATCCGGGCCCCATGGACCAGCCTCGTCCCCAATGGACGGTCCACCAGGGACTCGAGCCTGAACAGGGCGGCCAAAACGGTCCGCCGAGCGGAATGGCGAACGCCTGAAGCTCCATGCGCCGGGCGGAGCCCGGCGCCTGTTCCATCCCCAT
This sequence comes from Geothrix sp. 21YS21S-2, assembly GCF_030846775.1. Taxonomy (NCBI): domain Bacteria; kingdom Pseudomonadati; phylum Acidobacteriota; class Holophagae; order Holophagales; family Holophagaceae; genus Geothrix; species Geothrix sp. 21YS21S-2. The sequence continues at coordinate 1,769,090 of NZ_CP132910.1, forward strand.
TTGGCGGAGTTTGCCGTGAGAAGACGCTCGCTTTTGCGCGCGGCCGGGGTGCTTGGCATCTGTCTGGTCTGTGCATATTTTTTCATTCCCTTTTCCAAGGTCCGGCTTGGTCTGGACTTGAAGGGAGGTGTCCACTATGAGCTCGAAGTCCAGGGGCAGGAGGCCCTGGCCATGGACCTCGAGGAGACGCGCGCCCTCCTGCAGGACCAGTTCGTCGAGAAGGGACACCCCGGTGCGGTCGTGTCCCTGGAGGAAGGCGCCCTTCACGTCCGGGGCGTCTCCCAGCCGGCGGCCTCCCGGGTCCTGGCCAAGGCCCCAGGCTATGCCTCCCAGGACAAGGCTGGGCATATCGTCCTGGTCCAGAAGCCCGACCATCAGCGCGCCCTCAAGAAGGCCGCCAACGACCGGGCCCTGCAGATCATCGAGACCCGGGTGAACCAGTTCGGCGTGGTGGAACCCGAGATCACCCGGGGCGGGGCCGAAGGCAACCGGATCATCGTGGAGCTTCCCGGGGTCGAGGAGGGGGACCGGGACCGCATCAAGCGGCTCCTGTCCACCCCGGGCCGCCTGGAGTTGCGGATGCTGGCCAAGGCGGACCGCCCGTACTTCCCCACGAAGGAGGAAGCCTTGGCCCACTTCGGCGGCGAACTGCCCCCCGGCCTGGACCTGTGTCCTGAGCCGGAGCCGGAACGTCCCGCGAAGGGTTCCCAGAGCGCCAGGGATCCCGGCCCCGGGGCCGTCCGAAGGTGGATCCTGCTGGAACAGCGGACCCAGTTCGACGGGGCGGCCATAACGGACGCCCGCCAGGCCACCAGCGAGATGGGCCTCCATGAAGTGCAGTTCAGCCTCAACCAGGCCGGGGCGGAGGCCAATGCCCGCGTCACGGGCCTGGCGGCGGAGGAAGGCAGGCTGTTCGCCTTTGTCCTGGATCGCAAGGTCGTCAGCGTACTGTCGGCACGGGAGAAGATCCTGGGCGGCTCGGTGCGGATCTCCGGCCAGTTCTCGGCGGAGGAGGCGGAGGACCTGGCCCTGAAGCTGCGGTCCGGGGCCCTGCGCGCCAGCATGAAGATCCTCGAGGAGCGGGTCGTGGGCCCGAGCCTTGGCAAGGACTCCATCCGGCTGGGCCTGGGGTCGTCGGCCCTGGGATTCGGCGTGATCGTGGCCTTCATGGTCTTCTGGTACCGCTGGTCGGGCGTGAACGCCGTGATCGCCCTGGCGGTGAACGTCATCGTCATGCTCGGGCTGCTGGGCAGCTTCAGGGCCACCCTGACCCTGCCCGGGATCGCGGGTTTCGCGTTGACGGTGGGCATGGCGGTGGACGCCAACATCCTGATCTTCGAGCGCATCAAGGAGGAGATGGCCCTGGGCAGGGCCGTGCCGGAGGCCATCCGCGCCGGCTTCGACCGGGTGTTCTGGACCATCGTGGACAGCCACGTGACCCAGCTGTTCGCGGCGCTGCTGCTGTTCATCTTCGGGACGGGGCCGGTGAAGGGCTTCGCGGTCTCCCTGACCGTAGGCGTGGCGGCCTCCCTGTTCACCAGCATCTACATCAGCCGCTTCATCTACGACTGGCTGCTGGAGAGGAACCCCAGGGCAGCCACCCTCAGCATCGGCGTGCATGACCTGTTCAAGGGCGTCGCCATCGACTTCATGAAATACAGGAAGGTGGCCTTGGCCCTGTCCTGGGGCATCATCCTCGCCTGCACCCTGGTGGTGAAGCCCTGGCGCACGGCGGGCAATGAGCATATCCAGCTGGGCATGCAGTTCGTGGGGGGTACGGAAATGACCGTGCGGTTCCTGGCCCCCGTGGAGGCCGAGGACGTGCGCACGGCCCTGGAAAAGGGGGGGTTCCCGGGGGCCACGGTGGTCGCCTATGAGCACGGCGAACCGGGCATCCGGGAGTTTTCGATCAAAGTGAAGCCCCAGAAGCAGGGTGACGCCGCCCATCAGTCCGACCGGGTCAAGGCCGTCCTGAAGGCCATGGACGGGGACGAGGCGGCGCTCCCGGCCCTGAACCTGGAGGGTTCCAATGCCCTCGCCGACCGTCTTGCCGTCGCCAATCCCCTGGGCCTGAAGGGGGACGAACAGGCCGTCAGGACCGCCTACGAGGGTTTCGCGGGGCAGGTCACGGGCCGGCGGGAAAAGCTGCCGGCGGGGCTGTACCGCGGCTTCGCGGAGCTTCCGGCGGAGCTCCCCTCGGCCGTCAGGGACCTGGTCGAACGGGAATACCGGCCCGGGAAGATCGGGATCCTCAAGGACGAGAGTTTTTCCGCCTCCATCTCCGGCGAGTGGACCCGCAAGACCCTGGCTGCCGTGGCCTGGGCCATGGCCGCAATCCTGCTGTACGTGGTGTTCCGCTTCACCACGGCCTTCGCGGTGGGCGGCATCATCGCGCTGGTGCACGACATGCTCATGGCGCTGGCCCTGTTCGCGGTGCTGGGGTACGAGTTCAATGTCCCGGTGGTGGCCAGCTTCCTGACCCTGATGGGCTATTCCATGGCCGACACGATCGTCGTGTTCGACCGGATCCGGGAGAACACCCACAAGCCCGAATACCGGCACGCGCCGTTCACCCGGATCATCAACGATTCCATCAACCAGACCCTGAGCCGGACCGTGCTGACCTCCCTTTCGGTCCTGTTCGTCAGCGTCTGCCTCTGGCTCTGGGGCGGTCCGGCCCTGCGCGACCTGGCCTTCCCGCTGGTCGTGGGGGTGCTGACAGGAACCTACAGTTCCATCTACATCGCCAGTCCCGTGGTGGCCTGGTGGCAGCGCTTCGTCCCGAGCCAGGACAGGCTCGCGGCGTCCTGAACCGCCGGGCGGCGCCGGCCTTCGCCCGGCGCCGCCCGGAACTTCCCTCCGGAGGATCCCGTGCTCATCGCCCTCGCCCCGACCAGTTCACCCGCCATCCTGGCCGACCTTGCCAAGGTCCTCGGCGTGTCGGCGCTGACCACCATCGCCTGCCGCACCTTCCGGCTGCCAACGGTCCTCGGCTACCTGATCGCCGGACTCATCATCGGGCCCCATGTCCCCATCCCCATGGTGGCCGACCCGGGCAACGTGCACACCCTGTCCGAGCTTGGGGTCATTCTCCTGATGTTCACCCTCGGGCTCGAGTTCAGCCTGGCCAAGGTGGCCCGGGCCGGACCCGCCGCGGCCCTGGTGGCCGTCACCCAGGCGGGTTTCATGATCTGGATGGGCTACCTTGCGGGCCGGATGGTGGGCTTCAGCGCCGTGGAGAGCCTGTTCGCGGGAGCCGCCCTGGCCATCAGCTCCACCATGATCATCGCCCGGGCCTTCGAGGAACTGGGGATCAAGGGGCCGTTGTCCGAGCTGGTGATTTCTGCGCTGATCGTGGAGGACCTGCTTGCCATCCTGCTTCTGGCCCTCCTGGGCGCGGTGGCTTCGGGGGCGGGGTTCAACGTCGCCGCCCTGGGGCTGACCGCGGCGAGGCTGGCGGCCTTCCTTGCGGTCGTCCTGGCTCTTGGCCTCTGGCTGCTTCCACGATGGGTGCGCCGGGTGGCCGCGCTGGGCCATGATGAAACCCTTCTCATCGCCGTGGCCGGCCTGTGCTTCAGCTTTTCGCTCCTGGCCGCCAAGGCCGGCTACTCCGTTGCGCTGGGGGCCTTCCTGGGCGGAATGGTGGTGGCGGAATCCGGGCTGTCGCACAAGGTCGAGGCCCTGCTGGCGCCCCTGCGGGACCTGTTCGTGGCCGTGTTCTTCGTGTCCATCGGCATGTCGCTCGATCCCGGCCAGTTGATGCCCAATTGGAAGGCTCTGGTCCTGTTCGGCCTCCTGGTCCTCGTGGGCAAGTTCGCTTCGGCGTCGGCCGGGGCCCTGCTGGGCGGGAACAGCCTGCGGACCTCCCTGCGCACCGGCGCCAGCCTCGCGCAGATCGGCGAATTCAGCTTCATCATCGCCGCCCTGGGCCAGAGCCTGGGGGTCGTTGGACCGGCCCTGTTCCCGGTCCTGGTGGCCACCTGCGCCTGGACGACGCTCACCACCCCCCTGCTGATCGGACATTCGGAGACCCTGGCCGACCGCATCGAGCGGGCCCTGCCCAGCCACTTGAGGCATTTCCTCCTACATCACCGGACCGCCATGGGCCATCTGCGGGAAGCGCCCTTCAGCCGATCCGCCGGAAGCCGCCTCCGGCGGCCCTTTGGGCTCCTCCTCCTGTTCGCCCTCCTGACGGCGGCGCTGGTGGTCCTGGGGACCTTCCTGGGGCGCAGCCCGGCACTGTCCACCTCCGGGGCCGGCGGTGGCTTCGCCAAGGCCCTGGCCTGGGCCGGGGCGGCCGGGATCGGGGCAGCCCTCCTGGCGGGGATGGTCCAGCAGACCCGCACGCTGGCCAGGGCCCTGGCCGAGGGCCTGGAGCGGACCGGGAGACCAAGCGGGAAGGGTGTTGGCGACGCGATCCGGTTCATCCTTGAACTTGCCATCGGCTGCCTGGTGGGGCTGCCCCTCCTTGCCGTCCTCCAGCCCTTCCTGCCGGTCGCCCTGGTGCTTACCGCAGTGCCGATGGGGCTGATCCTGCTCGCGGGGGTCTTCTTCCGCCGCACGGGCCGGCTCCTGGAGCGCAGGGAGCTCCCGCGGGATGAACCCCCTCCGGTCCCCCCGGAGGTCTCATGACGGCCGGGGCCGAGGCGAGGGGACACCTCCGCGGGCAGGTGCTTCCCTGGCTTTCAGAGGGAGCGGCGGCGAGCGCCTTCCTGGGCGAACTCTACGTCCGCCTTGAAGACCCTCGCCAGCGCGCGGCCGCCCTGCAGGCTCTGGACGCGGCGGGGAGCCTGGCCGGGCATCTCGGATTGACGCCGCACCCGGCGCCCTTTTCCACGGAGGGTCTGACGGTGGTGGAAGCGGAAGCCGGGGCATGGAGCCAGCTGATTCAAGCCCAGGCGGGGCTTTGCGCCTTCAGGGCCCTGGTGCCGGGCCCTGGGCCCCGCCCGGTCCTTCGCCCTTGGCGGGCCATGGAAACTGCCTTCAAGGCTTCCGTGCTTGGGGTCCGCACCGCCTTTCCGGACGCCATGGCCGAGGATCTCCTGGCCCGGGCCTTCCAGGCCGTGGCCCGTACCTGCGCCGACCTGTTCGTGGCGGACCTCGGGGAGGAAGCGGGTCCCCTCGCCAGGCAGCGCTTCCATGCTGCCATCCGGACGGAACTCCTCCAGGGCTTCCAGGCGGCCGCCGAATCGGTCAGGCCCTGATCCGCCGTCGGCAGGCGCCACCCGCGTCAGAGGCTCCGTCCGGGGGCGGTGCCCTGCAGGTTCCCGCCCGTTTTGGGTTTCCCACACCCCTTGGGGTCCTCGGGGCGAACCTCACGGGGCACCCGGTGAGGGGAACGCCCCGCTCCAGGTCCGCAGGTCCCGTCGCCAGCGCTGCAGGTGCACGTCGCCCCGGCCGGAGAGCCGCATGCACAGGGCGTCCCGGCCGTCCGTGAGGAACCAGGCTCCGGCGGTGGCGGTGCCCTGCGGGGTGATGGTGACGAACGGATGCGCGGCGCCGGTGAGGTGGGCCTTGCGGGGCGGGTCCATGCCCGGAGGGAACGGCACGCCGGTGCGGGGAAGGCCCCACCTCACGCCGTGGGGCAGGAGCACCGGCGCCACGTCGCCGCCCGGGCCCCCCAGGGCCAGCCGCACGTCGCTTCCGCGGGCCCGGGCCAGGAGGAAGGCCTGGTCCAGCGCGCCCCGCAGCTCCGCCGCCAGAAGGGCCAGGGACGGCCCCCGGTGGTCCAGCGCGAGGCTTCCCCCGGCCGCCAGGATCGACAGGAGGCCTAGGACAAGCAGGGCCTCCAGGAGGGTGTGGCCCCGCTCCCTCACGGCACGTCCGCCGTGCGGATGTGGGGCCGGAGGCGGAGGAAGGCCTTCTCGCCGATGCCCTTGATGTTCATGATCTCCTCGGGCTTCTGGAAGGGGCCGTGGGTCTTCCGGTAGTCCAGGATCCGGGCCGCGGTCCGGGCCCCCACCCGGGGGAGCTGCATGAGCTCGGTGGCCGTGGCGGAGTTCAGGTCGACGGGTTCCGGGGGCGCCTTGGGCTTGCCGCCGAAGAGCGGCAGAAGGGAGAGGAGGCAGGAGAGGAGGACGGCTTTCATGGGCGCTCCTTGAGGACGTGCCGTGGGTGTTTCAATCGGCGTGCCGGACCGTATCCGAAGGGCCGGCGGGCCTTCCTGCTTCGCCCCCGTCCAGGTTGTCATCACCCGATGACAGGGGATCCCCGCAGTCCCTCCTACAGGTGCCCTGCCCTTTTGAGATAAGGCATTGTCTTTGGACAATGACATCGCAACTTTCACATGACACTCTTTGGGCACGCCGATAGCCTCTAGTTTGCACAAGCCATTCCAGGCGGACCGATGATCAAGAAGGTGAAGAAGCAGGACCTCAGACTGGGAATGTTCATCCACGACCTCAACTGCGGCTGGATGGAGCACTCCTTCCTGAGGAACAGCTTCATGCTCCGCAAGGAGGCCGATCTGGAGAAGATCGCCAAGAGCGGCATCACCGAGGTCTACATCGACACCCAGAAGGGCATCGACGTCCTGGAGGATGTGGAGGCGCCCAGCCAGGAAGCGGTGGAGCAGATCATCGAGGAGAAGATCCTCCACTCCCCCGTGGCCACCGCCCCGGGCGCCGAGGTCAGGACCACCCACCAGGAGGAGCTGGTCTTCGCCAAGCAGATCACCAAGGAGGCCAACAAGGTCATCCACTCCATCCTGGAGGACGTGCGCATGGGCAAGCGCATCCAGGTGGAGCGGGTGGAGCCGGTGATCAACCAGATCACCGATTCCATCCTGCGCAATCCCGGCACGCTGGTGAGCCTCTGCCGCATCCGCGAGGGCGACACCTACACGTTCCAGCACTCGGTGAGCGTGGCCACCCTGCTCATCTCCTTCTGCCGGGCCATGGAACTGCCGCCGGAGATCATCCACGAGGCCGGCGTGGGCGGAATGCTCCACGACATCGGCAAGATGCGGGTCCCCGACCACATCCTGAACAAGCCCGGCAAGCTCACCGACGCCGAGTTCACCATCATGAAGAACCATGTGAACCTGGGCCTGGAGGTGCTGCACAAGACCCCGGGCATCTCCGAGACGGTGTTCCAGATCGCCGGCGAGCACCACGAGAAGTTCTGCGGCACAGGCTACCCCCTGCGCAAGAAGGGCCTCGACATCTCGCTCCTCGGGCGCATGGCCGCCATCGTGGACGTGTACGACGCCATCACCTCCAACCGGGTCTACCACAAGGGCATGGAACCTCCCCTGGCCCTCAAGAAGATCTACGAGTGGAGCGACCCCGGCGCCACCACGGAGCCGCACATGGACGAGGAGCTGGTCCAGCACTTCATCCACGCACTCGGCATCTACCCCGTGGGCTCCCTGGTGCAGCTGGAGAGCCAGCGCCTGGCGGTGGTCCTGGAACAGAGCACGGAGGGCCTGCTCAGCCCGAAGCTCCGGGTGATGTACGACTGCGTGAAGCGCTCCAAGATCGACCCCTTCGATCTGGACATGGCCGCGCCGGAGAACGGCATGGACGCCATCGTCGGCAACGAGGATCCGGAGGACTGGAAGGTCAACCCCTACGATTACCTGGACATCCCCAAGGTCTAACGGTTCGAGGATTAGGCCCAAAGGTTGAGACTAGTCCGGCACCTCGAGTTGCCCGAGGCGGATCTGGGCTCCCTGGTGCCCCGCCGCGCCGGCCCGCTGGAACCAGGCCCTGGCGTCCCCGGAGGGAGCCAGCAGCTCGCCCAGCTCGGCCATGGCCTCCACGTGGCCGGCCTCCGCGGCCCTCTGGAGCCACCTCTTCGCGGCCTCCGGGTCCCGCGGCTTGCCGCCGGTGCCGCCGAGAAAGCTCATGCCCATCCTGAAGCAGGCCTGGCCCCGGTCCGGATCGGCGGTGGCGATGGCCTCGATGGTGGCGTCCCATCCCCGGGTGATCTCCCCGCTGGCGCGGGGACCGAACCGGCGGGTCCTCGCGAAGTGGCTGATCCGCAGCCCGACGGGCTCGGCGGCGCGGGCCTTCATGGTCCAGTACACAGCCATTTCCAGATCCTCCGGCAGGTCCTCGCCGAATTCGTAGGCCCGGGAGAGCCAGTCCATGGCGGGCCGGAACCCGTCGTTGGCGCTGCGGAGGTACCACCGCTGCGCGGCCCCGGGGTCGCGGGACGGGCCGATGCCCCAGCGCAACAGTTCGGCCAGGCGGAAGGAGGCCTCCGCGTGCCCCGCCTCCGCCGCGGAACGGTAGTGCCTCGCCGCCACCTCCCGCCCGGCCTGGCCCATGCCGCCCTCCTCGTAGAAGAGACCCAGCTCGAAATGCGCCTCCGGGTGGCCCAGGCGGGCCGCCTCTTCCAGGAAGGCCACCGCGGTTCCGCGGTGGGAGGCCGCGAGACCCCAGCGGTACCACACCTCGTCCCGGGATCCGCGGAACCTCGCCAGCACCCGCCGGATGGCGAGCTCCAGCCGGTTCGCGGGGTCCTCCTCCGCCGCGCCGGGGCGGTTCCAGAGGACCGCCCCCGCCCCGGCCGACGCCAGGGCGAGGCCCAGCAGGACGAGGACCGCCTGGGGCCCGGGCCCGCGCCCCGCCAGGGCCAGCAGCGCCGGGACGCACACGGCCGCCATCGCGAGGCCGATGAGCCAGCGTCCCAGGGGGTTGGGGTTCTCGTGATGCATGCCGCGTCCAGGGTCCGAGGAGGGTTCCCCTCGATGATAAGCCATGGAACCCGTGAACCTGGCCTGCGGGTTGCGGACGGGGTAAGGGCTCGGACCCCATTTAAATAATTTATCGTCTTAGATGCCGGGATCTTGCGGGCTGACAGAAAAACATTATCTATTCATTCACATCTCATCGCCCGACGTTTCCACCTCCGGGCCTCATCAACGTCCTTCACGGAGACCCCCATGCCATCCCTTCGCCCCCTCCACCTGCTCCTCCTGGGCGCCGCCTTCGCCGTGACCGGGACCCTACCCGCGGCCGAGGACCTGATCCGGGTGACCAACCACTCCACGGCCAAGTACTACCTCCTGCTCAATGACAACGACGGCAGCACGGGGAAGATCACCGTGTTCATCGACGGAAAGTCGACCGAGTTGAAGGCCTGGGACGAGATGGCGCTGCCGCCCCAGAAGGTCGCCAACATCTTTGTCGGCCGCGCCGCCGATGGGAAACTCAAGCAAGCCTTCCGTATCAGGGATGAAGGCTACAAGCAGATCGAAGTGAAGGCCACCGCCGGAAGGACAGGGGAAGCCATGAAGGTCGCCCTGCCCGCCGGCGCCAAGATCATCCTCTCCGCCGGCGACAACCTCGTCATCGGCCAGCCCCGGCTCTGACCGCAAAGATAGGCAGCAGCGGCCTCCTTCCATCCGGGTTTCTCGACAACTCCAAGGGGCCTGAAGTCCACTGCTGCCGACTTGCTATCCGATGAATCCGGCGAACTCCATCGAAGGGCCTATCGCCGAGGGAGCCGAGGAAGGCCGAGGATCGCCGAGGAATAAACTTAGTGATGGGATCAGGATGGTCTACGACCACCCTTCCCAGGGCCCTTCTCAAGGGCAGGCCAAAGCGCGTGCGGGTCGGAGCCTTCAATCAATTCCGTGAAGAACCGAAAAAGAAGGACGCCCCCGCGGGGGCGTCCTTCTTTCAGGTGAAGCCCGATCAGCCGTTCTTCTTGACGAACTCGTCCATGAACTGGACGAGGGTCTGGACGTTCTCGACGGTCACGGCGTTGTAGGTGGAGGCGCGGATGCCGCCCACGTCGCGGTAGCCCTTGAGGCCGACCATGTTGTTCTTCTTGGCTTCCTTGACGAAGGCGTCGGTGAGCTCCTCGGTGGGGAGGAAGAAGTCGACGTTCATCAGGGACCGGTCGGCCTTCTCGGTCACGAAGGGCTTGAAGAAGCCGGCGTGCCTGTCGATGCAGCCGTAGAGGAGCTCGCCCTTCTTGCGGTTGTTGGCCTCGATGGCCTTGAGGCCGCCGATGGACTTGTTGTAGGCCAGCACGTTGCGCAGGATGTAGATGCCGAAGGTGGGCGGGGTGTTGTAGAGGCTGTTCTTCTCGGCGTGGAGCTTGTAGCGCAGGTAGCTGGGCAGGTCCTGGGCCTCGGCCTTGGCCAGGAACTCGTCGGAGACGATGTGGAGGGTGACGCCGGAGGGTCCGAGGTTCTTCTGCGCGCCGGCGTAGATCATGCCGAACTTCGACACGTCGAACGGGCGCCACATGATGTCGGAGGACATGTCGCAGACGTAGGGGATCCCGCCGGTCTCGGGGAATTCCTGCCACTGGGTGCCTTCGACGGTGTTGTTCGAAGTGAAGTGCACGAAGAGGGAGTCGGGGTGGATGGTGAGCTCGGACTTCTTCGGGAGGCGGGCGTAGTTCTCGGCCTTGGTGGAGCCGGCGAGGCGCACGCGCTCTTCGCCGCCGACGAGCTTGGCCTCCTTGTAGGCCTTCTCGGCCCAGTTGCCGGTGTTGATGTAGTCGGCCTTGTGGTTCCCGCGCAGGTAGTTGAGGGGGATCATGCCGAAGGAGAGGTGGGCGCCGCCCTGGAGCAGGATGACCTTGTAGTTGGCGGGGATGCCCATGAGCTCGCGGGTCAGCGCCAGGGCCTCCTCGTGGACGGCGTCGTACTCCTTGGAGCGGTGGCTGACCTCCATGACGGACATGCCGGTGCCGGCGAAGTCCAGGAGCTCCTCCTTGGCCCTTTCCAGGGCGGGCAGGGGCAGGCCGGCGGGACCGGCGTAGAAGTTGATGGTGCGGTTGGTCATGGGAATCTCCTAGATCTTGAACGTGGAAAGGGTCTCGACGACGATGTCCCCGATGCGGCCGAGGTTCTCCTTGCTGCTGCCGCCGATGTGCGGGGCCATGAACACGTTCTTGGCCGTGAGCAGGGGGCAGTCCGCGGGCGGGGGATCGCTGGGCCACACGTCGGTGCCGTAGGCGCGCACCTTGCCGGACTCGAGGGCCGCGGCCAGGTCCTTCTCCACCACGACCTTGCCCCGGCCGGTGTTGATGATGATCACGCCGTCCTTCATCTTGGCGATGGTCTCGGCGTTGAACATGCCCCGGGTCTGGTCGGTGAGCGGCGTGTGGAAGCTGAGGAAGTCGGACTGGGCGAGCACCTCGTCCAGGGTCTTCAGCTCGGCGAAGGCGTGGGTGGAGAGGAAGGGATCGTAGGCGATGACCTTCATGCCGAAGCCCGCCGCGCGCTTGGCGACTTCGGTGGCGATGGCGCCGGCGCCGATGAGGCCCAGGGTCTTCTTGAAGAGTTCGGTGCGCTTCAGTTCGTTCTTGGGGAACTTGCCTTCCTTCATGGCCATGTGGGCCTCGATGAGGCGGGCCGGGATGGCGACCATGAAGGCCATGGCCATTTCCGCCACGGACACGCTGGAGGCGGCCGCGGTGTTCATGACCTTGATTCCCTTGGCCTTGCAGGCCTCCTTGTCCACGTTGTCCAGGCCCACGCCGCCCCGGATGACGAGCTTGAGGTTGGGGGCCTTCCCGATGAGCTCGGGGTTGACGGTGGTCTTGGAACGGATGAGGAGGACATGGGCGCCGCCCAGGTCCGCCATGTCGCTGGAAACTTCGCCGAGGGCTTCAAGGCGCTTGGGCAGCGTCGCGTCGAACGCGTCCGCGATGAGGATCTTCATGCTGTACCTCCATGGGGGAATGGGCATAAAAAGGGGGCCGCCCGTGGCGGCCCCCGTCATTTCGCTAGTCTTCGTAGAGGCGCACCAGCAGCCCGGACCGAAGCTTGGGCTCGAACCAGGTGGACTTGGGCGGCATGATCTGGCCGGCGTCGGCCACGTCCATCAGCTGCTCCAGGGACGTGGGGAACATGGAGAAGGCCACGGCGTAGCCGTTGGCCACGCGGCGCTCGAGCTCGTCCATGCCGCGGATGCCGCCGACGAAGTCGATGCGCGTGTCGGTGCGGGGATCCTGGATGCCCAGCACGGGGGCCAGGAGGTTCTCCTGCAGGATGCTCACGTCCAGGCTCCGGACGGGATCGTCCGCGGGGAAGGAGCCGGGCCTGGCGGTCAGGGAATACCACTTCCCGCCCAGGTACATCCCGAAGGAGGTGGGGGCCTTGGGGCTGCGGTCCGCCGCGGGCGCCACGGCGAACTTCTCGCCGACCTTGGCCAGGAAGGCCTCGGGGGTCAGGCCGTTGAGGTCCTTGACCACGCGGTTGTAGTCCATGATCTTGAGCTGGTCGTGGGGGAAGACGACGGCCATGAAGCTCTCGAAGTTCTCGTCGCCGGAGGGGTCCTGGGCGGCGGCGCGGCGGGCCTGGCCGTAGCGGATGGCGGCGGCGGTGCGGTGGTGGCCGTCGGCGATGTAGAGGGCGGGGATGGCGTCGAAGAGGTGGTTGAGGGTGTAGATGTGGGTCTCGTGGTCGATGAGCCACACCGTGTGCCCGATGCCGTCGGGGGTCGTGATGTCGTAGAGGGGCGCGGTGGCGCGGATCTTGTCGACGAGGGAGTCGATGTAGGGCACGGCGCGGTAGGCCAGGAACACGGGCTCGGAGTTGGCCTCCTGCTCGGTGACGTGGCGGGTGCGGTCGTCCTCCTTGTCCTTGCGGGTGTACTCGTGGCGCTTGATCTGGCCGTCCTCGTACTCCTTCACCGAGCACAGGCCCACGAGCCCGGCCTGGACGTGGTCGCCCATGCGCTGCTGGTAGACGTACAGGCAGGGCCGGTCCTCGTGCAGGAGCACGCCCTCGCTGATGAGGTGCTTGAGGGCCTTGACGCCCTGCGCGTACACCTCATCGGCGTGGATGTCGGTGGACGCGGGGAGGTCGATCTCCGGGCGCCCCACGTGGAGGAAGGAGTGGGGATTGCCGGCGGCCAGGGCCCGCGCCTCGTCGGTGTTCACGACGTCGTACGGAACGGCGGCCACCTGGCCGGCGAGTTCGGGCTTGGGACGGTAGGCCTTGAAGGGCTTCAGCTGGGACATACGATCCTTCCTGGTTGATGGGTTATCTAGGGCTTAAAAAGATGATGAGGTATTTTGGCAAAAGAGAGGGGGATAAGAAAGAAATTTCCTGGTGAGTGAAAATTTTTTGCTATCCGTCCTAGAGCTTCCGGTGGACCACTTCGCCGAACAGGTCATGGAGGTGGGCCGCGTCGTTGAGCCGCACCACCTGGAGATGATCCACATCGTTTCCTTCAAGCAGGTTAAGACAGGTCGGCGCCTGGCGGAAGGACCAGACCCGGCTGAGATCCAGTCCCAGGATGCGGGCCAGCAGCGCGCGGTTCACGCCGTCGTGGGTGACCAGCACCGCCAGCTCCTCCGGACCCAGGCCCCGGCAGGCCTCGCACAGGGCGGGCCAGGCCCGGGCCTCCACGTCCCGGAAGCCCTCCCCGCCGGGAGGACTCACCAGGTGGGGGGTCTCCCGCCAGGCCCGGCGCAGGTCGGGGTGGGCCTCCTGGATCTCGGAGGTCAGGCGGCCCTCCCACGCCCCGTGGGACAATTCGACCAGACGGGCGTCCAGGGTCAGCGGACGGTCGCCCAGGGCCAGCTCCGCCGTCTGCCGCGCCCGCAGCAGGGGCGAGGCCACGGCGCGGGCGATGTCCAGGCCCCCCAGGCGCCGGCCCAGGGCCAGGGCCTGCTCCCTTCCCCGCTCGGACAGGGGGATGTCGAAGGTCTGGCCCTGGTGGCGGCCCTCGACGTTCCACTGGGTTTCGCCATGGCGGGCGAGGATGATGCGCATGGTCAGGCGTTCCAGGAGTCGTCGTAGAACGGGTTGCGGGGCAGTTCCTTCTTGGTCTTCATGTCCCGGAAGAGGGCCAGGTTGATGAGCACCTCCGTCAGGGGCAGGTCGATGGTCTGCTCCACCCGGCAGGTGTAGACGAACTCCACCTGGGCGCCCTCCCAGCTCAGGAGCTGGTACGCGGCCACCAGGCCCTCGTCCTTGCCCAGGGCGGCGTGGATCAGCTCGCCCTCCCGCACGTAGAGGTAGCCCGTGGCGTCGGGGCCGCGCACGGTGAAGGTGGCGGTGCGGCGCTCCCAGTTCATGAGCTGCAGGAGGCTGCCGATGCCCACGCCCCGCACCAGGCCGGGGGCGGTGAGGCTCGCCGCGGTGCGGATGGCCTCCATGAGCACGGAGAGCTTGGGGGGCTTGGGGATGACCTGCAGGGCCCCCAGGTCCAGGGCCTGGTTCTGCAGGGAGGGGTCGGCCACGGAGGTGATGACGATGATGGGCAGGCTCGGGTACCGCTGGGCCAGCACGGCGATGAGGCCGTAGCCGTCCAGCACGGGCATGTTGAGGTCGGTGACCACCACGTCCACGGCCTTCTCCTGGAGCAGTTCCAGGGCCTCCCGGCCGTTGGTGGCCGAGAGGAGGGTGAACTCCTGCAGGCCCTTGAGCCCGGCCAGGTAGAACCGGAGGGTGGACTGCTCGTCCTCCACCAGAAGGGCGGTCTTGGCGGGGCGGGATGGGCTGGGCGGGGAGATCATCGGTTGCCAGTTTAGTGGGTTTCGGTCTCCCGGCCCTTGGGGATTTTATGTTTGGGACGGGGCTCGCCGGCGATGACGGCCCGGGCCTCGGCGGCGTCGGCGGGGTGGGAGGCCATCCAGGCCTCGGCCCAGGCCGGCACGGCCCCGTCCTCGTAGTCCCGCTCCTTGCGCAGGTCGCTCACCAGGGTCTGGACCATGGCGTCGTGGCGGTCGCCGGGCTTGGGGGGGATGTGGCCCTCGAAGATGGGCAGGGCGAAGTAGTCCCTCAGGGTCTTCTCCACGGGCTTGCCCCAGACGGCGTAGGTCCGGTCCTCGGGGCCGCCCACGGGCTTGACGTTGATGTTCTCGCCGTAGAGGTAGTAGAAGACCGCCTCCCCGTCGCTCCAGTTGCGCAGCACCTTCAGGGCCCCGCCCACCAGCAGGTCCTGGAGCTCCAGGTCCCGGGGCTTGTCGGTGCGGAAGTCCCAGGGCCCCACGTGGGCGTGGGCGACGCTGGGGTAGCCCACCTCGGTGACCATCACGGGCTTCCCGAACCGCGCGTGGAGGGTGCGGGCCTTGTTCACGATCCACCACCAGGCGTCCCGGATGGCCTCGGGCCTGGGGTACTCCTCGAACTTGTCGATGGGGTCGTAGGTGTTCATCCCGATGACGTCCAGGCAGTCCCCGAAGGTGAAGCTGTCGTGGCTGTCGAAATTGACGCTGTAGGTGATCTTGCCCTTGTAGACCTTGCGCACCTCGGCGACGAGGGCCCGCCAGCGGTCCGGGAAGGGGTGGGTGCTGGCCATCTCGGTGCCCACGCTGTACCACTCCACGCCCTCCTCCTGGGCCAGCGCGGCCAGGTGCACGTTGAAGGCGGTGTAGTCCGCCCACCACCGGTCCCAGTGGGCGGGGCGGATGTTGCCCCGCCACCACTTGGCGTTCTCCGCCTCGTCCCGCAGGTTGATGGTGGGGAAGAACATCACCCGCAGCTGCAGGTCCCGGGCCTGGCGGAAGGTGCGGCGGAGCGCGCGCTCCGTGGGGCTGCTGGTGGGGTGGCGCACGATCTCGTCGGAGGTCCCGGTCTCCATGCGGTAGATGGCCTGGAGGCTCACGCAGGTGGCGCCGGTGCCCGCGATGCGCTCCAGCTCCTCCCGGTAGTCGTAGTCGGGCAGGCCCGCGTACATCCCCAGCACCATGCCCCGGGGCTGGGGCACCAGGCGGTGGGCGGACTTGTACCGGATGACGGCGACGGTCGCCGGGATCGCGGCGAGGGCCAGGGCGGCCAGGATCTTCTTGAACATGCAAACTCCAACCCATTCAGCTTAAGTCGCGGACGGGAGAATTTCCCGGTTAAACTGGGCCATCGCCTGAGGCCGCCCCATGCCGAAGATCCTGCTCGTGGAAGACAACGAGATGAACCGGGACTCCCTTTCCCGGCTCCTGGCGCGCCGGGGCTACGAGATCATCTTCGCCGAGGACGGCGAGGAGGCCGTGGCCGTGACCCGGGCCGCCCAGCCCGACCTGGTCCTCATGGACATCAGCCTGCCCAGGCTGGACGGCTACGAGGCCACGCGGCTCCTGCGCACCTTCGAAGCCACGCGGGACATTCCCATCATCGCCCTCACCGCCCACGCCATGACCAGCGACCGGGAAAAGGCCATGGCCGCGGGCTGCACCGATTTCGAGAGCAAGCCCGTGGAGTTCACGCGCCTGCTGGGGAAGATCCAGGCCTACCTGTCCTGACGCTGCACCAGCACCTGGAGGATCCTGCGGCCCTCCATCTTCTGCACCGTGAGCCGGGCGCCCTCCACCTCGACGACCTCCTGGGACACGGGGATGCGGCCCAGGCGCGCCATGATGAGGCCGCCCAGGGTGTCGAAGCCGTCCCGCTCGTAGACGAGCCCGGTGCGCTCCTCCAGGTCGTCCACGTGCACCTGGCCCGACACCAGGAACTCGCCCGGGGCCACCTCGACGATCTCGGCCTGGAACTCGTGCTCGTCGTGGATCTCCCCGAAGACCTCCTCCAGGAGGTCCTCCAGGCTCACGATGCCCGAGACGCTCCCGAACTCGTCCACCACCACCGCCAGCTGCTGGCGGTTGCGCTGCATCTCCCGCAGGAGCTGCAGGATGTTCTTGCTCTCGGGGACGAAGCAGGGGGGCTTGGCCAGGCCCGGCAGGTCCACCGTGGTGTCCCGGCCCACCTGCATGAGGTCCTTGAGGATCAGCACGCCCACGATGGTGTCGATGGTGCCGTCGTAGAGCGGCATGCGGGAGTGGCGGCTGCCGCGGAAGGCCGCCCAGGCCTCCTTGAAGGTGGCCGTGAGCGGGATGCCCTGGATGAGGGTGCGGGGCGTCATCACCTCGCGCACCACGGTGTCGCGGAATTCCACCACGTTGCGGATGAGCTCCCGGTCCTCCTCCTCCAGGATGCCCTCGGCCTCGCCCTCCTCCAGCAGGGCGTTGACGGCCTCCTCGGGCACGTCCTCGTCCTCGTCGATGCGGGAGCGGTCGTGGTCGGCGCGCTGGCGCTGCACCACCCGGGCCAGGGGCGCCACCAGGGGCGCCAGGATCCGGTGGGCGGGGGCGTACCAGGGGAAGAGCCGCTCCATCCAGATCCCGGGGTCGCTGGCCACCACCAGGGTGGGCAGCGCCAGGTCCATGGCCCAGAGGTAGACGAGGATCAGCGCGGCCAGCGTGTAGGCCCCCCCCGGCAGCAGCTGGCGCAGGGGCCAGATCAGGCTCAGGAGGACCACCAGGAGGGCCTGGTTGAGCAGGGAGATGCCCAGGCCCAGCACGTGGGGGTCCACCAGGAGCCGCGCCAGGAGCCGGTTGCGGAGGGTCTCGCCCTCCAGCATGCGGCGGCGCTGGATGGAAGGCAGCGCGTGGAAGGCCTCCAGGAGCCCGGCCATGACGGCCCGGTACAGGAGAACGAGGGCGATGAAGGCGACGAGCCAGGGGCCTGGGGCGATACTCGGGGGTTCAGTCACGACGCAATTCTAGCAGGCGTTTCTCCTCCGGCGTGAGCTTCCCGCGGAGCCGGGCCTTCTCGCGGATGGCCTCCATGGGGTCGCGGCTGAGCCCGTCGGGCGTGGGGGGCAGGCCCTTGCGCGCCCGCGCGGCGTTGAGGAAGGCGTAGGGCTCCGTGGCCAGCTCGGGGCTCCGGCGGAAGTGGTGGTAGGAGATCCAGCCCCCCGCCACGAACCAGATGCCCAGGGCCACGAGGCCCGCCCGCTGGAGCCGCCAGGTGCGCGCGGGGTCCTTGCGCACGTTCTGCCAGGCCACGCCCGCCGCCAGGTTCAGGCCGATGATGGCGGCCGTCAGGGCGAGGGTCCCGGTCCAGCCCAGCTGGTACCAGCCCCATCCCGTGCGCAGGCGGATGGGATCGGCCAGAAGGAGCCCAAAGATGATGTTCAGATGTAGCAGATAGAGCAGCAGGGACTCGCGGGAGGCCGCCATGACCACGTTGGCGCCGGGCCACCGGCCCCGCACGGCCTCGAACCACCCCAGGAAGCCCCCCGCCAGGCAGATCACCCCCATGCGCTGGGCGACGCTGGGCAGGGTCGTGTTGTGGAGCCGCCCGATCTCCCAGTCGGACCAGGGCCCGTTCCACAGCCAGGTCTTCGCCTGCCAGGTGCCCCAGGCCAGGAGGACCACGCCCGCCGCCGCCAGCACCGTCAGCCAGCGCCCCTCGGTCCAGCGCGCCCGGCCTTCCACGGGCAGCACCCGGAAGTGCCGGTACAGCGCCCCCAGCACCGACCCGAAGGCCGCGAAGGCGAACCACGGGAACAGCGGGAACAGCGCCGTGACCCCCCGGTCCGTGTTGCCGTTGACGAACCCCCGGATGGGCATCCAGAGCCCGTCGGCCACCCCGACGCGCCAGAGGTGGGGCGAGGCCAGCGTGACCCCCAGCGCCAGCGCCAGGGCCACCCCCGCGTAGACCATGGGCCTGCGGATGAGCCGCGCCAGCCCCTGGAGGATCAGGAGGGAGTACACGATGCATTGCAGCACGTCGATCTTGAAGAGCTCACGGTATTTCTGCGGCGTGGCCAGGACCGTCCACTCCGCCAGGGTCAGGCCGGGGGCGTGGAGGAGGTAGGCGCACAGCAGGATGAAGCCCAGGCGCCTGGCGGTGGGACCGAAGGGCCGGATCGTCCCGTCGGGACGGAAGGTGGACAGGGCCAGGCTGTAGCCCGCGGCCAGGATGAAGCTGGGCGCCACCAGCCCGTTGAGGTAGTTGAGGCCGTCGGGGATCAGCCCCTTGTGGAGCCAGACGTTCACGCAGTGGACCTCGATCATGACGATCACGGCCCACCCCCGGATGAGGTCGAGCCAGTCGCAGCGCCTGGATGGGGTCGGATCGGAGAGGGCCTGTAGGGACATGCCTAAAGGGTGCCTTACTTGGCCCCCCGGTGCTACCAGGGGATGGGCTTGCGGTTCCTGAAAAAGCCCCCGTTCGGGCCGTCGGGAGGCAGGGTGGCGAGCCAGATCGGCGTGCCGGCCCCCTTCTCCGGCGTGAGCGTCGCACCGGGGCCGCCCATGCGCGTGGCCACCCAGCCCGGGCAGCAGGCGTTGATCTTCACGTCGCCGGTGAGGTCATGGCTGATCGAGAAGGTGAGGGCGTCCAGCGCGGCCTTGGAGACGGCGTAGGCGAAGGGGCCCGTCAGGCCCTCTCCGAACGAACCCCAGCCCGAGCTCAGGTTCACGATGCGCCCGTAGCCCCGGGCCACCATCCCCGGCAGCAGCCCCCGGATGAGCGCCAGCGGCCCGAAGACGTGCACCTCGAAGGCCTGCCGCACCACCTCCGGCGCCACCTGCAGCGCCGTACCCTCCGGGCACACGCCGGCGTTGTTCACCAGCACGTCCACCGGACCCAGGGCCGCCAGGGCCCAGGCCACCGAGGCCCCGTCGGCCAGGTCCAGGGGCAGGAAGGTGGAGCCGGGGATTCCTGCGGCGGCGGCCTCGCCCTCGGCCGCGTCCCGGCAGCCCAGCACGACCTCCAGGCCGAGGGCCGCCAGGCCCCGGGCCGTGGCGAGGCCGATGCCGCGGTTGGCCCCCGTGACCAGGGCCCGCATCAGCGCACCTTCCCCTGCCTCACCACCAGCACGTCGCAGGGCGCGTGCTTGACGACCCTCGCCGCGGTCGAACCGAACAGGAGCCGCTCGATGCCCGAATGCCCCACCTGGGCCACCACCAGCAGCGAGTCCGCGTCGGCCAGGGCCACCAGCTCCTCGGCGGGGCTGCCCCACTTCACCTCCAGGGCCGTGCCCGGGAGATCGGCCACCCACTGCCCGAGGTGGTCCTTGGCATGGGCCTCCATGGACTGCAGCCAGGCCGGGTCCGGCAGGGCGATCTGGGCCTCGGGCAGCATGGGCGCGGGCGGTTGCAGCACGTGCACCGCCACCAGGGGCGCCCCGAAGGTCCGGGCCCACGCGGAGGCCTTGCCCAGGGCGGCCCGGGAGGCATCCGAGAAATCCACTCCGACGATCACCCGATTGATCATGGGGCATCTCCTGGGAACACCTCCAACATAGTCCCGCTGTCAAGCCCGGGCCAGGGAAGTCGGGGGCCGGCCCTTGAATTAGATGTTTAAACATGTATACTAGTTCCCGGAGGTGGTCCCATGATCATCCTGAGACCCGCGAACGAACGCGGACATTTCAATTTCGGCTGGCTCGACACGCACCACAGCTTCTCCTTCGGCAACTACCAGGACCCCGCCCACGAGCAGTTCCGGGCCCTGCGGGTCCTGAACGAGGACCGGGTGGAGCCCGGCCAGGGCTTCGGCGCCCACGGGCACCGGGACATGGAGATCCTCACTTGGGTGCTCTCGGGCTCCCTGGCCCACGAGGACAGCACCGGCGGACGCCACGCGCTGCCGCCCGGCACCGCCCAGCGCATGACCGCCGGCCGAGGCATCCGCCACAGCGAATTCAACGGGTCGGACACCGAGCCGGTGCACTTCCTCCAGATCTGGGTGCTGCCGGAAAGGGCCGGCCTGGCCCCCGGCTACGAGGAGAAGGCCTTCCCCGCGGAGACGCGGCTCAACCGCTTCGCGCTCCTGGCGAGCCGGGGCGGCCGGGAGGGGTCCCTGCACTGGAACCAGGATGTCGACCTGTGGACGGCCGTGCTGGAGCCGGGCGCGAGCCTGGAACTCGCCCTGCGGCCCGG
Organism: Geothrix sp. 21YS21S-2; assembly: GCF_030846775.1. Lineage (NCBI taxonomy): Bacteria > Pseudomonadati > Acidobacteriota > Holophagae > Holophagales > Holophagaceae > Geothrix > Geothrix sp. 21YS21S-2. Next base: position 1,789,673 of record NZ_CP132910.1, read on the forward strand.
CAGGGCCGCCTGGGTGCAGGTGGCGGGCGGAAGCCTCGACCTGGACGGCGTGGCCATGGCCGCCGGGGACGGGGCCGGGGTCACCGAGGCACCCGGCCTGCGCCTCACGGGGAAGGAGCGGGCCGAGGTGCTGGTGTTCGACCTGGCTTGAAGCCTACTTGGGAAGCGCGTCGAGGTTGGATTTCACGGTGACCCTGCGGGGATCGGAAGCCATGCCCGGAATCCGGAGGAAGTCCTCGTAGCACTCCCGGGCCGTGGGCACGTCGCCGGCCAACCGCGCCAGATCGCCTCTGCGCACCAGGCCGTCGGCCGCCAGCGGCCGGATCCGGCCCATGACCGGCCCATCGACCGGGATCCTGCTCACGTTGCCAAACTTGACGTACTTCCGGTAGTGCTCCAGGGCCAGGTCCGCGTTGCCCGCCGTCTGCGCCTGGTCGCCGAGGCCGGCCCAGAGGGGCAGGGCCGCCTTGATCGCGTCTGCGAAGTGCTTCCACTCGGGGTGCTTCTCCGCCATGCCCAGGTACTTCTCGAGCCTTTCGAGGGCGCCGGCCGGATGGGACGCGACCAGGGCCAGGCCCTTGGTGAAGTGGGTGTTGGCGATGGCTTCCGCCTGGGAGATCGATCCGGTCCCGGAAGGGCCCCTGGAGGCGCCGGCGCCGCCCCCGGCCCTGGGGTTGTGGGCGGCCTGGGTCGTCCACGCGGGGTTCGGGAGCGCCTCCCGGTAGGGGAGCAGCGGCGCCGTGACCTGGACGATGGCGTCCCCGCAGGAAAGGGCCAGGTCGTCCTCGGGGGTCACGGCCAGGCCCCGCGGGGCCAGGAGGGGCGAGGCGAGGGCCTGGCCCGGCTCCGCCCCGGTGAGGTGGTTGACGCCGGGAAGGCCGGCGGCGCACTCGAAGGTCCGGGTGCCCTCCCTCAGGACCCAGACGGCCCCGTTGGCGGCGTCGGCCAGGAAGAGATTCCCCCTGGAATCGACGGCTGCGGCCTCGATCTCGGGGAACCCGCCCGCGGTCCGTCCGGCCAGGCCGGGGACGTTCGCGGCCACCCCGGGCCCGAAGGCGAAGGGCGGACCGTCCGGAATCCAGGCGGGGCCCCCGGGCGCACCTTCCCGGTAGGTGTGGATCATGCAGAGGTCCTGGTCGCGGTCGGGCAGGACGACGTGGACCCGGTTGTCCCGGCCGATGGCCAGGGACTGGGGCCCGTGGGGCAGGCCGTCGGCCACCGTCTCCATGGCGAAGGCCGGGGCGGGTCCGGTGCCGGTGATCCTGCACAGGGTGACCCGCCAGGGGCCGCCGCCGGGGTTGGCCGCCAGGTAGGCCGCGTAGGCCCCTTCGGCCAGGGGCGCCGGCGCGGCACCCGGCCTGGGGGTCGGGGCCGGCGCCGCGGGGCTGCTGCAGAACGCCACCATGGCCTGCGCGTCCGGAGGATCCAGGGGGTTCGTGCGCGCCAGGGGGCCCCTGCCCCGGGCGGCGATGTGGACCCCCGCGCCCCCGCGGACGGGGTCCAGGACGTTCAGGACGCGGCCGTTGTCGATCATCTTGATGCGGGAGCCGCCATCCTCCAGGACGAACATCCGGGCCGAACCGTCCATCGCGATTTCGGTGGGGTTCTTGAACCGGGCGCCGGCGAGGGGTTCCGGTCCCAGCTGGGCTTCCTTCACCTTGGGGCTGCCGGCGAAGGTGCCCACCGCCCCGGACGGGACGGACCCCAGCCCGCGGAGGGCCACCCGGCGGATGCAGTTGTTCCCGGCGTCCACCACGTAGGCGTCGCCGGTGGACTGTTCCACCGCGATGCCCCTGGGACCCAGGAACCGGGCCTCGTGCCCCTTGAGGTGGTCGGCCCAGGGCTTTTCCGGCGTCGGGGTCCAGGGCGCGCCCAGGGAGGTGACGCCGCCGGGAAGGCCCAGGTGGACCCGGCGGATCATGTGCTCGTCCTGGTCCGCCACCCAGAAGGTTCCCGGGGCGGCGCCCGCTGCGAGCTGCGAGGGCCGGTTGAACCGCGCCTTCAGGGGTTCCGGGTCATCCTGGAAGCCCGCGTTGACGCGCCCCCTGGCGAGGGCGCCGGCCACGGTCCCGACCTGGCCGGCGGCGACGCTCCCGGCCCCGTCGGGGACGATGGCGACGGTGCGCAGGCAGTGGTTGTCGCGGTCGGCGACGAGGAGCTCGCCGTTGGCCACCAGGAGGCCGGCGGGGTTCCGGAACCTGGCTCCGGACTCGAGGCTGGAGCCGGGGCCGTCCTCGTAGCCGGACTTGATCCGGCCGGCGAAGGGCTTCAGCGTCCACAAAGCGTTGACGGGGTCGTCCCGGTCCGAGGCGAGCACCTGGATCACCCCGTTCTGGTCCCTGGAATCCCCCGCGGCCGTGAGGTCCCACTGGGGCCCCTTCTCCGTGGCGACGAAGACGAACCAGCGGTGGGCGCCGATGGGCGGCGGGAGCAGAAGCCGCGCAGCCGCGATCGCGACCGGGCGCCTCAGCCTGGGCGTGAGCACGGACCCGTAGAGCGGGTGGGTGTACGGGGCGCTCTCCGGGGCCAGGAGCCGGGTCTGCCCGTGGACGAAGTCCAGGACCCGGACGCCGTGCTCCAGGTCGGCCACGAAGGCGAAGCCGCCGGCCTCCGCGATGCCCGTGAGCGTGCCGAAGCGGGCGCCTCCGAAGGTCGTGACGGGTTCGGCCGGGAGCCCCGGATGGAGCGCGGTCGGGGGGAGCTGGGGGGCGGGTGCCGGAGCGGCGGGGCCCGGGGTGCCCGCGAGGGTGACGGGCGCGGCGCTCCCGTCCGGAGGCATGGCCTTGATGGTGTGGGTGCCGTTGTCGCAGATGAGCAGCACCCCATTCGCCACAGCCATGGGGCCGGGATTGGCGAAGCGGTCGGGGCTGGCCCCGTGGTCCGGCAGCCGGTACGATCCGGCGAGGCGCTCCACCACGCCGCCCACGGCGGCGATGCGGCGCAGGGTGGCGTCCGGGCCTTCGGAGATGATCACGTCCCCCCCATGGGCGGCCAGGCCCTTCACGTTGCGCCACCGCCCTTCCCTGGGGGCGCCGCCCGTCCGGGAATCCCCGTATTCCGGGGCGGGATGGGCCTTCCCGGGGTCCCCCGCCACCACCTCCAGGGACCGCCTGGCCAGGGATATCGTCGCCACCTGGTCCGGGGACCCCGGCCGGTCCTGCGCGGTGAGGGTGTAGGCCTGCCGGCGGGTGACGGTCACGTCCGCCCCGCTGGCGCCCGGCGCGAGGGGCACCTCGGGATCCAGGTCCGGGGAGGAGGCGCGGGCGCCCCCGGCGAGCCTGGCCAGGAGGTTGCGCCTGAGCGACAGGCCCGAGGGCAGGCCCGCGAACGTCCAGGAGAGGTGCGTGGAGTCCTGGTCATGGGCCAGGGGGTTCACCGAGGCGGCCAGGGTCAGGCCTCCCAGGGGCACGAAGGGCACCACGGTGTAGGCCGTGGAAGGGGAAAGCGCCGAATCGTTGGATGTGCCGTCGGAAAGGATGGCGGTCACGGAGACGCTGAAGGCGTAGCTGCCCGGATGGGTGGCGACCCCCGAGATCCTGCCGGTGCCGGGATCCAGGTCCAGTCCCGGCGGGAGTCCGGGGATCCTGCCGGTGGCGGGATCCGGGCCCATCCCCGGGGTGAAGGGGGTCAGCAGGACGTACCGGTGGGAGACGGCCTCGGGATCGTCGTTGGCGATGGCCGGGTCCCGGCCGATGGGCAGGTTGTCGTCGAAGTGGAAGTCGTCGTAGCGAAGGGTCATCGCGGGGCCCGGGTCCACCTGATAGACCAGGTCCGCCGTGCCGGTGCGGTCCCAGTTGCGCGCGGTGATCCGGAAGGGGTAGGTGCCCGGGACCCGGGGCACGCCGCTGATGCCGCCGGTGGTCGTGTCGAAGTGGAGTCCGGGGGGCAGGTCGCCGGTCCGGGTGAAGACCAGGCCGAACAGAGGGGCCGCGTTGGCGACGGAGGGGACCTGTTCGGTGAGCCGCTCCCGGGTGCGGCAGACGATCACCCCCGTGCCCGGATAGGACAGGCCGAGCGCGGAACTGTCGGAAACGACCAGGCTCACGGGGTCGGTCTCCGCCTTGTTGCCGCCCCCGTCGACGACCTCGACGGAGATGGAGGCGATCTCCACCCGGTCGGGCGTCCCCGAGATCACGCCGGTGGCGGAGTCCCAGGCGAGTCCGCTGGGCAGGGCGCCACGGAGTTCGAACCGCGCGAGGGGCAGGACCGCGTGGGTCACGATGGGGCCGATGGCGGCGACCGGAACGCCTCGCTTCAACGTCCCGGAGGCGTAGGCGATGCGCAGGGCAGGCACCGCCGTTCCGCCGCCGGCGGCCGGCGTGCTCCCGGGCCCCGGCGCGGGCGTGCCGCCGGCCGGCGGGGGAGCCCCGCCTCCGGACGGAACCGGATCCGGGTCCGGCGGAACGGCGACGTTTCCGGTGAAGGTGGCGGACGCGTGGTCGCCAAGGAGGTTGGTGGCCACGCAGGTCAGCACGAAAGCGCCCGGCGCAGGTCCGGAGATGAAGGCCACGGCGGCCCCGGCGCCTCCGGAGAGGGTTCCCTGCGGCGCCAGGGTCCAGGCGTAGGTCTCCCCCGGGCGGCCGCCGTGCAGCAGTCCCGCCACCTGCGCGGTCGAGGGCGCCACGGTCGCCGGGGCCAGGATGGTGGGAACGGAGGGGGCGGCCACGACGGCACAGGTTTCCGCCGCCGTGCTGGTGGCCCCGGTGACGGGGTTCCGGGCGGTGCAGGCGAGGAGGACGTGGTCGGCCTGGGGCGTGAACGCCACCTGCGGCCCGTCCGCCGAGGCCAGGGCGGCGCCCAGGGCGGTCCAGGCGTAGGTCTGGCCGGGGACGGGGTCCACCACCTCGGCGGCGTGGGGTCCCGCTCCCGCCCGCACCCGGGCGGGGACCGCCAGCCTGGGCGGCTCGAGGGAATAGGGAACGGCGGTCAGGGTCAGGGCGGTGGGCGCGGACACGTCCCCGGCAAGGTTCGCGGCGCGGCACCGCAGCGTGAAGGGGCCGGGCCTGCGCACGGTGAAGGTGACCAGGGGGCCCGCGGCCGTGGCCCGGTCCTGGGCGAAGGAGCCCTGGGCCGGGTCCATCTCCCAGTCGTAGGTCACCCCGGCCTGCGGCTCGAGGACGAAGGCGCCCTGGGGGGCGCCGGCCACGGTGGTCTCCCCGGCCTTCAGCTGCGGGGGGTCGGGAGGATCCAGGATCATCAGGCCGGCGGTGGTGCTCATCAAACCGTCCTCGCAGGTGACCAGCAGATGGTTCGCGTCGCCCGCGGTGACCGTCACCTCCGGGCCGCTCCCGGAAAGGGTGCCGTTCTTCACCGTCCAGCGGTACGTCGCCCCCGGGCGCGCGGGGTTGACCCGCACCTTGCAGGCCTTCCCCCGGGTCAGGAAGGCCTGGTCGGCCTGGAGGACCGGCTCCAGGCCGCTGCCCCGCACGACCTTCCCCTGGAAGGTGAACACACGCGCCTCGGCGGCGGCCTCCCCGGCGACGCCGCGGGCCTTCACCTCCAGCCGGTAGGTGGAGACCCCGGGTTTCGCCCGGAAGAGCACCACGTGGGCGGTGGGCCGGGTCCGGGCGCCCAGGAACTCCACCTCCCCGGAGCTCCATTCCACGTCGGTGTTGGCCCGGTTGAACCAGGCCACGTGGAGGTTGCCCACCCGGGCCACCGCGGGTGCGCTTATGTCAGGCAGGGTGTGGGTGGCCGGGACCACCTCCACCGTGGTCTTCGCGCTGGCGGTGGCGCCCAGGGCGTTCGTCACCACCAGGGTGTAGGTGGTGTCCGCCCCGGGTGTGACGGTGACGGGGGAACCGCTGGTCACCGCCACGGACCCCGGCAGGATCCGTCCGGTCCCCCCGGTGAATTCGGGGGTGAGGACGACGGAGGCCCCTGCCCGGATGCGGGCCGGGTCCGCCTTCAGGCTCCGGGCCACCGGCAGGGGGTGCACCCTGGCCTCGGCCACGTCCATGGCTTCGGGGGCCACCTGGGACTGGACCATGACATGGAACAACCCTTCCTGGAGGGGCGCCTTGTACACGCCCCCGGGGGAGACCTCCCCGCCCCCGGGTTCCATGACCCTCCACCGGACGTGGCGGTCGGTGGTCCCCCGCACGGTGAACCCCAGGGCCAGCTCCGTCCCGGCGGTCATTTCCGCCGTGCGCGGTTCGACCGTGATGCTGACCTGCTTCGCGGCATGCCGGTACCCGCCGTCCTGGCTGCAGGCGGGGGCCAGGGCGAGCCCGAGGGCGATCGGCAGGAACCTGAAGGTGGAGGGACGAACGAGGGCGAACGGGAGCATGGGGATCCTGAAGGAATCAAATCGATGAATTAATCATCGCAGATAGGTCCTTCATACGTGCCGCCGGGAACGCCCTTGTTCCCGCCCGGACCGGAGCGGAGGGATGGGCGCACCTTTTCCCAACCGCGCCTCCACTCCTCAACGGAACTCCAGGCAATTCCTTCAAGCATAGGGAGATAAGGTGCGCCAGGCCCCGGGTTCATGGTGAAATCGAGCATTCCCTTGAGAATCCCAATCGACCCCGCCCGAAGAAGAGACCATGACCGAAAGCCCCTCCACGCCCCTCACCCCCCGGCAGGAATACATCGCCAGCGTCTGCAATGCCTGCGACCGGAACCTGTTCTGTCCGAGAGCCTACGGCGAAGGCTGTTCCTACCTCCAGGACCTCGCCCCCTGACCTGGAACCTTGCCGGCGCGGGACCTGGAGCGCGGGAAGGGATCCGGCCCGGCGGAGCTTGATGGGATGATCCATCCTGCCGCGGCCTCCGGGGCCCGTGGCGGAGGCGGGCTCAGGTCCCGGGTTCCGCCCCTTCCGGCCGCACCCGGAGCACCCGTTCCAGCTTCCAGCTCCCGGCGCCGAGCCTCCCCAGGGCCCGCGCCAGGGCCTCCCGGCTGCAGCGCAGCTCCGTCGCCCAGGCGTCCAGGGGCACCTCGCCCCCCTCGGGGCGGTTCTCGAGCCAGGCGGTCCAGAGCTCGCCCAGGGCGCCGGCGTCCGGCTCGGTCCGGTCCCGCCAGTTGCGCTCCTGGGGGCGGTTGGGCTGGTAGAAGGGCGTGCCGCGCAGGGCCGCGGGCAGGAAGGCCTGGGGGCGGTCGTAGTCGGCGTGGGAGTAGAAGTAGCCCTCTCCCTTGCCGGCGGAGCGGCTGGTGGCGGTGTGGGCGTCGCCGATGGCGTCGGGGACCGGCAGGTCGGGGGCGGCCATGGCGGCGTCGATGGCCAGGACGGTGGCGTTGCTCTTGGGGGCGTTGGCCACGTAGAGGACGGCCTGGGCCACGGGGATGCGGGCCTCGGGCCAGCCGATCTGCTCGGCGGCGCGGCTCGCGGCCTCGGCGATGACGAAGGCCATGGGGTCGGCGTTGCCCACGTCCTCGGCCGCGCACACCAGGAGGCGCCGGCAGATGAAGCGGGGGTCCTCCCCCCCGCGGATCATGCGCGAGAGGTAGTAGAGCGCGGCGTCGGGGTCGGAGCCCCGCAGGCTCTTCTGGAAGGCGCTGGCCAGGTCGTAGTGGCCGTCGGCGCGGTCATACATGAGGCGGCCGCCCAGGGCCTCCCGGAGGCCCTCCAGGTCGGCGCCCGGCATGTTCAGCCAGGTCTCCAGGCCCGCCAGGGCCGAGCGCAGGTCGCCGCCGGCCCAGTTCGAAAGCCACGCCAGCACTTCGGCGGGGGGCTCGGCCTCCGGGCGCTCCAGGGCCCAGGCCCGCGCCAGGACCCGCAGGATCTCCGCGGGCTCGATGGGCTTGAGCGGCAGGAGCTGGCAGCGGCTGCGGAGGGCGGGGTTCAGGTAGAAGGCAGGGTTCTCCGTGGTGGCCCCCACCAGGATGGCCTCGCCCCGCTCCAGGCTGGGCAGGAGGATGTCCTGCTGGGCCCGGTTGTAGCGGTGGATCTCGTCCAGGAAGAGCACGGGGGGGACGGTGCGGAATAGGGGCTGTTCGCGGTGCTCGTTGAGGAACTTCTTCAGCTCGGCGGCGGAGCCCGAGGCCCCGGAGAACTCCAGGAAGGGGTGGCCCGTCGCCTGCGCCAGGAGCCGGGCCAGGGTGGTCTTCCCGGTGCCGGGGGGGCCCCAGAAGACCAGCGACGGCAGCCGCCCCCCGGCCGTCAGCCGCGTCAGGGCGCCCCGGGGGCCCAGGAGATGGCCCTGCCCCACCACCTCCTCCATGGCGTGGGGCCGCATGCGCTCAGCTAGGGGGACGTGGTTGCCGTTCATCGCTTCCAGATTATCCCATCCCCTCTCGAAAGCCCTTGGCTTGATCCGCCCAGGCAGGGGAGGATAGGGGAATGGGTGAATTTGATACTCCCGGTGACGCCTGCAGCATCCATTCCGCGCCCGAGACCGGCAACCGGCTCCTGGCGTGGCTCGGGAGGAACCGGGTCCCGCTGCTGTTCGCCCTGGCCCTCCTGCTGGTCCTGCCCATGCGGGACCTGTGGAGCCCGGACGAGCCCGACTTCGCCCAGTGCGTGCGCGAGATGCGCGAAAGGGGCTCCTGGCTGCTGCCCTACCTGAACGGGGAGCCCTACGCCGAGAAGCCGATCCTCTTCTACTGGCTCATGAAGGCCTCGGCGATCGCCGGGGAGGCCGCCACCGGAGGCCGGGGCTTCGTCTTCGGCATCTCCGCCTGGGCCCTGCGCCTGCCCTCGGTGCTGGCCTCCATCCTCTTCCTGTTCGGGTTCAGGCGGTGGACGGCGCGGTTCCTGCAGGCCGACATGGGGGACCTGGCGGCCCTGATACTCGCCTCGACGCCCATCTGGCTCTGGCAGTCGCAGCTGATCCAGATCGACATGGTCTTCACGGCGCTCCTGGCGTGGAGCTGGCTGGCCTGGATCGGGGGCTACCTGCTCATCCGCGACCAGGCCAACCCGCGCTACCCCTTTGAGGAACGGGTATGGTTCCTGTCGGCCTACGCCTCCATGAGCCTGGCCTTCCTGGCCAAGGGGCCCCTGGCGCTGGTGCTGTCGGGGGCGCTGCTCGCGGCCTTCCTGGTCTGGGAGCGGGATTTCAAGGCGCTGCGGCGCACGCTGCCCGGGTGGGGCCTCCTGGTCATGGCCGCGGTCATCGCGCCCTGGTACGTGGCCGCGGGGGTCAGGGGGGGCGCCGGCTACGCCTATCAGATGATCGTCCACCAGAACTTCGAGCGGGCCCTGAAGGCCTGGGACCACATCCAGCCGTTCTGGCGCTACGCGCAGTACCTGGCCGGGGACTTCTTCCCCTGGAGCCTGCTGCTGCCGGCCCTGGGCCTCTTCCTCCGGGGCACCGGGGCCCGGCGCAGCCCCCTGGCGCGGTTCCTCCTCCTGGCGGCCGTCGTGCCGTTCGTGCTCCTGAGCTGCTCCCAGAGCAAGCAGGGCAAGTACATCCTCATGATCTACCCGTTCCTGGCCCTGCTGCTGGCCGCGCTCCTCCAGCCCCTGTCCGTGGAGGCCGTCGGCCCCACCCGCCTGCGCCGCCTGGGGGGGATCCTGGCCGGAGCCCTGGCGGTGCCGGGCCTGGCCCTGGGCGCCCTGGCCTTCCTGCACGCGGGGGGCCCCAGGATCCAGGCCGAGATCCTGCCCTACCTCGGCCCCCTGCGGGTCTGCGCGGCCATCGCCCTGCTGGGGGCCCTGTCCATCCTGGGCCGGGTGCTGGCCGGCGAAGGCCGGCACGTGGTGCGGGACACCGCCGTCACCATCATCCTGGCCTTCCTTGTGGTGGGCACCTGGGGCTTCCGGCTCCTGGACGCCCGCAAGGGCTACCGCGCGTGGACCGAGGCGGTCCAGCCCCTCATCCAGGGTCGCAGGGTCTTCTTCTGGCAGACCATCCGCAGCGGCGCCATGGTCTACACCGACCACCGCATGCCCGAGCTGCGCACGGCGCGGGACCTGGAGGCCCTGGGCCCCGAGGACCGCCTCGTCTCCATGCGCCGGGAATGGGACATGGACGACTGGGGCCTGGACCGCCAGCGGTTCGAGGTCATGCTGAGAGTGCCCGTCGGAGGAGGGGAAGCCCTCCTCATCCGAAGGAAGCCCGGAAAGGAAGCCAAGTGAGCCCCTACGTCAAGGCCCTCCCCCTCATTCTCATCGGCGTTCTCCTCAACGCCTTCGCGCAGATCGCCATGAAGAAGGGCCTCCAGGCCGTGGGCGGCATGACCTGGGACCTGCCGTCCCTGTTCAGGCTGGGGCTCAACCCCTGGACCCTCACGTGCCTGGGCTGCTACGCCTTGAGCGTGGTGCTCTGGGCCGGGGCCCTCAACCTGGTGGAGGTGAACTACGCCTATCCCTTCCTGGCCCTCGGGTTCCTGGTCAACGCCCTCCTGAGCCAGGCGGTGCTGGGCGAGAGCATCCCGCCCCTGCGCTGGGGCGCCCTGTCCCTGATCATCCTGGGGGTCGCCCTCCAGGCGTTCACCGGGGTGGCCAAGCATTCCTGAAACACGCCATCCCCGGTAGGAGTCCAAAGCCATGGACGGAAGCCCTCCAGCCCTTCCCATCGACTGGCCCCTGCCGGGCCACGACCCCAAGGACATCCACATCCTGGTGGTGGATGACCAGGAGATCATCCGCATGGCCCTGCTGCGCACCCTGCGCAAGCATGGCTTCACCTGCTCCGAGGCCTCCGACGCCTTCAAGACGCTCGAGATGCTGGACTCCGCCAGGATCGACCTGGTGCTCTCCGACATCCGGATGCCGGGCATGACCGGGCTCGCGCTGGTCAAGGCCGTCGCCCACCGCATACCCGACATCGCGGTCGTGATGGTCAGCTCCATGGACAACACCGAGATGGCCATGGAGTGCCTGCGCCACGGCGCCTACGGTTACGTGCTCAAGCCATTCAAGACCAACGATATCCTCATCGCGGTGGCCGCCGCGCTGCGCCGGCGCATGCTGGAGCTGGACTACCGGGACCGGGAGGCCATCCTGGCCCGCCGGGTGCAGGAGCAGACCCTGGAGATCAAGGCCTCCCGGGACGAGGTGGCCCTGCGCCTGATATCGGCCTCCGAGCACCGGGACAACGAGACCGGAGCCCACGTGCGCCGCATCGGCCTCTACGCCGCCGAGATGGGGCGGCTGCTGGGGTGGGACGAGGAGCGCATCGAGACCGTCCAGGCCGCGGCGCCCATGCACGACATCGGCAAGATCGGCGTCCCGGACCGCGTCCTCCAGAAGGACGGCCGCCTCACGGAGGAGGAGTGGATCATCATGAAGACCCACACCACCATGGGCGCCAACATCCTCAAGGACTCCACCGTCCCCTTCATCCGCATGGGCGCGAGCATCGCCGCCTGCCACCACGAGAAGTGGGACGGCACCGGCTATCCCCTGGGCCTGTCGGGCGAGATGATCCCCATCGAGGCGCGCATCACCTGCCTGGTCGACATCTACGACGCGCTGATCCACCGGCGCGTGTACAAGACGCCCTGGACCGAACCCGAGGTCCTGGCCTACCTCAAGGACAACAGCGGCAAGCTCTTCGACCCCGCGCTGGTCCGGCTCTTCTTCGACAACCTGCCGAGGTTCCGGGAGATCATGCTGGCGCACCCCGACCAGTACGCCGAACCCGAGATCCCCTGATCAGACGCCGAGCACGTGTCCGGCCAGGGCGATGCACGCGGTGAGCCCCGGGGACTCGATGCCCAGGAGGTTCACCAGGCCGGGGACGTCGTGGTCGGCCGCGCGCTGGATGACGAAGTCCCGGGCCTCGGCATCGCCGGGGCCCTGGAGCTTGGGGCGGATGCCCGCGTAGGCGGGCTGGAGGGCCCCGTCGGGCAGGCCGGGCCAGTAGCGCCGGATCTCGGCGTAGAAGGCGTCGGCGCGGGAGAGGGCCACGTCGTAGTTCTCCTCCTCGACCCACTCCACGTCGGGACCGAACCGGGCCTGGCCGCCCAGGTCCAGGGTCAGGTGCACGCCCAGGCCGGCCGCTTCGGGCACGGGGTAGACGAGCCGGGAGAAGGGTGCGGGCCCGCTGAGGGCGTAGTAGTTGCCCTTGGCCAGGAACACCGGGGGAAGGGCGTCCGCGCGCACCCCGCGGATGCCCCGGGCCACCTTCCGGGCGCCCAGGCCGGCGCAGTTGTACACCTCCGAGGCCAGGATGGCCAGGGGCTCGGGGCCGCCGACCTCCATCCGGACGCCCTCAGGATCGGCCGCGCCGCCGAGAACGGGGCTGCGGAGCACCAGGGTGGCGCCGTGGTCCTCGGCGTCGGCGAGGAGGGCCTTCATGAGGCCGTGGGTGTCCACGATCCCGGTGGAGGGGGACTGCAGCGCCGCCAGGCACGTCAGCCGGGGCTCCGCCGCCACGGCCTGGGCGCCTGTGATCATGCGCAGGCCGGGCACGCCGTTGGCGAGGCCGCGGGCCAGGACCTTCTCCAGGGTCTCCACCTGGCCGGGCCGGGTGGCCACGATGAACTTCCCGCAGCGCCGGTGATCCACGCCGTGGGCCTCGCAGAAGGCGTACAGCTCGGGGTTGCCCTCGACGCAGAGGCGGGCCTTGAGGCTGCCGGTGGCGTAGTACATGCCGCCGTGCACCACTTCGCTGTTGCGCGAGCTGATGCCGGTGCCGAAGCGGTCCTCGCGCTCCAGGATCACCACCTCCCGGCCCTTCAAGGCCAGCTGGCGCGCCACGGCGAGGCCCACGACGCCCGCGCCGATCACCACGCATTCGATCCGCTCGGTCATGAAAATCCTGTGGGGAAATGTCAGAATGGAGTGCCCGGATTCTACCCCCACTTGCCCGGAAGGGGCCAGCAGGATCCGGCGCCCACTCTTCCCGCTCCCGTGAGGCCCCGCCATGAACCGGATGGACGGGATGCAGGGGATGAAAAAACGAAAATTCCGGATCCGCGTAAAACCTTTTGACGACTTGCCCGGCTTCAGGATCCGTCCCGCGGACATACAGATCTATGAGACCGGGCGGGTCGGAAAGTTCGGCTAGGATTGACCCATGCGGCGCTCCTGGATCTGGCTCCTTCCCCTGGCCCTGGCCTTCAACACCTTCTGGCTCAGCAGCCGGAGCTCCCTGCCGGTGTCCCTGGGACACCCCCTGGACTGGTTCGCCCACGCCACGGAGTTCGCGGCCCTGGCGCTGACCGCGGAAGTGGCCGCGCGCTGGACCTGGGGGACCGTTCCCACCTACCGGCGCCACCTGGCGATCTTCGCCCTGGCCTCCCTCTACGGCATGTCGGACGAGATCCATCAGATCTTCGTCCCGGGGAGGGACGCGTCGATCCTGGACTGGGCGGCCGATTCCATCGGCGCGGTCCTGGGCCTGGGCCTCTCGTGCCTGCCGCTCCTGTGGCGCCGCTGGATGGCCTCCCTCGGCTGGCTCCGGGGCGAACCCCGCCGGCCCGACCCCTCGGCGCCCCTGGTCCTGGTGGCCGACCCCCACTGGAGCGGGGACCTCACGGGGCTGCGGGAGGCCACCGCCGCCCATCCGGGGGCCGACTGGCTCTTCCTGGGGGACGTCTTCGACGTGTGGGTGGGGATCCCGGGCATGGAGTCGCCCCAGCAGGAGGCCTTCCTGGCCTGGGTGGACGAGCGGCGCCGTCAGGGCCGCTGGGTGGGACTCTGGCTGGGCAACCGGGAGTACTTCCTGGACGGACTGTCCGGACGCTTCGACCTCATGGGCGAGGGCATCGGGGGCGGCCTTCCCGCGGAGGCGCTGGCCTGGGAGCACGGGGACCTCATCAACGCCGCCGACTGGCAGTACCGGCTCTGGAACCTGGTCTCCCGCAGCGGCGTCATGTGGCTGGTGGCCCGGGCCCTGCCGCGTTCCACCGCCCGGTCCCTGGCCGCCCGCCTCGAACGGTCCATGCGCACCACGAACCGGGCCTACAAGCTCGCCTTTCCCCGGGAGGCCTTCCGGGCCGCCGCCGCCGCCCACGCGGGGAAAACCTTCATCACGGGGCACTTCCACTCCCATGAGGTCGAGGGCAACGGCACGGCGCTGCCCTGGGCCCACGATGGTAATTTCATGGTCTGGGAGCAGGGAATCCTTAAACCTCTGACTCCCTTGGCGCATCTATAGTCCAGTCCGGAGGTTCCCATGAACTTGAAAAGCGCCCTGTTCCCCCTGACCCTGGCCGTACTGGCCGGTTGCACGCCCTACACGGTCAGGTACGACTACGATGCCCATGCCTCCTATGCGTCCTTCAAGACCTGGGACTGGTATGCCGCCAGCAAGAAGGCCCAGGGCAAGTCCGACGGCGTGAACAACCCCATCATGGACCGCCGGGTCCGGGCCGCCGTGGAGCGGGAACTGGCGGCCAAGGGACTGAAGGTGGAGAAATCCGCCGAGCCCGACGTGCTGGTGACCTACTACCCGGCCTACCGCCAGGGCACGGTGTACACCACCACCACCGTGGGCACCCACTTCGGCTACTGGCGGCCCTGGGGCTACGGGGTGGGCACCCAGTTCACCGAGGCCCGGCGCTACCGGGAGGGCAGCATCATCCTGGAGATCGTCGACAACAAGACCAACCAGCTCATCTGGCAGGCGGTTGCCGAAGGGGCCCTCACGGGCCTCACCGACCCCGAGGATGCCGAACAGCAGGTCTCCCAGGCGGTAAACACGATGCTTTCCCGCTTCCCTCCCCCCCGGAAATGAAGCTTGGGGTAGGATAGGGGTCCAGGACCCCTATGGACACCTATAACATCCTGATCGTGGACGATGAATCGGACTTCCGGACGCTTCTTGTGGAAGCGCTGGAGAGCATGGGCTACCTGTGCGAAGGCGCGGAGACGGCCGAGCTCGCCCTGGACATGGCGCGCACCCGCCACTTCGCCATCATCTTCACGGACCTGAACATGCCCGGGGGCCTCTCGGGCCTGGACCTGCTGCAGGCCATCCAGGAGATCGACCCCAAGACCTTCTGCATCCTCATGACGGGCTACGCCACCACCGACAGCGCCATCCAGGCGCTCAAGAACGGGGCCTACGACTTCATCCAGAAGCCCTTCAAGCTCGCAGAGCTGGACGCCAGCCTCCAGCGGGCCCTGAACCACTACAAGGCCCTGCGCCAGAACGAGGCCTACCAGTCGGGCCTGGAAGAGCGGGTGGCCGAGCGCACACGCGAAGTGGTGAAGCTCAAGGACGACATCGAGAAGCTCTTCGAGGGCTTCGTGCAGGCGGCCGTGTTCGCCATTGAAGCGCGGGACCCCTCCACCTCGGGCCATTCCAACCGCGTCGCCACCCTCACCGTGGGCCTGGCGGAGGCCGTGAACCGCACGCCGTCCGGCGCCTACGGGCCCCTCCACTTCAACGAGCACCAGGTGAAGGAGCTGCGCTACGCCAGCCTCCTGCACGACTTCGGCAAGGTCGGCGTGCGCGAGCAGGTGCTGGTCAAGGCCCGCAAGCTCGAGCCCGAGCGCCTGGAGCGCATCCTCCAGCGCCTCTACCAGCGGGACCTGGAAGCCGCGGCCCGGCGCCTTCAGGAGGCCTGGAAGCGCAACGAGGCCTTCGAGGAGGGCTACTTCGAGATCCTCATGGCCGCCCACCGCGCCGAGAGCCAGCGCATCGCGGACCTGGTGCTGCGCTGCAACGAGCCCAAGCTCCTCACCCAGGAGGTGGTGGACTCAATGGACGAGCTTGAGGACCTGGCCTTCCTGCACTGGGAGGGCGCTCCCGCCAAGGTCCTCGAGCCCACCGACATCGCCGCCCTGCGGATCCCCCGCGGCAGCCTCTCCAAGGCCGAGCGGGACGAGATCAACAGCCACGTGGACAAGACCTACCGTTTCCTCAAGCAGATCCCCTGGACCGGCACCCTGGCCGACGTGCCCGGCATCGCCTACGCCCACCACGAGAGGCTCAACGGCATGGGCTACCCCCGCGCCCTGAAGTCCGAGGCCATCCCGCCGCAATCCAAGCTCATGGCCATCTGCGACGTGTACGACGCCCTGGTGGCGGCGGACCGCCCCTACAAGGTGGCCGTCACCGTGCCCCGGAGCCTGGAGATCCTCGAGGACGAGGCCAAGGCCGGGCTCCTGGACGGGGACGCCCTGGGCATCTTCCTGGAGGCCCGGATCTTCGACCTGACCATGACGCAGATCAAGGCCGAGCCGGAGCGGGCATGATCCGCGAACCGATCCTTCTGGTGGACGACGAGGAGGATCTCAGGACCTTCCTGAAGGATGCCCTCACCCACGACGGCTACCTGGTGGACGACGCCCCCGACGCCAACACGGCCCTGGCGATCCTCGCCCGCAGGCACTACCCCGTGGTGCTCACGGACCTCAACATGCCCGGCGGCCCCACGGGCTTCGACCTCATCTCGGCGGTGCACGCCCGGGACCCCCGCACCCTCTGCGTGGTCATCACCGGCTACGCCTCCCTGGAGACCGCCATCCGGGCCGTGAAGTTCGGAGCCTACGACTTCGTGCAGAAGCCCTTCCGCCTGGCCGAGATCGAGGCGGTGCTGGACCGCGCCCTGGACCACGCCGTGGTGGTGGGCCAGCTCCAGGACTACCAGCGGGACCTGGAGGGCCGCGTCCTGGCGCGGGTGCGGGAGAACCGGGAACTCGTCGAGGAGATGGAGCGGCTCAACGCGCTGCTGCTGGCCTCCCAGGCCGAGGCCTCCGAGGCCCCCATCCTCCGGGCCTTCCTGGACCACCTCCAGCAACGCTGGCACACGGGCGGCCACATGGCCCTCCTGCCCGCCCCCGACGACGCCTGGGAGCTGGTGGCCGAAGGCGGTCCCCGCGGACCCCGCACCCACGGCCTGCCTCCCCCCTCGAAGCTGGACGAGGGGCGGGAGTGGGCCTGGGAGGGCGGCTACCCCGATGGCCACCTGATCCCCCTGCGGGCCAACGGCATCCTGCTGGGCGCGCTCTTCATCGGCTTCGAGGAGCGGAGCTCCTTCCACCCCGAGGCCCCGGCCTTCCTGCTCTGGCGGCGCCAGCTCGAGGCCGCGCTCCACGGCCTCCGCCGCGCCCGCGCCCTGGTGGACGCGGCCCGGGTGCGCTGAGGTGGACCGGTCCCCCGCCCACCGCCTGCTCTGGACCGGTTTCACGGGCCTGGACGCCGTCCAGGTCCAGCCCGGGTTCCAGCCCGGGGGCATCGTGCTCTTCGCCCGCAACCTCGACCCGCACCCCGTGGCGGGCCCCGCCCGCTGCCACGCCCTGATCGGGGCCCTCCAGGAGCGCTGGGGACCCCTGGCGGTGGCCGTGGACCAGGAGGGCGGCGCCGTGAGCCGCCTGCGCGAATGGGTGGGCCTCACGCCCGGCCTGCGCGCGGTCTTCGAGGCGGGAGGCCCCGAAGGCTGCCGCCGGTGGGGGGGCCTGTGGGGCCGGGGCCTGCGGATGCTGGGCTTCAACGTGGACTTCGCGCCGGTGGCCGACCTCTACGACCCGGCGCCGGATTCGGCCCTGGGCGGGCGCTGCGCCAGCCCCGACCCGCAGGAGACCATCGCCGCCGCCGGCGCCTTCCTGGAAGGCCTCGAAGCCGAAGGCGTAAGGGGCTGCCTCAAGCACTTCCCCGGCCTGGGCGGCACCCGCCTGGACAGCCACGTGGGCCTGCCCGAAACCAGCGACCCCGCCCGGCTGGAAGCCAACCTGGCGCCCTTCCGGGCCCTGGCCCACGCCGACCGCCTGGTGATGGTGGCCCACCTCAAGGTGCCCCAGAGCCAGGGCCTCCCCGCGAGCCTCTCCGCGCGCTGCGTGGCCGGCAATCCCTGGGGCGTGAAGGCCCGGTGGATCCCCGACGACCTGCAGATGGGCGGTGCCGACGGGTGGAGCTGGGAGGACAAGGTGCGCCACTGCCTCCTGGCGGGCCACGAGGCCCTCCTGGTGTGCCAGACGCCCGAAGCCTCCCTGGCCTGCGCCGAAGCCGCGGCCCGCATGCCCGAGGCCCTCTGGGCCCCCGCCGCGGCCCGGTTCCGCAGCCTGCGCCGGCTCCTGCACTGCCACGCCGGCCCCTTCCAACCCGCCCTTTGGAAGGCCTGGCTGGAGGAGGTCCGGGAGGAAACTGATGTATAAATTAGCAATAAGACTATCCAGCCCGAAGCCAACGCAAGTATCCTAAGCCCGAAGGAGCACCCATGGAACGCGCCTACTATCCGCCCATCGTCATCGAGGAAACCCCCCGGGGCGAGCGGAGCTACGACATCTACTCCCGCCTGCTCAAGGACAACATCATCTTCCTCGGCACCGCCATCGACGATTCCGTCGCCAACGCGGTGGTGGCCCAGATGCTCTTCCTGGAGAGCGAGGACCCGGACAAGGACATCCAGATCTACATCAACAGCCCCGGCGGCAGCGTCACCGCCGGCCTGGCCATCTACGACACCATGCAGTTCGTGAAGAACGACATCGTCACCTACTGCATCGGCCAGGCCGCCTCCATGGGCGCCCACCTGCTGGCCGCCGGCACCAAGGGCAAGCGCTTCGCCCTGCCCAGCGCCCGCATCATGATCCACCAGCCCTCCGGCGGCGCCCAGGGCCAGGCGTCGGACATCGAGATCACCTTCAAGGAGATCCAGCGCCTGAAGGACAACCTCGCCGCCGCCCTGGCCAAGCACACGGGCCAGAACCTCAAGAAAGTCATGAAGGACATGGATCGTGACTATTTCATGAGTGCGGACGAGGCCCAGGATTATGGGCTCATCGACCGCGTCCTGTCCGAACGCCCGGCCTGAAAATCTTCCGGGTTGTGACGCATTACGCCGTTGCGTAGAGGCATGGTAGTGGTTACTCCACAGGATCACGCCATGACTCTGCTGTCCAACCATGCATTCGAGCAACTCCGCCAGATCCCCCTCTACGTCCCCGGGAAACCCATCCAGGAGGTGCAGCGGGAGCTCGGGCTGGAATCCATCGTCAAGCTCGCCAGCAACGAGAACCCCTGGGGCCCCAGCGAGGCCGTGAAGGCCCGCGTCATCAAGGCCGTCACCGGGGGCCGGGACGAGGGCCTGGGCCTCTACCCCGTCTCGGACGGCTTCTACCTGCGCTCGGCCATCGCCAGGCGCCGGGGCTTCAACCTGGGCCAGATCATGCTGGGCAACGGCAGCTCCGAGATCATCGAGATGGCCGCCAAGGCCGCGCTCCTGGGCGGCGGCAGCGGCGTGGCCCCCAAGCATTCCTTCGCCATCTACGGCATCGCCACCCAGACCGCGGGGGGCCGGTTCATCGAGTGCCCCTGCAGCCCCACCGAGGTGGACGCGGACGCGATCCTCGGCGCCGTGCAGCTGGACACGCGCATCGTCTACCTGGGCAACCCCAACAACCCCACCGGCGTCATGCTGGGCCGGGAAGGGCTGGCGCGCCTGGTGCGCGAGCTCCGGGACGACATCCTGCTGGTCGTCGATCAGGCCTATTCGGAGTACGAGGATCCGGAGACCTACCCCGACGCCACGAGTTTCCTGGACGAGCGCAGCAACCTCCTCGTGCTCCACACCTTCTCCAAGATCCACTCCCTGGCCGCCATGCGCATCGGCTACGGCATCGGCCACCTCAAGCTCATCGCCCTCCTGGAGCGCGTGCGCAGCCCCTTCAACACCAACATGCTGGCCCAGGTGGCCGCCGAGACGGCGGTGGAGGACTACCCCTTCGAGGCCTTCTCCCGCGCCCGCAACGCCGAGGCCCGCCAGGCCTTCTTCGCCGAGGCCGCCAACCACAGGTGCAAGGCCACGGGCATGGCCGGGAACTTCATCCTCCTCGAGAGCGTCCTGCCCGCCATGGAGATGTTCAAGGACCTCCTCAAGGCCGGGGTGATCGTGCGCCCCATGCACGCCTACGACCTGCCCAACCACGTGCGGGTCACCCTGGGCAAGCCCGAGGAGATGCAGGCCTTCTGGGCGGCGGCCACGCCCGTGCTGGACAACGCCGGCTGCGGTTGCCGGTAGGCTCTCCCGGGCCTATGATGTCCGATCGGGAGGCCTCCTTGGGCACCTACCACATCGCAGGTGACCTGCTCCGCGCCTCGGTGCGGACAGCGGGGGCCGAGCTCTGCCGGCTCCAGACCGGCGCCGGGACGGACCTGCTGTGGGACGGCGACCCCACCGTGTGGGCCCGGCAGGCCCCCAACCTCTTCCCCATCGTCGGCGCGCTCAAGGGCGACCGGCTCCAGCACAAGGGCAAGGCCCACACCCTGGGCCGGCATGGCTTCGCCCGCGACCGGGAGTGGGCCCTCAAGCGCCTCACCGCCCATTCCGTCACCCTGCGCCTCTGCGACGACGAGGCCACCCGGGCCGCCTACCCCTTCCCCTTCGAGCTGTGCGTCACCTTCCGCATCGACGGGAACCAGCTGAGGGTGCAGTACGACCTGCACAACCCGGGCGGGAGCGCCCTCTTCGCCAGCCTCGGAGCCCACCCCGCCTTCCGCTGGCCCCTGCACCCCGACATCCCCCGGGAAGCCCACCGCATGGTCTTCGAGAAGCCCGAGATGGCCTTCCTGCCCGTGCTGGACGCCCGGGGCCTCCTGGGCGCCGGCAACCAGCCCAGCCCCCTCAGGAACCGGGAGCTCGCCCTCCGGGACGAGGTCTTCCAGGAGGACGCCCTCATCTTCAACCCGGTGGAGAGCCGGTTCCTGCGCTACTCCGCCCCCGGCACCCCCGTGGTGGAGGTCAGCTGGGAGGGCTTCCCCCAGCTGGGCATCTGGACCCGGCCGGGAGCCGGCTTCGTGTGCATCGAGCCCTGGCGGGGTTTCGCCAGCCCGGCGGCCTTCGAGGGGGAGTTCAGCGAGAAGCCCGGTATCTTCCAGGTGGGGGCCGGGGCCACCACGACATCGGCCTATTCGGTACGAGTGCTTCCCGGTTGAGCCCAAGCCTGGGACACTGGAGGATTAGTCGAAGGAGACCGAATGGCAGTGCAGTGCGGAATCGTGGGCCTTCCCAATGTGGGTAAGTCCACCCTTTTTAACGCTTTGACCCGGGCCGGGGCCGCTTCGGCCAACTATCCCTTCTGTACCATCGAACCCAACACCGGCGTCGTGGACGTGCCGGACTCCCGCCTGGACAGGCTGGCGGAGATCGTGGTCCCCCAGCGGGTCCTCCCCGCCTCCCAGGAGTTCGTGGACATCGCCGGGCTCGTGCGGGGCGCCAGCAAGGGCGAGGGCCTGGGCAACGCCTTCCTGGCCAACATCCGCGAGACCGACGCCATCGTCCAGGTGGTGCGCTGCTTCGTGGACGGGGACGTCACCCACGTCGAGGGCGGCGTGGACCCCGCGCGGGACCTCTCCATCATCGACACCGAGCTGATCATCAAGGACCTGGACGGGGCCGAGAAGGCCCTGGACCGCCACCGGAAGATCGCCAAGAGCGGCAACAAGGAATCCCAGCAGCTGGTGGCGGCCCTGGAGAAGGTCCACGGCGCCCTGGACCGCGGGGAGTGGGCCTCCACCGCCGATATGTACAAGGAGGAGCTCGCCCTGGTGAAGTCCTTCGGCTTCATCACCCTCAAGCCCATGCTCCTGGTCGGCAACATCTCCGAGGCCGACATCCCCGACCCCGGGGCCAACCCCCACTATGCGGCCCTGGAGGCCGCGGCGGCCCAGCGCGGGTGCCCCGTGATCCCCATCTGCTCCAAGCTCGAAGCCGAGATCCAGGAGCTGAGCCCGGAGGAGCGCCCGCTCTTCCTGGAGGAGGCCGGCCTCAAGGAGCCCGGGCTCAACCGGCTGATCACGGCCTCCTTCCGCCTGCTCAACCTCCAGACCTACTTCACCGCCGGCGTCAAGGAAGTGCGGGCCTGGACCATTCCCATCGGCGCCACCGCCCCCCAGTCCGCCGCGGTGATCCACACCGATTTCGAGAAGGGCTTCATCCGGGCCCAGGTCATCGCCTTCGAGGACTTCATCACCCACAAGGGCGAGCAGGGCGCCAAGGAAATGGGACGCATGCGTTCCGAGGGCAAGGAATACATCGTCAAGGATGGCGACGTGATGCACTTCCTCTTCAACGTCTGAGGATTTCCTTTCCCCGGCGTCCCAGCGAACCCTCAGGATTTGATCTACACTCTGGGGAACACAATGGGTTCCATCAAGTTGACGAACCGTTCGCGTGGCCACAGGCTGAACAGGTGATGGCAAAGCTCAAGGCAGGCAAACCCGCAGATTCCGGCACCCGCATCGAGGATCCCGCCATCCTCCGGGACGTGTTCCAGCAGCTCTTCGACCTGGAAGCGGAATTCCCCATCAAGGTGGAAGGCACCAGCACCCTGCCCTACTTCTGCTCCATCCTGAAGCTCAACTGGGACGAGGGCTGCCTCGTCCTCAAGCTGGTCCGGCCCCTGCCCCACGAACTCCTGGTGGGGGCCGTCTTCCACTTCCTCTGCGCGTCGGGGGAACAGCGCTACGAAGGTTTCATCACTTTCCAGGGGCGGGAGGGCTACCTCCAGTACCGTTTCGAGCGGCCCGCCTACCTTCTCCTCTCGGACCGCCGCGTCCACAAGCGCTACCCCTTCCGGCCCCGGGAGAGCGCCTACGTGATCCTCCAGGATTCCGGCGTACCGGGCCTGGGGGTGGCCGGGCCCCTGGTGAACATCGGCCTGGGCGGCCTGGCGCTGAGGGTGGACCGCATCATCCGGCTCGACACCGGGGTGCGGATCCCGCCCTCCACCGCCATCTTCGACCGGGGCAAGGGCTTCCCCCGGATCCGGGTGCAGGACCTCCCCCGGATCCACCTCCTGGAGGCCCGGGGCCTCTCCACCCACGCCACCGAGCGCGGCAACGAACTGGTCCTGGGGCTCGCCTTCACGTCCCTGACGCCCGAGGAGGAGGCCCTCATCCAGGCCGCGCTGGAGGTGCGCGACCGCCTGCAGCGGGGCGGCGGCCCCCGCTCGGAGGGGGGCGCCGTGGCCCTTCGCCCGGACGGTCGTCCCCTCCTGCCTGGCGAGGGGGCCCCCCCGGACGCGCAGGTGGCCGCGGGCGATATCCTGCGCCGCCTGAGGCGCCGCACCTCCACCGTGGGCCTGGTCATGCCCGAAGGCCCCCAGCGCGACGCCCTTGAGCTGCGCCTCCGGGAAGCGGGCTTCCTCCGTCTGCAGGTGGCCGGTTCCATGGCCCAGCTGGCCGCCCTGGCCGCCGGGGAGCCCCGCCGCCATGCCCCCCGCCTGTGCATCGTGGACCTCGCCGTGGCCCACGCCGGTGACGCCGAGCCCCTGGAGGCCGTGCGCTCCATCGAGGCCGAGGTCGCGGGCCTTGGGAGCATCCCCACCGCCATCCTCTGCGATGCCGTGGACCCCACGCTGCTGCTGGCCCAGGCCGACCTCACCCGGTTCGTGTCCACGGAAGTGGGACCGGAGTCCCTGGCGACCCTGGACGCCATGCTGGACCGGGATCCGGCGGAATAGTCCCGGATGCCGTCTGGGCACCTCGCCCCCGGACCTTGTGGGAGGCGAGGATACCGGCGATGCCTGGCGCCTGCACTCCCGCTCGGAGGAAGCGCCGGCCGGGTTCAGGCCTTCCTCACCGGCGCGACCTTCACGGGCTCGCCGCTGGCGGTGGTGCGGATCAGGTCGTCCTGCAGCCGGTTCCCGCCGCGCAGGATGGGGTCGGAGGCGTCCTTGGCCAGCAGGATCCCGCCCCGGGCGTTGCGGTGCACGACGCATTCCTCCAGGGTCACCTCGGCGTCCTCCAGCAGGAGGATGCCGGTGTCCTTGCCGTCCCGCAGGTCACAGCGCACCAGGAGGAGGCTGCCCCCGGGCTCGACCTTGGCGCCGGTGCCGGCATTGCCGAAGATCTCGCAGCCTTCCAGAACCCCGCGGCCCCGCCACGAGCAGACGACCCCGAAGGACCTGCCGTCGAAGATCCTGCAGGACTTCAGCTGCGCCGTGGCGCCGTTGTGGACCACCACGGCGGGTTCCTGGTTGCCGGAGAGTTCGCAGTCCTCCATGGCGAGCAGGCCCTGGTCCATGATCGAGCTGCCCAGCCCGTAGTTGCCCGCCATGCGGCAGCGCCGCAAGGTGATCGTGGCGCCGTAGGCCCCGTGCACGGCGCTCAGGGCATGACCCCCCAGGTCGCAATCGTCCAGGGTGGCCTGGCCCCGCTCCAGGACCAGGACGCCGATGGAGCGGGAGTCCATGACGCGGCAGCGGCGCAGTTCGGCCCGGGCCTCGGCCTCGACCTCGATGCCGCCGGCGGCCTGCCCCGAGACCTGGCAGTCCTCCAGCGTGGCCTGGGCGCCGGGCAGGAGGTGGACGCCCACGCCCGGGGGGTTGGTCAGCCTGCAGCCGTTGAGCAGCACCCGCGCGCCTGCGCCCACCCGAACCGCGGCCAGGAAGTCCCCGGCCAGATCGCAGGCCTCCAGGCGCGCCAGCGTGTTGGCCTCGGCCAGGACGGCCGCCGGGGCCGCGCCCCGGACCGAGCACTTCAGGAAGGTCGGGTCCACGGCG
The DNA here is from genome assembly GCF_030846775.1 of Geothrix sp. 21YS21S-2. Classification (NCBI taxonomy): domain Bacteria; kingdom Pseudomonadati; phylum Acidobacteriota; class Holophagae; order Holophagales; family Holophagaceae; genus Geothrix; species Geothrix sp. 21YS21S-2. Next base: position 1,813,957 of record NZ_CP132910.1, read on the forward strand.
CCGCCCGCGATCTGGATGGCGGGGCCCCCGGCCACGTCGAACGCGCAGCCCTCGGCCACGATCCGGCCCCGCAGCGCCAGCAGGGCCGCGGCGGAGTCCGCGCTGCGCAGCGTGAGCCCGCAAAGCCTGACGTCGCCGGCGTCCAGGACCAGACAGGGGCCCTTGGGGCTCTCGATCACCACCTCCGAGGCCTCCCCCTGGCCCTCGATGGTCACGTCCTTGTCCACGACGAGGGACTCCCGGTACACGCCCGGCAGGACGACGATCCGGGTGCCGGGCTCGGCCTGGCGCAAGGCCACCCGCAGGCTCATGCACTGCGCCTTCCCGCCCTTGCCCACCATCAGCGTGCGGAGGCCGGCGGTGTCCGCGGGCTTCGGGAACGGGGCCGCCGCAGCCTCCCGGATGGCCTCGGCCAGGGCCTCGGCGGACGGGAATCGTTCCCCGGGCGCCTTGGCCAGGGCCCGGTCCGCCACGGCCAGGAGCGCCGGACTCAGTCCGGCCAGCTCCGCCGGGGTGAAGGGCGCCGGAGGCCGGCCCAGGATGGCGCCCAGGATGGAGGCGGGGGTTTCGCCCGCGAAGGGCCTGCGCCCCCCGGTGAGGATCTCGTAGAGCACGACCCCCATGGCGAAGAGGTCCGAGGCGGGCAGGGCCTTGCCGGTGTCGAGATACTCCGGGGCCATGTAGCTGGCGGTGCCCATCCAGTTGCCCTTCTGGGTGAGCTCCGACTGCTCCACCCCGGCCACGCCGAAGTCCATGAGCTTGGCCTGGGCCTTCCGGCCCAGCCGGCTCACGAGGATGTTGGCGGGCTTGATGTCGCGGTGGATGATGCCGTGCTCGTGGGCGAAGGCCAGCCCGTCGCAGGCCTGGGCCAGCAGCTCCAGCAGGTCCTCCCGGCTGTGCGCCCCGGAGCGGATGGCCGCCCCCAGGTCCTCGCCGTCCACGTATTCCATGGCCAGGAAGTGCGTGCCTTCGTCCTCGCCGAATTCGAAGACCGTGACGATGTTGGGATGGTTGAGGGATCCCGCGGACCGGGCCTCCCGCTCGAAGCGCGCGTTGGCGTCGGGGGCGAAGCTCGCGTTCAGGCGGATGGTCTTGACCGCCACGGCGCGGTCCAGGAGGGGGTCCTTGGCGAGGTACACCTCGCCCATGGAGCCGTGCCCCAGCATCCTCACGATCTCGAACTTGCCGATCCGCTCGCGCATCGGCTCCTACACTACCGCATCTGGATCGCCATGGCATTGAGCCGTTCGATGCGCTTCTCCATGGGCGGGTGGGTCGAGAAGAGCGACAGGATCCCGCCGCCCCGCAGGGGGTTCACGATCATCATGTGCGCCGTGGCGGGCTGGGCGTCCCGCATGGGCACCTGCTGGTTGTACGCGGCCAGCCGGCCGAGGGCCGAGGCCAGCTGGTCGGGGCGGCCCGTGATGTGGGCGGAGTAGTCGTCCGCCTCGTACTCCCGGGAGCGGCTGACGGCCATCTGCAGGAGGAGGGCGGCGATGGGGCCCAGGATCATCACCAGGATGGCCACCAGGGGGCTGCCGGAGTCGTCGTCCCGCCGGGGGGTGAACCAGAAGGCCATGCGGGAGAGCAGCATGATGGCCTGGGCCAGCACGGCGGCGAGGCTGCCGATGAGGATGTCCCGGTGCTTGACGTGGCCCAGCTCGTGGGCGAGGACGCCCTCCAGCTCGGGACGGGACAGGGCCCGGAGGAGGCCCTCGGTGACGGCCACCACGGCGTGGTCCGGGTTGCGTCCGGTGGCGAAGGCGTTGGGGGTCTCGTCGGGGATGATGGCGACCCGGGGCATGGGCAGGCCGGCCCGCTGGGCAAGGTTGGCGACGATGGCGTACAGCTCCGGCGCGTCGGCGGGGCCGACGATCTGGGCCCGGTAGGCGGCGAGGACGATCCTGTCCGAGAAGAAATAGCTGACGCCGTTCATCAGGATCGCGAAGCCCAGGGCCAGCACGATCCCCATGTCCCCGTAGAGCAGGCCGCCCGCCCAAACCAGCACGCCCGTCATGATCATGATCAGTATGAATGTTTTAATACTATTCATGCGTCACTCCCGTGCCCCCATTATCCCTCAGAGGCGCTTGATCACCACCAGGGTGACGTCGTCCTTGAAGCCGGCCCCGTCCAGGTGCTTGAAGGTCCGGGTCAGGAGCCGCTCGAAGAGCTCGTCGGCGCTGGCGCCGGGGTTCTCCAGGACCGTGGCCACCAGCGGTTCCTCACCCAGGTCCTCCCCCGCCAGGTTCTCGGCCTCGGACACGCCGTCCGTGAAGATGACCAGCGTATCGCCGGGATGCATGGTGGCCCGCCCTTCGCTGAACACCGCGCCGGGAAGGAGGCCCACCATGGGCCCCGTGGGCTGCAGATGCTCCAGGGGGCGCCCGTCCCCGGGCACCAGGAGGGGCGGGTTGTGCCCGGCGTTCACGTAGCGCAGATCGCCGGTGGCGGGGTTGAGGCTGCCCATGAAGAGGGTGGCGAACCGGTTCCGGTCCCGCACTTCGTTCATGCGTTCGTTGAGGCGCAGCGCCAGCGCGCCCCAGTCCACCACGCGCCGGTCGGCCATGGCCCGCAGGAAGGCCGAGAGCTGGGTCATCATGAGGGACGCCGGCAGGCCCTTGCCCGAGATGTCGGCCAGGGCGAGATGGAGCCGGGGGCTGCGGTCCAGGTCGGAGGCCATCCAGAGGTCGTAGAGATCGCCGCCCACGGCCTGGTAGGGCAGGTTGGCGGCGGCGCACTGCCAGCCTTCGGGCTCGGGCAGGCGCTTGGGGAGGATGCGGCGCTGGATGTTGCGGGCCAGCTCCAGGTCCTTCTCCAGCTTCATCGCCTGGAGCCGCGTCTCCCGCAGCTCGAGGCTGCCCAGCTGGGTGGAGGTGATGTTCAGGAGCGTCTGGAAGAACAGCTCGTCGTCGTCGTTGAGCTTGCCCTGGGCGGGCTCGGCGGCGTAGGCGAAGCCGTGGCTGTGGTCCTGGTCCCGGAGCTCCACGGCGTGCACGAGGCCCTTCTCCTCCACGAGCCCGTTGATGCTCTCCCCCTCCAGGACCGGCGGCAGCTTGCCCAGGCCCCGGCTGTGGATCACGGTGCCGTCGGCGCCCACCACCAGGAGGCGCTGGATGTGGAACTCCCCGGCCAGCGTGTTGGCCATGAGGCGGATGAGTTCGCCCCGGGTCTCCACCTCCCCGAGGTTCCGGGTGAGGTCGAACAGGGTGTTCAGCCGGGACAGCTGGAGGGCCAGGGCCCGGTTCTGGTCGCTGCGGTTGGCCTCCAGGCGCCGCCAGGCCAGGAGGGGCGCGGAAATGGACAGCAGGAGGGTGAGGGCGGCGGGCACTTCCGGGGTGCGCACCACCAGGAAGCCGTAGGGTTCCTCCCCGTAGGCCCAGGGCAGGCTCGTCCACCCCGGGCCCGGGTGGGTGGGGAACGGCGAGGCGTTGCCCCGCAGGAAGATCCACCGGGTCCCGTTCCAGATGCCGCCCTGGGGGGCCTTGGCGATGCCCAGGGCCGTCACCCCCACCAGGTGGATCAGATCCTCCTCGGTGGCCTGGGCCGGGAAGGTTTCCAGGAAGTCGATGATGGGCAGCAGTTCCTGGGTGCCTTCGGGAATGCGGGTGCACAGCTCCCGCAGGCGCTCGAAGGGGGGAAAGCCGGCCGGATCGGTCATGGGCGGGTCTCGGTCCTCTTGCGCATCCGGTCCATGGCCTCGGGGTAGAGGTCCTCGGCGCAGTTGGGGCAGATGCCGTGGGAGAAGGTGGCCGACGTGTGCTCGGAGACGTAGCTCTCCAGCTGGGTCCAGTAGCCCTGGTCGTTCCGGATCTTCTTGCACTGGGCGCAGATGGGAAGTAGGCCGCTGAGGGTCTTGATCTCGTTCATCCGGTCCTGGAGCTCGAGGTTGATCTTGGCCAGTTCGGCGTTGGACGCCTGCAGCGTCCGGCGGTTCCGGCGCATGTTCTTGTTGTAGATGGCCAGCGCGACGATGGCGGTGGCCAAGGTGCCCAGGCCCAGCACCAGCACGGCCAGGAAGTACCGGTTCCGCTCCAGCTGGAGCGAGGAGATCACCCGCTGCTTTTTCAGGGCCTCGATCTCGTTGTCCTTCTTGATCGTCACGATCTTCATCGTCGATTCGGCGATCTTGTTGCTCTCCTGGATGGTGTAGATGGAGTCCTTGATCTCCATGGCCTGCTTGAAGGCGCGGAAGGCCTCGGCGGTTTCGCCCTTCTTCTCGTGCAGCTCGGAGATCAGCTCATAGCTGCGCTTGAGCTCGTCCCGGGCGTTGATCACCTTCGCAAGCGCGGCGGCCTCCCGGGCGATGGGGATCCCCTGCGCATAGGAACCCGAGAGCAGGTGCATGCGCGCCGTGACGTTCATCACCTGGACGAGGCCATGGCGGTGGTTGAACTTCCCGTACTGGGCCCGGGCCAGGCGGAGGTACTCCCGGGCCTGGTCGAACTGCCGCAGTTCCGAGTAGGTCATTCCGAGGTTCATGTAGTTGTAGGCCAGGTAGCTGTCGTCCCGCGTCTCCCGGGAGAGGGCGAAGGCGGCGAGGTGGTTCGCGAGGGCGTCGTCCAGCCGGCCCATCTTGAACTGGGAGAAGCCGATGTTGAGCCGGGTGAGGATGAGCCTCTTGTTGTCCGGGTGCTGCTCGATCCGCTTGAGGATCTGCTCGTAGTATTCGATCGCCTGATCGTACTGGCCGCTGTTGTGGTACACGACCCCGATGAGGTTCAGGGACTGGGTCACGGCCTTCTCGAGTCCCAGCTCCTCGCGCAGGCGAAGGGATTCGATGGCCTCGTCCAGGGCCTGGCTGTAGGACCCGATGAAGGTGTAGGTGATCGCCATGGCGTTGTGGGCCTTGGCCATGCGCTCCTTGTCGCCCAGCTGGGTGCTCAGGGCCAGGGCCCGCTTGCCGAAATCGATGGCCTTGGGGTAGTCGCCGGACTGGCCCGAACAGAAGGAGGTGGACGTGAGGAAGGCGGCCTCCTTCTCCCGGTCCCCCTGCTGGATGGCCAGGGCGAGCCCTTCCACGGCATAGGCCAGCGCCTCCTGGGGAGAGGCCGACTCGGTGCTGTTGGCCAGATCCAGAAGCGCCACCATCCGCGCCCGGCCGGTAAGGGTGGGCAGGGCGGCCTTCATGGACTCGACCGAGGGTTCCCCCGGCTGGGCGTGGGCAGCAAGGAACCCGAGACACATGATGACGATTTTCAGGTTCCTGACGAATGAGAGCACTGCCTGGCCTCCCTGGTGAGCATGGCCGTGCGCCGGTTGCGTATCCAGACCCTGATAATCCCACGAATCAGGCGGGAGTGCGCTTTATCATGCAGCACTCGCTGCGTCCGTCGGTGTCCTTGAAATGAATCTCATCCATGAAACGGCTCATGAGCAGGAGGCCCAGTCCGCCCTTGCGGGGGTGCTTGACGTATTCCTTGGGGTCGGGCAACACCACATCCTCGTCGTGGAGGCCGGTGCCGGTGTTCCAGATGCGGATCTCCAGGGCCTCCTCGCGGAAGCGGAGCTCGATCTCCACCTGGTGGGTGCTCTCGCCCCGGTAGGCGTGGATGATCACGTTGGTGACGGCCTCGTCCACGGCGATGGAGACCTTGGCGGCGGTGGCGTCGTCCATGCCCGCCACCAGCGAAGCCCGCTTGGCCAGGCCCGTGACCAGGTTCAGGTACCGCGTCTGGCTGGGGATGACCAGCCGGAAGCTCTCGGGATCGGGAGCGGCCCGCACTCAGCCCTTCCCGCCCATGGCCTGGAAGGCTTCGGTTTCGGTGGGGAAAACCCGGTAGAGCTGGGTGAACCCGAGGGTGTCGAAGATCGCGAAGACGTTCTCGTGGAGGTTGCAGAGGAGGATGTCCCCGCCGTTGTCCCGGACCGTCTCGATGAGGCCCATGATGGCCCCCAGGCCGGCCGAGCTGATGTAGTTGAGGGCCTGGCAGTCCAGGAGGATGGTGAAACGTCCTTCGGCCACGAGCCTTTCGAGGGCTTCCTCGAACATCCGGACCGTATGGGCGTTGATGAAGCCCTCGGGCCGCATCACCGCGACACCGTCCACCTCGCGCACCTGGATCAAAAGATCGGCCATGCCTGTTCACTCCCTGTTGGGGCCCTGGAATCCTGGGTGAATCCTATCGCCCCGGCGGAATAATTGCCAGCCGGGGGTTGGCCGGGCGGGTTTTGGGGTACCATTGCCTCAAATCGGGAACGACATGGACGAGAATGTGCAGGCCTCTCTGAAGAATCTGCTGCAGCAATGGGTCGACACCCGGCAGCAGGCCCTCCTCGAGCAGGTGATGCTCGCCTGGAGCGACGCCACCGGGCACCTGGCGCCGGACGACGCCCTGGTGGCCTCCATCCTGGCCTCCGTGCCGGTGCCCGAACCCGTGCAGGTGGTGGCTCCCGAACCGCCCCCTGCCGTCCCGGCGACCGACGGGAACCTGGGCGCCGGGCTGGACCTCATGGAGGACGCCCACACCCAGGGCGAGGTGCTCAAGCACCTCCTGGACGCCACCCAGCTCTTCGTGGAGCGCAGCGCCCTTTTCGTCCTCAAGCAGGGCATCGCCACCGTCTACGCCCACCGGGGCTTCGACGGCGAATCCCCCAAAGCCGGCAGCCCGGTGGTCCCCCCCGCGGACCTGGAGGAGCTGCTCGGCGGCCGCGCCCGCCTCGTGGCCGGCCCCGGCCCGGCCTACCAGGCTCTCCTGGCCCCCCTGAGCCGCTTCCAAGCCCGGGACATCCTCATCCTCCCCCTGCGCCTGCGCAGGAAGACCGTGGCGCTGCTCCTCGTGGACAGCGGCCTGCAGGACGCCATCGACCACCCCAGCCACGTGCGGGCCCTGGCGCTCTGCGCCGAGGCGCGCCTGTCCTACCTGGCGGGCGTCAAGGAGGAGGAGCGGTCCGCGCCGGTGGAATCCCACCCCTCCACCCTCACCCAGCGCATCCCGGATGCCATCGCGGAGCCCCAGGGGGCCCTCCTGGACCCCCGCGTGCGCATGAACGCCGAACGCAGCGCCCGGGTGCTGGTGGGCGACATCGAGCTCTACTTCCCCGCCAAGGTCACCCAGGCCCAGCAGGAAGGCAGCCTCTACCCCGTCCTCCGGGACGAGCTGGACCGGAGCCGGGCCTCGTTCGTGGAAAGATACGGCCTGGACCTGGAAAACCAGCACCAGATTTTCTACCAAACGGTTGTCCAGCAGCTATGCGCGGGAGACCCCTCCCGGCTCGGGCCGGCTCCCTGGGGCGCGCACTAGGCCATTCTTCCTGGTGACACGGGGCTCGAATCATGGTAAATCCTTGACCCTTAAACGGGATTGAGGAAGCCATGGCGAATCTTGGAAAGAAATGGACCTGTTTCGGATGCGGAGCGAAGTTCTACGACTTCACGAAACCGGACCCCCTGTGCCCCAAGTGCGGCGCGAACCAGAAGGAGGCGCCGGCCAAGCCCAAGGCCGTCAAGAAGGAAAAGGTTGCGCTGGCCATCGACGATGACTTCATTCCCGAAGGCGACGTGGACCCCGCCACCGAGGACACCCTCGAGGAGAGCCTCGGCATCTCCGGCGCGCGGGCCGAGGGGGTGGACCCCGGCGACCTGCAGATGGACGACTACGACGAATAGGCATGACAAGCCTGCCCGCCTGCCCCGGGATCGACCGCCATGCCCACCTGGAAGGCGGCCTGGATCCCCGGTGGGTGCGGGACCGGGCCCGGGAGCGGGGACTGGCGGCGCCGGCGTCCCTGGAAGCCCTGTGGCGCGGGGAGGCCGTCCCGTTTGAGGGTTTCATCGAGGCCTTCTTCTTCGGCTGCCGGTTCCTGCGCGACGCGGGGGCCGTGCGGGACGCGGTGCGCGCCGCGGCCGCCCGGCTCCCCGGGGACAGCGGCGCGCCCCGGGGCGTGGATCTCTGGGTCTCCCCGCACCTGCTGGTGAAGCAGGCGGCCTTCCTGCGGCTGGACGAGCTGTGGAAAGGCCTCGACGAGGGTATCCGGGAGGCCCGCCGAGCCGGCATCCGCATCGCGGTGATCATCGACGCCGTGAACCACTTCGGCGTGGACCACGGCCACGAGGTGCTGGACCTGGTGCTGCCGGAGCGGCCTTCGTGGGTGGTCGGCTTCTCCACGGGAGGCCTGGAGCGGGTCCCCTTCCGCCACTGGGCCCCGGTGTTCGAGCGGGCCCGCAAGGCGGGCCTGCGCCTGGCGGCCCACGCCGGCGAGAACGGCCCGGGCGGCAACGTCCGCGACGCCATCCTGGACGCCGGGGTCGAGCGCATCGTCCACGGCGTGCGGGCCGCGGCGGACCCTGCCCTGGTGGAACTGCTGGCGGACCGGCGGATCCCCCTGGACGTGTGCCCCACCTCCAACCGCGCCCTGGTGCCGGACCTCGGCGTCCATCCCCTGCCCCGCCTGCTCAAGGCGGGCGTGCGCTGCGCCCTGGGCACCGACGATCCCGGGGTCATCCCCACCGACCTGCCAGGCGAGTGGAAAGCCGCCCAGCACATGGGCCTTTCCGGCCCGGACCTGGAAACGCTGGCCCGGAACGCCCAGGCCGACGCGTGGTGCCTGTCTGCCCCTGCCGATTGAAGCGTGAATTCCCGCCGGATTCATGGCAAAATAGCGGTTTCGTTGTGCGCCCGTAGCTCAGCTGGATAGAGCATCAGGCTTCGAACCTGAGGGTCGGGCGTTCGAGTCGCTCCGGGCGCACCACGAGGAACCTGCAGCAAAGTCTTTGCGAATGTGGCGGAACTGGTAGACGCACTGGATTTAGGTTCCAGCGGTTCACACCGTGCGGGTTCGAGTCCCGCCATTCGCACCACCGCCCGCCCGAAGCACCTCAACCTGTTCCAGGAGCACCCATGCAGTCCAGCCTCACGCACCACACCTCCACCCGGAAGTCCATCGACGTCACGGTCCCGGCCGCCGAGGTCAACGAGGAGTTCGGCAAGGTCCTCGCCAAGATCGCCCCGAAGGTCAAGGTGCCCGGCTTCCGTCCCGGCAAGGCCCCCAAGGACGTGCTCATGAAGCGCTACGAGCGCGAGATCCAGTCCGAGGTCGCGGAGAACCTCGTCACCCGCCACTTCATGGCCGCCGCCGCGCAGGCCGGCGCCACCCCCATCTCCCGGCCCGCCCTGGAGAAGATCGAGCTGAAGGAGGGCGCCGAGGGTGTCTTCCGCGCCCAGTTCGACGTGGCCCCCGAGGTCGCCCTGCCCGGCTACAAGGGCCTGAGCGTCACCAAGAAGAAGCGCGCCATCGACGAGGAGGCCATCGCCGAGCATCTGGAGTCCCTGCGCCAGCAGCACGCCAAGTTCATCCCCGTGGAAGAGACCCCCGCCGCCATCGGCCACTACGCCACCCTGGACATCAAGGTCAAGCCCCAGGGCATGAAGCCCGTGAGCTACACCGACCAGGTCATCCAGCTGGCCGAGGGCCGTCCCTTCGACGCCGAGATCCTCGGCATGAAGACCGACGAGACGAAGAAGTTCTCCATCACCATCCCCGCCGAGGACGCCAACCGCGCCATGGCCGGCAAGTCCGTGGCCTACGAGGCCACCCTCAAGGACCTGCGCGCCCGGGAGATCCCCGAGCTGGGCGACGACTTCGCCAAGGACCTGGGCGCCCACGAGAGCCTCGAGGACCTGAAGGCCTTCGTGAAGAAGGACCTGGAAGAGGCCGCCGAGCGCGACGCCGTGGCCCGCCTCCACTCCACCCTCCTCGACACCCTGCTGGACGCCGCCCCCTTCGAGGTGCCCTCCTCCATGGTGAGCCTCCAGCTCGACGACTATTGCCAGGAGTTCGCCGAGATGGCCGCGCGCCAGGGCGTGGACCCCAAGAACATCAACTGGGCCGGCTACCGCCAGAGCCGCATGCAGGACGCCGAGCGCGCCGTGCGCTCCGGCTACCTCCTGCAGGCCATCGGCAACGCCGAGGACCTCCAGGTCACCGACGAGGAGATCGACGCCGAGATCCGCGCCATCATGGAAGAGCACAAGGTGCCCCAGCCCTTCGAGGCCTTCAAGGCCAGCCTCGAGAAGCGCGGCTCCACCACCGAGATCAAGGGCCGGGTGCGCACCGACAAGATCTTCCAGATGATGGTGGCTGCGGCCACCGTCACCGAGGAGCTGCTGGACAAGGACGCCTTCGCGGCCCTGGTCGAGCTGGAGCGCCGCCGCGAGGCGGGCATCCCCGCGGCCCGTTTCGACGCGGGCGGCCTCGAGGGCGGCGAGCTGGAGCACCAGGAGGGCGGGTCCCCCGATTCCGTCCAGCCCGCCGAGACCGAGCACGTCCACGGCCCCGACTGCGGCCACGACCACAAGTAGGCCTTCCCGCCTCCGCTGAAGGGCGCCTCCGGGCGCCCTTCGCGCGTTTTGGAGTAGGATCATGGCATGAGACCACGCATCGGCATCGTCACCATCTCCGACCGCGCCAGCAAGGGCGTCTACGAGGACCTGGGCGGCCCCGCCATCCGGGACACCCTCAAGGCCTACCTCACCACCGAGTGGGAGGAAAGCTACCACGTCATCCCCGACGAGCAGCCCGTCATCGAGGCCACCCTCAAGGCCCTGTGCGACGACGAGGGCTGCTGCCTGGTGCTCACCACGGGCGGCACGGGGCCCTCGCCCAGGGACGTGACGCCCGAGGCCACCCGGGCCGTGTGCCCCCGCATCCTGGACGGCTTCGGGGAGCGCATGCGCGCCGTTTCCCTGCAGTACGTCCCCACCGCCATCCTTAGCCGGCAGATGGCCGGCCTGCGGGGCGCCAGCCTCGTGGTGAACCTCCCGGGCCGGCCCAAGTCCATCCGGGAGTGCCTGGACGCGGTCTTCCCCGCCATCCCCTACTGCATCGAGCTCGCCGGAGGCCCGATCCTGGAGACGGACCCCGCCGTCCTCAAGGCCTTCCGTCCCGCCCGCTGAGGAGCCCCCCATGACCCAGTCCTACGCCACCCACCGCCGTCTGGATCCCGGGTACCACTACTGGGGTTTCGGGCTGCTGGTCGTCTGCATCGTCCTGGCCGCCTACGGCGCCATCCGCGGCCACGCCGGGGCCTTCACCCAGCTCGTGCTCCTGGCCTTCCTCGGCATCCTGTTCCTCAAGACGCGGATCTACGCCCTGCGGGTGCAGGACCGGGTCATCCGCCTGGAGGAGACGCTGCGCATGAAGGCCCTGCTGCCCGAGGCCATGCAGGCCCAGATCGCCCGCCTGAAGCCCGGCCAGTTCGTCGCCCTGCGCTTCGCCTCGGACGCCGAGCTGGAGACCCGCGTCAAGGAGGCCCTGGCGGAGGAGCTGGGCGGCGAGGCCATCAAGAAGCGCATCCAGGAATGGCGCCCCGACGAATTCCGGGTGTGACGCCGGAAGCTCCGGGATTCCCCCACGCGCCTGCCCATCAACGCGGGAGCCGCCCTCAGTGGCGCCTGTGGAGCCCCACGATCCACTGGACCACCTCCTCCAGGCTCATTCCCCCGGAGTCCAGCTCCACCGCGTCCCCGGCCTTCCTGAGGGGAGCGACGGCCCGGGTGGAGTCCGCCAGGTCCCGGCGCTGGATGTCCGCCGCCACCTCCGCCAGGGGCTGGGGCGTCCCCTTGGCCTCCAGCTCCAGCGCCCGGCGGCGGGCCCGCACCTCCACGCTGGCCGTGAGGAACACCTTGCAGCACGCGTCCGGGAACACCACCGTCCCGATGTCCCGCCCGTCCACCACCCAGCCCCCCGAGCCCGCGATGGCCCGCTGCTGGTCCACCAGCACCTCCCGCACCCGTCCGTCCGCGGACACCGGCGTGACCATGCGGCTCACCTCCGGCGAGCGGATCGCGTCGCTGACGTCCTCGTCCCCCAGGAACTCCCGGGTTCCCCGCTGCTGGATGCGAAGCCCCGCCAGGGCCCGCTCCAGCCCCTCCCGGTCCTCCAGCCCCACCCCCGCGCGCCGCAGCGCCAGGGCCGTGGCCCGGTACATGGCCCCGGTATCCAGGTACTGCCACCCCAGGGCCTGGGCCACGGCCTTGGCCGTGGTGGACTTGCCGACCCCTGAGGGGCCGTCGAGGGCGATGACGGGGAGCTTGGCCATGGAGTCCTTCCGGGTGAGTCAAGATGTCCAGTTTGACTCACTTCCCGGGGTTTGGCTCGGGGGCGTTGTTGCCGGCCCCGCTCCGGTCCAACCCTTGGGCGACCTGAAGTCCCAGATACGTCACGAATGGTTCGAAATCCCTGTCGCGGTGCCTGGAGCGGATCCGGGTGCGAACTCTGGCATGTTGCCCAACCCATGGAAGAGCAAAATCCGCATAGGAACGCGGATTATCAAACAGGCAGTCTTTATCCTGCCTTTTCCCTAAAATCCAATTTATCCCTGTTCCGGCAGGGCCAGCGCCAGGATGGGTCGGCGTTGACATGCAACGTGACTCGACCCATGCCATCGCTGGCCCTACTGGAACGGGGCTGAATAGGATGGCCAGGAAAAACAAGGATCAAAAGGAGCAAAAGCCATTGCCTTGTCTGATATTTAAGGACACAGTAGTGCTAGTTCAAACGTATCCCATCAGCCGGGTATCCAACGCTGATGATAATTGGGTTAATGCAATTTTTGCTTTTCCTCGGCGATCCTCGGTTTCCTCGGCGCCTCGGCGTTAAAATTTTCCTAGGTTATGCCGACGCAAAGATTACTCGCGCCGCGGCAACCGGCAAAAAACCTAACGCCGAGGCGCCGAGGGGACCGAGGATCGCCGAGGAAAAGCCCAAAATCCTTTTGCAGATCAGCACTTTCGGATGGACGGGGGTGGCTGAGGGGATACGTTCAAACATTCAGGGGACCCATCCCTGGAGCGCTAGAGAGCATGGGTCTCACCGACCAATATAGGTGTATAAAAATCGAATCAAGACCCGTGCCCCCTAAAAATTCCGGCCGCCCAGGGCATGGGCGGCCGGAACTTCTGAAGGGTGCCTCCCCCTTCCATTACCCGCCTACTCGATGACGCAGAGCACCTGCCGCATCTCCACGTTGTCGCCCTGCTTGACGTTCATCTGGCGGATGACGCCGGCGGCTTTGGCCTGGAGCTCGTTCTGCATCTTCATGGCCTCCAGGACGAGGATGACCTCGCCGGCCTCCACCCGGTCCCCTTCCTTCTTGAGGATCTTGATGATGAGGCCGGGCATGATGGCCACCAGGGCCCCGGCTTCGGCGGCGGCGTTGGAGCTGGCGGCGCGCCGTCCCCGGGCCTGGGGGGGTTCCTCCAGGCCCTCGGCGGAGACCGTGTAGGAGATGCCGTCCACCTCGGCCACCCCGGCGCCGAGCTTGACGGTGTGGGGGGTGCCGGCGATGAGTATCTGGTTCTCCTTGGTGGCCAGGGAAAATTCCACGCCGTTGACCACCATGAGTCCTTCGCGGCGCTCCACGTCGTAGGCGTTGCCTTCCAGGGTCAGCTTGAATTTGGTCGGCATCGGATCACCATCCCCTCTGAGCGCCGGTCCTGCCGGCCATCTTCCACATGGAGCCGGCCCGCACGGGCCCGGCGGCGGGCTTGGCGGCCTTGGCGTCGGTCTGCGCGAACAGCGCGGCGGCGATGGCCGCGGCCACCTCCTCCTTGCCGCCCAGGCCCTGGCGGCGGCGCGCCAGGAAGGGCTTGGCGATCTGGGGGAAGAGGGCGTAGGAGCAGATGTCCTCGTCGCTCTCCGCCAGGTCCCCGATCTCCTTCTTCGCCGCCTCCCAGCCGGGCTCGAGCAGCTCCGCGGGCCGGCAGGTGATGGGCTTCTCGCTGCCGATGGCCAGCTTCTGGATGTCGGGGTCCATGGGCGCGGGGGGCTTGCCGTAGCAGCCGCGGAAGTACTGCTTCACCTCCTCGGGGATCACCTTGTAGCGCTCGCCCAGGACCACGTTGAGGGTGGCCTGGGTGCCCACGATCTGGCTGGAGGGGGTCACCAGGGGCGGATAGCCCATCTCCTTGCGCACCTTGGGGATCTCGTCCAGGACCTCGTAGTACTTGTCCATGGCGCCCTGGGAGCGGAGCTGGCCCACCAGGTTGCTGAGCATGCCGCCCGGCACCTGGAACTGCAGGACGTTGACGTCCACCGCGGCCACGCCGGCCTCGAAGCTCGCGTACTTCTTGCGGATCTTCTCCATGCGGCGGGAGATGTCGGCGAGCCTGGCCAGGTCCAGCCCCGTGTCCCGCGGCTGGCCCTTGAGGGCGGCGACGATGGTCTCCGTGGGGGGCTGGGAGGTGGACATGGACATCGACGAGATGGCGGTGTCCACCACGTCCACGCCGGCTTCCGCCGCCTTGATGAGCGCGGCCGTGCCGAAGCCGGAGGTGTAGTGGGTGTGCAGCTGCACCGGAAGGCCCACCTCCTCCTTGAGCGCCTTGACGAGGTCATAGGCGATGTAGGGGGTGATCAGGCCGGCCATGTCCTTGAGGGCGATGGAATCGGCGCCCATGGACTTGAGGTCCCGGCCCATCTGCACGAAGGCCTTGTCCGTGTGGAAGGGGCTGATGGTGTATGAGATGGTCCCCTGCACGTGGCCCCCGGCGGCCTTGGCGAACCGCATGGCGGGTTCCATGTTGCGCAGGTCGTTCAGGGCGTCGAAGATGCGGAAGACGTCGATGCCGTTCTTCCTCGCCAGCCGGATGAAGTGCTCGAGGATGTCGTCGGGGTAGTGCTTGTAGCCGACGACGTTCTGGCCGCGCAGCAGCATCTGCAGGCGGGTCCTCGGCAGGGCCTTCCTGAGCGCCCGCAGGCGCTCCCAGGGATCCTCGCCCAGGAAGCGGATGGCGGAGTCGAAGGTGGCGCCGCCCCACACTTCCAGGGACCAGTAGCCGATCTCGTCCAGGGCCTCGCAAAGGGGAAGCATGTCCTCGGTTCGCATGCGCGTGGCCAGGAGGCTCTGGTGCGCGTCCCGAAGGAGGGTTTCGCAGATCATCAAGGGTGTGGCTGCCATGTCCGCTACTCCACTTCAGAGGGATGGGGGAACATTTCCTTGGGCTTCACCATGAGCACCAGCGCCCCCTCCAGGGATTCGGAGGAGTGGGTGGTGTAGGCCCGGACCACGGTGCTCTCGCCCTTGCGCAGGCGGATGGGGGCCGCGTTCTTGAACCGGATGGTGATCTCCCCCTGGAGCACCAGGTAGAGCTCGTCCTGGATGTGCCGGTGGAAGGGATACACGTCCTTGAAGTTCATGACGTAGGCGGCGTGGTCGTTGACCTGGCCGAGCTCGAGGTGGCTGTAGGGCGTGGTGAGATGCTTCGCGAGTTCCTTGATGCTGGTCTTGTTGCCCATCTCTCACCTCACAAAGGCATGGTGCTGTGCTTGCGCGGGGGATTGGTGTCGCGCTTGTTCTGGGAGATCTTCAGGGCCTCGATGAGGCGGGCGCGGGTGTCGGCGGGGTCGATCACGTCGTCCAGGTAGCCCCGGCCGGCGGCCACGAAGGGGTTGGCGAACTTGTCCTTGTAGAGCTCGATGAGCTCGGCGCGCTTGGCCGCGGGATCCCCGGCCTCGGAGATCTCCTTGCGGAAGATGATGTTCACGGCGCCGTCGGGGCCCATGACGGCGATCTCGCCCGTGGGCCAGGAGACGTTGTAGTCGCCCCGGATGTGCTTGGAGCTCATCACGTCGTAGGCGCCGCCGTAGGCCTTGCGGGTGATGACGGTGAGCTTGGGGACGGTGGCCTCGCAGTAGGCGTAGAGCAGCTTGGCGCCGTGGAGGATGATGCCGCGGTGCTCCTGGTCGACGCCGGGCATGAAGCCGGGGACGTCCTCGAAGGTGATGATGGGGATGTTGAAGGCGTCGCAGAACCTGACGAACCGGGCGCCCTTCACGGAGGCGTCGATGTCCAGGACCCCGGCGAGCACCAGCGGCTGGTTGGCCACGATGCCCACGGTGTGCCCGTCCATGCGGGCGAAGCCCACGATGATGTTGCCGGCGAAGGTCGCGTGGACCTCCAGGAACTCGCCGTTGTCGACCACGTGGCCGATGACTTCGTGCATGTCGTAGGCCTTGCGCGGATCGTCGGGGACGATGGTGTTGAGGGCCTCCTCCCGGCGGTTGGGATCGTCGCCGGTTTCGACCCTTGGCGCGTCCTCCATGTTGTTGGACGGGAGATAGGAGAGGAGGTTGCGCAGGCTGGCGAGGGCGTCCTTCTCGTCCTCGGCTACGAAGTGGGCCACTCCGCTCTTCGTGGAGTGGATGACGGCTCCGCCCAGGTCGTCCATGGAGACGTCCTCGTGGGTGACGGTCTTCACCACGTCGGGTCCCGTGATGAACATGTGGCTGGTCTTCTTGACCATCATGATGAAGTCGGTGAGGGCGGGGCTGTAGACGGCGCCCCCGGCGCAGGGGCCGAGGATGGCGCTGATCTGGGGAACGACGCCCGAGGCCAGGGTGTTGCGCAGGAAGATGTCGGCGTAGGCCCCGAGGCTCACGACGCCCTCCTGGATCCGGGCGCCCCCGCTGTCGTTCAGGCCCACGACGGGCACGCCGTTCTTCACGGCCAGGTCCATCACCTTGCAGATCTTCTCGGCGTGCACCTCGCCCAGGCTGCCGCCCAGGACGGTGAAGTCCTGGCTGAAGACGTAGACGGGACGGCCTTCCACCTGGCCCCAACCGGTGACGACGCTGTCGCCCAGGAAGGTCTTCTTGTCCATCTGGAAGTCGTGGGTGCGGTGGGCGACGAAGGCGTCCAGCTCCCGGAAGGTGCCCTTGTCGAGGAAGGTCTCCACCCGCTCGCGGGCGGTCATCTTGCCCTTGGCGTGCTGGGCGTCGATGCGGTCCTGGCCGCCCCCGAGCAGCGCCTCCCTGCGGAGCTTCTCGAGCATCTCCTTCTTTGCCTTGGTATCCATCCGCGTCCTCCAAGCATCCGGTAAAGTGGGGGCAGAGCCGCGCCATCTGCAGGCGTGGGCTCCACCTGAACTCGACTTGCCCTCGATCCGCCTATTGTAGAGGCAGGCGAAATCCGGAAGCCTGGAAAAAACAGGTGAATCCTCGCTCTTGGATCGAATGGCCCGCCGCCTCTATTTTTTGGCATAAGATCATTAATTCTAATTTTTAAGATTATAGGTCACGCGCCTGCGCTTGGGGCCGGGACCGGACCCCGCTGCAATTGGTGATGAAAGGCACAAACCGGGGCTCAAACCCGCTGCAGGTAGTGTTCTACCGTGTACCGGAGGTCGGGGTCCATGTCCTTGACCTCGCGCTTCATCCACGCGAGGTAGTCCTTGGGAACCTGGGCCCAGGGCACGCCCCGGTGCTTGCTGCCGAACTGGCAGGTCTCCAGGAGGCTGGGGGCCTCGGCCCAGGCGATGAGATCCTGGACCGTCTCCACGCCGGGCTGGGGATGCTCCTGGAGCCAGGCCAGTTCCCGGAGGAGAAGCCGGCTGGTCACCAGCGCGTCCGCAAGGGCCTCGTGGGCCGGCAGGCCCTCCGCCTCGACCACCTCCAGTTGGAGGAAGTACCGGAGGTATTGATTGGAATAACGGCCGAGCTTCGGCCAGAGCTTGCGGGCCAGGCGCATGGTGCAAAGGACCGGGCGTCCCGCCCTGGGCAGGAAACCGAAATCGAAGGCGGCGTTGTGGGCCGCGTAGGCGTCGAAATCGCCCTTCTGGAAGACGGGCAGCACCTCGCCCAGGGCGGGGGCGCCTGCCACGTGCCGGTCCACGATGTGGTGGATGGCCGAGGCCTCCGGGGGGATGGGGATGCCCGGGTCCACCAGGAAGCTTTCCCGGCGGAGGATGCCCTCCCCGGTCCGGACCCAGACCCCGGCCACGGACACGACCCTGTCGGCGGACGGGCTGAGACCTGTGGTCTCGGTGTCCACCACCAGATAGGTCAAATCGGCAAAGCTCATAGGGATCTCCCAAGCCATTCAGGCAGAGATGCCGGTCCGGCGCAACGATCCCCGGGCGGGCGGAAGGGGGGGAATGCCCAGGTTTGGGTTGAACAATTAGTGAATGGTCCTAAAGTCGAAGTGCTTCGACCTGCCCCAAACCCGGCCATGAAAGTGCTATGAGCCCCAGAACCCTCCACAAGACCCAGGCGCGCTGCTGGTCCGGCGCCAAGGCCCTGGCCGAGGCCAGGGAGGAGCACCGCCAGGCCCTCCGGAAGGTGGCCCACGACCTGCGGAACCCGCTCAACAGCATCCTCCTCATGGCCCAGCTCCTGGAGGAGACGGGCGGCTCGCCCGAAGCCGCCAGGATCGCCAGGCGCATCCAGAAGCAGTGTTCGGAAATGAACGAACTGGTGGACAAAGCCCTGGAAAGAGTCCCTGATTAGTCATCCAATTAGAGGGTGCCCGGCCTCGGGCATCATGGTATTCATGAGTATCCGCCTGGCATAGGAGTTTGGACCGTGAGTCATCCCTACACCCACTACGTTGAGGAATACGTCAAGCTGCAGGAGGAGGCCCGCACCATGCCCCTGGGCGACCTGGCTCCCGCCCATGCGCCCAGGCTCATGGACAACGCTCCCCGGGTGCTGGTCTTCGCTCCCCATCCCGACGACGAGTCCATCACCGGAGCCCTGACCCTGCGCCTTCGCCGCGAGCTCAACTACCGCGTCTGCGTGGTGGCCGTGACCCAGGGCAGCCGGGTGGACCGGCAGGAAGCCCGTCTCCAGGAGATGTACGGAGCCTGCCACTTCCTGGGCTTCGAGCTCATCACCACCCGGCAGAACGGCCTCGCCAGCGTCAACCCCAAGACCCGGGGCGGCAACCCCGACGGCTGGGCCACCTCGGTGGAGACCATCGCCCAGATCATCTCCTACCACCGCCCCTCCTTCATCGTGATCCCCCACGACCAGGACTGGAACAGCACCCACCTGGGCACCCACCACCTGGTGGTGGACGCCCTCAAGACCCTCGGACCGGCCTTCAAGTGCCGCATCGTCGAGACCGAGTACTGGCATCCCATGGCGGATCCCAACCTCATGATCCAGTCCACCCCCGGGGAAGTGGCGGACCTGGTGGCGGCCACGTCCTTCCACAAGGGCGAAGTTGTCCGCAACCCCTACCACCTCACCCTGCCCTCCTGGATGTCCGACAACGTCCGCCGGGGCGGCGAGATCGTGGGCGGCCAGGGCGAGGCCACGCCGGTCTGGAACTTCGCCTCCCTCTACCGCGTGCGGGACTGGGTGCGGGGCGGCTTCGAGACCTGCCTCAAGGCCGGGCGCATCATCCCCACCGGCGGCGACCTCGCGGCCGTGTTCAAGATCCAGTAGCAAGATTCGGATTGTGACCTCCCTCCGGAAGCCCGAAGCTGGGGTCCGGAGGGGGTTTTCATGTCCGAGAGCGATTTCGCGCGGTGCGCCAGGGCCATCCGGTTCCTCTGCGAGAGCGTCCAGGAGCAGCCCCGCCTGGCCGAGGTGGCCGCCCGGGCCGGGGTGAGCGAGTTCCACTTCCAGCGGATGTTCCAGCAGTGGGCGGGCATCAGCCCCAAGCGGTTCCTCCAGTACCTGACCCTCCAGGAGGCCAAGGGGCTCCTCATGGAATCCCGCTCCCTGCTGGAGGCCAGCCTGGAGCTGGGGCTGTCCAGCCCCAGCCGCCTCCACGACCTGTTCCTGTCGCTGGAGTGCATGACGCCTGGGCAGTTCAAGGAGCGGGCCCGGGGCGTCCAGGTGGGCTGGACGGTCGTGCCCACGCCTTTCGGACCGGCCCTCCTGGCGGCCCTGGACGGACGCCTCTGCGGCCTTTCCTTCCTGGAGGGGGAGGACCCCGGCCCCGCGCTGGAGGAGCTGCGGGCCCGGTGGCCCCTGGCGGAATTCCGGCGCGAGGAGCTCGCTCCCCTGGCGGAGGCCCTGGGCGCGCGCTTCCGGGGCGAGCCGGGTCGGCCCCTCTCCCTGATGCTCCAGGGCTCTCCCTTCCAGCTCCGGGTGTGGGAGGCCCTGCTGGCCATTCCGGAGGGCCGGGTGCTTTCCTACGGCGACCTGGCCCGCACCCTGGGCGAGCCCGGCGCAAGCCGGGCGGTGGGGGCTGCCGTGGGCAGGAACCCCATCGCCTGGCTCATTCCGTGCCACCGCATCATCCAGGGCTCGGGGGCCCTCGGGGGCTACCACTGGGGCGCCGGGAGGAAGCGGGTGATCCTCGCGCTGGAAAGGGCGCGGATCAGCGCGTGAGGGTGAGGGTGTAGCCGGCCGTGGTGGAGTAGGCCCGCTTGTAGCCGTTCACGAGGATGTAGTAGTTGACCGCGCTGGCGCCGGTGTTCTTGTAGGTGACGGACTCCGTGGACGAGCTGCCCGTGCTGCTGGCCAGCTTCGTGCCGGAGGCGTTGTACAGGTAGAGGTCGTAGTCCTTGGCGGGGCCGGTCATGTTGACGGTGAGCGTGGCGCCGGGGTTGACCGCGACCTTGAAGTAGTCGGCGTCGGTGGTCGTGCCCACGAAGCCCGTGATCTTCGTGACGGCGTTGCCCACGGCGTTGGCGGTGGCGATGGTGCCGTTGCTCTCCACCTCGGCGTAGGTGGCCGAGCCGGAGGCGACGGTCACGGTTGCGGAGGCGGACTTGCTGGTGTCGGCGGTGGAGGTGGCCGTCACGGTGTAGGTGCCGACGGTGGCGGGGGCCGTGTAGAGGCCGGCCGTCGTCACCGTTCCGCCCGTGCAGGTCCAGGTCACGGTGGTGGTGCTGCTGCCGCTCACGGCCGCGGTGAACTGCTGGGTCGCGCCGGGGGCCAGGGTGGCCGACCCGGGCGTCAGGACGACCGAGACGCCCGTGGAGGCCAGGGCGCCCACGTTGATGGCGCCGAAGGCGTTCTGCACGGCGGCATACTCGGCGCCGGCGGCGCCGTAGAGGTCCGAGGCCGCATTGAGCGCGGCGGTGCGGGCCGCCGCATAGTTGGTGCTGGAGGTCATGTAGGATGTGAGGGCCTTGTACCAGATGCGGATGGCCTTCTCGGGGCCGATGCCGCTGAAGCCCGAGGGGGCGTAGGAGCTGTAGTAGTTGCTCGTGCTGGTGGCGCTGGCGCCCTGGCTCAGGAAGAAGAACATGCGGTTCGCGGGGCCCGAGCTGTAGTGCACGTCGAGGTTCTTGACCGTGGAGGACCAGGCGTTGGGGCTGGCGCCGTCCAGGCTGGGCTTGTACATGTAGCGCAGGGGGGTGGAGGAGAGCTGCTCGCCCACGGTCCAGCAGCCGTCGGTGTTGGCCACCGTGGCGGGCATGGAGAAGCCGTTGCGGGCGTAGAGCTCGACCATGTTGCCGAACATGTCGGAGTTGGCCTCGTTCAGGCCGCCGGACTCGCCGGAGTAGGTGAGGTTCGCTGTTGCGGCGCACACGCCGTGGCTCATCTCGTGGCCGGCCACGTCGGGGGCCTCGAGGCTCTTGAAGGAGCTGCCGTCGCCGTACGTCATGCAGAAGCACGTGTCGTCCCAGAAGGCGTTGTCGTAGCTCTTGCTGTAGTGCACGCGGCTGTAGGTGGCCTTGCCGGCCCCGTCGATGCCGTTGCGGCCCAGCAGGTTCTTGTAGAAGTCGTAGGTGATCCCCACGCCGTAGTGGGCGTCCACCGCCGCGGTCTGGCCCGTGGCGCCGGTGGTGGAGGTGGTCGAGCCGGTGTAGTTCGTGCCGTCGCCCCAGGCGTTGTCGGCGTCGGTGTAGAGGGTGCCGGTGCCGCTGGTGGCGTGGTTCAGGTTGTAGGTGGCGATGTTCATGCCGCGGACGGTGTCCTTGAGTTCGTAGGAGGCGCCGTTGAGGTTCGTGTTCAGGGACACGGTGCCGCTGAACTGGGACTGGCCCGAACCGACGGCGGCGGTGGTGTGAAGGTCGTCCCAGGCGTCCAGGATCGCGCCGGTGTGGGCGTCCACGAGGTAGTCGGTGTCCTTCGTCTCGCCCTCGTTGCGAAGCGAGGTGTGCACGTGGTAGGCCAGGACGTGGCGGAGGACCTGCTCCTCGAAGTCCTCGGCGTTGGCGGCCCGGGCGCGGCCCGCCTTGGCGGCGAGCGCCTTGACGGGGTAGACCACCAGCCTGGCGGTGGGGGCCTCGGCGTAGGCGCCGGCAGGGGCGAGATGCCCGTGGGCCACGGCCACGGCCTCGGCCGGAGCGAGGTTGGGCTGGACGTTGATGGCGATGTGGCGCACCAGATGGTCGGTGATGGGGCGCTGGAGCCCGGAGGCCTCGGTGTGGGTGATCGCCATGCCGCCGAACACCGGGATGCCCTGGTAGTGCTGCTGGAAGCGCGCATGGGTCCGGCCCGCCTCGTCCTTGATGGCGTTGCGCTGGGAGAAGGTGTGCTGTCCGTCGAGTCCCAGGGCGCCGCGCAGGTCCGTCAGGTGGCTGAGCGGGGTCACCTGGCCGAAAGCCGGGGCGACGACCAGGGCGAGGGTGAGGAGGGTGAAGGTACGACGGCTCGAGGCCATACGGTGCTCCCTTGCGGATGGGTTGGAAGGATCCAGAAGCTACGGGTCATGCGGCCGAAGGCGTGGAGGGCCTGCGGCGCATGGGTTCTGGACGGTGGGGGTGTGACCTGAAAGGATCATCAGGGAATCCCCTGCGCACGGGGTGTTAATTAATGTGAAATCCCGATTGGCGACCTACACATATTTAATTGTAAATGAACGAGATAGAACGCTGGATGAGTACCTCGCGTTGTGTGATACTGCCTCGGAACCCGATGCATTCGACTCTTCCTTTTCCCGGGAAACCCAATGTTCATGCGCCTCCTCTCCCTCATCGCCCTCGCCGCCCCGCTGCCGGCGCAGGCCCCGGCCCGCCTCGACGTGAAGCCCGCGGGCCGCGTGCTGCTGGGCAGCACCGGTCCACGCGAGACCCGGACCGTCGCCTACACCTTCACCAACGTCAGCGCCCGGCCCATCGCGCTCCGCCTCGGGGACCTCTCCCCCGGCGTCACGGTGCGCGGACCGGCCCTGGAGGGTCCCTTCGCGCCCGGCCAGAGCCTCGGGCTGACCCTGACGGTGGACCCCACGGGATTCGTGGGACCCCAGGCCCGCAACGTGCGGCTCCTCACCGACGATCCCCTGCAGGGCGAATACCGTCTCCCGGTGGCCCTGGACGTGCGCGCGGACCTGACCGTCGACGCGCAGCGCAGGAGCCTGGGCATCGTCGCCCCGCACGAGAGCCCCCAGGCCGTCTTCGCCTTCACCCGCGAGACGGGCCAGCCCACCGCCCTGCGCCTCGCGGGCGGGATCGCGCCCTACCTGGATGCGGAAGTTGTGCCCGGATCACCGACGTCGCGGCTTCTGGTGACCCTGCGGCCCGCGCGGGTCCCGCCCGGGGCCACCCTGGGCCTGGAGACCCTGCAGGTGGAGACGAGCGCACCCATGCAGCCCGCCTTCACCCTCTACCTGGACTGGAAGCTCCACCACCCCGTCGAGGCGGTCCCCAGCCGCGTGGTCTTCCTCGACCCCGCGGCGCCCGCCCAGGAGCTCCTCCTGAAGGCGCGGGACGGCAAGGCCTTCCTCGTCGAGGACGCGAAGGTGGAAGGGGGCGGCTTCACCCTGGGCCCCCTCCCCGGCGCCGCTCCGGAGCAGTCCCTCGCCATCCGCCGCACGGCCACGTCCGTCGCCAGGGCCCTCCTGGTGCTCCGGTTCAAGGGCCAGGACGCGCCCCTGCGGGTGCCCCTCTCCTACCTCCCTAGCTCGACGCCGCAAGCTCCCCCTGCAGCATCCCCTTCAGCAGGTCCACCACCGCGCCCGTGAAGATGCCCTCGAAGGTGAAGTCGAACACGTGGAGTCCTGGGTCCTCCAGGGCCTCGGCCACCGACGGGGGCCGCCCTGACATGAGCTGGGAACCTACCACCAGGCCGTAGAAGCGCAGCAGGAACTGGGCTCCCCTGCCCGGAGCCAGGTCCGGGATGGCCCGCTCGAGGCTGGCGCCCACGCGGGTCACGCCGTCCTGGAGGAACCTCGCGAAGGCCAGGGCCTCCTCCCGGGGCACGTTCTGCTCGAGGACGCCGTGGACCAGGGCCTGGAGGCTGGGCAGCAGGGGCCGGTCCAGGAGCTCGCGCACGAGGCCCGCGGCGACCCGCTCGGGATCCTCGCCGCGGGGCGTGGCCTCCAGGCGCAGCGCCGCGCCCTGGAACCACCCGCCCATCTCCGCCTTGAGCACCGCCAGGAAGAGCGACTCCTTGGTGGGGAAGTAGAGGTAGAGCGTGCCCTTGCCCATGCCCAGGCGCCGGGCCAGATCGGCCATGCGCAGGTCCTGGTAGCGGCAGACGCTGAACAGCTGGGCCGCGGCGGCAAGGATGGCCTTGCGCCGGAGCTCCTTCTCTTCAGGTCGGTAGGCACGCCGCATCGGAACCTCGCCTTTGATGATACTGACCCGGGGTCATTTAAGTTGCGTTCCAAATGGATTAAAAAGGCGCCCCGCTCCTTCCGGTTTGATAAGGTTGACGACTCTGCATGCCAGTTCGGCAAAAAGCGTGAAACCGCGCAGCAATGACCAAGGAGCATCAAGCATGTCCAACAATTCCCGCGTTTCTCTGTCCGCTTCAGCGGTGGCCCTCCTGCTCGTGGCGGCCGCGCCCCACGCCATGGCCTCCGGATTCCAGCTGAGGGAACAGGGTGCCAGCGGCCAGGGCCTGTCCTACGCCGGCATCAGCGCCGGCAGCACCGACATCAGCGGCATGTTCTTCAATCCCGCCGTGCTCAACCGCTTCGAAGGCACCCAGATCCAGGTGGGCTTCACCAACATCCTGCCCTCCACCAAGTTCAGCAACGGCGCCGCCAGCAGGGCCGCGATCCCCGCCGCCTCGCCCTTCAGCGCGATCACCGGTTCCGCCTCCACGGGCAACGCCGCCCTGAGCGCGGTCACGCCCACGATCTACGCCATGTGGTCCCTGCGCCCCGACCTGAAGGTGGGCTTCTCGGTGAACGTGCCCTACGGGCTCACCACCCAGTACGACGACAACTGGATCGGGCGCTACCACGCCCTGCGCAGCCACCTGGAGACCATGGACATCACCCCCACCGTGGCCTACCGCTTCAACGAGAAGTGGAGCGGCGGCGTCTCCTTCGTGGCCCGCAAGGCCAAGGCGGAGCTGAGCCAGGCCGTGGACTTCGGCTACGAGGCCTACATGGGCGTCGCCCAGCTGGCCCCCGCAGGCATCACCAACACCAACCCGCTCACCGGCGGCCCCGTGGTCTACCCCGGCGCCGCGGACGGCAAGGTCTCGGTGACGGGCGATTCCTGGGGCTACGGCTTCAAGGCCGGCCTGCTCTTCGAGCCCACCAAGGCCCTGAGCGTGGGCATGGGCTACCAGTCCGCCATCAAGGAGAACATCAAGGGCGACGCCACCTTCTCGATCCCGCCCACCGTCGCCCTGGGCCTGGCCGGGCTCTACCAGATCAACCCCGGCGCCGCCAGGAAGCCCTACCTGGACGGCCTGGCCGCGGCCTTCACCGCCGGCACCGCCAGCGGCCCCGTCACCGCCGAGCTGAACCTCCCGGCCGTGATCACCTTCGGCCTGAACTACCAGGTGTCGCCCACCGTCACTTTGAGCGCCGAAGTGGAGCGCACCCAGTGGTCGAAGTTCCAGGAGCTGCGCCTGAAGTTCAGCAACCCCGCCACCCAGGCCGACAACATCACCGCCGAGAACTGGAAGGACAGCACCTTCGTCTCCGCGGGCGCCACCATCCGCCCCGGCAACGGCTGGGCCTTCCGGGTGGGCCTGGCCGTGGATTCGGCCCCCGTGGACGACACCTACCGCACCCCCCGAATCCCCGACGCCGACCGCACCTGGATCTCCGGCGGCGCGAGCTACCAGTTCAGCAAGGGCTTCGGGATGGACTTCGGCTACACCCACATCATCGCCAAGGACTCCACCGTCAACCTGAAGGGCGGCACCAACCCCCTGTCCTCGGACTACATCAAGGGGAACCTCTCCGGCACCTTCAAGAACGCCATCGACATCTGGGCGCTGCAGGCCCGCTGGTCGTTCTAGACCGCCTCCAGCAACCTTCCCCGCCTTCCGGCTCCCGCCGGAGGGCGGGGAAGGCGCTATAAAATGACCTTTAGATCTTCAATGCTGCCAGCATTAGATGTTTTTTCACTTGGGCGCTATCTTTGAAGCCGGAGGTCCCATGCTCGCCGCCTACCGTACCCACGTCGCCGAACGCGCCACCCTCGGCATTCCGCCCCTGCCCCTGACCCCGGAACAGACCCTGGAGCTGGTGGGCCTCCTAAAGCGGCCCCCGCAGGGCGAGGAAGCCACCCTGCTTGAGTTGCTCATCCACCGGGTCCCCGCGGGCGTGGACGACGCCGCGCAGGTCAAGGCGGACTTCCTGGCCAAGGTCGCCTGGGGCGAGGAGACGAGCCCCCTGGTGAGCCGGGAGAAGGCCACGGAGCTGCTGGGGACCATGCTGGGCGGCTTCAACATCTCCCCCCTCATCGCTCTTCTGGACGAGCCCGCGGTGGGCGCCATCGCCGCCGAGGGGCTCAAGAAGACCCTGCTCATCTTCGACTACTTCGACCAGGTGAAGGCCAAGGCCGACGCGGGCAGCGCCAACGCCAAGGCGGTGCTGGCCTCCTGGGCCGGGGCCGAATGGTTCACGTGCCGGCCGGAAGTGCCCCGGAGCCTCACGGTGACGGTCTTCAAGGTCACCGGCGAGACCAACACCGACGACCTCTCCCCGGCCCCGGACGCCTGGAGCCGCCCCGACATCCCGCTCCACGCGCTGGCCATGCTCAAGAACCCGCGCCCCGGCATCGTCCCCGACGAGCCCGGCAGGCTGGGCCCCATGAAGCTCCTGCAGGAGCTCATCGCCAAGGGCCACCCGGTGGCCTACGTGGGCGACGTGGTGGGCACGGGCTCCAGCCGCAAGTCGGCCACCAACTCCGTGCTGTGGTGGACGGGGGCCGACGTGCCCTTCGTGCCCAACAAGCGCTTCGGCGGCGTGTGCCTGGGCTCGAAGATCGCGCCCATCTTCTACAACACCATGGAGGACTCCGGCGCCCTGCCCATCGAGCTGGACGTCTCCGGCCTGGACACCGGCGACGTGGTCGAGCTGCGCCCCTACGAGGGCAAGGTCCTCAAGGGCGGCCAGGTGGTGGCCGAGTTCCAGGTGAAGTCCGAGGTGCTCTTCGACGAAGTGCGCGCCGGCGGCCGCATCCCGCTGATCATCGGCCGGGGCCTCACGGCCAAGGCCCGCAGGGCCCTGGGCCTCCCCGCGTCCGCGCTCTTCCGTCCCAACACCGTGCCCCCCGCGTCCACCAAGGGCTTCACCCTGGCCCAGAAGATGGTGGGGCGCGCCTGCGGCCTGCCCGAGGGCGAGGGCGTGCGGCCCGGCGCCTACTGCGAGCCGCACATGACCACCGTCGGCAGCCAGGACACCACGGGCCCCATGACCCGCGACGAGCTGAAGGACCTGGCCTGCCTGAGCTTCTCGGCGGACATGGTCATGCAGTCCTTCTGCCACACCGCCGCCTACCCCAAGCCCGTCGACATCCAGGTGCACCACACGCTCCCGCCCTTCATCACCAACCGCGGCGGCCTGTCGCTGCGGCCCGGGGACGGCGTCATCCACACCTGGCTGAACCGCCTCCTGATGCCCGACACCGTGGGCACCGGCGGCGACTCCCACACCCGCTTCCCCATCGGCATCTCCTTTCCCGCCGGTTCGGGCCTGGTGGCCTTCGCCGCCGCCACGGGCGTCATGCCCCTGGACATGCCGGAATCGGTGCTGGTGCGCTTCAAGGGCGAGATGCAGCCCGGCATCACCCTGCGGGACATGGTCAACGCCATCCCGTACGAGGCCATCAAGCTGGGCCTGCTCACCGTGGAGAAGAAGGGCAAGAAGAACGTGTTCTCGGGCCGGATCCTGGAGATCGAGGGGCTGCCCAAGCTCAAGATCGAACAGGCTTTCGAACTGACGGACGCTTCGGCCGAGCGGTCCGCGGCCGGCTGCACCGTGAAGCTGGACAAGGAACCGATCCTCGAATACATGAACTCCAACGTCACCCTCATGAAGTGGATGATCGCCAACGGCTACGAGGACCGCAACGCCCTGGAGCGCCGCATCAAGGCCATGGAGGCCTGGATCGCGAAGCCCGAGCTGCTCGAGGCCGACAAGGACGCGGACTACGCCGCCGTCATCGAGATCGACATGAGCGCCATCACGGAGCCCCTGCTGGCCTGCCCCAACGACCCCGACGACGTGAAGCCGCTGTCCGCGGTGGCCGGCACGAAGATCGACGAGGTCTTCATCGGCTCCTGCATGACCAACATCGGCCACTTCCGGGCGGCCGGCCGGGTGCTGGAAGGCCAGACGGACATCCCCACCCGCCTGTGGATCGCCCCGCCCACCAAGATGGACGAGTTCGTCCTCATGGAGGAGGGCTACTACAGCATCCTGGGCCGCACCGGCGCCCGCATGGAGACTCCCGGCTGCTCCCTGTGCATGGGCAACCAGGCCCAGGTCAGGAAGGGCGCCACCGCCATCTCCACGTCCACGCGCAACTTCCCCAACCGCCTGGGCATCGACACCCAGGTGTTCCTGGGTTCGGCCGAGCTCTCCGCCGTGTGCGCCCTGCTGGGCCGGATCCCCACCCTGGACGAGTACCTGGCCCAGGTGGCGACCGTCAACACCAAGGCGAAGGACATCTACCGGTACATGAACTTCGACCAGATCGCGTCCTTCCGGGACGTGGCGGACACCGTGACGGTCTGATCCGTCCCCTCCTTCACCAGCCCCCCTTCTTGAGATCCAGGGCCTCGATGCGCCGGGCGCAGGCCTCGACGCTCCGCTCGTAGTCCCGGAGGACGGTGACGATCTCCTCGAGCACCTGGACGCCCAGCAGGAACCGCTGCTGGCCGGCGGGGGTGTACCGGTCCTTCTCCTTTTCGAAATAGTCCTTCAGGTGGTCCACCCGGTTCTGGATCATCGTGGCCTGGTACCGCCACCAGATCCCGAACCGGCGAACCTCCTTGGCGGCCTTGCCGATGAAGTAGCCGTCACGCTCCTCCCTGCCCAGCTTCTGCAGGATCTGGTCGAGCATCAGGTCCAGGCTCTCCTTGAAGTGAAGGCCCAGGGGGGTGCCCGGGTCCAGGGATTCGGTTCCGAAGGCGCGGTTGATTTCAGGATATTCCTGGAGGGTCGTGAAGCGGTCGAAAGCGTCGCGGTTGATCCCGTGCAGGGTGGTGCGCAGGGCCCGGACCTGCTCCAGGGCCTGGGCGTTCCGTTCGGCCACGCCGTGGCCGCACTGGATCGCGGGCAGGGCGAGAAGCAGGATGGACAGGCGGCGCCTCATGGCTTGTTCAACAGGTTCTTGAACCAGCCCGGGTTGTCCTTGGCCTTGTCGGCCAGTTCCTTGCCGAGCAGGGCCACCACGCCTTGGTGGATGCCCAGGTCCAGGAGAGCCTTCACCCGCTCCGTCGTAGGCTTGGCCGCCGTAGCGGCCAGGGAGGCGTCGATCGCCTCCCGGTCCCGCAGCAGCATCAGCTCCAGGACATCCCGCCTACGTTCGCCCGCTTTCTGCCGCGTCAGGCCCATGGCGGCGATCTTCCGGTTGATCACGGTCTCGTCGAAGGCGGTCATGTTCTTGGTGCCCCGGCCCTTGGCGATGCGGTTCTGGAGCTCCTCGACGTTGTCGGTGGCGTACTTGGAGATCTGGGAGGTCCAGTCCAGGGCCCGCTCCAGGAAGCCCAGGCGGATCAGCAGGTCGAGGATGAGGTTCACCTGGGCCAGGCCCTCGTCCTCGCTCTCGCTGCCGCGCTCGTGCTGGTAGCTGTATTCCAGGGCCTCCAGGGCCAGGAGCATGCACTGCCGCTCGTTCCTGGGAAGGGTGGGCCAGAGGGGGAGGATGCCCTGGAGGGAGGCGGCCAGGGTGCCGCCGGGGTCCGCCTCGGGCGGGGGGGGCGGCGCCAGGCGCCCCTGCTGGTCCTGGAGGACGGCCATCTGGAGGGTGGACACCTCGGCCTGGACCGTGCGGAGCCGCACCTCGATGAGCTCGCCGTGGGCGAGGTAGGGGTTCGCATCGGAGGGCAGGCGCAGTTCCGCGCCCCGGAGGCGGCCCTTGCCCTGGATGGCCTCCAGCGCGGCGGCGGCCTCCTTGAGGAGCCGGTCCAGCCGTTCGGTGGCCTCGGCCAGATCCAGGGCGGTGCGGCTTTCGGGCTCGGGCGGGGGCGCGGCGGGGCCGTCCATCTCGCGGTAAAGCCAGCCGAGCCGGATGGCGAGGCGGGCCAGCTTGCCGTGGTCCATGCGCTTGCCCGGCAACAGGGCGATGAGGAGGGCGGCCAGGTGGATGGCCACCGCCCCCCGGGCGTCCAGGTCCCCCTGGGGGACCAGCTTGCGCAGGGAATCCAGCACCACGCGCTTCTCGATGGAGATGTCGATGAAGAGGGACCGGGCCTCGTCGTGGCTGCCGTCCGGCTGATCCTTGTCCACCCGCTCGGCCAGGTCCGCGAAGAGGCATCTCGGGCACTGCCAGACCCGGTGGTGATGGGGCACCACGTCGGTGACGAGGCCCCGGAGCCAGCGGTAGGCGGTGACGTGGCGGTCCGACTCGCGGCTGGCCACGGTGTACAGCCTGGGATTGGCCAGGCGCAGGGGCACCTTCTGCTCGCAGGCGGGGCACTGGATCGTCTTGGTGAGAAGCGGTTCCTCGGCCATGGGGGATCCCAGGGAAAGGCCACCGTAGGGCTCAGCCACGTCGGCCCGGACGGACTCCGGGCCCCGCGGGGGAAAAGCTTAACCGATATGGGGTTTGGTGGCGATCCGAGCGCTCCGCCCAACGTTATCGGAGGACCAGATGGGAGGATTATAGTGCCAAATGCCAGAATTTTCAAGCCATAAGGGCACGTCTGGCTTCCCGCGCAACGGGGCGGGCCCGGGTGATCGCTCACCCGAGCCCGCTCGTTCGATAGTTGGCTTAAGGCAGGGGCGTCCCGTTGGGATACAGCCCCGAGAGGTACAGCTCCAGGTTCGTGTAGCCCCTGGCATTGGGCCTCTTGACATTGCGGTCGGAGGCGTCGTTCTTGTCCAGGCCGTGGGCGTCCTCCCAGACGTCGGGCATGCCGTCGCCATCGGTGTCCACCGGGGAGGTCCCGGCGGCCAGGGACGGATAGGGACCTGCGGTGGTGACCAGGGAGGTGGGACTGGAGGCCGGGTTCAGGAAGTAGTTGATGATCCGCTCATCGGCCAGATCGCGGTTGTCGACCCAGGAGCCGTCGGGGGCCAGCCGGCGGTTCGCGCCGACCTTGGGGGCGAGGAGGGCCTTCAGGTCCTCCTTGCGGGTCAGCGGCGTGATGGTGATGGGCCAGGCGTTGAGGGCGGAGGGGATGACCGGCGATGAGGCCTTGTACTTCGTGTCCACCTGGGCGTCGTTGAGCTGGCCGTTCTCGTTGCTGGCGAGCCTGAGCATGGTGGAGAAGTTGTCGTAGGACCCCAGGGGGTTCTTGGGGCCGAAGTTGTTGCTCATGTAGATCTGGGCGGTGCCGGAGGAGACGATCTGGTTCTCGTTGTGGGCGGAGGTATCGGCCCAGCGGACCTCGTTCTTGGCGGCGTTGGCGGGGAGCCCCGTGTTGATGCCGTCCCAGACGTTGCCGATGATGTCGAACTGGGTGCCGCCCCGGATCAGCATGGCGTAGCCGTAGCCGGATACGTAGTTGTTGATCCAGCGGCCGTACTTGAGCCAGGTCTGGGGCAGGCGGTGGTCGATGGTGGCCAGGACGTTGTGGTGCCCGTCCCAGCTTGCCTCATCCATGTTGGCCTGGCCCATGGTATCGCCGCCCACCAGGAGGCCCGTGCTGTGCGGCGCCATGCACTCGGCCACGAGGTTCCAGGAGAAGGTGCTGCGGAACACGCCCTGCGCCGACCAGTAGGACGCGGCCTTGTTGCCGTCCCATTCGAAGGAGTTGTGGTCGAGCACCACGTCGGCGCTGCGGTCGTCGTTGGTGGCCAGACCGGTGAGGCCCTGCTGGGAGGCGTTCAAGGGCGCGTTGCCCGGACGGATCCGGAGGTAGCGGATGATGGTGTTGCCGCTGTACCAGAGCAGGGCGCCGCCGGTGCCGAAGGTGCCGTCGCCGCGGACCTGGATGCCGCCGCCGGGGGCCGTCTGGCCCGCGATGGTGAGCCCGGGAGGCACGGGCCACATGGTGGAGTGCAGGGTGATCGTCCCACCCACGGAGAAGACGATGGTCCGCGGTCCCGTCTTCGTCATGGCGTCGCGCAGGGAGCACACCGCTCCCTTGGGGCCGTTCTGGGCCGGGACATTGGCGTGGACGGTGTCTTCGAGGGTGTTGACGGTGTAGACCGCGCCGCCGCGCCCGCCGGTGGCGCCGCCGCCCATGCCTTCGCAACCCGGGAAGGCCGCCAGGGGCCCCGGGTCGACGGTGCCGGCGGTCGGGGGGGGCGGGGTCGGGGAGGAAGCCGTGACGGTGACGCTGCTGGAGCCGGTCACCTGGTTACCGCCTGCGTCGGTGCCCACGGCCTTGACGATGTGGGTGCCGGAGGCCGCTGGGGCGGCGTAGTTGACCTTCAGGGTGCTGCCGTTGAGCACGAGCGTGCCAAGGGTGGCGTTGCCCATTTCGACACCGTCCACGAACCAGGTGATGGGCTGGCTCATACTGCTATTCACGGTGGCGGTATAGGCGAGGGAGCTTCCGGCCGCGACCGTGGCGGCGGCGGGGTTGAGGCTGAGGACCCCGGGCACCGGAGCAGGCGCCGCCACGACGGCCTGGACGGTAACGTAATTGGACCGGCTCACACGGTTGCCTGCGCGATCCGTTGCAAGCATCTTGACGACGTGCTTGCCAGCGGCCGCGGGGGCCTTGTACAGGACCTTCAGGTGGCTGCCGTTGAGGGCGAGGGTGCCCACGGAGGTGTTACCCATGGTGATGCCGTCCACGTACCAGGTGATCCTCTGTTTCACGCTGCTGGAGACGGTGCCGGAATAGGCGATGGTGCCGGAGCTGGCGACGGTGGCGTCGACCGGACTGAGGGTGAGGACGGCGGGCGTGACGGTGGCCGCGGCGAGGGTGCAGGGTGCGAACCCGCCTGCCACAAGGGTCAGGCCGAGGGTCGCACTGAGGATGGAGGCGGAACGGAACCGGGTGATGCCCCGGTACAGGCCTCCGGCGAAAAGGGTTGCAGGCATGGATGCTCCTGTCCCCCGATCCCGCCGGTGAATGCCGGTGGACCCAGGGGTCATGGCTGGTGGATGCGCCGATCGGAAAGATCAAGCCGCCGACTTGCGCATCCTGGAGGTGGTGAACGACCCGATTGCTCTGCTGAAAAATGATCAGAGAACCAGATGCGGGAAGTATAGGTCCCAGGATGGAGCCAGGGGAGTGTTTTCGATCACAGGAGCCCGGAAACCCCTTGCAGGTGTTGAGAAAATGACCGTTAAGGCCTTTCATCAGGCCACTTGGAATGCATCCCCTGGTGCATCTGCCCGCGGCGGAAACGCCGGAAAACGAGGAAAACCCGGCAGGAACCAGGACCCGCATCCTACTTTTCAACACGGTTATTCACCAGCCCGGAGGGTCACGATCCGAGGCCGCCCGCCTGAAGGGGCGGGGCATCCCGTCCCTCCAGGCGGGCGGTGGGTATCACCAGGATTTCACGTCCTGCAGAACGGGGCGGGCCCGGGTGATCGCTCACCCGGGCCCGCTCGTTCGATAGTTGGCTTAAGGCAGGGGCGTCCCGTTGGGATACAGCCCCGAGAGGTACAGCTCCAGGTTCGTGTAGCCCCTGGCATTGGGCCTCTTGACGTTGCGGTCGGAGGCGTCGTTCTTGTCCAGGCCGTGGGCGTCCTCCCAGACGTCGGGCATGCCGTCGCCATCGGTGTCCACCGGGGGGGTCCCGGCGGCCAGGGACGGATAGGGACCTGCGGTGGTGACCAGGGAGGTGGGGCTGGAGGCCGGGTTCAGGAAGTAGTTGATGATCCGCGAATCGACCGGATCCCGGTTGTCGACCCAGGAGCCGTCGGGGGCCAGCCGGCGGTTCGCGCCGACCTTGGGGGCGAGGAGGGCCTTCAGGTCCTCCTTGCGGGTCAGCGGCGTGATGGTGATGGGCCAGGCATTGAGGGCGGAGGGGATGACCGGCGATGAGGCCTTGTACTTCGTGTCCACCTGGGCGTCGTTGAGCTGGCCGTTCTCGTTGCTGGCGAGCCTGAGCATGGTGGAGAAGTTGTCGTAGGACCCCAGGGGGTTCTTGGGGCCGAAGTTGTTGCTCATGTAGATCTGGGCGGTGCCGGAGGAGACGATCTGGTTCTCGTTGTGGGCGGGGGTGTCGGCCCAGCGGACCTCGTTCTTGGCGGCGTTGGCGGGGAGCCCCGTGTTGATGCCGTCCCAGACGTTGCCGATGATGTCGAACTGGGTGCCGCCCCGGATCAGCATGGCGTAGCCGTAGCCGGACACGTAGTTGTTGATCCAGCGGCCGTACTTGAGCCAGGTCTGGGGCAGGCGGTGGTCGATGGTGGCGAGGACGTTGTGGTGCCCGTCCCAGCTTGCCTCATTCATGTTGGCCTGGCCCATGGTATCGCCGCCCACCAGGAGGCCCGTGCTGTGCGGCGCCATGCACTCCGCCACGAGGTTCCAGGAGAAGGTGCTGCGGAACACGCCCTGGGCCGACCAGAACGCCGCGGCCTTGTTGCCGTCCCATTCGAAGGAGTTGTGGTCGAGCACCACGTCGGCGCTGCGGTCGTCGTTGGTGGCCAGACCCGTGAGGCCCTGCTGGGAGGCGTTTGCGGGCGCGTTGCCCGGACGGATCCGGAGGTAGCGGATGATGGTGTTGCCGCTGTACCAGAGCAGGGCGCCGCCGGTGCCGAAGGTGCCGTCGCCGCGGACCTGGATGCCGCCGCCGGGGGCCGTCTGGCCCGCGATGGTGAGCCCGGGAGGCACGGGCCACATGGTGGAGTGCAGGGTGATCGTCCCGCCCACGGAGAAGACGATGGTCCGCGGTCCCGTCTTCGTCATGGCGTCGCGCAGGGAGCACACCGCCCCCTTGGGGCCGTTCTGGGCCGGGACATTGGCGTGGACGGTGTCTTCGAGGGTGTTGACGGTGTAGACCGCGCCGCCGCGCCCGCCGGTGGCGCCGCCGCCCATGCCTTCGCAACCCGGGAAGGCCGCCAGGGGCCCCGGATCGACGGTGCTGCCAGTCGGGGGAGGATCCGTCGGGGTAGGCGTTGTCGGAGGAGGCGTCGTCGGGGGCGGCGTCGTCGGTGGAGGCGTCGTCGGGGGAGGCGTCGTCGGGGGAGGCGTCGTCGGAGGAGGCGTCGTCGGGGGCGGCGTCGTCGGGGGCGGCGTCGTCGGGGGAGGCGTCGTCGGGGGAGGCGTCGTCGGGGGAGGCGTCGTCGGGGGAGGCGTCGTCGGGGGAGGCGTCGTCGGGGGAGGCGTCGTCGGGGGCGGGGTTGTGGCGGAACCCGTGACGGTGACCTTATTGGAACGGGTCACGGGGTTGCCGAGGGCGTCGACGCCCACGACCTTGACGGTGTGAGTGCCCGCGGCCGCCGGGGCTGCATAGGTGACCTTCAGGGCGCTGCCTTTGAGTTCAAGCGTGCCCAGGGTGGCGTTGCCCATTTCGACCCCGTCCACGAACCAGGTGATCGCCTGGCCCATGCCATCCGCGGTGGCAGTGAAGTCGAGGGTGCCGCCGGCTGTGACGGTGGCGTCGGCCGGGCTGAGGGTGAGGGAAGCCGTTTTTTGGGCGGCCGGGGTGGAGGTGCACGATACGAGTCCGCCCGCCACAAGGGTCAGGCTGAGGGCCGCGCTGAGGATGGAGGCGGAGCGGAGCCGGGTGATGCCCCGGTACAGGCCTCCGGCCAAGAAGGTTGCATGCATGATTACTCCCACTCCCCGTCCCGCCGGCAAAGGCCGGCTAACGGGGGGTCATGGTTCGTGGATGCGTCGGTTTGCGCATCAATGTTTTGGTGAATGATCCGATTGCCCTGCGGGACCTGATCAGGGAACCAGATGCGGGAAGTATCAGTCCTTCAATCGTGACCTGGGAGTGTTCTTGGTCACAAGAGCCATGAAAGCCCTTGCGCCGGGCGGCAATGTTGCCGTTAAAACCTCGTGAGGCATGCGGTTATCTCACAGCCTCAGGAGGCTCCTGCCGCCGCGAAAATGCCGGAAAACAGGCAAAAACAGGCCCATGCAGGGACCGGTCTATCCCTTTTCAACCATGACTTGAACAAACCAGGTCAATCAGCCCAGAAGGCCGGCGCCTGCGGCCCGGGCCTTCAGGCTGGGAGCCTTGCCCTGGAAGAGGCGGCCGGAACCGCCGCCCCGCCCTTCCAGGAGGGCCGCCAGCTCCCGGCCGCGGGCGGGGACATCCAGGGGGGAGGCTTCGCCCGCGGTGAGCAGGAAGTAGTGCTGGCCCTCCAGGGTGGACGTGAAGAACACGGCCTTGTGCGGGGCTGCGGCAGCAAGCAGGCGACCGGTTTTCTGGAGGAATGCGGCGTCCCGTCCCTCGAAATGATGGTCGGCCAGGGAACCCGGGCGGGCGGCCAGGGCCTCGACCAGCAGGTCGGCCAGTTCCTCCTCCAGGGCCCGGACTTTTCGATCCAGGTTCCGGGTCTGCTCCAGTCTGCCTTCCAGGGCCGGAACGAGCCCCGGGTCCGGCGCGCCCAGGAGGGACCTCAGGGTGCCGTTGCGGCGTTCATGGGCCTCGAAGCGGCGGCGGGCGCGGCCCCCGGCAACGTAGAACAGGCGGGTCCCCCCGCGCAGGCTCTCGGTGCCCAGGAGCTTGACCACCTCCAGCTCGGCGGTGGAGCGCACGTGGGTGCCCCCGCAGGTGTTGGTGTCCACTCCCTCGATGGTGACCAGGCGAACGTCGCCCGTGAAGCCTTCGGGCAGGCCCCTGGAGCGCACGCCGAGCCCCGGCAGGTCCTCCGGTTTCACGCGCATGGCGGTTACGGGGCGCGCCGCGCGGATGCTTTCGGCCACGGCCTCCTCCAGGGCGCGCAACTCCGCGGCGCCGATGGCGGCCACGCCCAGCTCGATGTCAGAGACCTCCTCCCCCAGGTGGAACGCCTTGGTCTCCCAGCCGAAGCGGTCCTGGGCCACGGCGGTGAGCAGGTGCTGGCCGGTGTGCTGCTGCATGTGGTCGAAGCGGCGCCCCCAGTCCAGGCGCACCTTCACGGGGCCCGGGGCCACCGGTGCCGAGAGGTAGTGGCGGACCTCCCCGTCGCGCTTCTGCACGTCCAGGACTTCGGCCGCGCCCAGGGTCCCGTGGTCCGGGGGCTGGCCGCCGCTCTCGGGATAGAGGACGGTGTCCGCCAGCACCGCGAAGGGGCGCCCGTCCTCGCCCGCGCGCAGCACGGCGGTGTCCAGTTCAGTGAGGTAGGGGTCCCGTTCGTAGGCAGCCAGGTCGCTCATGGGGAAAGCGTACCATGGGTGATAGGATGGCCGGATGAACGTGCTCGCCCTGCTGTTGCTTCTGTTCGCGGGCGCGCTGGCCGGCTATGCCTCACGCCTCAATGAGAAGGCCATTCTTCTCAACCGGGCGGCCACGCGCTACGCCATCGGATCCCTCCTCTTCATCATGGGGACCCGCCTCGCCCGCTCCCGGGAGCTCTTCGCCC
Source organism: Geothrix sp. 21YS21S-2 (assembly GCF_030846775.1). Classification (NCBI taxonomy): domain Bacteria; kingdom Pseudomonadati; phylum Acidobacteriota; class Holophagae; order Holophagales; family Holophagaceae; genus Geothrix; species Geothrix sp. 21YS21S-2. Next base: position 1,851,369 of record NZ_CP132910.1, read on the forward strand.
GGGACCTGGGCGTGCTGGCGGCCGCCGTGGGGAGCAGCCTCCTGCTGGTGGCGGTCTTCTTCCTGGTGTTCTGGGCGGCATCCAAGGTGAGGCGCGGGCCCGCGAGCGCCCCCGAGGGACCCTCCTCCGGGAGCGGCCACGAGCTGGCCGCGGTGCTCTGGAACGTGGCCTGGATCGCCCTGGGGGCCGCGGCCTTCCTGCTCCTGCCGGACCGGGCCGCCGCGGCCCTGCCCCTGGATGCCGTCGCGGACTGGCTCCTGCGCATCCTGGCCGTGGTCATCGGCTTCGACCTGGGCGCCGACCTCCACCGGCTGAAGCTGAGGGACCTGCCTTGGCCCATCCTGCTCATGCCCTTCCTCAACATCGTCCTGTCCCTGGGCTGCGGCTCGCTCTTCAGCCTCCTGCGCGGAATGCCGCTGCGCCAGGGGCTGCTGCTCTACTCCGGCCTGGGGTGGTACTCCCTCTCCTCGGTCCTGATCGCCCAGAAGGGCCTGGTGGTGATGTCGCTCCTGGCCTTCATCCACAACGTCACCCGCGAGCTCTTCGCGATCCTCTCGGCGCCGCTGGCGGCGCGCATCTCGCCCTACCTGCCCATCCACATCGGGGGCGCCACCTCCATGGACGTCATGCTGCCCTTCGTGCAGCGCTACTCCGGGCGGACCTACACCCTCGTCTCCTTCTATTCCGGGATCGTCTGCAGCCTCGCGGTGATCCCCCTCGTACGCATCCTGTTGGGGTCCTGATGGCCAAGCGCATCGAACGCGTGAACAAGTCCGTGAAGGAGGTCCTGGAGGACCTCGTGGAAGGCCACCGGGAGGCCTCGATCACCGGGCCCGCGGGCGCCGCGAAGTACCTCGCGCGCACCCTGGAGGGCCAGCAGTCCCTGCCCAACGCCGTCAAGGCCGTGGCCTACGATCTCCTGGCGGAGGCGCGGGCCATGCTGCAGGACTGGGAGGGCGTGGAGGAGGCCCTGCAGGGTTTCCTGAAGAACCTCCCCGAGATGGAGCCGGCCCTGGGCCACGGCTACCGCCGGGCCCTGGAGGCCACCACGGCCCTGGAGCGGGGCGTGCAGGCCCGCACGGAACGGGCCGATTTCCATGGGGCCCTGGAGCTGTGCGAGATGGCGATCGCCCTGGACCTGGGCGCGCACTGGCGCGCCAAGCGCGACAGCCTGGAGTGGGCGAAGTAGCTACCCCAATGCCGAGGCGTTGCTGGTGTAGGCCGCAGCGGCCATGGACTCCAGGCTCTTCGCATAGGACGCGGCGGTGCTGCCCTGCTCGGCCTGGAGCCTAACCAGCAGGGCCTCCCAGGCGCTGCTGGACGCGGAGCTGTCCGAGGCGTCCAGGGCGGTGGTGAGGGAGCTCGCGGCCGACGTGGTGGAATCGTCGGTGCCCAGGCCCTTCGCCTTGGCGAGGATGGAGGCGAGGAGCGTCTTCGCGGAGCTGAGGTCCCCGGACTGGATCAGGGTGCCCAGGGTCGTCATGTCCTCCTCGAGCGGGTTGGAGCCCTGCGGGGGCGGGCCGCCCTGGGGGCCCTTGGCGGCCTTGGCCTGGACTCCCTCCAGGGCGGTGGAGGCGGCGGTGAGGTCGCCGGACTCCAGGGCCTTGCCGATGGCCGCGAAGTCGCCGGGGATCTCGCCGTTCCTCTGCATCTTCTCCACCATGGACTGGTAGGCCTTCCTGGCGGAGGCCAGGTCCCCGGACGTGATGCTCGACTCCAGCGAGGTCAGGTCGGCCTGGAAGGGATCCGTGCCCTTGGAGGCCGCGGCCTGCTGGCCGGCGGCGGAGAGGGTCAGGAGGTCCGTGGCGGTGGTGCCGGTGTCGGAGGAGTCGTCCGGGGACGACCCCGTCAGACCCAGCAGCTGCTGGAGGTACAGGGCCGACAGGCTCGACGTCCCGGTTGCGGAGATGTTCATGGTTCCCTCCTGGTGGATGCGGACACAGTCCGTTGTGTCCCGATGCAATCCTCCCGCCAGTACGTTTCGGCCGGAAATGAGCCAGGGGAAAGGGTTTCCGGCCAATCGCTGGTTCGCGCCGCCGGATCGCGCCCAGGGAGGGGCGAACGAAGCGGGTCTTCGGCGGGCCGTGGCGGGGAGGGGGGGATTGAAAAGGTAAAATCTTATAAATATACACTTACGCACACAGGGCACTTTCCGCAGGGGTGTTCCCGGCGGCCGGGTCGCCGGGGGTCCCCCGTGCCGGAACGCCCATCGGGACCCGGGTGACATCCGGCGGGGCGGATCGGCCGTTGGGCGGCCGTGCCGAGCGGTTTGCCCGATACGCTGTTTTCATGGATGCTGTGCCATCGCCCCGAATCCAGGGAAACCCATGCGGCAGGAACTGATCACCCCGACCATCCTCAAGCGCGTCTCCAGCCGCGCCAACCTGGCCATCATCCTCCTGGTCGGGGGAATGTTCTGCCTGTTCCGCTTCACCCTCGGCCCGCCGGGGGTCTCGGTGTCCGAGATCGTCTTCCCCTTCGTCCTGCTCCTGGGGCACCTGGCCTTGGCCCCCTTGCCCTGGCAGTGGACCGGCGACGACGCGCCCATGACCGGGCTGGGGCGGGGCATCGTGCAGTCCCTCCTCTTCAACGTCCTCTGGGTGACCCTCATCCTGAGCGTCCCCCAGGTGGCGGGCCCGCGGCGGCCCCGGGACTTCCGCGAGCCTCCCCCCATGACCGGCCCGGAGGGGCCGCCCCCGGAACACGGCGGGCCCGGCAGGGAGCGCAGGACCTCGCCCATCGTCGGCCTGGCCCTGGTGAACGTCTCCTTCGCCCTGGTCTTCGGCTGGGTCTTCGCCGACAAGGAGGCCACCGAGGCCCGGGAACGCAGCATGGCCGGCCTGCTGCGCCAGTCGAGGTCCCGGGCCCTCCAGAACCAGCTCGAGCCCCACGTCCTCTACAACGCCCTCAACGGCCTTTCCGAACTGGTGCACGAGGACCCCCTGGCGGCGGAGGAGATGATCGCGCGCCTCGCGGACCTGTACCGCATGCTCACCCATCACTCCGAGGCCGACTTCGTGCCGCTCATGAAGGAGCGCCTCCTGGTGGAGGCCTACCTGGCCATGGAGGAGATGCGCCTGGGCGAGCGCCTCAGGGTCGAATGGGAGTGGCCGGCCTGGGCCGACGTGGTGATCCTGCCGCCCCTCCTCCTCCAGCCCCTGGTGGAGAACGCCATCAAGCACGGCATCAGCCCCTGCGAGGCGGGCGGGGACCTGCGGATCTCCTGCGCCCGGGAGGGCGGGTCCGTGGCGCTGAGCGTGGCCAACACCGGCATGGCCCTGGGCGCGGAGCCCCGCAAGGGCGTGGGCCTGGCCAACCTGGAGGCCCGGCTCGAACTGTGGATGGAGGGCGCCGGCGCCTTCACCCTTGCCCAGGACGAACAATGGACCGTGGCGGAAGTCCGGTGGAGGGAGAAGGCATGAGCAGACTGCGTGTGGTCGTGGCGGAGGACGAGGCGCTGAGCAGCAAGCGCCTGGTGCGGCTCCTCCAGGAGGCGGGCTGCGAAGTGGTGGCCACGTTCGCGGAGGGCGGGGGCCTCGCCCAGTGGCTGAAGCGCCCCCAGGACGTGGACGCCCTGTTCCTGGACATCCACATGCCCAACCTGGACGGCCTGGCCATCCTCAGGTCCGTGGAGGGTCGCATCCCCGCGGTGCTCACCACCGCCTTCCCGGAGCACGCCGTGGAGGCCTTCGATTCCGAGGCCACCGACTACCTCCTGAAGCCCATCACCGCCTCGCGCCTGGAGCGGGCCCTGAAGCGCATCGAGGCCCGCAAGGGCTCCGAAGTGCACGCCCTGGCCTCCCCCGTCCCGCACCACGGCCCCCTGCGCTACCCGGTGCAGGCCGGGGAGGGCATCGTGCTGGTGGACCTGGGCAAGACCACCCACTTCGAGGTGGACAACGAGGTGGTCTACGCCCATGCCGGCGCCCGCATGCGCACCCAGTGGACGAGCCTGGGGGAGGTGGAGGCGGCCTTCCCGTCGGCGGGCATGCTGCGCATCCACCGCCACCTGCTGGTGCGCCCCGAGGCCGTCATCGGCCTGCGCCCCTCCTCGGGAGGGCGGGCCATCATCCGCCTGGCGGGGGGCGGGGAGCTCGAGGCGAGCCGGGGCGGCGCGCCGCGGCTGCGCGAAAGGCTGGGGCTCTGACCCGTCCGGCGGCGCACCGGGGACGCAGGGCGGCAGACCCGCGCCATTGGCCGCGAACGCGTGACCTGGCGGCTCCAGGGACGCACCTTGAATGGGAGGAGGCACCATGATCCGCACCACCCTTCTGACCCTCGCCCTCGCGGGCGGACTCTGCGCCCAGCAGCCCCCGCCGCAGGGCCCCATGGAGGACTTCCACGGCGGCGAAGGCATGGGGCGCCCCGGCCCCGGGATGATGTTCAGGAACCTGGGTCTCACCCCCGGCCAGGAGAAGGCGGTCAAGGCCGTCCTGGACAGGCGTCAGAAGCCCCCCAGGGCCGGGCGCGACGCCGAGGAGGCCCTGCGCGCCGCCGCCGAGGACCCCGCCGCCACCGAGGCGCAGCTGCGCGCCCTGCACGCGGCCGCCGGCGAGGCCCGGCTCCGGGAGCTCCTGGACCGCCACGCCCTGGCCGTGGAGCTCGACGCCATCCTGACCCCGGAACAGCGGGCCAAGGCCCGCCGCATCCGCGAGAACATGCGCAAGGAGATGGAAGCACGGAGGTCCCTGATGGAGGACCTGGGCGGCCCCCCGCCGCCCCGCCGCGGAGAGCCTGGGAAGTAGGGCTCAGAGCACTCCGCGGCGCCGCTGGTCCAGCTCGATGGAATCGTACAGGGCCTGGAAGTTCCCTTCCCCGAAGCCCATGTTCCCCCTGCGCTGGATGATCTCGAAGAACAGCGGCCCGATCTGGTCCTCGCTGAAGATCTGCAGCAGGTAGCCGGAGGCGTCGCCGTCGATCTGGATGCCCAGGGCCTCGATGGCCCCGAGGTCCTCGGTGACCTTGTAGCCGCCCTTCTCGATGCGCCCGGGCAGGAGCTCGTAGTAGGTGCGCGGAACGGCGAGGAACTGGAAGCCCTGGGCCCTGAGCACGGCCAGGGTCTCCTGGATGTTGTTGGTGGACATGGCGATGTGCTGGACGCCCTGGCCATGGTGGCGGTTGACGAACTCCTGGATCTGGCTCTTCCCGTCGGTGGGCTCGTTGATGGGGATGATGACCCGGCCGTTGGCGCTCTGGACGACCTTCGAGTTGAGCCCGGTGCCCAGGTGCCCGCGGATGTTGAATGTGCGCGTCACGGCGAACCCGAAGACCCGCTCGTAGAAGTCCACCAGCGGCTCCAGCTCGCCCGGGCCGACGTTGTTGGTGAGGTGGTCCACGCGCACCAGGCCGGGTTCACAGAGGGGCAGGCCCGGATCGGGGTGGAGGAAGGGCCAGAAGGGCTCCACGTCCCCGGAGCGCTCCACCAGGTAGTTCAGCACGTCGCCCACGCCCTTGATGGCCGCGAAGCGCAGGGTGCCGCCGCCGTGGTGGTGGGTCTCGGGCTCGAGCATGACCTTGGCGCCGTTGTGGCGGGCCGTGGCCAGGGCGCGGTCCAGGTCGGCCACCTGGAAGTTCAGGGCGCAGACGCCCTCGCCGTGGGTGTGGAAATAGCGTCCGGCCCAGTGGGTGTCGTCGGCCTCCAGGATGAGCACGTCCATGCGGTTCTGGCGCAGGTGCACGAGCCGGCCCCAGGGGGCCTTGCCGGAGGCCACCCGTGAAAAGCCCAGGCGCCGGTAGAGGGGTTCGAGCCGGTCCAGGACCCCGGTCATCTGGAAGTGGTCGATGCGCTCGATCCCCAGGGGGTTCGTGGCGGCCCGGCCCGTGGGGGTGGAAAGGGCGAAACTGGTCTTGGGCATTCATGACTCCGTTCGGAGGAACCCAGGATCATAGCAGCCCGCGCAGAGATTGAGACAGGTTCGCCGCGGAGTTTTTTCGGCGCTACACTTCTGGGGTCCGATTCCCCCCCACCCAGGTGAAACCATGAAATTGACCAATGAATCCAGCCTCTTTCCCCTGCGCAAGGGCCGGATCACCCGCCAGGCGCACGTGGACCTGCCCGAGGGCACCTTCGAGGAGGAGTTCGCCCGGCAGGGCTTCTTCGGGCGCACGAGTCATTTATACAGGACCCACCCCACCACCGCCTGGACCCGCATCGAGGGGCCCCTGCGGCCCCGCAGCTACGACCTGAACAGGCTCCCTCCCGCGGGCCCCTTCGAGCCGGTGTGCTTCCTGCGCAACGAGGACGTGGCCCTGCACTGGGTGGCCGCCGGGACCATGGATTTCTTCTACCGCAACGCCGACGGGGACGACGTCTACTACATCCACGCGGGCGGCGGACGCCTGGAGACCACCTTCGGGGTGCTGGACTACGCCCGGGGCGACTACCTGGTGCTGCCCCGGGGCACGACCTACCGGTTCCTGCCTTCGGCCGGGCCCCAGGCCTACCTGCTCATCGAGAGCGCCGGGGAGATCACCATCCCGGACCGCAACCAGCTGGGTCCCAACGCCATCTTCGATCCCGCCATGATCGACACGCCGGAGCTGGAGCCCCCCGCCGAACCCGAAAGGGAGTGGGCCGTGCACATCAAGCGCCGCAACGTCATCACCCGCGTCTACTACCCTTTCAATCCCAACGACGTGGTGGGCTGGAAGGGCGACCTCACGGTGTGGCGGATCAACGTCAAGGACATCCGCCCGGTGGTGAGCCCCCGCTACCACCTCCCCCCCAGCGCCCACAGCACCTTCCTGGGGCGGAACTTCGTCATCTGCACCTTCCTGCCCCGCCCCTTCGAGGAGGAGCCCGGGGCCATGCGGGTGCCCTTCTACCACTCGAACATCGACTACGACGAGGTCCTGTTCTACTCCGACGGCAACTTCTTCAGCCGGGAGGGGATCGGTCCCGGGATGGTCACCTGGCATCCCCAGGGCATCCACCACGGCCCCCACCCCAAGGCCATCCCCGCCTCCCGCCTGAAAGACCGGACGGACGAAGTGGCCGTCATGGTGGACGCCTACCACCCCCTGGAAGCCACGCCCGCGGCGGCCGCCGTGGAGAACGAGGCCTACTGGTCCAGCTGGAAATAGGACCCGCTCGCAGGTTCCACCGCTTCATGAGAGAATTCCGATCCGTTCATTTCTGTCGGGTTGGAGGCATCGTGGAGAACCGTAACATCCTGATCGGTCTTGGGACCGGGCTCGTGGCAGGCTTCCTGCTGGGCTACGGGACGGGCGTCTATTTCACCACCACCAGCGGCCACAACCACCCCCCGGCTCCGCCCGCCGCGGCCGCCCCCCCCGCCGGCATGCCCCCCATGGGCATGGGCCAGGTGGACGCCTTCGCCCGCATCGCCGCCACCAAGTCCGCCCTGGAAAAGAACCCCAAGGACTTCGACGCCCTGGTGCTGCTGGGCAACGACTATTTCGACACCCACCAGCCCCAGCTCAGCGTGGACGCCTACGCCAAGGCCCTGGCGCTCGACCCCAAGAACCCCAAGGCCCCCGACATCCTCACGGACCAGGGCGTCATGTACCGCGAGCTGAAGGCCTACGACAAGGCCCTGGCCAACTTCAAGCAGGCCGGGAAGCTCGATCCCAACCACCTGCCCAGCATGCTGAACATGGGCATCGTGTACGCCACGAACCTCAACGACAAGGCCGCCGCGAGGAAGATCTGGGCGAAGATCGTCGAGATCGCTCCGGAGAGCCCCCAGGGGCAGCAGGCCAAGCAGTTCCTGACGGGAATCTAAAGCATCGACCGCCGCCCGGCGAGCCGCCAGGCCTCGGCGAGGTCCTCGCGCTGCAGCGCCACGTGGATCGCCCGCTCCAACCCCTCCGCATCCCCGGGGTCGTCCCGGACGGCAGGGGCCTGGGCGGGGTCGGGCAGCTCCGCGGAGTTGGCCAGGCGCCCCAGGTCGTTGCCGGTGAGGATCCGGCTGCGCTTCAGGGCCTCCGGCAGGGCGTCGTAGCCGATGGGGCGGCCCGTGGGCTTGGCCACCTGGAGGATCGCGTGGCCTGAGGCCCGGGTGTAGAAGGCCCCGCCATTGCGTCCTACGAGGTCCAGGCGGTCCGGATGCAGGTCCAGGCAGTCCTCCCGCACGTGGAAGGCCAGGACCTCGCCGATGAGCATCAGGCCCGACCCGGGGCCCGAGCCCAGTTCCACCTCCCGGTGCAGGCGGCATTCCATCTGGAAGGGCGACTCGCCCACCAGCGCCGGCGCCACGAACCGCGCCGGAAGGGGCGTGAGGCCGGACTTCACGAACTCGTCCACGTCCCCGGGGTACTCGGCGCTGGCCACGTTCACCTGCTGGAGCATGGCGAAGCTCACGGCCGCGATGACGAATTCGCGGGTGGAAGTGGCGTTGAGGTAGGTGTCCTTGACCGTCCCGTCCCGGGCCCTGCGGTTGGGGGCAAAGGCCACCATGGGCGGGTTGCTCCCGAAGGCGTTGAAGAAGCTGAAGGGCGCAAGGTTCCTCTCCCCCCTCGCCGAGACGGTGCTGGCCAGGGCGATGGGACGGGGGCCCACGCCGCCCGTGAGCAGGGCGTTGGTGGCGGCGGGGTCCAGGTCCGCCGGCAGGATCGTCTTCACGGCAGCGGACTCCGGGGCCCCATGGCCACCAGTTCGGGCGGGAGGGCGATGCCCTCGGCCCGGGCCACGCTGTTCTCCAGGCGGCCCAGGCCCTGGACCTCCAGCACCACGAAATCCCCGTCCTTCAGCCACAGGTCCTCGGTGACCTTGGAGCCGTTGAGCTCCAGGAGGCAGCCGGTGCCCACGGTGCCGCTGCCCACCACCTCGCCGGGGTTCACCTGCACGCCGTAGGAGGTGCGCTGGAGGATCTGCGCGAAGGTCCAGTTCATGGAGGAGGCCTCGCCGTCGCTCAGGAGGCGGCCGTTCACCGAGGCGGTCATGCGCGCGCGGAGCACCCGTCCCTGGGGGCTGGGCTCCAGGGGAAGCTCGTCGCAGGTCACCAGCCAGGGCCCCAGGCTCGTGGCGAAGTCCTTGCCCTTGCAGGGGCCCAGGCTGAGCTTCATCTCCTCCATCTGGAGGTGGCGGGCGCTCCAGTCGTTCATGACCATGAAGCCGAAGATGGCCTCGTCGGCCTCGGCCAGGGTGGCGTTCTTCAGGGGGCGGCCGGTGACCACGGCCACCTCCAGCTCGTAGTCCAGGCGGTTGAGGTGGTGCTCCAGCACCTCCACGGGGCCGGGGCCCGTCACCGCCTGGTGGTTCGTGAAGTAGGTGACGGGGAAGTGGTCGAACTCGGGGATCATCTCCAGCCCGCGGTTGCGCCGGGCGGTGGCCACGTGCTGGCGGAAGGCGTAGCCGTCCCGCATGGACACGGGCCTGGGCACGGGGGCCAGGAGCGTCACCTGCCCCGCGTCCAGGAAGGCGGCGCCAGGGGCCTTGGCCGCCAGGGCCCGGGCCAGGGGCATGAGGGTGTCCTGCCTCCGGATGAGGGTGAGCATGTCCACGGCCAGGCGCTTGTCGCCCGCATGGAAGTCGAGGATGCGCCCGCCGCCGGTGACGGCGCCGATGCGCTCCTGTCCGTTGTGCAGAAAGGTCACCAGCTTCATGGGCACTCCTGGGGCAAGTCTAGACCAGACTGAGACTCACCGGCAGTCGAATTCGCAACTCTCCGGCGTGGTACAGTTCCCTACCCCCTTGTCCGGAGATGCCCGTGGCCACGCCCCCTGTGGAACAGTCCCCCCTGAACCAGATCGTCCAGCCTTTCATCGACCTGGTGCACGCGCCCAGGGCCCTGTGGGCCGTGAACCTGCTGAGCTTCCTCGAGGGGTTCGTCTACTTCGGGATGGTCATCTACCTCCACATGTACTTCAACCAGTACGGCGGCCTGTCGGATCCCAAGGCGGGGCTCATGGTGGGCTTCCTCACCTGGGGCATCACCATCTCCATGCTCTTCTTCGGGGGCCGCGCCGACGCCTGGGGCCTGCGCAGGACCTTCATCATCTCGCTCTGCATCATGTTCGCCGGACGCGCGCTGCTGGCCCTGGCGCCCTACCTGGGCCTGCGGGGCGGCGGCTTCCTGACGCCCTTCGCCCTGACGGGAGCCCTGGCCATCACGTTCGTCATGACGGGCTACGGCATGTGCTACCCCGCGGGCTACGCGGCCATCCGCAAGTTCACCACCCCGGCCACCGCGGGCATGGGCTACGCCATGCTCTATGCGGTGATGAACCTGGGCGGGTGGCTGCCCACCTTCATGACGCCCGTGCGCACCCACTGGGGCATCCGGGGCGCCTTCGTCTTCTACTCGGCCGTCACCCTCGTGAGCCTGGCGGCCCTGATGCTCCTCCTGAGCCGGAAGACCGAGAGGGAGGCCCTGGCCGCGGGCCTCGCGGCCCAGGAGGCGCCCCCGGCCCCCGCGGACGCCGCGCCCTCGGGCGGGCTCATGCACTGGCTGCGCAACCACCCCCTGGCCGATCCGAAATTCTCCTTCTTCATCTTCTGCCTGATCCCCGTGCAGACGCTGTTCGCCTACAACTGGCTGCTCTTCGCACCGTACGTGAGCCGGGCCTTCGCGGGCACCTGGGTGGGCACCCACTTCGAGGCCGCCAGCAGCCTGAACACCCTCCTGGTCTTCGTGCTCTGCCCCGTGGTGGCCGCGCTCACCACCCGCGTGAAGGTCTACACCATGATGATCCTGGGCACCGCCGTCATGGCCAGCCCCACCTTCATCCTGGCCCTGGGGCCCACCGCCCTGGGCCTTTTGGCCTACATCGTCCTGATGAGCGTGGGCGAGGCCATGTGGCAGCCCCGGTTCCTGCAGTACGCCGCGGAGATCGCCCCCGAGGGCCGCACCGGCGCCTACATGGGGGTGGCGCAGTTCCCCTGGTTCCTCACCAAGATGCTGGTGAGCTTCTACGCCGGCACGGCCCTCGCCACCTGGTGCCCCGAGGGCGGCCCCGGGCGCACCGGGACCATGTGGCTGATCTTCGGGATGGTTTCCATGCTGACGACCGTCATGCTGATCCTGGCCCGGGGATGGCTGGGAAAGGATTTCAAGACCAGCCGGAACCCCTAGGGGAGACCCAAGGAAAGGACCGGTGAGACCTTTTCCTGCCCTTTCCCCTGGATCCGGTTCATCCCTGTATCAGCAGGGCAGGTGCAGGAATGAGAAGGCGCGCAGGCTACCTGCTTTCGCCGGCCCAGTCCTGCATTTCCCCGGCCGCAATATACAATGAATCGGATCCAGGGGATGGATGGGGATCTTCATGTCGTGAACCGCCCCCCTCATCTGTTCAGGAAGTCCCGCGGTTTCCAGGGGAACCCAATTCAAATGAACGACACATATCCTTGCTGGACCCCACGGACCGCAGCCCGCAGGGCGCGGCCTTGCCCTGTCCCGAGGACTTCAAAACATGCACACTTGCCATTCGACCCTCCGGGGAAACGCTCACCGGTGGCGCCGGGCGGCGCTGGCGACGGTCCTGCTGGCGCCCCTTTCCGCCATGGATCCGGTCCCGCCCGGCCGGACAGCTCCCGTCCCGGCGACCGGTGGCGGGGGCGAAACCGAAGCGCTCATGCGCTCCCTGCTGGCCGAGCTGAAGGGCTTCGGCCTTCCTGACGACAGGAAGGAGAAGGAGGCTCCGGCCGTGGGCGGGATCCTCCACGACCTGACCCTGCGCGGTCTGCACCTGCGGGCCGGCGCCGGTCTCCGGGGCGCCGACCTCCGCGGCGCGGATCTCCGGCGCCTCGACCTTGCCGGCGCGGATCTGCGCGGCGCGGACCTCACCCGGGCCAGGCTGGAGGGCGCCAACCTCACCGGCGCCAGGCTGGAAGGCGCCCGCCTTTTCTGCGCCGACATCGGCGGCGCCATCGGCCTCGATCTGTCCGATACGCGGCTCCATCCCTTCTTCGAGATCCTCGAGGACGAGGACGTCGGCCACGTCAAGACGCTCAACCTGGGCAGGCCCGGGAACGAGGAGCGGGGTCCGGTGCGCAACCTCGCGGCCGGTCCCGATGGCCGCCTGTTCTGGACCCAAGGCGACCATCCGGCCATCGAGAACATGACCGTCACCGGGGTTCGCCACGCCATGCCGCCCGTGGTGGATACCCGCATTCACGCCCTGGTGGCCGACAGCCGCGGCCGGCTGTGGAGCGTGGGCGACCGCATGATCGGCATTTGCAGCTTGGCGAGCGTGAGCCGGGCGATCAGCGGCGAACCCATTCGATTCAGTACCTGGAAGATGGAAATTCCCGCCCGGCCGAATCAGGTGGTTGCAGGGTCGAACGGCGACCTTTGGGTCTCGCTGGCGGAACGGGTCTGCCGCATCAGCCACGATCCTGCCAGCAACACGTTCGGGTTCCGGGACCTGGCCTTCCGTTGCGCGGGGCCGGCGGCCGGCACCCTTGGGATGTCCGGCTCGAACGAAGCGGGCATCGCCTTCGCCGTACCCGAACAGGAAAGGGTGTTCTTCCACCGGGGACAGGGTCAACCGCCGTCCACGTTCGCCCTGCCCCCCGGAAGCCGGCCGCGGCGCCTGGTGCCGGGGCAGGACGGCCGGCTCTGGTTCATACAGGCCGGGCCGCCGGGGATCGGCGAGATCGGCGTGAATGGCAGCGGGTGCAAGGTCCACCTCCTGGACGGCCCGGCCACCCAGCCGCACGGGATCGCCCCCGGGCCCGACGGCTCCATGTGGTTCACCGACACGGCCGGGGAGCGCATCGGACGGATCGCTTCCGGCGGCCGGATCACCTGGTTCCCCCTGCCCCGGGGCAGCCGGCCCCAGGAGATCGTCCCGGCACCGGACGGCCGCATGCTCTTCACCCTGCAGGGCCGGAGCGCCATCGGCTCGATCCGTGCGGCGCTCCGGCCGGCGACGCGGCTGGCGCCTGGCCCCGTCGATCGCCTGGCATGGGAAGCGGCCGAGTCCAAGCAGGGCCCTCGCAAGGCCGCCGCCCTTCCAGCAGGCGGCGACTCCAGCACGTCCTCCACCACCACGTCCTCCTGGGAGGTTCCGGTCTACCACCCCAGGCCGGTTCCTGTCGCGAAGACCCCGAGCCGGGAGGAACGCCACGCCCTGCACCAGCGCAGGCTGGAGGCCGCCGAGAAGGCCCTGCTGGCGCGCCAGGCCCTCGAGCCCAAGGAGGCGCCGGCACCGCCCCCCGGTCCGCCCACGCCCGCCCCCGAAGTCCCCTCGATCGAGCTGGACGCCCTGCTGGACCAGTTGGAAACACAGGCGGTGCTGCTGGCCCCCGGAGCGGTCCGGCACAGCCAGGCCCGCCATTGCGGCGCCTCGGAGGCCAATGGCCGATGGGCCGCGCCCTTCGCGAACCCGCAGGCGCTGGCCGCCCTCATCGCCCGGGGCATGCTGGCTTCGGGGGCCATCGCCAAGGTGACCGCGCCCGACGGAGGCTTTGAAACCGCCTGCGAAAGTCAGGAGATCGTGGGCACCTACCGCGACTGCCAGGGCGTCCACCCCACCCGGTGGTTCCGGGTGATCACGGAGCGGCACATCGTGGAGGACCAGGAGGTTCAGATCGTCATGACCGCCTACCCCATCGCCGAACACTGGCGCTAGGGGATTTTTATCCGGATAAATAACTAGCCTCAAATTTTTACCCGGATAAAATAGTCTCTGGTCAACGGAGACACCCCATGGAAACCCCCTTCCCCCTTTCATGCACCGCCTTCCTGGGCTCGCGGCGGCTCGCCGCGGGGTCCCTGGCCTCGGTGGCCGTGGCGGTGAAGCGCGCCCTGGAGGCCGATCCCCAAGGGTCGGCGCTGGTGTTCGACGACGCCGGCGGCCGGGTCATCGACCTGGACCTCCGGGGCACCGAAGCGGACCTGCTGGCCCGGCTCGCGCCGCCGCCGGAGGCCCCGCGGGGCCGGGGCCGGCCCAGACTCGGGGTGGTGCCCCGGGAGGTGACGCTGCTGCCCCGGCACTGGGAGTGGCTGAACACGCAGCCCGGTGGCGCTTCCGTGGCCCTGCGCCGGCTGGTGGAGGAGGCCCGGCGCGCCCGCAAGGACGTGGACCGGTTGCGATCCGCCCAGGAGGCTGCCTACCGGTTCATGTCGGCCCTGGCTGGCGACCAACCGGGCTTCGAGGAGGCCTCCCGGGCCCTGTTCGCCGGGGACGCCGAACGGTTCGGGGAGCACAGCGCCCCCTGGCCCGCCGATGTGCGCCGGCACGTGCTGTTCCTGGCCGGACCGGCCCTCGGCCGGGATGGGCGCCCCGGACCCGATTCCCAAGGAGGCGAGGATGGATCCGGCATTTGACCGCAAGGCGGCCCTGCGCGCCTACAAGGAGCGCAAGCCCAGGCCCGGCATCTACGCGGTCCGGCACATCGCCTCGGGCCGGGCCTGGGCCGGCGCCGCCAAGGACCTGGACACCACCCGCAACGGCCTTTGGCACGTGCTGGAGGACCGCCGGCACCTGGACCGCAGCCTGCAGGCCGCGTGGGACCACCATGGGGCGGAGGCCTTCGAGTACGTGATCCTGGAGGTGCTTGCCGGGGACCTGGCCCCCTTCGTCCTGAAGGAGACCCTCAAGGAACGCCTGGCGGAGTGGGCGCGCCGCCTGGCGGGTGGGAGTTTCGGCAGCCGGTGAGAAAACGCCCCTGAAGCCGGCCAAAACAGCCATCAGAGGTGAAAACGAGAACCAGGAGCGTGCGGAAAACCACCCTTGAAACCCCTGGCGCAATTCCTGGCGTTTGCGGATTGGGAGGGTTCGAGTCGCAGCGGCGTGACGCGAGCGTTCTTGCGTTACGAGCCGATGGCTTGGCTCACCCGATCTCTCGGGGGGCCAGCGTTTGGCACCATGCAGTCCGGGCCGGCGGAACCCGGATTGACTGACTAGCCAATCAGGTATAACGTGTTAACCAGACACAGTGTGGGGGCCATGGCCAGACCGAAAAGCGAGGACAAGCGCAGCGCCATCCTGGCGGCGGCCACCCGGGTCATTGCCGCCCAGGGGCTGGGGGCGCCGACGGCCGCCATCGCCAAGGCGGCCGGGATCTCCAACGGGTCGCTGTTCACCTATTTCGAGACGAAGCACGAACTGCTCGACCAGCTCTACCTGGACCTCAAAGTCGAAATGGCTTCCGCGGCGATGGCGGATCTTCCCTCCGGCAGCGAACCCCGGACCCAGGTGCTGCATCTGTGGACCCACTGGCTGGAGTGGGCGGAAGCCTGCCCCGAGAAGCGCCGGGCGCTCGCGCACCTGTGCGTGTCGGACGCGATCACGCCCGCGAGCCGCCAGATCGTCGGGGCGTCGTTCGCAAAGGTCCTGGACCTGCTGGAGGGGATCCGCGCGGCCGGTCCCATGCGCGAGGTTCCGCTGGCGTTCGTCCTATCCCTGATGAACGCGCTGGCGGACGCGACCATCGACTTTGCGATCCAGGACCCGGATCATGC
Source organism: Geothrix sp. 21YS21S-2 (assembly GCF_030846775.1). Classification (NCBI taxonomy): domain Bacteria; kingdom Pseudomonadati; phylum Acidobacteriota; class Holophagae; order Holophagales; family Holophagaceae; genus Geothrix; species Geothrix sp. 21YS21S-2. The sequence continues at coordinate 1,866,740 of NZ_CP132910.1, forward strand.
CGACGCGCATGGCAGGGCGGCCTTCGAGGCCTTCTGGCGGATGCTCGCCTGATTTTTTTTTGCGCAGTTTATGACTGACTAGACACCCACTCATTCCTGATGCCGCAAAGAAGGGAACCTTTCCCATGCCCAACCTCCCATCCCCTCCGACCGCTCCAAAGGCATGCCTGTTCCGGCAGGGTTGCCTCAGCGGGTCCACCCTGGCATTCCGCGTCCTGGACTCCATCGACGCCCCCGCGGGATCCGCCTGGGACGCCCTGGTGGCGTCGGCGAGCCCGTTCCTTCAGCGCCCCTATCTGCGGGCCGTGGAGGGAGGGCTGCCGCCGGGGGAGGCCATGCGCTACGCCACCTTCCACGAGGGCGAACGGCTGGTGGGGGTGGCCTGCTTCCAGCGGACCCGCTTCCAGGGGAGGCCGCTGGGGGAGCGGTTCCAGGGGGGCCCCGTACTGTCCTTCCTGGCCCGCAACCTGCGCCTTGCCAAGCGTCCCCTGGACTTCCAGGTGCTCGTCTGCGGCAGCCCGATGGCGGCCGGGGAACACGGCTTCCGGTTCGACCCGGCCATCGAGCCCCGCCGGGCGATGGAAGCCCTCCTGGCCGCACTGGCCGTGGTGCAGCGCGAACTGGACGGAACCGGAACCCTCGACGGCGTCCTCATCAAGGATCTGGACGCGGCGTCCAATCCCTTCGGCGAGAGCCTGGGCCGGCACGCGTTCGCGGGGCTGCGCCCGGAGCCCGCCATGGTTCTGCGCCTGGATCCGTCCTGGGATTGCTTCGAGGCCTACCTGGGCTGCCTGGCCTCGAAGTACCGGGTGAAGGCCCGGCGCGCCTATGCCAAGTCCCAGGCCCTGCAGGTGCGGGATCTCGCCGCCGAGGACCTGCCCCGTTTCCAGGATCGCTGGATGGAGCTGTTCGACGCTGTCCACCAGCGGGCTGAAAACCGCCTCGGCAGGCCCACCTTCGCCACCTTCCTGAACCTGCGCCGGACCCTGGGGCCGGAATTCATCCTGCGCGGCTACTTCCATGAAGGCGTGCTGGTGGGCTTCCTCACGGGTTTCGTGTGGGGGGGCATCCTGGAAGCCCATCTGGTGGGTCTGGACTACGCCCTCAACCCCGAACTGTCCATCTACCCGCGCCTGCTCTGCGACTACCTGCACATCGCCATCGCCCGAGGCTGCCGCCAGCTCCACTACGGCCGCACCGCCAGCGAGATCAAGAGCACCCTCGGCGCCGAGCCGTTGGAGCAGGTCTGCTACCTGCGCCACCGCGACTGCGTTCCGAACCAGGCGGCCCGGCTCATCGCGCCCCGCCTGCGGGCGGAATCCACCCCTTTGCGAAGACCCTTCACCCAGGAGTGGTACGGCCTGCACGCGCAGCCCGCCCTCGGCTGAATCCGTTCCCAAACCTTCAGATTGGAATTGAAATGCTCAAACGGTTCGCGATCTTCCTTTCCGTGCTGCTCCTGGTGCTGGGCGGCGCCGGAACATACTTGTCTGAACGTTCCATCGCCCTGTGGCCGGCCCTGACGGCCCATGCGGGCCTGGTGCGCCTCACCGTCGCGTCCATGCTGGCGGGCATGTTGCTGATCACGCTCCTTCAGCGGGTCCCGGTCCTGGGCCACCGCCTGGGGGCCCTGCTCTGGCTGAGCCACGGCTGCTTTGGCCTGGTCTCCACGTTCCTGGTCTACCTTGGGGCGGCGGACCTGGTCCAGGCCCTGGTACGCCTGGCCACGGGCATCCACGTGGGCCCCTGGGCCCTGGGCGTGGCCTCGGCGGCGGCCCTGGGCACCTCCCTGCTGGGCCTGGCCACGGCCCTGCGGCCGGCGCGCACCCGCAAGGTGGAGATCCCCATCCCGCACTTGCCGGCGGCCCTGGATGGCTTCCGCATCGTCCAGATCTCGGACCTGCACCTCAGTCCGACGACGCCCTGGTACCAGGTGGAGCACCTGGTGAACGCCGCCAACGCCCTCCGGCCCGACCTCCTGGCGGTCACCGGCGACCTGGTGGACGCCGAGGCCGATGGGGTGCGGCCCAAGGCGGAACGTCTGGGGGCCATCCGGGCGCGCCACGGCGCAGCATTCGTCACCGGCAACCATGAATACTATTCCGGGCTCGGGCGATGGCTGCAGGTGATCCGGGGCATGGGTTGGCGGATCCTGGACAACGGCCATGCGGTGCTGGAGCATGACGGCGCCCGGCTCGCCGTGGCCGGAATGCCCGATCCCACCGCCGCCCAGACCGGGCAGGGCCCGGACTTGGCCCGGGCCTTGGCCGGCATCCCGCCGGAGGCGGTCCCCATTCTGCTGTTCCATCCGCCCACCGGCACCCGTGCCGCGGCGGCGGCCGGGGTGCGCCTGCAGCTTTCGGGACACACCCACGGCGGGCAGTACTTCCCCTGGAGCCTCCTGGTGCCATCCCTCTACAGGCACGGCAAGGGGCTGTCCAGGGAGGGCGGCCTGTGGGTCTACACCAGTGTGGGCACGGGCGTATGGGGCCCGCCCAACCGGTTCCTGGTGCCGCAGGAACTGACCCTGCTGGTGCTGAGGTCGGCTTCCGGTTCCCTCGACAAGCCCGGATTTGCACAAGGCTGACCCATTTCCCGGTCAGGCCGGGCCAGGAGGCGCCGCAACTGACAGGAATTTTTCCAATCGAGGGGTGAAGCTCCAGGCGGGGCCCGGCTAGAACGAGAACGGCCGCACGAAATGGCAGGTGTAGCCGCCGGGGTGCTTCTTCAGGTAGTCCTGGTGGTAGTCCTCGGCGGGCCAGAAGGTCGCGGCGGCGGCGATCTGGGTGGTGATGGGGCGCTTCCACTTCCCGGAGGCCTCCACCTCGGCCTTGACCTTTTCGGCGGTCTTCCGCTGGGCCTCGTCGTGGTAGAAGATGGCCGACCGGTACTGGGTGCCGATGTCATTGCCCTGGCGGTTGGCGGTGGTGGGGTCGTGGATGGTGAAGAAGAATTTGAGGAGGGCCTCGTAGGTCGTCTTCGAGGGGTCGAAGGTCACCTCGATGGCCTCGGCGTGGCCGGTGGTTCCGGTATGGACGTCCTCGTACACCGGGTGCTGCGTGGTGCCGCCGGTGTAGCCCACGATGGTCTTGATGACCCCGGGGCGCTCCCTGACCAGGTCCTCCATGCCCCAGAAGCAGCCCCCGGCGAGGGTGGCCACCTCCTTGGGGGATGGCTTCATGCCGAACAGGGCCAGATACTTGCCATAGCCCCGGGCCTCCAGGTCCGCCACGGGCACGAAGCGCAGGGAGGCGCTGTTGATGCAGTACCGCTGGCCCGTGGGCGCCGGACCGTCGTCGAAGACGTGGCCCAGGTGGGAATCGGCGTTCCTCGAGCGCACCTCGGTGCGCACCATGCCGTGGCTGACGTCCCTGTGCTCCACCACCTCGCCGGGTTCCAGGGGCTTGGTGAAGCTGGGCCAACCGCAGCCGGAGTCGAACTTGTCCTTGGAGGAGAAGAGGGGCTCCCCGGACACCACGTCGACGTAGATGCCGTCCCCCTTGGAGTTCCAATACTCCCCGGTGAAAGGCGCCTCCGTCCCGGCCTCCTGGGTGACCCGGTACTGCTCCGGGGTCAGGGTCTTCTTGAGCTCGGCCTTGGTCTTCTTCCCGCCACTTTCCACACGTGCCTCCATTCCCTTGGTTTCCACCTGACGGCCGCCGGTCAGGCCCATGGCCCCCAGGGCGCCCAGGCCCAGAAGGATGACCCCCAGCAGTACCGCGTTCCTCGTTCCCATGGTCAGCTCCTCGACATTGGGGTGCCCGCCAGGGCTCCATTGTGACGGGATCTCAAAGTCATTGAGCATTTCTTGCGAGAGAGGCGCAACTTCAGCTAGTTTGGAGGTAGCCAACCCGGCCCCGTGCCCTCGCGGGGCCTTGCCTTATCCGGCCCGCCCAATATTCGGGAGCGTGCAATCCCAATCTCCCGTATAAAATGCTCCACTACAGCCACCTGCGAGGAATTCATGACCAACACGGCGAAACTGGAACTGGATGGCAAGGTGATCGAGCTTCCGGTCATCGAGGGAACAGAAGCCGAACGGGCGCTCGACATCCGGGATCTCCGCGCCAAGACGGGCTATATCACCTACGACGAGTCCTACGGGAACACCGGCAGCTGCCAGAGCCGCATCACCTTCATCGACGGCGAGAAGGGCATCCTCCGCTACCGGGGGATCCCCATCGAGGAACTGGCCGAGGGTTCCACGTTCGTGCAGGCCGCCTACCTGATCATCTTCGGCAAGCTCCCCACGGAGACCGAGCGCCTGCGCTTCTCGGGCCTCCTGACCAAGTACCAGATGATCCACGAGGACATGAAGTTCCACTTCGAGGGCTTCCCCTCCTCGGCCCACCCCATGGCCATCCTTTCGGCCATGATCAACGCCGCCGGGTGCTTCCTCCCCGAGCTCAACGAGGAATACAACGCCGACCGGTTCGAGATCCAGGCCGCCCACCTCCTCTCCCAGGTGCGCACCCTGGCCGCCTACGCCTTCCGCAAGTCCCGGGGCCTGCCCTCCATCTATCCCAAGAAGAAGTACATGTTCACCGAGAACTTCCTGCACATGATGTTCTCCGAGCCCGACGAGGACTACGAGCTGGACCCCGCCGTGGTGGACGCCCTGGACCTGATCTTCCTCCTGCACGCCGACCACGAGCAGAACTGCTCCACCGCCACGGTGCGCATGGTGGCCTCCAGCAAGGCCAACCTGTTCGCCTCGGCCTCCGCGGGCGTCTGCGCCCTGTGGGGCCCGCTGCACGGCGGGGCCAACCAGGCCGTCATCGAGATGCTCAAGGAGATCCGGGCCGACAAGGACGACGGCACCCTCTTCCTGGACAAGGTCAAGCACAAGAACCACGGCGCCAAGCTCATGGGCTTCGGCCACCGGGTGTACAAGAACTACGACCCCCGGGCCCGCATCATCAAGCGCAAGTGCGACGAGCTCCTCTCCAAGATGGGCATCAGCGACCCCCTGCTGGACATCGCCAAGAAGCTCGAGGAGACCGCCCTCAACGATCCCTACTTCATCGAGCGCCGGCTCTACCCCAACGTGGACTTCTACAGCGGCATCATCATGCGCGCCATCGGCATCCCCACCGAGATGTTCACCGTCATCTTCGCCATCGGGCGCATGCCGGGGTGGATCGCCAACTACCGGGAAGTGGCCGAGAGCGGCGACAGCCGCATCTACCGCCCGCGCCAGGTCTACCAGGGGCCCACGCTGAACCACTACGTGCCCCTCTTCGAGCGGTAGCCGGAGGATTTTGAGACGGGATTGCAATCCGCACTGGAACCTTCCCGGCCAGTCGGTATAGTGTCTGTACCTTCCCCAAGGTACCGGGATCGGCCATGCCCGGTTTTCCCAACACCGACCGATTGCCAGCGAGGGATGCCGTGGATTTCACCCTGCCCGAGCACGTGGAGGCCCTCCGGGAGGAGGTGCGCAGGTTCGCCCAGAACGAGATCCGTCCCCACGTCATGACCTGGGACGAGGACAGGATCTTCCCGGCGGAGGTCCTGGCCAGGCTGGGGGAGATGGGGATGCTGGGGGTGTTCTTCCCGGAGGAGTTCGACGGGGCGGGCATGGGCTACCTGGAATACGCCGTGGTGGTGGAGGAACTGTCCCGGGTGGACGGCTCCGTGGGGCTCAGCGTGGCCGCCCACAACAGCCTGTGCTCGAACCACATCTACACCCAGGGCAGCCCGGACCAGCTGGAGAGGTACCTGAAGCCCCTGGCGGCGGGCAAGGTGCTGGGGGCCTGGGCCCTCACCGAGGCGGAGGCCGGCAGCGACGCGGGGGCGCTGCGCACCACGGCCCGGCTGGAGGGGGACCACTGGGTCCTCAACGGCTCCAAGAACTTCGCCACCCACGGCACGGTGGGCGGCATCTGCGTGGTCATGGCCCGCACCCGGGGCGGGACCGGCGCCGACGGCATCAGCGCCTTCATCGTGGAGAAGGACACGCCGGGATTCCGGGCCGGCAAGCAGGAAAACAAGCTGGGCATGCGCGCAAGCGACACCTCGGAACTCATCCTGGAGGAGGTGAAGGTCCCCGCGGCCAACCTCCTGGGGGAGGAGGGCGTGGGCTTCAAGCAGGCCATGAGGACCCTGGACGGCGGCCGCATCGGCATCGCCGCCCTGGCCCTGGGCATGGCCCAGGGGGCCTTCGAGGCCTCGGTGAAGTACGCCACCATCCGCAAGGCCTTCGGCAAGTTCCTGGCCGACCACCAGGCCATCCAGTTCAAGCTCGCCGACATGCAGGTGGGGATCGAGGCGGCGCGGCTGCTGGTGTACAAGGCGGCGACCCTCAAGGACCAGGGGCTTCCCTACGCCAAGGCCGCGGCCATGGCCAAGCTCCACGCCTCGGAGGTCGCCTGCAGGGTTGCCGAGGAGGCCGTGCAGATCCACGGCGGCTACGGCTTCATCAAGGACTACCCGGTCGAGAAGTTCTACCGGGACGTCAAGCTGTGCACCATCGGGGAAGGCACCAGCGAGATCCAGCGGATGGTCATCGCCCGCCACCTCGTCAAGGAGTATTGAGCGTGACGCTCATCCACAGCCGCCTCAAGACCGGCTCCGAGGCCTTCCGGCAGAACCACGCGCACAACCTGGCGCTTTGCGAGGCGTTGCTAGAGGAGAAGGAGCGGCTGCGCCGGGGAGGGGACGACAAGGCCCGTGCCCGCCACGCCGCGCAGGGCAAGCTCTTCGTGCGGGACCGCATCGCGCTGCTCTGCGACGTGGCCTCGCCCTTCCTGGAGGTGGGCCTGTTCGCGGCCACGGGGGTCTACGACGACCCGGTGCCCGCGGCGGGGCTGGTGACGGGGGTGGGCATGGTCCACGGCCGGCCCTGCATGATCATCGCCAACGACGCCACGGTGAAGGGCGGGACATACTACCCGCTTACCGTGAAAAAGCATCTGCGCGCCCAGGAGATCGCCCTGGAGAACCGCCTGCCCTGCCTCTACCTGGTGGACAGCGGCGGGGCCTTCCTGCCCCTGCAGGCCGAGGTCTTCCCGGACCGGGACCATTTCGGGCGGATCTTCTACAACCAGGCGGTGCTCTCGGCCGCGGGCATCCCCCAGATCTCGGCGGTCATGGGCAGCTGCACCGCGGGCGGGGCCTACGTGCCCGCCATGAGCGACCAGACCATCATCGTCAACGGCACCGGCACCATCTTCCTGGGCGGCCCGCCCCTGGTGAAGGCGGCCACGGGCGAGGACGTGACCGCGGAGTTCCTGGGCGGCGCCAAGGTCCACACCGAGCTCTCCGGGGTGGCCGACCACTTCGCCGAGAGCGACGAGCAGGCCATCCAGATCCTCCGCGAGCTGGTGAGCCACCTGGGCCCCTCTCCCGCGGCCTCCGTGGCCCTGCGGACCCCCGAGCCCCCCGCCTACGACCCGCTGGAGATCCTCGGCGCCTGGCCCCGGGACCTGCGCCGGCGCAGCGACGTGCGGGAGGTGATCGCGCGGGTGGTGGACGGCAGCCGGCTCTTCGAGTTCAAGGAGCGCTACGCCACGACGCTGGTGACGGGCTTCGCCCACGTGGAGGGCATGCCCTGCGGCCTGGTGGCCAACAACGGGGTGCTCTTCGGGGAGAGCGCCCTCAAGGCCGCCCACTTCATCGAACTGTGCACCTCCCAGAAGATCCCCCTGGTCTTCCTGCAGAACATCACGGGCTTCATGGTGGGCGCCCAGGTGGAGCGGGCCGGCATCGCCAAGGACGGGGCCAAGATGGTCCACGCCGTGGCCACCGCCCAGGTCCCCAAGATCACGCTCATCCTGGGCGGCAGCTTCGGGGCGGGGAACTACGGCATGTGCGGGCGCGCCTACGGTCCCCGCTTCCTCTGGACCTGGCCCACCTCGCGCATCTCCGTCATGGGCGGGGAGCAGGCCGCCCAGGTGCTCACCACCGTCAAGCGGGACCAGCTCTCCCGCGAGGGCCGCCCCTTCAGCGACGCCGACGCCGAGGCCATCGCCGGGCCCATCCGGGAGAAGTACGAGCGGGAGGGGCACCCCACCTACGCCTCCGCCCGCCTCTGGGACGACGGCGTCATGGACATGCGGGACACCCGGGGCTGGCTCGCGGCGACCCTGGCCACCACCCTCTGCGCCCCGGTGCCCGACACGCGCCTGGGCGTGCTGCGAATGTGAGGAAGCCATGACCGACCGGAAGATCATCCGCATCGCCAACGCCGGGGGCTACTGGGGGGACGACCCCTGGGCCCTGCGCCGGCAGGTGCGGGGCGGCCTCGACCTCCACTACATCTCCATCGACTACCTGGCCGAAGTGACCATGAGCATCCTGCGCAAGCAGATGGCCAAGGACCCCTTCCTGGGCTACGCCCGGGACTTCGTCACCCAGATCGACCCGCTCCTGGAGGAGATCCTGGCCAAGGGCATCCGGGTCATCACCAACGCCGGAGGCGTCAACCCCTCCGCCTGCGCCCAGGCCCTGGCCGCCGCGGCCCGGGCCCGGGGGCTCAAGCTGCGCATCGCCGTGGTGGACGGGGACGACATCGCTCCCCGCATCGGGGAGCTCCTGGCCTCGGGGGTGGAGCTGCGGCACATGGAGACCGGGCAGCCCCTGGCCCCGGTGGCGGACCGGATCCTGGCCGCCAACGCCTATTTCGGCGCCATGCCCGTGGCCGCGGCCCTGGCGAGGGAACCCCACGTCGTCATCTGCGGCCGGGTCACCGACACCGGCATCACCCTGGCGCCCCTCATGCACGAATTCGGCTGGGGCCCGGGGGACTATGACCTCCTGGCCAGCGGCATCGTGGCCGGCCACATCATCGAGTGCGGCGCCCAGGCCACGGGCGGCAACTTCACCGACTGGAAGAAGGTCCCCTCCTTCGTCGACATCGGCTACCCCATCGTGGAGTGCCGCAGGGACGGCGCCTTCACCGTCACCAAGCACCCCGGCACCGGCGGCCTCGTCACCTGCCAGACCGTGCGGGAGCAGCTCCTCTACGAGATGGGCCACCCCCGCACCTACCTCACGCCGGACGTCGTCGCCGACTTCTCCACGGTGGACCTGCGCGAGGACGGGCCCGACCGGGTCCGCGTGGAGCGCGTGCAGGGCCGGCCCCCCACGGACCTCCTGAAGGTGAGCATCGCCTATGCCGACGGCTGGAAGTCCCAGGGCGCCCTCATCGTCTCCGGCCCCGACGCCCGCGCCAAGGCCGAACTGCTGGCCTCGGTCTTCTGGAAGCGGTGCGCCGCCGAGCTGGAGGCCCCCCTGGAGCACACCTGCACGGAGTTCGTGGGCGACGACTCCGCCCACCGTTCGCTCACGCCCCGCCACCGGGCCCAGGAGATCCTCCTGCGCCTCTCGGCCCGGTCCGCGAGCGCCGGGGACCTGCAGGCCTTCCGCAAGCTCCTGCCCGCCATGATCCTGTCCGGCCCGCCCGGGGTGGCGGTCACCGGCGGGGCCCCGGCCGTTTCCGAAGTCGTGAGCTACTGGCCGGCCCTGGTGCCCCGCGGGCTCGTTCTCCCGGAGGCGCGGATCCTGGAGGAGGGCCGGGCGTCCTGGTCCTCGGGGCCCCTGCCCTGGCCCGAGAGCGAAGGCGAGGGCACCACCCCCTTCGACGCCACCGACCCCTGGACCCTGGCCCCCGGCGCCGGCGCGCAGGTGCGCGTGCCGCTCATGCGCATCGCCCACGCCCGCAGCGGCGACAAGGGCGATACCGCCAACATCGGCCTCATCGGCCGCTCCGGCCCGTGCTACGCCTGGCTCCGGGACCACATCACGGCCGAGAAGGTGCAGGCCTGGTTCAAGGGCCACTGCCGCGGGCGGGTGGAGCGCCACCCGGTTCCGCGGCTCTGGGCCCTCAACTTCCTGCTGGAGGAGACCCTGGGCGGAGGCGGCACCGTCAGCCTCCACCTGGACGCCCAGGGCAAGACCCTCGCCCAGGCCCTGCTCCGGTGCGAAGTGGAGGTGCCCGCCGCGCTCCTGGCCACCATCGCCCCGGAGAACCGTCCCTGTCCCGGCGAGATCGTGCCCGAAGGGAGCCGGCCGTGATCCCCCTCTCCGCCTTCCCCAGGGAGGGCGACGCCTTCCAGGGCCGGACCCTGCGGGTGGAGGCCCTGGCCCACGGGGTCATGCGGCTGGTGCTGACGCGGCCCGAAGTGTGCAACGCCTTCGACGCGGCCATGATCCGGGAGCTGTCCCTGGCCATGGCCGAGCTGGCCTCGATCCAGGACCCGGCGCGCATGCGTCTCCTCCTGCTGGAAGGGGAGGGCTCGGTGTTCTGCTCCGGGGCCGATCTGGCCTACATGAAGGAGCAGGGCGCGGCCGCCCAGGAGCTTAACCTGGAGAACGCCAGGGAGCTGGGGCGGATGTTCACGCGCCTGGCCTCCTTTCCCGCGCCCGTGGCGTGCTGCGTGCGCGGGGCGGCCATCGGCGGGGGCCTGGGCCTGGCCGCGTGCAGCGATTTCGTCCTGGCCGAGCCCGCGGCCGTCTTCGCCACGTCCGAGGTGATGCTGGGGCTGGTGCCGTCGGTGATCGGGCCCTTCGTCGTGCGCAAGCTGGGCATCGCCGCCGCCGCCCCCCTGATGCTCACGGGGCGCCGCATCCGCGGCGCCGAGGCCCTGGAGGCGGGCCTGGCGCAGCGCCTCATCGACCCCTCCGAGTCCCACGAAGAGGCCCTGACGCGCGTCCTCCGGGAGTTCCTGGCCGCCGGGCCCCGGGCGGCCCGGGCCACGAAGGAGCTGCTGCGCCGCATCGCGCCGCTGCCGGACCCCGAGCTGTTCGAATTCACCGCGCACACCATCGCCGCGGCGCGCATGTCCGCCGAGGGCCAGGAGGGCCTGCAGGCCTACTTCCGCAAGGCCCCTCCACCGTGGAGGCCCTGATGCGCCTCGTCATCGCCAACCGGGGGGAGATCGCCCGCCGCATCCTGCGCGCGGGCCGCGCCCGGGGCTTCGAGGTGGCCGTGGTGTCCACCCCCGGCGACGCCGGCAGTCCCGTGCGCCGGGAGGCGGACGCGGTACTGGAGGTGGACAGCTTCCTCGACGGGGCCGCCATCGTCGAGGCCGCCCTGCGCTGGAGGGCCCGGCTCCTGCATCCCGGCTACGGCTACCTGTCCGAGAACGCCGGTTTCGCGCGGGCCGTGGAGGAGGCCGGCATCGGCTTCGTGGGGCCCACTCCCGAGAACATGCTCGCCCTGGGCGGCAAGGAGTCCGCCAAGGCCGTCGCCAGGGCCTGCTCCGTGCCGGTGCTGGAGGCCCTCCTCTCCGGGGAGCTGGCCGCCCTCCCCCCCGCGGCCTGGCAGGACGCCCTCGCCGGGCGCGGCATCCTGGCGCCGTACCTGGTCAAGGCCAGCGGCGGCGGCGGCGGGCGCGGCATGCGTGTGGTGGAGGAGCCCGCGGGCCTTCCCGACGCGGTGCTCCGGGCCTCCAGGGAGGCCCTGGCGAGCTTCGGGGACGGCACCGTCTTCGTTGAGCGCCTGCTCCGGTCCCCCCGGCACCTGGAGATCCAGGTGTTCGGCGACGGCCGGGGCGGCGGGGTCTTCCTGGGGGAGCGGGAGTGCTCCCTGCAGCGGCGCCACCAGAAGGTGCTCGAGGAGGCCCCCAGCTCCGTGGCGGATCCCGCCCTCCGGGAGGCCATGGGCCGGGCCGCCCTGGCCCTGGTGCGGCATACCGCCTACCGCGGCGCGGGCACCGTGGAATTCCTCCTGGACGAGGCGGGCGCCTTCCACTTCCTCGAGATGAACACGCGCCTCCAGGTGGAGCACCCGGTCACCGAACTGGCCTACGGCGTGGACCTGGTGCTCGCCCAGCTGGACCTGGCCATGGGCGGCTGGCCCGCGACCCTGGGCGATCCCGCCGTGTTCGCGGTGCCCGCGCCCACCGGCGTGGCCCTGGAGGCGCGGGTGCTCGCCGAGGACCCGCGCAACGGGTTCCTGCCCACCCCCGGCCCCCTCAGGGTCTACGTGGAGCCCTCGGGCCCGGGCGTCCGCGTGGATTCGGGCGTGACCCAGGGCGGGCGCGTGGACGCGGGGTTCGACTCCATGATCGCCAAGCTCGTGGCGTGGGGGCCGGACCGGGCCTCGGCCGTGGCGCGCCTCGCCGCGGCCCTGGAGGACTTCACCGTCCTGGGGTGCACCACCAACCTCCCCTTCCTGCAGGCCGTGGCCCGTTCCGGGGACTTCCTGGCGGGGCGGGAATCCACGGGCTGGATCCAGGAGCACCTGGCGGACCTCAACGCGCCCCTCCTGCCCGCGGCGTGTCTCGCGTTCTTCCGCTCCACGGCGTTCCGGGAGGCCCTGTCCATGGCCTTCCGCGGCGCGGGCGCGGCCGCCCCGGGCCCCGCCGCGCGGTTCAAGGCCCAGGCCGGCTGCCCCGAGCTGCGCACCGGCGGCGCCCAGGAGAAGGAGGTCTTCCATCTGGAGGGCGGCCCCGTCCTCTTCACCCTGCGCGGGCCCGCCCTGCGCCGGATGCTGGACGGCCCCGTGGCCCCCGGGGAGCGGGGCCCCGGGCTGGCCCGGGCCCTGGCCGCCGCGGGCGAGACCGATCCCGCCCTGCCCTTCCGCGCCTGCCGCCTGGAGGGCGCCGGCATGGCCGTGGCCGTCTTCGGGGAGACCCTGGTGCTGGAGGACCCCTCCGCGGATCTGGCCCGGCCCCGCGTCCAGGCCGCGGCGGGAGGCGGCGTGAACGCCCCCATGGCCGGGAGGATCCTGGAGTGCCTCGTGGCCCGGGGGGACGAGGTGGAGCAGGGCCAGCTGATGTTCGTCCTGGAGTCCATGAAGATGCAGTTCGAGATCACCGCGCCCCGGGCGGGCACGGTGGCCGAGGTTTGCGTGGAGGTGGGCCAGGCCCTGCAGGGTCCGGAGACGGTGGCCGTGCTGGCGTGACTATTTGCCCAGCCGCCGGCCCAGGTACTCCCAGGTCGCGCGCGAGACCAGATGGAACCCCTCCCCCGTGGGCACCAGCCGCTGGGGCTGGAAGGGGTGGCGCCTGCCGTGCCAGTCGGCCCCCACGGGGGTGAAGGCGAGCCCGGCCTTCTCCGCCAGGCGCAGGGCCCTGGGCAGATGGCTGGCGGAGCTGACGAGGGCCAGGCGCTTCCAGTGTCTGGCGTCCTGGAGCCTCCGGTAGGCGGCGATCTCCTCGCGCGTGTTCAGGCAGGGCTCCGGCACCGTCACGATGGCCCCGTCGGGAACGCCCAGGTCCAGCCAGATGGCGCGGGTCTCCTGCCCCAGGTCGCGGGCTCCGGTCATCACGTCCAGGCCGGCGCCGCTGGCCACGAGGAGATGGGCCTTCCCTGCGTGCCACAGGCGCGCGGCGGTGACGATCCGGTCCCCCGCCTCGCCCAGGATGGGCCGGCCCGCGGGATCCAGTTCCGTGCCGCCGCCCAGCACGCACACGGCGTCGAAGGGGTCGAGGCGGCCGGTCTCCAGGAGGGGGACGGTGCGCTCCAGGCCCGCCATGAGGGCCGTCCCCACGTAGAAATTGCCCGCGACGGCGTACAGGATCCACACGAACAGGACCAGGATCCCCGCGAGCCACTGCCTCCGGCGCAGGAGGAGGTACGCGACGCCAAGGGTGAAAACCCAGAGGAGCCCCGCGGGCATGACCAGCGCCCCCACGGCCTTGGCCAGATCGAAGAACGTCATCTAGTATTCCCCCTTGTCGTTGCCGTGCCGCGGGGAATGGGGCCCCGCGGGCAGGCCCTGGTGCAGCGTCCGGAAGGCCTTCTGGTTCGCGGTGCGGGCCAGGGGCATGAAGTCGGGGGCGGCCTTGGTGAGCGAGGCGGTGACGGCCATGGCGACCAGGTCCGCAACGGCATTGCCGCTGGAGTTGTGGCTGGGGACGTAGGTCCAGGCCTGGTGGGTCTTCCAGAGCTCCTCGCCGGTTCTTCCGCTCCGGAGGACATAGTCGAAGTCCACTTCGACGCTGGTGGCGAGCACGGCGTACTTCGCATCCCACTTGTTGATGGTCACGTAGAGGACGGCATCGGCCCCGAAGAGCTCGCCCAGCCTCCGGGGATCCGCCCGGTGGACCATGCCCGCGTCGCCGAGGCCGTCGTCCTCCATGAGCCGCTTGACCAGGTAGACCGGAAAGACGTAGTAGCCGCGGCTGGCCAGGGGCACGGTGAGCGTCGAAAGGAAGAGGTCGGCGGCCGTGACGTCCACGCTGCGGTTGACCACCGGCACCACGAGGATGGACGCGGGGTCCTCCCCGCGCAGCCTTGTGTAGTCCTTGACGGGGGCGGCGGCGGGCGGCACGCATCCCGCGAGGAGGGCCAGGAGGGGAAGGAGGGTGGCGAGCCGCTTCATGACGGATCCTTCGTGGGTTCCGCCGGAGGCGGGGCGCAGGCGCGGATCATGCGGTCCATGAGCAGGGTCGCTTCCGGCCACCGGGTCTTCTCCTTCGTGAAGTACTCCGCGGCCTCCGCCTTCCTGCCGGACAGGAGGAGGATGTAGCCGTACTCGGCGTAGATGCCCGGGGGCACCCGGGTCCCGTCGGGATTCCGTTCGATCGTCCTGCGCAGGGAGGCCCCGTACGCCTCCAGGCCGCCGGGATTCCCCATGAGCCGGTGGAGATGGTCCTCGTACCCGCCCCAATCGAAGCCGGGGCGGGTGGCGGGGACGGCGCAGCCCAGCGCGAGCGCCAGGGCCAGGGGCGGCCATTTCCTCATCTGACGACCAGGGTCCTCTGCTCCCCGCCGCCCAGGAACACCTTCTCGGACATCAGCAGATCGTCACCGAGCCTGACTTCGATCACGTGCGTGCCGGGTTCCACCCGGAGCACGCCGGGGTCGCCGGCATAGGCTTCGGCGCTGCCCATGGGCCTGCCGTCCAGGAACAGGACCGCCCCCTTGGGCGCGCCCTGGAGGAGGATCCTGGGGCGGTCGTCCACGGCGCGGGTGACGGTGACCGGGTCGGCGCAGCAGAGCAGGAGCAGGGGCAGGGCCAGGGCGGCGGTTCTCATTTGCGGGTCTCCTTGGCGTCGGTGACGTACAGGGTGCCGGCAGCCGGGATGGAGCCGTCCACCACTTCGCAGACGGCGCCTTCGCTGGCCTCGGAGTCCCCGAACAGGGAGACCACCTTGAGGCCCGCCACGCGGGTGCCGGGGAGGGTGATCTCGAAGCCGGTCTGCTGGCTCTTGACCTTGGGTCCCTGGAGCATCACGGCGAGCGAGTCGCCCACCTTGAGGCCCTGGCGCTCGCCCCCTGATACGTAGGCCCGGGAGCCTTCCACCTTCAGGATGTCGCTGGTCCAGGGACGGTCCCCGAGGCTCCTGACGATGGTGTTCATCAGGTCGGACACCGCGGCGCCTATGGCGCGGTCGTTGAGCGTCGCGTCGTAGTCCGCCCTGCTGCCGTAGCCGGCGATGCTGCCGGTCTCGGTGTTGGCCTCCCCCGTGCCCGTGGCGGTGAAGAAGGCCTGGCCGGTGCGCACGTCCAGGAGCCGGACTTCCACCTTGGCCCGGGCCACCTGGTTCCGGGTCGCGCTCAGGAAACCCACCTTGCCCGAGTCGCTCCGCCCGAATTCCGTGACGGCCCCCACCAGGAGGGTGTCCACGCCCACCAGGTTCTCCTGGCCGGAGAGGTGCTGCTCCTTGCGGACCTTCTGCAGGTCGGGCCGCTCGAAGACCAGGAACTGGCCGGAGGCGATGAGGCGGTTGGAGACCATGTCCGAAGCCTGCTTGCCCAGGGGATCATCGTTCTGGTCGACCAGGAGCGATTTCCCGTACCGGGTCTCGTTGGTGAAACGCGCCACGGCGATCTTCCGGCGCAGCACCTTCCCGGCCTGGGGCGGCACGGCCTGGGGCACCGGGGCGGGAGCCTGCACCGGCTCGTACCTCGGCGTGGAGACGGTGGCGCAGCCCGCGAGGAGCAGGAGCGCGGCCAGGGTCGTGGGAGTCTTCATGTTCTTCACCTCTCAATGTTCCCTGTGGACGGGCGTGCCGGTCGCCAGGAGGCGGTCGAGGTACCTGGACTTCATCTGCCGGCTGGCCATGACCTGCCTGATGGGCGGCAGCCTCAGGATCACCCCCAGGATGGCAGCCATGGCGCGATGGTTCCAATGGGCCTGGTTGTCGAAGATGAGATTCTGAAGTTTGCCCCGTTCGATGGCCATGAGCACGGCGCGGTGGGCCGTGGTGACCGGCGTGATCACCCGGGCCGCGCGGGGCTCGAGCACCAGGGAGCCCTTGGCGCAGGTGCGCACGCAGACCCCGCACCCCAGGCACAGGTCCGCGTCCAGGCGCGCCTTCATGCGCCGGGGCCTCGCGGGGTCGCCCGCGGACACCAGGCCCATGGCCTCCACCGGGCACGCCGCCACGCACTTGCCGCACCCGTCGCAGGCCTCCTGGGCCACCCGGGGCAGGAAGTTGGTGGTGGCCACCGGGTTGAGGTTGGCGAACCGCTTGGCCGCGAGCATCGCCTCGCAGCAGCAGCCGCAGCAGTTGCAGATGAAGGCCACCCGCTCCCGGACGTTCTCGCCGAACTGAACCAGGTTGTGGTCCCGGGCCTGGTCCAGGAGGTCCAGGCCCTCGCTCGCGTCCACCCTGCGCGCGATGCCGTGCTTGATGAGGCTCTGGGCCGTGGTGCTGAAGGTCATGCAGATGTCCATGGGCGCCTTGCACGCCCTGCCGAGGTGCTCCATCTTGTGCCGGCAGTAGCAGGTGCCCACGCCCATGTGGGTGGCGGTGCGGATCACCTCGCCGGCCCTCTCGTAGTCGAGAACCTGCAGCTGGCGGTCCGGCAGGGCCCTCTCGTTCACGAAGACCCGCCCCAGCTGGGTCTCCCCGCCCGCGAAGAGGGCCTTGACGAAGTCCTCCTCCACGTTCAGGTACTGGTGGAAGAGCTCCGCCAGGAGCTTCTGGTCGTAGCCGTTGCCCACCCGCATCATGGAGAACTCGAAAAAGCCCGCCATGGGCGGAGGCAGCACGAACAGCTGCTCCCCCCGGATCTCCATGTCCAGGAGCATGCCCCGCGAGGCCAGCGCCTCCAGGGTCTTCCTCGCTTCCAGGACCGGCTTCTTCCACACCTTCCCCGCGGCCTCGGCCGTGAAGGGCCTGATGGGCAGGAGCGCCACCAGTCCGGCCTCCTCCGGCGTGAAGAGCACCTCCAGGATCCGGAAGAGCAGGTCCCCCGGGGGAGCGCCCTGGGGGAACCGGTTGAGACGTTCCGAGAGGGTCGTGTAGCTTTCCTTGAGGGTCAGGTGGGACATGGCGGGCCTGCGGGTGGGATGATCAGAGCATGGGGCAGGTTCGCCCCGGGGTCAATGCAGCCAAGGGGAACCACATGAAAATAGAATCATTTACATTTCCTGGCGTGGATTTTCGACTGACGGCCGCGCTCACCCGCGCAGCGGCCCCGGGCCACGTGGTGGTCCTCGCGCACGGCTTCAAGGGGTTCATGGACTGGGGCTGCTGGCCCTGGGTGGCGGAACGTTTCGCCAAGGCAGGCGTCTCGTGCCTCCGGTTCAATTTCAGCCACAACGGCATCGGCGGGGATCCCCAGGCCTTCACCGAGCTGGAGCGCTTCCAGGCCAACACCTTCACCCGGGAGGTGGGGGAGCTGCGCGCGGCGGTCCGCGCCGCCGGGGACCTCCCCGGCACGGAGCGCGTCTCCCTCCTGGGCCACAGCCGCGGCGGCGCCATCGCGCTGCTCGCCTCGGAGGGGGTGTCCAGCGTCGTGACCTGGGCGTCCCTGGCGGGGCTGGAGGACCTCCACGGGTTCCGCGGCCAGGAGGAGGCCTGGCGCCGGGACGGCTTCGTGGAGGCGCGCAACGCCCGCACCGGCCAGGTCATGCGCCTGGGGGCGGCCCTCCTGGAGGACTGGGAGGCCCACCGGAAGGAGCTGGACGTGGAGGCCGCCCTGGCGCGCTTCGTGGCCGGAGGCGGCAGGGCCACGGCCATCCACGGCAGCGCAGACCCCGCCGTGCCCCTGGCCCATGCCCGCCGCCTCGAGAAGGCCGGGGCGCGCCTGGTGGTCGTGGAGGGCGCCGACCATACCTTCGGCTCCACGCACCCGTTCCAGGCCGAACCCCCCGCGGCCCTGCGGAGGGCCATGGAGGCGACGCTGGCTAGCTTGTGACCTTCACCAGGAGCTCCTGCAGCTCCCGCTTGCCGAAGGGCTTGGGCAGCATGGCGACCCCGGCGTGCGCCTTGGCCAGGTCCAGGGAGGCCTGATCGGCCCGCCCCGTGGCCAGCAGCACCGGCAGGCCGGGGCACAGGGCGCGCAGGGCCGGGAGGGTGCCCTTCCCGCCCAGGCCGGGCATGTTCACGTCCAGGATCACCGCATCCGGCCTGAACCCGGCTTCCAGCATCGCCAGGGCCTCCTCCCCCCGGAAGGCCAGGGTCGGGCTGTGCCCCAGCGCTTCCAGGACCGCCTGCAGCGTCTCCCGGATCAGCTCGTCGTCGTCCACCACGAGCACGCTCAGGGCCCGGCCGGGGGCCTTGGGGAGCGAAGCCGGAACGTCCTGGGTCCGCGCCTCGCCGCTGCGCACGGGGAACCACAGGCCCACCCACGTGCCGCGGCCCGGCTCGCTCCGGATCTCCATGCGCCCCTGGTGGGCCTTTATGGTGCTGTAGACCATGGAGAGCCCGAGCCCGGTGCCCTTGCCCAGGGCCTTGGTGGTGAAGAAGGGATCCATGGCCCGTTCCAGAACGTCCGGGGGCATGCCGCAGCCCGAATCCTCCACCGAGGCCTGGACCCAGCCCGCCCCCTCCCGCCGGGTGCGGAGGGTGAGGGTGCCCCCCTCCGGCATGGCGTCCACCGCGTTCACGCAGAGGTTCATGAAGACGTGGGTCAGGGCGCCGGGGTCGCCCATGATCGCAGGCAGGCCCGCCTCCAGTTCCAGTTCAAGCCGCACCCGGGCCAGGGTGGTGCGCTCGAGGAGATGGACCTCCTCCCGCAGGAGGGCGTTCAGGTCCAGTTCGCGCTCCTCGGCGGGATTCTGGCGCGCGAAGTTGAGGAGGCTCTTGAGGGTCTTCCCCCCCCGCTGGGCGGCCTTGGTGATGGTCGCGAAGGCCCGGTGGGCCGGGGAGTCCGGGGGCTGCAGCTCCAGGTGGGCCGTGGCCATGCCCAGGATGGCGCCCAGCACGTTGTTGAGATCGTGGGCCACGCCGCCCGCCAGGCTGCCCAGGCTCTCCATCTTCTGGGCGTGCTGCAGCTGGGCGTTCAGGGTCCGCCGTTCTTCCTCGGCGCGCCGGGCCTCGGTGATGTCGCGGACCATGCCGATCACCCCGATGATCCTTCCCTGGGCGTTCCGGAGGGCGCTGCTGCTGTCCGAGGCCCACCCGGATCCCGCGGCCGTGCGGTAGGGGAACTCCACCGCGTCCACGGATTCGCCCCGCAGGGCCGCCTCCAGCCTCGGGAGCACCCCCGCTTCCTCCAGCCAGGGGAACACCTCCCAGGGGTGCCTGCCGATGACCTCGGCCGCGGGCACGCCGGAGATCCGTTCCATGAACGGGTTGAAGACCTGGTAGGCCAGGTCGAGGCCGTAGACGATGATCCCCTCCTGCGTGCTGCGGATGATCTGCTCGTTGAACTCGTGAGCCTCGGCCAGCGCCTCCTCGGCGAGCCTGCGTTCCGTGACGTCCTGGATGGTCCCGATCATCGTGAGGGGCGTGCCGTCCGCGGCGAAGGTCACCTCGCCCAGGCCGTTGAGCCAGCGCACCTCCCCGTCGCTCTTCCGGATCACCCGGTACTCCCTGGAGAAGGGCTGTCGCTGGCCGATCACGTCCTCCGCCAGGTGGCGGTTCATAATCTCCTTGTCGGCGGGGTGCACGATTTCCAGCCAACCCTCGACGGTCCGGGGGTAGTCCGGGCCGATCCCGAAGATCGAATCCAGCACTTCCGAGGACAGCCATGTGCCCTTCTGGATGTCCATCTTGTAGGACCCGATCTTGGCGGCCCGCTGGGACTCCCTGAAGAAGAACTCGCTCTCGCGGAGGGAATCCAGGAGTGCGTCCCGGGGCAGCTCCGGCCCGGCGCCGGAAGGCGGCGGAACCTGGGATGGGACGTCTGGCGGCTGGAGGGGGTCCATGGTCCACGGGTCTCGGGAATTGCTGGGGCGGGGGGGGAAGTGAAGTGATCATATCCGCCTTTGGCTCCGCCGGCGGTCAGGATGGGCCGGAAGAAATTCCGGCAAAGCGGTCAATCGTTCACATACGCTACGGCCGGATAGCTTACGAAGTGGTAGAGGTTCGCCGGCGCCGTCGCTCCCATGCCCAGGGCCTTCACGGGCAGCTCGGGCGCGTCCACCGAGGCGCCGAAGGCGACGGGCATCCCCGCGGGGACCCCGAGGCCCAGCCCGCAGGACGCGGCCTCCAGGGCCATCAGCCCGAACGGCACCGAGAACCGCCCGCACCAGGGCATCCGGTAGGTGTCGGGACGGGCCGGGTCCACCATCGCCTCGAAGAAATCCCGGGCCTTGGCGGCGCTGACGGGCCCCGCCAGGGGGCCCCGCAGGAGCTGCCGGTCGCGGTCCATGGCCTTCTGGAAGGGGCCGGCGCCGCCCTCGCCGTAGGGGGTGTAGCGGAAGTCGGCGCCGTAGTGGATGCCGTCCGAGGAGATGACGACGGCCACATCCCTGCCCAGGATCCAGCCGCGCTTTTTCATGCCCGCGGCCAGGGCCCGCCCGAATTCGCCGGCCATGGCCTCCAGCCGCCCGAAGGAGGCCGAGGGAAGGATCACGGGAAGGATCTCCACGGCGGGGTCCTGGTGCCTGAGCCAGTAGGCGATGGCTTCCAGGGAGTGCTCGCTGTCGGACCAGGCGGCGTCCCGCGCGACGTCGCCGGGGGGGAGGGCCGCCACCACCTCGTCCCGCAGGGGGGACACGCGGATCTCCCCGTCGGGGGAACGCCAGGCCCGGTAGGGGTCGATGGCCATGACGTCCGTAGCGCCGTAGCGCCGGTACTTGTGGAACACGCCGACCAGCACCACGGTGCGGGCCTTCACCAGCGGCAGGACTTCCCGGTAGACCCGGCCCGCGTACAGGTAGTCGTCGTGAGGGCAGATGACCCCCGCCACGCCGGGGGCGGGCCTGGGGCCCAGGAGCTCGGGCGCCGGAGGGGTGGCCGAAAGCTCCCACACCTTGGCCATCTGGTCGGCCCGGGAGGCGAAGCCCACGGCATCCTGCTGGCCGCGCAGGTCTCCGGAGGAGGGGATGCCCATGGCCCTGCGGGTCTCCGCCAGGGTGGGCGGGGCCGCGGGAGCCGCCGGGGTCGGTGCCGCCTGGGCCGAAAGGACCGCGGCGGCGAAGGCCGCGCAGAGCGTCTGGGAGGTTCGCATGGGGTTTCTCCGGACCTATCCTAGCGCCTTCCTCACCCGCTCCGGGGTCATGGGCAGCTGCCGGAGGCGAACGCCGGTGGCGTCGTGGACGGCGTTGGCGATGAGCGCGCCCATGACGATGATGGCCGGCTCGCCCCCGCCCTGGGCGACCAGCCGCGGGTTGGGGATGAGCACCGTCTCCACGGGGGGCACGTCGGAGAAGCGGGGCACGTGGTAGGTGTCGAGGTTCACGTCCAGCACCTCCCCGTTGCGGAAACGCACCTCCTCGTGGAGGGCGTAGCCCAGGCCCATGGTCACGCAGCCCTCCACCTGCTGGCGCGCCCCGGTGGGGTTCACCACCACGCCCATGTCCTGGGCCACGGTCACCCGCCTGACGGTCACGGCCCCGGTCTTCCGGTCCACGGCCACCTCGGCCATGGCGGCCACCACGGTGTTGCGGTGGATGGCGCAGGCCACGCCGAAGCCCCGGCCGCTCGGGGCGGGGGCCGTCTTCCAGCCGAAGGCCTCCGCGGCCGCCTTGAGGGCGGCGGCGATGCGCGGGTCCTTGATGTGCCTCAGCCGGAACTCCACCGGATCGGCCTTGGCCAGGGCGGCCAGGGCGTCCATGTGGGACTCCCGGGCGAAGACGTTGGTGTTGGAGGCGGGCGCGCGCCAGGCCCCGACGGCGAAGGGGTGGAGCCCCGCGGGGTTGCCCCCGTACCAGCTGCCCGCGGCGCGGATCCGCTGGTGGGGGATGTCATAGAAGGTGGGGGATTCCCCGTCCCCGGCGCCGACGACGAGGTGGTCCCAGAAGGGGATGCGCCCGGCCTTGTCCAGGCCGGAACGCACCGTCACCACGGCGGCGGGGCGGAAGGTGTCCAGGAAGAACTCCTCCCTGCGGTCCCAGGCCACCTGCACGGGGCAGCCCGCGGCCCGGGCCAGGCGCGCGGCCTCCACGGCCTGGGGGCCCTCGGTCTTGCCGCCGAAGCCGCCGCCCACGAAGGGGGCGGCGATGTGCACGTCCCGGGCCGCCAGGCCCAGGGCCTGGGCCACCTGCGACTTCACGATGAAGGGGGCCTGGGTCGAGGCCCACACCGTCAGGCGGCCCCCCTCCCACTTCGCCACGGCGGCATGGGGCTCGATGGCCGCGTGGGCGCCGTAGGCGTGGCGGTAGACGGCCTCGAGCTTCCGGGTCGCGGCGGCCTCCCCGGCCTCCAGGGAGCCCTTGGCGCCCACGCCCTTGGGGGCCGGCGCGGCCTTGGACAGATGGTCGTAGATGTTGGCGTCGTCCAGGGTGGAGGGCGAGGGAAGGTACCTCGCCTTCACGAGGGCAAGGGCCTCCCGGGCCAGGTCGGGGTGGGCGTGGAGCACCGCCACCAGGTCCCCGTCCCGGATCACCCGGACTCCGGGCAGCCTTTCGGCCGCGGAGGTGTCCGCCGAGGCCAGCTTCGCTCCGTGCGCGGGAGGCCGGAGGACGCAGGCGTGGAGCATTCCCGGCAGCGCGAAGTCCGCGGCGTACTTGGCCGCGCCCGTCACCTTCCGGAGACCGTCGAGGCGCTTTGCGTCCTTGCCCACGACCTTGAACGCGGAGGCCGGCTTGACCGGGGCGCCCTGCACGTGGCGCTCGATCTTCCTGCCCTCCACCAGCTGGCCGTACGTGGCCTTCCGGGAGGGGTAGCCCGCCACCGACACCACGCCGTCCTCCACATGAAGCCGCTCCGCGGGTTCGCCCAGGCGCTCCGAGGCCAGCTGCACCAGCACGGCCCGGGCCTCGGCCGCCGCCGCGCGCAGCACGGGCCCGAACTGCCAGATGCTCAGCGATCCGAAGGTCCCGATGTCCCAGGGGCAGAGGTCCGTGTCGCCCATGGTCATGTCCACGCGGTCCACGGGAACGTCCAGCTCCTCCGCGGCCAGCTGGGCCAGGCTGGTCATGTTGCCCTGCCCCATCTCGACCTTGCCCACGAAGCAGCCCACGCGCCCGTCCGGGCCGATCCTGAGGTAGGCGTTGAAGTCGGCGGGATAGCCCGGGAGCTTGGCGGGGATCTTCTCCGGCTCCTGGCCGAAGACCGGGAACGACACGAAGATCCCGGCGGCCCCCGCCGTCCTGAGGAAGTCCCGGCGCTTCATCGCGCACCTCCCTTCGCGGCGTCCTGGACGGCGTCCAGGATCCTCCCGTGGGTCCCGCAGCGGCACAGGTTGCCCTCCATGGCCTGGGCGATCTGTTCGCGGGTCGGCCTGGGGTTCTTCCGGAGCAGGGCGCAGGCGTTGAGGATCATGCCAGGGGTGCAGAACCCGCACTGGAAGGCGGTGTGGGCCAGGAAGGCCTCCTGCACGGCGTGGAGGGCGCCGGAGCGCTCCAGGCCCTCGATGGTGGTCACCTCCCTGCCCGCCACGGCCTCCAGGGGCGTGGAGCAGGACCGCGCCGCCTCGCCGTCCACCAGCACCGTGCACGCGCCGCAGATGCCCGCGCCGCAGCCCACCTTGGTCCCGGTGAGCCCCAGGTCGCCGCGCAGCACGTAGGCCAGCATCCGGGATCCGGCGGCGTCCACGGAGACCTTCTTTCCGTTGAGATTGAATGAGATCGGCATGGGACCTCCGCAACCCCATTATCCTCCCGGCGCAAGGCGTGTATGGTGGAAAGCTGACCACCGGAGGCCCACCCGTGAAAGCCCTGCCTTTCCTCCTCGCCCTCCCCCTCGCGGCCCAGGCCCCCCTGGGCCACTGGACCCTGGCCAGCGCCCCGGACGTCCCCGCCGTCATCGAGGCCGCCACCGCCCCCATGAACTTCGTGACCCGGCCCATCGCCAGGTCCCGCCTCAAGAAGACCAACCCCGTCTACCAGGCCATCCGCCTCGAGCGCACCCCCGGGGAGTTCGTCATCACCTACGACGTGCGCGCCCCCCAGCGCATGCCCGCCAACGGCGCCGCGGTGCCCTGGAAGCGCGAGGACGGCGACGAGTTCCTCATTTCCGCCCGCGCCGACAAGGACGATCTGGTGCAGAGGTACAAGGCCGAGGACGGGGAGCGCACCAACGTCTTCCACCTGGACCCCGCCACCCACGCGATGACGGTGACGGTCACGGTGACCAGCGCCAAGCTGCCCAAGCCCGTGGTTTACGCCCTCACCTACAAGGCGGCGCCGTAGGATGCCGCTCCTGGAGGCCGTGGGGGTCGGCAAGCGGTACGACGCGCGCTGGGTGCTCAAGGACCTGGACCTGGCCGTGGAGAAGGGTGAGCGCGTGGCCCTGCTGGGCCCCTCCGGCTGCGGCAAGACCACCCTCCTGAACCTCCTGGGCGGCCTGGACCGCCCCGACGAGGGCCGCACCCTCTTCCGGGGCGAGGACCTCGCCGCTGCCGCCCCGGCGCGGCTGGCGCGGCTCCGCCGGGAGTGCCTGGGCACGGTCTTCCAGTTCTTCCACCTGGTGCCCACCCTCACGGCCCGGGAGAACGTCGAACTGCCCCTCCAGCTCCTGGGCTGGGCCCGGCCCGCCCTGGAGGCCCGCGTGGCCGAACTCATGGAGGCCGTGGGCCTGGGGGACCGGGCCTCGGCCTGGCCCCGGGAGATGTCGGGCGGGGAGATGCAGCGGGTGGCCGTGGCCCGGGCCCTGGCCGCGAGGCCCGCGCTCCTGCTGGCCGACGAACCCACCGGAAACCTGGACAGCGCCAGCGGGGAACGGGTGCTGGACCTCCTGGCGGCGCTGACGGAGCGGGAGGGGGCGGCCCTGGTCATGGTGACCCACTCCGACGCCGCGGCCTCCATGTGCCACCGCGTCGTCCGCATGAAGGACGGCCGCATCGTGGACCCCGCGACGTGAACGGCCTCCACGCCCGCCTCGTGTGGCGCCCCCTGCGCCTGGAGGCGGGCCGGGCCTTCCTGGCCGTGCTGGCCGTGTCGCTGGGGGTCTCGGTGTTCCTGGCCATCCGCCTCGCCAACCGCGCCGCGGTGGCCAGCTTCGAAGGCTTCGCCCAGGGCGTGGGCACCGGCGCCGAATGGACCGTGAAGGCCCCCTTCGGGCCCCTGGCCGAGAACGACCTGAGGCGCCTGGAGTCCCTGCGGAGCGACCTGTGGATCCGGCCGGTGCTGGAGGGGAGCTTCTGCCGCACCGGGCCAGGCGGCGTGGAGACCTTCCAGATACTTGCCACGGATCTGGTGGGCCTGGGCGGCGGAGGCGCGGGGGGCGACGGCGGCCTCCTGGATCCCGCGTCGGTGCTGGTGTCGGCGGCCCTGGGCCCGGAGAAGACGCTGGAGGGGTTCGTGGACGGGCGGGCCGTGACGCTGCGCGTGGCGGGGCGGATTCCCGAAGTGCCGGAGCGGCCCCCGGTGCAGCGCAACCTGCTGGTGATGGACCTGCCCGCCGCCCAGGCCCTCCTGCATAGGCCGGGCCAACTGGACCGCCTGGACCTGGGCCTCCTCCCGGGGCGGCGCGCCACCGCCGAACGCATCGCCGCGGCCCTGCCCCCGGGCTGGGCCCTGGAGGCCGCGGAGCAGCGCGCCAGCAGTGCCCGGGCCATGAGCGGGGTCTTCCGCCTGAACCTCACGGTGCTCTCCCTCATCGCCCTGGCGGTGGGGGCCTACCTGCTCTTCCAGGCTTTCGACGCCACGGTCAACCGCCGCCGGGAGACCTGGGCCCTCCTCCAGGCCCTGGGCTGCCCCCGGGGGCGCATCCTGGGGTTCGTACTGGCGGAGGCGGCCATCCTGGGCGGCCTGGGCAGCCTCCTGGGCATCGGCCTGGGCTGGGCCGGGGCCCAGGGGGCGGTGCGGTTCGTGGCGCGGACCATGGAGGCGCTGTACGGCGCCGCCTCGGCCCGCTCCGCGGCCCTGGGCGCGCCTGAAGCGGCGGCGGCCTTCGTGCTGGGGACGCTCACCTGCCTCCTGGCGGCGTGGGTCCCGGCGCGCCGCGCCGCGGCCACGCCGCCGGTGCAGCTCCTGGCGCGCGGGGCTGGCGCCCGTCCCATGCGCTGGAAGCCCCTCGCCCTGGCGGGCTTCTGCATCCTGGGCGCAGGCCTCGCCGTGGCCTTCCTGCCGAGGCTGGCCCAGGGCACCCTCTGGCACGCCTACCTGGGCTCGGCCCTGGTGCTCTTCGGCGGAAGCCTCGCGGCCGTGGCCCTGCTGCCCCTCATCGGCCTTCCGGGGCGCGCCACCCGCTCCTGGGGCCTGCGCCTTGCCCTGCGGCCCCTGGGCAACCCCACCGGCCGCCACGGGTTCGCCGCGGCGGCCCTCGCCGTGGCCGTGGGCATGACCGTGGGCATGGGGGTGATGGTGCGCAGCTTCGAGGCCACCGTGGAGGGGTGGATCGGCGACAGCCTCCGGGCCGACATCTATGTGGCGCCCCTGGGCTCCGGCGGCGCCGGCTCGCGCCACCGCATCCCCCCGGAGGAGGCCGCCGCCCTCCAGGCCGATCCCGGCGTCGCGGCCGTCGACCGCTACCAGGCCGTGCCCTTCACGTTCCGGGGCCAGATCACCAGCCTGGCCACGGGCGACTTCCAGGTGCTGGGCACCCGGGGCCGCCTGCCCATGATCCAGGGCGGGACCAGCGCCGAGGTGCTCTCCCGCATCCACCGCGACGGCCTTGGCGACCCCGGGGCCGTGGTCAGCGAGACGTTCTCGCGCCGCTTCGGGGTGCGGGTGGGGGACGTGCTGCAGCTCGCCCCCGGGCGCGCCGCGACGCTGCGCGGCGTCTACGGCGACTACGGCAACGAGCGGGGCAGCCTCATCCTGGACCGCCCCGTCTTCCTGGCCTGGGTGGGCGACGACAGGGCCGCGAGCCTGGCGCTGTACCTGCGGCCGGGGGTGCCGGCGGAGGACGCCGCGCGGCGCCTGGCGGCGGCGCACCCGGGCCTCCTGATCCGCTCCAACCTCGCCCTGCGCACCCAGGTGGAGCGCATCTTCCACCAGACCTTCGCCATCACGTACGCCCTGGAGGTGATCGGACTCGCGGTGGCCCTGGCGGGCCTGATGCAGTCCCTGGCCGGCCTGGCCCTGGCGCGGAGGGGCGACATCTGGACCCTGCGGGCCCTGGGCGGCGGGGATGCCGCCATCACCCTGGTGCTGCTGGGGGAGGGCTGCGGGGTGGCACTGGCGGGGTGCCTGGGCGGCCTGGGCCTGGGGCTCCTCCTGTCCCGGATCCTGGTGCAGGTGCTCAACCCCCAGGCCTTCGGCTGGACCCTGGCGTACCACCTGCCCTGGGGCTTCCTGGGCGGGCTCTCGGGCCTCTGCCTCCTCTTCGCGGGCGCCCTGCTGATGCCGGTGGCGCGCTGGGCCGCGAGGCTTCCCGCCGACCGCCAGGCCGAGGAGGGCGCCTCGTGAAACTGGCAGCCCTGCTCCTCGCTTCCATTCTCGCCGCCCAGCCCTTCCAGCCGGCCCGCCCCGGCCGCGTCTTCCAGTTCCCCCGGGACCACGGCTCCCACCCGGCCTTCGCCACCGAGTGGTGGTACTTCACGGGCCACCTTTGGAGCGCCGACGGCGCCAGGCGCTACGGCTACCAGCTCACCTTCTTCCGGGAGGCCCTGCCCGCGGGCTCCTGGCGGGGCAGCGCGGCCTGGCGCACGGACCAGATCCATCTGGCCCACGCCGCGCTCACCGACGTGGGCAGGGGCACCTTCCGCTTCGACGAGCGCCTGAACCGCGAGGGCATCCCCGCCTCCGCGGCCGCGGGCCGCCTGGACCTGCGCAACGCGTCGTGGACGGCGCGCATGGAGGGGACCGCCATCCGCCTCGCCTTCTCCGTGGGGGACGCGGACCTGGAGCTGGACCTGGAGGCCCCGGAGGCCCCGGTGGTCTTCGGCGAGAACGGCATCGTGCGCAAGGGGGACGATCCCGCGGCGGCCAGCCACTACGTCACCTTCCCGCGCCTGGCGACCCGGGGCAGCCTCAAGGGCCCCGTGGCCGAGACCCTCCACGGGGTCTCCTGGATGGACCACGAGTTCAGCTCCAGCCAGCTCTCCCGCGGCCAGGTGGGCTGGGACTGGGCCGGGATCCAGCTGCGGGACGGCCGCAGCCTCATGATGTACCGCCTGCGCCGCGCCGACGGGTCCCAGGATCCCTGGTCCCTGGTGTCGGAAGTGGACGCCGCGGGCCGGATCAGGCGCGCCACCCGGAGCTTCCGCCTCCAGGGCGGCGCCTGGAGGAGCCCCGGATCCGGCGCGGAGTATCCGCTCCCCCTGCGCCTGGAGGCCTTCGGCGAGACCTGGACCCTGGCGCCCCTGGTGCCCGCCCAGGAGCTCCGCACGCGCCAGGGCCCGCGGATCACCTACTGGGAAGGGGCCTGCCGGGTGCTGGACGCCCAGGGCCGGGAGGCCGGCGACGCCTACGTGGAACTTACCGGATACGCCCATTCCATGGCGGGCCGATTCTAGTCACAATCTCGGGTGTCCCCGGGAGGTTGCCGTGAAGATCGCGATCATGGGCGGAAGTCTCCGGAAGGGATCCCTCAACCTCAGGCTCCTGGGCCACATCGCCCGCAGCATCATGGCCCTGGGGCCCAAGGTGCGCATCGCCTCCGGCCACGAATTGCGCATCCCCCTCTATGACGCCGACGCCCCTCCCCCTCACGAGGCCGTGGCCCTGCACAACCTGCTGACGGATTCCCAGGCCCTGGTCATCGTCTCGCCCGAATACAACGCGGGCATCCCGGCCCATCTCAAGAACGCCGTGGACTGGGTCTCCACCATGACCCCCACCCCGTTCCGCGGCCTTCCGGTGCTCCTGGCGTCGGCCTCCCCCGGCGCCTTCGGCGGAGCCCGGGCGCAGATGCAGTGGCGCGCCACCCTGGCCAACCTGGGCGCCATCGCCCTGCCGGGGGGGATCACGGTGCCGCTGGCCGACCGGAACCTGGACGCGGACGGCGTGCCGCTGGATCCCAGGACGGCGGCCGAGGTCCAGAAGGCCCTGGCGGCGTTCCTGGATCTTACCGGGAAGCTTGCTGCGAGGCCCTGAGCAGCGGTTCGAGCACCTTCCACACGCTGTCGGCCACCTTCCGGGTCCCGGCTGGGTTGGGGTGGATGCCGTCCTCCTGGTTGAGCTCGGGACGCAGGGCCACCCCTTCGAGCAGGAAGGGGAGGAAGGGGAGGCGGTAGTCCTTGGCGAGGCGGGGGAAGATGCGGCCGAAGGCCTGCTGGTAGGCGCGGCCGTAGTTGTCCGGCACCATGGCTCCGGCCAGCACCACCTGGGTGCCTGAACTGCGGGCCCGGTCCAGGATGGCCCGGAGGTTGCGCTCCACCTCCGCGGGAGGCAGGCCCCGGAGGCCGTCATTGGAGCCGATGCACACGAACATGAGGTCCACCTTGTTCCGGTAGATCCAGTCCAGGCGGGCCCTGGCCCCTGCGGTCGTGTCCCCGCTCACCCCGGCGTTCACCACCTTCCAGTCCAGGCCGGCCTTGCGAAGCCGGGCCTCGATCAGGCTCGGGAAGGCCTGGGAGCGGTCCAGGCCCAGGCCCGCGGTGAGGCTGTCCCCGAGGAAGACCAGGGTCCGCTGGGCATGGACCGGATGGGGGAGGATCAGGGAGGCGAGGACGGCCAGATGGGGCAGGAAGCGCATGAAGGGGATTGTACCGGTTAATCTTGATCGATGATCGAGCTCTCCGGCCTCACCAAGACCTTCACGGCCCCGGGCGGGGAACGGCTCACCGTCCTGGAGGACCTCCACTTCCGGCTTCCCGAAGGCGGCTCCCTCGCGGTGCAGGGCCCCAGCGGCAGCGGGAAGAGCACCCTTCTTGCCATCCTGGCCGGGCTGGAGCGGCCCACCTCGGGGCAGGTGCGGGTGGCGGGCAAGCGAATTGACGACCTGGGGGAGCGGGAGCTGTCCGCCTTCCGGGCCCGGAACCTGGGTTTCGTGTTCCAGGCCTTCCACCTCCTGCCCCACTTCTCCGCCCTGCAGAACGTCTGCATCGGCGCTGAGATCGCGGGCCTGCCCTCCCCGCTGGCCCGTGCCCGGGAGGCCCTGGACCGGGTGGGCCTCGCGGAGCGGATGGGCCATCTGCCCGGCCAGCTCAGCGGCGGCGAGTGCCAGCGGGTGGCCATCGCCCGGGCCATGGTCGCCCGGCCCCCCATCCTCCTCTGCGACGAGCCCACGGGCTCCCTGGACCCCCGCAACGCCGACCACGTGTTCGAGCTGATCATGGAACTCCACCGTGACCTGGGCACCACCCTGGTGATGGTGACCCACGACCCGAGGCTCGCGGAGCGGCTGGGAACGCGCATGATCCTGGAGCGGGGGCGCATGGTCGGCCCGGCGGTGGAGCCTTGACCGGCTTCGTGCTCCGCAGCGCCCTGCGGGAGCTCCGCAACCAGGCGGGACGGCTCCTGCTCATCGCCCTGTGCATCGCCACGGGTTTCGCCGCCTTCTTCGCCACGTACGGGTTCTCGGGGCGGGTGCTGGAGGGCATCGCCTCGGAATCCCGGGCGATGCTGGGCGCCGATCTGGTGGTCACCGCCCGGGGCGCGATGCCCGAAGCGGCCCTGGAGCAGGCCAGGGCCGTCAAGGGGGCCCGGTGCCTGGTGAGCGACTTCCCGACCATGACCTCCACGGGCCCGGCGGCGGACACGGTCTCGCGGCTGGTGGAAGTCCGGAGCATCGAGGCCGGCTATCCGCTGGCCGGGCGCCTGCAGGTGGAGCCGGCCCGGGACGGTGGTGAACCCTGGGGCGCCCTGGTGGACCCGGGCCTCGCCCAGGCCTGGGGCCTGCGCGTTGCCGAGCCCGGGATGCCGGCGGAACAGCTCCTGGAGCAGCGCCGCGGCCTGCGCCTGGGCGACGGCGTGGTGCCGGTCCAGGGCATCGTGGGCCAGGACGACACGCGCCAGGCCACCGCCTTCGCCCTGGGGCCGAGGCTCTACCTGGGGGCCGCCACGGCCAGGCGGGTGGGCCTGCTTTCGCCCCGGGCGCGCTTTTCCACGCGCCTGCTCCTGAACCTCGAACCCGGGGCCTCCCCTGCCCGGGCCGCGGAGCGGTTGCGCACCGCCCTGCCCCGGGGCCTGCGGATCCAGACCCACGAGGAGGCGGCCACCGCCCTGGCCCAGCCCATCCGCAACACCAACCTCTTCATCCGGCAGCTGGGGCTCTTCACCCTGCTCCTGTCCTGCCTGGGCGCCTGGGCCATCCTCGCCGCCTACCTCAAGGGGCGCGAGAAGGACGCCGCCATCCTGAGGTGCCTGGGGGCCCCGCCCGGGGCGCCCGCGGCCATCTTCGCGCTCATCGCCGCGGTCCTGGTGGCCCTGGCCCTGGTGCTGGGCCTGGGGGCCGGGTCCGCCGCGGCGCGGGTGCTGCCGGGGCTCCTGGGCGACCTGATCCCCCAGGCCATCCGCCAGGGCAAGGCGCCCGCCCTGCCCGTGGCCGAGACGGCGGCGGCGGTCCTCATGCTGGTCCTCGTGACGGTCCCCACTCTCGCCCGGCTGAGAAACGTGAGCCCCCTGCTCCTCCTGCGCGATGGGCCCGAGGTCAAGGGCCGCCAGGTCCTGGCCCGGGTCTGCGGCGCGGGGGCCGGGATCCTGGCCTGCGGGCTGGTCGTGCTGAACGCCCCTGCGCCGAGGGTCGGCTTCGCCACCGCGGCGGGGATGGCCGCCCTCTTCGGGGTCCTTCTGGCCGCCTTCCGCCTTCTCCTGTTCCTCTACCGGCGGGGCGCCGCCACCCTCCCGCTGCCCCTGAAGCTGGCCCTGGGCCAGATGGGGGCCCGGCCCGCCCTGGGTTCGCTGCTCATGTCCGTCATCGGCCTGTCGGTCTTCCTCGTCCTCGCCACGCAGTTCGTGAAGGACGACCTGGTGCGGCCCCTGGCCAGCCGGAAGGGGGACGGCAAGCGGGCCAACCTCTTCTTCGTGGACGTACAGCGGGACCAGGTGGAGGCCATGCGCGCCCTGGCCCGCTCCGCCAGCGGCTTCGAGCCCATGGACGCGCCCATGGTGCGAGCCCGCCTGACCGCCATCGCCGGCCACCCGGTGGAGGACGGCGGCGGCGAGGCCCGCTCCATGCAGCGCCGGGAGCAGAACCTCACCTGGCGCTCCCGCCTGCGGGAATCCGAGACCGTCACGAAGGGCGCCTTCTGGCCGGACGACACCCTCCCCGGGGCCGCCCCGCGGGATGAGCTGAGCCTGGAGGAGGGCTTCGCCAGGCAGATCGGCGCGAAGCTGGGGGACGAACTGGCCTTCGACGTGGCCGGCACCGAGGTGCGCGGCCGCGTGACCAGCCTGCGGCACGTGGTGTGGCAGAGCTTTCAGATCAATTTCTTCATCGTGGTCCACCCCTCCCTCCTGCGGGGCGCCCCCGCCGTGTGGATCATGGCCGCCGAGGTGGACGGCGCCCCCGCCCGCGCCGCGCTCCAGAACGAGGCGGCCCGGCGCTTTCCCAACATCAGCACCATCGATGTGGGCGAGATCGTCGAGCGGGTGGGCAAGGTCCTGGACCTGGTGGGTCTGGTGACCCGCGCCTTGTCGGGTCTCATGCTCGCCTCCGCGCTGCTGGTGCTGGCCGCGAGCCTCCTGGCCGGCCGCTTGGGCCGCCAGCGGGACCTCGCCCTGCTGCGCACCCTGGGGGCAAGCCACGGCACCCTGCTGGCGAGCCTGGCGTGGGAGTTCCTGATCCTGGGCGGCAGCGCGGCCGTGAGCGCCGGACTCCTGGCCTGGTGGCTGGCACGGGCCTACAGCTCCCGGGTGCTTCAACTGGACGTGGCCCCGGACCCCTGGACCGCCATGCCGCTCGTGCTGCTGGCCGCAGCGCTCACCGCGGCGGTGGGCCTTGCCGGGAGCTACCGGGCCCTGCAGGCCAAGCCCATGGACGTGCTGCGGGGGGACTGATCGTGAATTCAGGTGGAGGAAGGCGTCCATGGAATCCGTGACCCTGCCGGATGGCGAGAAGGTCCCCGCGCTGGGGATGGGAACCTGGGGGATGGGGGAGGACCCCGCCCGCCGCCCCACGGAGATTGCAGCCGTGAGGCTGGGCGTCGAGCTGGGCCTGACGCTCGTCGACACCGCGGAAATGTATGGGGAAGGACGGACGGAGCAGTTCCTGGGCGAGGCGCTTGCCGGAATGCGGGATCGGGTGTTCCTGGTCAGCAAGGTCTACCCCCACAACGCCAGCCGCACGGGCGTGGTGCGCGCCTGCGAGGCGAGCCTGCGCCGGCTCCGCACGGACCGGCTCGACCTCTACCTGCTGCATTGGCCCGGGAACGAGCCGCTGGCGGAAACCGTCGCCGGGTTCGAAACCCTGAAGGCGGCTGGAAAGATCCGCCATTGGGGCGTCAGCAACTTCGATACGGGCGACATGGAGGACCTGTTCTCCGTGGCCGGCGGGGATGCCTGCGCGGTCAACCAGGTCCTGTACAACCTGACACGGCGGGGACCGGAATTCGATCTGCTCCCATGGATGGAAGCCCATGGGGTTCCGTTGATGGCCTACAGCCCCCTCGAACAGGGGGGGATCGCCAGGGACGGTGCGGTGGCCGAAATCGCCGCGCACCATGGCCTGACCCCCTGGCAGGTGGCGCTGGCCTGGGTGCTGCGCCGCCCTGGCACCCTTGCGATCCCGAAGGCTTCGCTGGAAGCGCACATGCGCGAAAACAAGGCGGCGCAAGCCCTTCGGCTGACGGAAGCCGAACGGGCGCTGCTGGACGCCCAGTTTGCCGCCCCCCGGCGAAAGCGGGCCCTGGAGATGCTCTGAGCCCGCCTGCCCGGGTTCGGGATCAGGCCTCGTCGGCCGTGGGGCCGTAGAGGGACGGCACCGGCACGTCCAGCATCCGCAGGTAGACCGTGGCCTGGGCCCGGTGATGGATGGCGTGGTTCAGCACGAACCCTCGGACCACCGCGATGCGCGGCATGGAAAAGAGCACCTTGCCGTCGGCCTTCCCGCTCCAGATCACCTGGAAATCGGCATCGCTGGCCTTGGCCAGGGCCTTGGAGGCCTCCTCCCTGCCGGCATCGAGGGTGCTGAGCAGCCCCTCGATGGTGGTGCTCGGCTTGGGCATGAGCGCCCGGGTTTCCGGCAACGCGAAATCCAACTCCGTCCGGGAGAGGGTGCTGACGATCCAGCCGGGCATGGTCGCCAGGTGGTTGGCCAGCTGGCCGAGGGTCATGGACTTCGGGTGGGGACGGTACTCCAGGTGCTCCACGGGAATACGCTCGAGCACGCGGCGCACCCCGGCGATCTCGTGTTCGAACTCAGGCAGAAGGGCTTGGGCGATGGACATCGTTGCTCCTTGTGAGGACCTCAATGTAGCGCAAAAAAAGCGAAAAGCAACACCCCGGGGCGGGAAAATCAATACTGCCCGTACCTCCCCCGCACCGACTCGAACAGCTTGGCCGAGTCGTAGCCGGTCCCGGCCTTGAACACCGTCTCCACCTTCTCGAGATCCTCGATGCGGACGGCGGGGTTGCCCCGAACCACGATCAGGTCCGCGTCCATGCCGGGCGCCACGGAGCCGATGCGGTCCTGCCGGCCCAGGAAGACGGCGCCGTTGCGGGTGGCGACCTGGATGGCCTCCACGGGGGTGAAGCCGGCCTCGACCAGGAGCTCCACCTCGCGCCAGTCGCTGATGCCGGGGATGGTGCCGCCGTTGCCGGTGGGGTCGCAGCCGGCGATGAGCAGGCCTCCCGCCGCGGCGAAGGCGCGCTCCAGGGCCATGCCGCGCTTGAAGACGGCCAGGGGCGCCTCCGGGGCGCGGGCGGCGGTGCGGTTCCGGGCCAGGAGCCAGGCTTCGCGGGCCTGCGGGCTCAGGACCTCGAGGGCCAGGGGGCGCAGGGGGGGCCGGTTGGGGATGCTGTGCTCGAAGACCGGGAGGGTGGAGGTGACCGCCACGTGGCCGGCCACCAGGGTCGCGATGAGGCGCCTGGCCTCGTCCCCGGAGGGGTCCATGGCCATGAGGGTCGGGGTGCCGTTGGCGGGGGAGGCCTGGTCGGGGGTCTTCCCCGGGTCCAGCTGGGTGTTGACGAAGAAGCCGTGCTCCAGGTCGTCGATGTGCAGGGCTGCGGCCTCGGGGTAGGTCACGGAGTTGAGGTGGCCGGTGACCTTGAGGCCGCGCCTGTGGGCGGCCTCGATGGCCGCGCCCAGCTCCGCGCGGGTGATGTACATGTAGGCCTTGAAGGAGGTGGCGCCCTGGTCCGCCCAGTAGTCCACCATGCGCCGGGCCTCCTCGGGCCCCGAAAGCTGGTGCATCTGCATGAAGGGGCTCCCGGCGCCCTCCAGGTACGGGGCCGTGACGGCGATGTGGGGGCCGGCCAGCCTGCCCTCGTCGATGAGGCGCTTGAGGTTCAGGTCGGCGTAGGGCTCGACGCTGCCTGCGGTGCGGATGGTGGTGACCCCCGCGGCCAGGTACAGGCGCGGAGAGGAGAACGTCATCTGCGGCACCAGGAGGGGCGAGTCGGCGGTGCCGTCGGGGCGCAGGTTGGGGCGGGCGATGTGGAACAGGTGGTCGTGCATGCCCACCAGCCCCGGCAGGACGGTGGCTCCGCGCAGGTCCACCACCACCCGGCCGGGGGCGGGCTGGACGTCGGCCCCGGGCGTGATGCGGGCGATGCGGCCCCCTTCGATGACCAGGTTCCGGTCCTCCACGGCGGGGCCGCCCAGGCCGTCCACGATGCGCGCATGCGCGAGGACGATGCTGGGCGCGTCGTACTTCACGAAGGGCCGGACCTCGGGCCCCAGGGGGGCCGCGGCCCGGAGGGGGCAGAGGGCCAGCATCAGGATCAGCCGTGGGAGGATCATCGCCGGGCTCCTCGAAAGGGCCCATTGTAGCGTCACAGGCCCAGCGCCTTGATCTTCTGGTAGAGGGTGCTGCGGGGGATGTCCAGGCGGCGCGCGGCGAGCTCCACCCTGCCCCCCTCCTCCTTGAGCACCTGGACGATGTGGAACCTCTCCATCTCCTTGAGGGTCAGCCGGGAGGAAACGGCCTCGGCCCCGGCCCTGGGGCTGGAGGCGAAGTCCAGGTCCACCGATTCGATGAGGAGGGTCCGGGCCCCCAGCAGGGCCCGCTCCAGGACGTTGCGCAGTTCCCGGATGTTGCCGGGCCAGCCGTGGCGCTGCAGCACGCCCAGGGCCTCGCGGCTCAGCCTGACGGGCTCGCGGCCCCACTCCTCGGTGATCCGGCCCAGGAGGCTCTGGGCCAGGTCCGGGATGTCCTCGGCCCGCTCCGAAAGGGGGGGCACGGTGATCTGGATGGCGCTGACCCGGTAGAACAGGTCGGCCCGGAACTGCCGCTCCTGCACCAGGACCTCGAGGTTCCGATGGGTGGCGCCGATGAGGCGGAAGTCCACCTTCCGGTCGTGCACCTCGCCCAGCCTCCGGAACCGCTTCTCCTCCAGGGCCTTCAGCAGCTTGGGCTGGATCTGGAGATCCATGTCGCCCAGTTCGTCCAGGAAGACCGTGCCGCGGTTGGCGGCCTCCAGCAGCCCCACCTTGGCGGCCACGGCGCCCGTGAACGCGCCCTTCTCGTGACCGAAGAGCTCGGTGTCCAGGAACTCCCGCGTGAACCCGCCGCAGTTCAGCTCCAGCAGCGGCTCGAGGCCGCGGGAGCTGTGGCGGTGCAGCCAGCGGGCCAGTTCGCTCTTGCCGGTGCCGGTGTCGCCCTGGATGAGGATGGGGCTCTCCGCCGCCGCGGCGCGGGTGGCCTGCTCCTCCAGCTTCCGGATGGCCGGACTTTCCCCCAGGAAGAGGTCCATGGCCCGCTGGGGCTTTTCCCGGGTGTCGGTGGCCACCTGCTTCCGGCGGTTGCGCTGGTTCTCCAGGACCCGCTCCAGCACCACCTGCAGGGCGGAAAGGTCCACGGGCTTGACCAGGAACTGCTCCGCCCCCAGCTGGATGGCCCGCACCGCCAGCTCGATGCTGCCCTGGGCGGTGACCAGGACGATGGGGACGCCCGCGTCGATGGCCTTGAGCCGGGGCAGAAGCTCCAGCGCGTTGCCGTCCGGCAGGGCGTAGTCCAGGGTCACCGCGTCGTACACGTCCTTGCGGTAGCGGGTCTCGGCCCCGGCGCAGGTGGCGGCCTCGTCCACGGCGTAGCCGTGGAACTCCAGGTAGTCCCGCAGGGCGAAGCGCACCGCGCCTTCGTCGTCCACCACGAGGATCTTCGGCTTGGACATGGGGCCTCAGAGGTTGGGGAGGGTGAAGGCGATGCGAAGCGCGCCGCCGGGACCGGGAGCGGCGGAGAGGGTGCCCCCGTGGGCCTCCAGGATCCGCCGGGCAACGGGGAGGGCCAGGCGCCCCATGCCGGAGGCCCGGAAATGGAAGGGCTCGAAGATCCGCCCGGGGTCCAGGTTCCCGGGCTGGAGGCCGTCCACGTGGCCAGCCGCCGAGGGCCCCGCCTCCAGGACCACCGGCAGGGCCGGGCCCCCGCCCTGCCCCAGGGCCCAGCGCAAAAGGCACACGAAGGCCTCCCGCAGGCGGGCTCCGTCGGCCAGGACCCGCACCGGCGGCCCCGCCCATTCCAGCCGGAGCTCCCTGGAGAGGTCCCGGGCATGGGGCTCGCAAGTGGCCACCGCCTCGCCCAGCACCTGCGGCAGGGAAAGGGGGACCGGTGCCTCCAGGCGGACCTCGCCGTAGGCGTTCAGCTCCTCGATGAACCCCGTGAGCTGCTCGAGGTTCCTGCGCAGGGCCCCGCCGTAGCGCCGGGCCTCCTCCCGGTCCGCGTAGCGCGCCTCGAAGGCGTCCAGGACGGCCGAGAACCCGAAGGCCGCGTTGCGAAGCTCGTGGACCAGGCCGGGCACGAAGGAGGCTCCCGCGGGGCCACGGCCGCGGTCCCGCCGTTCCGTCCGCGCCCGGGCCCGGGCCGCCATTCCCTCCAGGAGCCGCGCGGCCTGCTCCACCCCTTCGCGGAGGCGGGGCCCCAGCGGCCCGTCCACCGAGAGCACGCCCCATGCCATGCGCCCGGGGCCCAGGAGCCGGCGGCCCTGGAGGCCCGGTCCGGGCTCCTCCCACGGATCCCCGGGGGCCGGCGCCGGCATCGCCTCCAACTCCAGGCGCACCGGGGCCCCGCAGAAGGCCTCCACGGCCTCCAGCACCTGGTCCACCTCGACGGGATCGCAGAACCCCATCCTTCGGAGACGGTCCGCACGGACGGCAGGGGTGGCGGAGTTCGGGTCCAAGGGACACCTCGGAAGGGCCCATGGTAACCGCCAGGGTCACCCTAACTGAAGAAATGACTTATATTAATCGCTATTTCAGCTTTTCCAGCACGGAGTCGCTGCGGTGGGAGACGGACGTGAGGTTCTGGTTCACGTGGTTGATCTCCTGGGTGAGATTGCGCACCGCCTCCACCGACTTGCCCAGATGGTCGGCCACCACCGTGAACCCCCGGCCGTGGACCCCGGCCTTGGAGGCCTCGATGCTCGCGTTCAGGGCCAGCATCTGCATGTTGGACATGATGGAGTTGATGCGGCTCACGATGCTGTTGCTGGCGTCCAGGCTGGAGGCGATGTCGTCCTTGATGGTGGAGACCACCTGGGAGATGTCCTCGCGGGTCTGGGCGGCGTTCTCGGCCAGGACTTCCACCATCATCCGGCTGGTGAGGGAGGTGAGGAACATGGTGGCCGTGCCGCGCAGCCGCGCGCGGATCCGGGCCTCCAGTTCGGCGTCCCCGCTGGAGTCGAAGAGGAAGTCGGGCAGGTCCCCGCGGGTTGCCTCCTCGTCGTCGTGGAAGACGCGGATGCCCCTCTGCCGGGCCTCGAGGATGGCCGGAGCGGAGGTGTTCGGGTCCACCACGAAGACCACCTTCCCCACCGAGCTGTTGCCGAAGAACTTCAGGAGGCCCAGGCCGCCCCGCCCGCCGCCGATGATCCCGATGGTGAAGACCTGCTTGCCGAACCATTCGCTCACGATGCGCACCTGTCTGATGGATATCCCCCATGGTCCCACACTTCGCCGCCCGTGTCGGCCCCGGAACTTGACGGGAGGCGCTTCCCGCTAGGACCATGGACCCCTGGAGGAACCCATGGAGCCGGTCACGCTCACCGCTTCCCGGGGCCGGGTGGCCCTGAGGATGACCTGCGTGGCCATGGGCCGCGACTTGGCCGTGAGTCTTGCCGGCGGCGACCGGGAGCACATCGGCGCGGTGGCCCTGGGCCTGCCCAGGCCCAAGGGGGACGGGGCGACCACCTCGGTGCTGGCGGTGCTGGGGCACCGGGAGGACGACCTGGCACGGAGCCTCGCCACCCGCCTGGCGTCCCGCCTCGGCGTGACGGTGTGCGTGGCCTGCGGCATCCACGTGGACGGCATCAGCCGGGAGGAGCTGGCGGCCGTCCTGGAGCTGTCGGCGGAACTGGCCGACCGCCTGGTCTCCCAGGTGGAAGGGTAGACAACCGCCCCCATTGCCGGGAGGATGGACCCAACCGAAGTACCAGGCAAAGGGGAGCCTTCCATGCGCATCCAGTGGGGCGAGCAGTTCGCCACCGGGCACACCCTGGTGGACCACCAGCATGTGGCCCTGTTCGACGCCATCAACGCGTTCGACCAGGCCCTGGAGGAGGGCCTGGCTCCCCAGCGGATGGACGAGATGCTGGCCTTCCTGGAGCGCTACGCCCGGGAGCACTTCGTCACCGAGGAGTTCCTGATGGTGCGCTCGGAGTTCCCCGACCGGCCCCTGCACCGGACCGAGCACGAGCGGCTCCTCCTGCGGGTCAAGTTCATCCGGGAACTGCGCGACCAGGATCCCTCCCTGGTGCCCCCGGAAGGGCTGGGCAAGTTCCTGGGGGACTGGCTCACGAACCACATCCTCACCTGGGACCTGGCGCTGTTCCGGTACCTGAAGGAACACCCGGTGGACGCCTAGTAGGCGCTCGACGCGAGGCCCTTGCGGATGAGCTCCCGGGCCGCTTCGCGCACCGCGGGGTCCGGTTCCCTGGCTTCGCTGGTGGCGTCGAGGACGCCGGCTGCGGCATCCGCGCACTGGAACGCCGCGAGGCTGCGCAGCGCGGCGATGCGGACCCTGGGGTCGGGTTCCTGGGTGGCGTCGGCAATCCGGCGGAGCCTGAGCGCGAAAGCCCGGTTGCGCATGTCGCACACGTTCCTCACGGCCAGGGCGGCGGCTTCGCGCACCTCGGGGGACTCCTCAAGCCGGAAGCTGGCGCGGTCGAAGATCAGTCCCGACGCCAGGCCGCTGATGGTGCCCATCCCCGCGATCTCCTCGATGGCCCGGATCCGTACCTGGTGGCTGGAGGTGGACTCGGACCCCAGGATGGCGGAGAGCTCCACCAGGCGCTCGTTCACGGTGCGCGCCTGGGCCGCCCCGGCAAGTGCCGCCGCGCAACCCAGGAGGCACCCGATCAACCCTCTCACCGACATCCGGCCCCCGTTCGAGGCCTGACTATAGCACTTCCCGCCTGCTAGGCTTGGCTGGATGACCCAGACCGCCTTCACGTTCCACCCCATCGGCACCGTTCGCTCGCCCTATCGGCAGCGAATCGATGCCCCCCATCAGGCCACGGTCGACGCCCGGGGGCCCGGCGGAGCCACCCTGGAGCTGGACCCGGGCCTGCCGGAGGAGACCCTCCGCGACCTGGAGGGGTTCGCCTACATCTGGGTGGTCTTCGCCCTGCACAAGAGCGAGGGCTGGGCCCCCACCGTGCGGCCCCCCAGAGGCCCCCGGGTGAAGCGCGGCGTCTTCGCCACGCGCTCCCCCCACCGCCCCAACGCCATCGGCCTCTCCGCCGTGGAACTGCTCGGCATCGAGGGCCGCACGCTCCTCCTGGGGGACGTGGACCTCCTGGACGGCACGCCGGTGCTGGACATCAAGCCCTACGTCCCCTACGCCGACGCCTTCCCGGAGGCCCGGGCCGGCTGGATCGACGCGGTGGACGAGGCCACCGGCCTGCGGTCAGTTCCCGGCCTCAGGCGTCCCCGGTAGGCCCGGGAGGGCCGAGTACATCGCCTCGATCTCCGCCCGGAAGGCCTTCTCGATGAACTTGCGCCGGAGCTTCAGGGTGGGGGTGAGCTCCCCCAGGTCCATGGAGAACGGCCGCGAGAGGAGCGTGAACTTCTTCACCTGCTCGTACTTGGCCAGGCCCTTCTGCAGCTCCAGGATGCGGCTCTCGAAGAACGCCATCACCTTGCTGTCGCGCAGCAGGTCCGAGGGGCTCCGGTAGGCCACCCCGGCGGACCGGGCGTACTCCTCCAGGCGGTCGAAGTACGGCACGATGAGCGCCGAGACGAAGTTCCGGGAATCGGCGATGATGGCCACCTGCTCGATGAAGGCGTCCTTGGCCAGGGTGCCCTCCACGCGCTGGGGCGCGATGTACTGGCCGTTGGAGGTCTTCATCAGCTCCTTGATGCGCTCGGTGAAGATCAGGTTGCCGCCGGAATCGATGCCGCCGGCGTCGCCGGTGCGCAGGAAGCCGTCGGCGGTCATCACCCGGGCGGTCTCCTCGGGGCGCCTGTAGTAGCCGCGCATCACCGTGGGCCCCTTCACCTGCAGCTCGTTCTCCTCGCCCAGGCGCACCTCCAGCCCCTCCATGGGCCTGCCGATGGTGCCGATGGGCATGGAGCCGTCCTCCCAGCAGGAGACCGTGGCGCAGGTCTCCGAGAGGCCGTAGCCGTACTTGAGGTTGAGCCCGACGGCCTGGAAGAAGAGGTTCACGTCGTCCGCGAGGCTGGCACCGGCCACCGGCAGGAACCGGCAGCGGCCCCCGAACAGGTTGCGGATCTTGCGGAGCACGAGGGCATCGGCCACCTTGTGGCGGAGCCCCAGCCAGGGCCCGGGCCCCTTCCCTTCGATGCGCAGCCGCACCACTTGAAGGCCGATGCCCAGGGCCCAGCCGAAGAGCGCGGCCATGGGCCACCCGGCCTTGGCCATGCGGGCCTGGATGCCGGCGTAGGCCTTCTCGTAGACCCGGGGCACCGAGCACATCAGGGTCGGGCGCACGACGCCGATGGCCGCCACCACGGTCTGGGGATCCCGCAGGTACACCACCTCGGCGCCCCGGTACAGCAGGTACGCGGTCCAGGCCCTCTCGAAGATGTGGCACAGGGGCAGCATGCAGAGGGAGACGTCCTCCGGGCCCACCTTGAGCCGCAGGTCGTGGAGGTGCATGGCCGCGGCGATGTTGGCCTGGTCGAGCATCACGCCCTTGGGTTCCCCGGTGGTGCCCGAGGTGTACACCAGGGTGTAGAGGTCGTCCAGGCGGTAGCCGGCGGCGCGCGCCTCCAGTTCCGCGGCCGTGGCCGGATCCCCGCCCAGGTCCATGAGCGCCTGGAGGGTCAGCGCCTGGGGGCAGCCCCGCAGGTCGACGGAGGCATCCAGGGCCACCAGATGCGCGATCTCGCCCTGGGCCAGGAGCT
Source organism: Geothrix sp. 21YS21S-2 (assembly GCF_030846775.1). Classification (NCBI taxonomy): domain Bacteria; kingdom Pseudomonadati; phylum Acidobacteriota; class Holophagae; order Holophagales; family Holophagaceae; genus Geothrix; species Geothrix sp. 21YS21S-2. Next base: position 1,909,207 of record NZ_CP132910.1, read on the forward strand.
CGATCCCCAGGTCCACCTGGGGCTGTTCGCCCGCGAAGAGGATCCGGATGCCCGCGTCCCGGATGATGAAGACCGCCTGCTCGAGGTTGCTGGTGGGATAGAGCGGAACCGGGACACCCCTCGCAGCGAGGATGCCCAGGTCCGACATCGTCCATTCCGGCATGTTCCGGCCGCACAGCCCCACCATCCCGCAGGGTTCGTGGCCGAGCCGGAGCAGGCCCCGGGCGATCCGGTCCATGCGCTCGCCCAGTTCCGCCCAGGTGACCGTGGCGCCTTCGCCGTGGGATCTGAGGGCCACCTTGGCCCCACGGACCGGAGCCTGTTCCCTCAGGAATCGAACCAGATGGAAATCCTGCCGCAATGAAGACTCCAATGAAATGCCCCGGAGACGGTGGGTGCTCCAGGGCAGAAGGGTCATTATATCGGAAAGCGCGCCCTTGATAGCGGAATTGGTGGGCTTGCAGGGCAAATAATGCCTAGAACCTGAATACCGCCGAGGACAGGGGCGCCAACGTCACGCTCGCGCCGCTGACGGTCACGGTGGTCGACGATGCGATGGCCGTGACTCCCGCCGAGTTCCCGTCCACGATCAGCGTCGCGCCCGCGAGGCTCACGTCTGCGGTGAAGGTCTGGGGCGAGGTGTCGGCGTTGTGGAAGACGTAGTAGGTGCCGGTGAGGTCGGTGGATACGGCCTTGTACCCGAAGGCCAGGACCGTGGAGCCGGCCCCGGCGGGGGCGATGGAGGCGAGGTTGGCCGCCAGGTAGGCGTCGGGGAGGCGGAAGGCGTTGGTGGCCTTGCGCAGGGCGATGAGGCCCTGGGTGTAGGCGTAGAGCTTGTAGCCGTCCTGGGCGGTGGCGTAGTTGGCGAAGGCTCCGGTGATGGGGTCGCCCGCGTAGACGTTGGACCAGGCCACCATGTTGACGGCGTCGGAGGCGTTGTAGGAGTTGTCCACGAAGGTCCGGATGGTGCTGGACTTGGTGTTCTGGGCGCCCTTGCCGGCCGTGGTCTCCTTGGTGCGGAACATCTCGTCCCCGGCATGGAGGAAGGCGATGCCCTGGGAGGTGAGCAGGGTCGCGTAGCCCACCTTGGCCCGCTGCAGGATGGTGGCGTCCTGGCTCCTGGCCGCGTTGGTGGCGCAGGCCAGCACGTCGTAGTAGCAGAGGTTGTCGTGGCAGGTGAGGTAGTTCACCACGTTGTTGGTGGAAGGAGCGACAAAAGTGAAACCATTGCTCATTTTGCTGGGCTTGCCTGATGCATTGGAATATAGATCGGCGATGGCCTGGCCCGCGCCCGTGAGGAAGGCGGTGGCGCCGTCGTTGGGGTAGCCGTTCTTGAAGATCTGGCGGTAGCTGTCGGAGAACATGCCGATGTTCATTCCCGCGAAGGCCGAGGCGTTGCCCTGGTCCGCCCCGGCGATGGCGTCGCCGTTGTAGTCGGCGGCGGCCCCGGTGTAGAAGCCGGTCCAGCCCTCGCCCACGAAGAGGGTCTTCGGGTTGGCGGCGGCCGCCTCGGCGTAGGCGGCCTTGATGGTCCCGGTGTCCATCACCCCCATGAGGTCGAACCGGAAGCCGTCCACATGGTAGGTGTTCACCCAGTGCTTCACGGAATCCACGATGAGCTTGCGCACCATCTTGTGCTCGGACATGACGTCCTGGCTGCCCGCGCCGTTCCTGCTGGTGGTGCGGTAGTAGTAGTTGGTGCCCGAGAGGTCGCCCAGGACGGAGGTGTTGGCGGTGTGGTTGTAGACCACGTCCAGGATCACGCCCATGCCCGCCTTGTGGATCTCGTTGACCAGGGTCTTGAGCTCGCTGATGCGGGCCGCGGGCGTGGAGGGGCTGGCGGAGTACATGCCAGAGGGCGTGAAGTAGTTCTGGGGGTCGTAGCCCCAGTTGTAGTTGGCGCCGCTGGTCACGGACGGGTCGAGCTCCCGGGTGCCGACGGCGGTCTGGTCGTAGTTGTAGTTCTGGAGGGGGCAGAGCAGCTGCACGTGGGTGACGCCCAGCTTCTGGATGTGGGGGAGCATGTCCACCAGGCCCTTGAAGGTGCCCCAGGCGTGGCCCGATGCGAACCTGGTGACCGCGGGGTCCACGGTGAGGTCCCGCACTCCGGCCTCGTAGATGATGGCGTCCCGGGCGGAGGCGTAGCCGTACGGGGCCGTGGAGCCGTTCGGGGCCTTCATGGCGGAGCCGTCGAAATAGCTGGAGGTGCCGGCATAGGGCACCCAACCGCCGTCGGGGAGGGGCCCGGCCGGGTCGAGGATCGCGCCCTTGCCCTTGGTGTCGCCGGGAATGGAGGCCTTGCCCGTGTGCACCCACTGGGCCATGGACTTGGCGTAGGCGTCCAGGACGTAGGTGCCGCCGACGTTGTAGACGTAGTATTTCTGTGCCGGGATGGGAATGGAGCCGCTGGTCCAGATCGCGTTGGCGCCCTTGGACAGGCTCACCGTGGCCGCCGGGGAGCCCAGGCTGTCGTTCCAGTTGGCGTAGAGGTTCACGGCCACCGTCGAGGCCGTGGGGTTCCAGTAGTTGAACGTGACGTTGGCGCCGCTGACCACCGCGCCCAGGTCGTTGCTGGGGATCTTGTGGTAGGCGGCGTCCGGGGCCGGGGACTGGGCCAGGTCGGCGTCGATGGAGGTGGTGGGCGTCGTCAGGGACGTGCCGCCCCCGCCCCCGCCGCAGCCGGTCCATAAAAGGGCCGAGGCGGCCGCCAAAACGAAGAACGGGTTCCTGGCCACGGCGGCCTCCTATGCGATCACAAGCGCTTGTACATCCGGGCGTAGTACTCGTCCAGCATCCGCTTGACCCCGAAGGTCTCCCGGGTGTCCTGGATGGAACGGACCATCATGTCCACCCACTGGTCCCGGTGGTCGTAGTACGTGGGCAGGACCTCTTCGGCCAGGACCTTGCGGAAGGCCTTGAAGTCGTGCCTGTCCAGCACCGCGTCCCTGGCGCTCTCGAAGCCGTCGCCGAACTGCCATCCGTTCTTCCCGTGGTCGCAGGCCTCGGGCCACCAGCCGTCGAGGATGGAGAGGTTGAGCACGCCGTTCTGGGCGGCCTTCATGCCCGAGGTGCCCGAGGCCTCCTTGGGCCGGCGCGGGTTGTTGAGCCACACGTCCGAGCCGCGGGTGAGCAGGGCGCCGATCTCCATGTCGTAGTTCTCCAGGAAGACCACGCGGCCGGGATACAGCCGGGTCATCTCCAGGATGTCCTCCACGATGACCTTCCCGTTGTCGTCCAGCGGATGGGCCTTGCCCGAGAAGACGATCTGAACCTTGCCGCTCCTGAGCAGGGGCTCGATGAAGCTGCGGTCCGTGAAGATGAAGTTGGAGCGCTTGTAGGGCGCGGCGCGCCGGGAAAAGCCGATGAGGAGGGCCTCGGGATCCAGCTTCACGCCGTTGCGGGCCTCCACGAAGGCGATGAGCTTATGCTTGTTCTCCATGTGGCGGTTCCAGAGGGCGTCCTTCCTCCCCTTGGCGGCCAGCTCCAGCATCTTCGGATCCACCCAGGTGCCCTGGTGGATGGCGTTGGTGATGCCGATGATCTCGCAGCGGCCCTTGATGCCCTTCCACATGTCGTTGGCGGTGACCCGGTGCAGCTCGGCCACGGCGTTGGCGATGCGGCTCATGCGCAGGGCCCCCACGGTCATGTTGAAGGGCGAGCCCCCCAGCTGCTTGAGCTGGGCCCGGGTCAGGCCCAGGTTGGCGCCCAGGTACATGAACCGGTCGATGGGGTGGGACTCGTTGCCCTGCACGATGGGGGTGTGGGTGGTGAAGACCACCTCCTCCCGGGTGCGGGCCAGGGCGTCCTGGAAGGTGGCGCCCCGAGCCATGCGCCGCCGGATGAGCTCGAACCCGCCGAAGAGCGCGTGGCCCTCGTTGAAGTGGTAGACGTCGGGCTTGATCTTCAGGGCCTGCAGGGCCCGCACGCCGCCGATGCCCAGCACCATCTCCTGGGCCACCCGCTCCTCGCCGAACCAGCCGTAGAGCTGGCCCGTGATCCAGCGGGCCTCGCCGTCGTTGGCCTCCAGGTCGGTGTCCAGCAGGTAGAGGGTGTCCACGCCGTAGGACGTGACCTTCCAGACCTTGATGTGCACGGGGCGGCCCTTGATGTCGACCTTGACCGTGACCTTGGTGTCCTCCAGGAAGCCGTGGTCCCCGGTGCGGAAGGCGTCGAAGACCTTGCCGGTGACCGGGTCCACGTGCTGTTCGCCGTAGCCCTGCTTCCAGCGGATGCCGATGCCCACCATGGGGAAGCCGTGGTCCTTGACGCCCTTGAAGTAGTCGCCGGCGAGGATGCCCAGGCCTCCGGAATAGATCTTGAAGGTGCTCTCCAGGGCGTATTCCATGCAGAAATAGGCGACCTGAGGTAGTTTCGAAGCCATCGTGGAGTTCCTTGACTAGTTGGCCCGCTCGAGCAGGACATAGGTTTCGGCCTGGACCTTCACGGCCCCTCCCGCCACCGTGGCGGTGCGGCCCGTGTAGGCGTCCCGGAGGCTCTCGCCGTCCTTGAAGGCGCCGGCCACGGGGATGGTCGCCTCGCCCTTGGCGCCCATGGCCACCACCACGCAGTCCCCGGAGGGCGCGTCGATGCGGCTGAAGACGTAGGGGGAGGAACCGAGCTGCTTGTGGACGCCCTTGGCCAGGGCCAGGTGGCGGCTGCGGAACGTGCCGAGCTTGCGCCAGTGGGCCAGCACCTTCGCGTCCGGGGCCGTCCAGTTCATGTCGGACCGCGTCCCCTGCTGGAAGTCGGTGCGGGGTTCGTACCCGGCGGGCCGCGCGGTCTCGTCGCCGTAGAAGATCTGCACCCCGCCGGGGGCCAGCATCAGGGCGGCGCCGCCGACCACGAGCTTCTCCCGGTCGAACAGCTTCGTGTCGTGGGACGAAAGGTAGTTCAGCATGTGGACGGGCATGCCGGCCTGGAGCTTCGCGTATCCGGCGAAGAGCTTCTCGGGCTTGGCGAACTCCCCTTCGTCGTTCTGGAAGTCGAAGTTGAGCATCGCGTCGAAGCCGAAGGAATGCATCTTGTGCCTGGCGGGCCCGACGCCCCAGAACTCGCCCACCATCCAGAAAGGGGCGTCGTCGATCTTGTTGGCGGGATGCGCGGCCTTCCACTCCGCCAGGGCCTTGACCCCCTCGGCCTTGAGCTGCGCCCAGGCCTCGGGCTCCACGTGCTTGACGGTGTCGCAGCGGAAGCCGTCCACGCCGTAGGTGCGCACCCAGTCGGTGAGCCAGTTGATCAGGTAGCCCCGCACGGTCGTGTTGGGCAGGTCCACGGCCCGGGTGTCGGGCTTGTTCTTGAGGAACTTCGGAAGCTTCACGAAGTCCTTGCTCTCGGTGCGGAAGTCGGGGAGGAAGGCCAGCTGCATGGTGAGGTCGTCGCGCCCTCCGTCGAGGTACCCGGGAAGGCCCGCCCGCACCCAGTCCCTGCCCCACCAGTCCAGGAACTTGAAGCTGTTGTAGTCGATGTAGTTGTGGTAGTTCTTCAGCGTGGCCTTCTCCGAGCCCTCGAAGAGCACGTCCACCTTCAGTTCCCGGGCGGTCTGCAGGTCCAGGTAGCCGGGGTGGTTCATGACGATGTCGAACAGGACGCGGATGCCCTGGGCGTGGGCCGTGTCGATCAGCTCCTTCAGATCCGCGGGGGTGCCCAGGTTCCTGTCCACCACCGTGTAGTCAAGGGCGTAGTAGCCGTGGTAGGCGTAGTGCTTGAACTCGGCCTTGCCCCCCTGCACCCAGCCGTGGATCTGCTCGTAGGGCGCCGTTATCCAGATGGCGTTCACGCCCAGCTGCTTGAACCAGCCTTCCTTGAGCTTCTGGGTGACGCCCTTGAGGTCGCCCCCGTGGAAGGTGGCCACGTCGTCCTTGGGCAGGGCCTCCCGCCTGCGTCCGTAGCTGCCGTCGTTGGAGGGATCGGCGTTGACGAACCGGTCGGTCATGAGGAAGTACACGATCGGATTGTCCGCGAAGGACCCGGGCACGGAGGCCGGGGCCCCCTGGGCCAGGAGCGCGGCGCCGGAGAGCGCCAGGGAAAGCCGGAACGCGTGGGAGAGGGTTCGCAGGGTCATGGGAGGCTCGCTGGTCGTGAAAAGGGGCCGGGCCGGTGATGGCCTTCCGGTCACCACCGGCCCCAGTTGCTTGGAATTCCGGCTACTTGTACTCGGGGTGGCCGGCCTTGACCTCGTCCAGGGAGAAGTAGGTCTTGCTGTCCCCTTCCCAGACCCAGGCTTCCTTGTTGGTCATGCCGTCGAAGCTCATGTCCTTGCCGCCCTGCTCCTTGATGTCGCCCTTGTGGATGATGTAGTTGACGACCATCTTGGTGCGGGTCTTGAACTCGGCGGCTTCCCGGGTCCAGTAGACGCCGAAGGCGTCCTTGCCGGTGGGGGGCATGGGGGTGGGCCACTCCACGCCTTCCAGGGGCATGTTGGGGCTCTTCCAGAGGTGGATGCCCCACTTCTCGTAGTTGCCGTCCACGCGGTGGTAGTGGATGGTGATGTTGGGGCCGGCGGCGGGAGCCTGGGCCTGGGCGGGGGAGAGGGTGGCGAAGGCCAGCGCGACGGCGGCGAACACCTTGACGAGGGTGGAACGGAGGCTCATGTCGGGCTCCTGGGTTGAGGTTCGAGGGCACGGCCCTCGGAAGGGGTGAAGGGGAGGGCCGGCTCAGCCCTTGGTGCCGCCGGAGGTGAGCCCGGCGATCAGGCCTTTCTGGGCCAGCATGAAGACGACGGTGATGGGCAGGCCGGAGAGGATGGCCGCCGCTGCGAAATCCCCCCACATGTACTTCTGGGGGTAGAGGAAGGAGTTGGCGCCCACGGCCAGGGTGAGGTTCTTCTGGGAGTGGAGCAGGATGGAGGCCACCGGGTACTCGATGATCGCCCCGATGAAGGCCAGCAGGAACACCACCATGAGGATGGGCAGGGCCATGGGCAGCAGCACGCGCCAGAAGGCCTGCCAGGGCGTGGCTCCGTCCACGGTGGCGGCCTCCTCGATCTCGGCGGGGATGGTCTCGTAGAACCCCTTGATGGTCCAGACGTGCAGGGCGATGCCGCCGGAGTAGGCCAGCACCAGGGACCAGAGGCTGTCCATGCCGAACAGCGGGAAGGCGTTGCCGATGCGGGTGAAGATGGAGTGGATGGCCACCAGGGCCAGGACCGAGGGGAACATCTGCATGAGCATGAGGCCCGTCAGCGCGGCCTTCTTCCCGGCGAACCGCATGCGGGCGAAGGCGTAGGCCGCGGTGGTGCTCAGCAGGAGCCCGATGCAGGCCGAGACCAGGGCCACCCGGATGGAGTTCCAGAGCCAGCGCAGCACGGGCAGGTCGGGAGAGACGAGGGCGCCGTCAGGGCCCACCGAGGGCAGGCCCAGAGCGAAGCGCCAGTGCTCGAAGCTGATCTCCCTGGGAATGAGCCGGCCGGTGGCGAAATTGCCGGGCCGAAGCGAGATGGAGATGGTCAGCAGGAACGGGAAGATGACGAGGGCGCAGAGGCACACGAGGAACAGGTGGGCCGCGTAGACCCTCCAGCGCTGCGACTTGTTGGTTACGATGGCCATGGTTCCCCCTCAGCGCTTCTCGTCGTCGGCGATCCTGGTGTAGCGGATCTGGACGAGGGTGATGGCGGCGACCAGCAGGAAGATCACCGTGGAGATGGCGGCCCCGAGGCCGAACTGCTGCCCGGAGTCCACGAAGGCGTTCCGGTACACGTACGAGATGAGGATGTCGGTGGTGCCCGCCTGGATCGTGGTGTCCAGGAAGTCCGGCCGGCCTCCGGTCAACAGCGAGATGAGCACGAAGTTGTTGAAATTGAAGGCGAACGACGAGATCAGCAGGGGCAGCATGGGCCGCTTGATGAGCGGCAGGGTGATCTTGAAGAAGTTGGTGAGGGGCCCGGCCCCCGCCACCGCCGAGGCCTCGTAGAGGTCCATGGGGATGGCCTTGATGAGGCCCATGCAGACCACCATCATGTATGGGAAGCCCAGCCAGGTGTTGACGATGAGCAGCATCACCTTCGCCAGGAAGGGATCCGAGAACCAGCCCGGACGGATGCCGAACATGGCGTCGAGTATCAGGTTGATCTCGCCCATGTTGTTGTTGAACAGGCCCTTGAACACCAGGATGGAGATGAACCCGGGCACGGCGTAGGGCAGGAAGAGCAGCAGCCGGTAGACGCTGCGGAAGCGCAGGGCCTCCCAGTTCAGGATCACCGCGAGCACCATGCCCAGGGAGAAGGAGAAGAGCACCGAGAGCCCGGCGAAGATCACGGTCCAGATGAAGATCCGGATGAAGGGCTCGCGGTACTTGGGCTCCAGGAAGATGCGCTTGTAGTTGTCCCAGCCGATCTTCACCTGGAACCCGGGGAGCACCTGCTCCCCGGCCGGCGTCTCGTAGAAGCCGGTGCGGACGTTGGGCCTGATGACGGTGCCGTCCTGGTTGTTCAGGAGGCTGCCGTCCCCCTTGGGCGTGTAGAGGCGCTTCATCGCCGCGAATTCGCTGAGCCCGGTCATGCCGAGCCTGGCGCCGTTGGGCATCGTCACGGTGAGCTTCTTGAGGTTGTCCTCGTTGGCGATGATGTCGCCCAGCTCCACCGGGTCGCCCGGGGTGAAGCCGGCCTCCGCCTCGGGTCCGGCCTTGACTTCCACCGGCGCGTCGCCGGGCATGGCGAAGGCGGGCGTGAAGTAGACGGCCCCGCCCTCGGAGTCCTCGAGGCGGGCGCGGAACTTCGCGCCGTCGGGAAACAGGGAGAAGCCGAAGGTGTTGCTCTCGCCCGCGTAGGTCTGGTCCAGCAGGTACTGGGTGGCCCGGGGGAACTCGAGGAGGTTCTTGGAGCTGTAGTTGGAGAAGCCGATGAAGATGGTGTAGATGACCGGGAAGACCACGAAGATGATGGCCGCCGCGATGCCGGGGAACAGGTACCGGTATGCATAGGTCTTCTTCGAGAGGTAGATCCAGGCGGCGAGGGCGATGATGACCAGGAAGGTGCCGGCCAGGAGCGCCTCGCCCGTCGCGTAGATGACGGTGACGAGGAACAGCGCGGCGACGACAAGCAGGGCCAGGAAGGCTCGGCCCAGGTTGCGTCGGATGGCGGGTGGGAGGGTCATTTCGTCGTGTCCGCGGAAACGGGCGGGAGGCCTTGCGGCCCCCCGCCCTGGGATGAGCCTACTTGGCGAGGATCCGCTTGGCGGCGGCGTCCATGGCTTCCTTGGGGCTCCGGCGGCCGTCGGTCATGCTGCCCAGGGCGCTGAGCATGGCGGCCCAGAAGCGGCCCATCTCGGGGTTGTTGGGCATGATGACGCCGTCCTTGGCGCTGGCCATGGTGGCCTGGACGCGGGGATCACCCTTGATCTGGTTGAAGAACTCCAGGTTGGCGGGGGCGCCCAGGGCCACGTCGGCGTTGATCTTCTTGAGGCCGGCGGGGACGAGCATCCAGTTCTCGATGAACTCCTTGGCGATGGCGGGGTTCTTGCTGGCCTTGGGGATCATGGCGCCGGTGATGCCGACCATGGGCCGGGAGGGCTTGCCGTCCACGGCGGGGAGCTTGGCGACGCCGTAGTTGATCTTGGCCTTGGCCACGTTGTCCCAGGCCCAGGCGCCGCTGATCATCATGCCGATCTTGCCTTCGGCCATGGCGGTCTCCATCTCGGCGTAGCCCGCCTCGGGAGGCATGACGTCCTCCTTGATCAGCCTGTCCAGGATGGCGGCGCCCTTGACGGCCCCGGCGTTGTTCACGCCCGTGTCGCGCGCGTCATAGGTGCCGTCGGGACGGCGCTTGAAGGCGTAGCCGCCCCAGGCCTGCAGCATGGGGAAGGTGAAGTAGGTGTTGTTGTAGTCCCAGAGGATGGCGTGCTTGCCCTGGGGCTTGAGCTTCTTCTCGATGGCGAACACCTCGTCCCAGGTCTTGGGGGGCTCGGGCACCAGGGCCTTGTTGTAGATGAGGCCCACGGCCTCGATGGAGAGGGGGTAGCCCCAGGTCTTGCCCTGGATGGTGAAGGCTTCCCACGCCATGGGCACCACGCCGTCCTTGAACTTCTTGTTGGGGCGCACTTCGGTGAGGAGGCCGCCCGCCATCCACTCGCCGACGCGGTCGTGGGCCCAGATCCAGATGTCGGGGCCCTTGCCTTCGCTGGAGGCCTGCTGGAACTTGCCCGGGGCGTCCTCGGGGTGCTCGACGACGACCTTGATGCCGGTCTTCTTGGTGAAGTCGTCGCCCACCTTCTGCAGGCCCTTGTACCCCTTGTCGCCGTTGATCCAGATGGTCAGGGGGCCCTTGGGGGCCGCGGCGGTCAGCGCGCTGATGCCGCCGGCCACGACCAGCGCGGCCGCGGTGGCCAGCCTGGCGATTTTCGAGTGCGTGCTCACGGGATTCTCCTTGGTGATGGGATGTGGATGGAGGGGGCTCAGTCCTTCGGAAGGACCTTGCCGGATGCGTCGAACAGGTAGCAGTGCTCCGCGGGGAACGTCAGGAACGCGCTGTCGCCCGTGGTGAGGGGATTGTCGGGATCGGACTTCACGGTGAGGGTCTCGGGGCAGCTCGGGGCGACCACGTAGAGGTAGGTGATGTCCCCCAGGTGTTCGGCCAGCTGGATGTGGGCCGGCGCGGCGCCCTCCACGCCCTGCTTGGAGGCCAGGAGGTGCTCCGGGCGGATCCCCAGGGTCAGCGGCGAGCCCGGCGCCAGGCCATGGGACTTCGCCTGCACGCGGATGGAGGTGCCGTCCGTGAGGCTCACCAGGGTGGAGCCCTCCTGGGCCGACACCAGGGTGCAGGGGAGGAAGTTCATCTTGGGCGAGCCGATGAAACCGGCCACGAAGAGGTTGGCGGGCTTGTGGTAGAGCTCCAGGGGCGTGCCCACCTGCTCGATGAGGCCCTTGTTCATCACCACGATGCGGTTGGCCAGCGTCATGGCCTCCACCTGGTCGTGGGTGACGTAGACCATGGTGGTCTTCAGCTCGTGGTGGAGCCTGCTGAGCTCCACCCGCATCTGCACCCGCAGCGCGGCGTCCAGGTTGGAAAGCGGCTCGTCGAAGAGGAAGACGTCCGGCTTGCGGACGATGGCCCTGCCGATGGCCACGCGCTGGCGCTGGCCGCCGGAGAGGGCCTTGGGCTTGCGGTCCAGGAGGGGCTCGATCTGGAGGATGGCCGCGGCCCGGGCCACGGCCGCCGAGATCTCCTGCTTGGACGCCCCGGCCAGCTTGAGGCCGAAGGCCATGTTCTCGGCCACGGTCATGTGGGGGTAGAGGGCGTAGCTCTGGAAGACCATGGCGATGCCGCGCTTGGAGGGCGGCACGTCGTTGACCAGCTTGCCCCCGATGTGAAGCTCCCCGGACGTGATCTCCTCGAGGCCCGCGATGCAGCGCAGGAGGGTGGACTTGCCGCAGCCCGAGGGGCCGACGAAGACGATGAACTCCCCGTCGTGGATGTCCAGGTCCAGGCCTTGGAGGATCATCACGTCGCCATAGGCCTTTTTCAGTGCTTTGATTTGGAGATCGCCCATGAGGTTGCTTCCAGGTGAGTGGAGAGGTGGGAATGCGGTAAAGAGTCTAGAACCGGTTACTGGATATCGCCATGAAGGTTGCCCTTGAAGGTGTCCCCGCCCATGTGGAGGACGCGCACCCCGTAGGGCGGCAGCGCGCTCACGGTGTACTGGGTGCCAGTCAATGAATTATTAGACTTCGTATCGCCCAGGATGGCCGCCACCGTCGCGCCCGCGGCCACGCCGCTGGTCGTGAGGTTCGTGAGCACCGCCGTCTGGACCGTGGGCGTGAGGTTGGCCACCACCACCACTCGCTCGGCGCCGGCGGACCGGATGTAGGCGAGGACCTTCGAGGGGCCCAGGTCGGTGGCGAGGGTCGCGTAGCTGCCCCGCAGGGCGGGATAGGCGGCGCGGGCCTTGTTCAGGTATTTGACCCAGCTCAGGATGGAATCCGGCTGTGCGGTCTGGGCGGTCACCGCCGCCCAGTCCATGGCCCCGCGCAGGTTCAGGTCCGTGCCCGACGCGCCCGTCATGCCCACCTCGTTGCCGTAGTAGATGATGGGGGTGCCGGGGGAGAGGAGGTTCAGCGCCTCGGCCAGGACGATCCTGGGGCGGCTGGCGGCGTACTGGGTGCCGGGCCGGGAGATCACGTTGTCGTGGTTCGAATCGAAGGTGGCGGAACGGAAGCCCGCGGGGTAGGTGTCCCGCTCGTACTCCCAAAGGGAGGTCAGCCTCGTGGCGTCCGGGCCGTTGATGGCGTTGAAGACCGCCCAGGGCGCGCTGAAGTCCAGGCACAGGTGGAACTCGTTCGCCCCGTTGCCGTAGTAGGGCGCGACGCCCGCCGCGTCGTTGGTCCAGGCCTCGGCGATCATCATCTTGCCGCTGTACCTGGCGGCGTCCCCGCCGGGACGGGGATGGGCGTTGCCGGGCGCCAGGTAGCCGTCGATCACCGACCGGAACTCCTGGAGCCGAGCGTGGGTGTCGGGCGTGTCGGCGGCCCTGCCGGGCCCCGACTCGCAGAGGTAGCGCACGGCATCCACCCGCATGCCGTCGAACCCGCGGTCCAGCCAGTAGCTCTCCACGGCCTGCATGGTGGAGCGCACCTCGGGATTGTAGTAGTTCAGGTCCGCGTCGCCGGAGAAGGCGCTGTAGTAGAAGGCGCCCTCGTATTCCTTCCAGACGTCCGAGGACGTGCCCCCGCCCCAGGGGAAGCCCCAGCCCGAAGGCAGGGTGGACTGCCAGACGTAGTAGTTCCGTTTGAGCGGGTCGTCCATCCAGGGATGCGACGCCGAGGTGTGGTTCGGGACGAAGTCGAAGATGATGCGCATGCCGCGGGCGTGCGTGGCGTCGATGAGGTTCTTCAGGTCGGACTTCAGGCCGAACCGGTTGTTGACGGCGTAGTAGTCGGTGGTGTCGTACCCATGCATGTTCGCGCCCTTGTAGGCGCACTCGAAGATGGGGGACAGCCAGATGGTGTTGACGCCAAGGGACTGGAGGTAGTCCAGCTTGCCCTGGAGGCCGGGCAGGTCGCCGATGCCGTCGTTGTAGATGCCGTCGGCGAAACTCTTGACCCAGACCTGGTAGATGATCGCGTCGTCGTACCAGCGCGGGGCGTTCTCCAGCTGCTGGCCGGGGGCGATGGTCGAGGTGTCCGCCGGGTACGCGGGGGCCGAGGTTCCCCCCCCACCCCCCGCGCATCCCAGCGGGCCCACGAGACCGAGTGTCGTTGCGAGGAGCCAGGTCAGGCGCATGGAGCCTCCCTTCGGCCCCCGGCGCGGATTCCCGCGCCGGGGACGGCTTGCGAAGATGCCGAAGGGGAGGCGTTCCATCCGTCAGTCCCCTTTTACCACCAGGCTTCGATCTGGGCGCCGAAGGTCACGCCCTGGGTGTCGGCGCCGAAGTGGCCTTCACCGACCTTGTTCCAGCTGTTCGCGTTCTGGTTCCACTGGCCGCGGGTCACGAAGATGCGGATGGAGGGACGGCTCCAGAAGGAGGCCTGGGGGCTCCACTGCAGGGCGAGGGTCTCCTTGAAGAGGTGCCGGTCCTCCTTCTCGTTGTCGAACTTCAGCTTGTCGTAGCCCAGTTCGGCGGCGATGGAGAAGTGCTTGGTGAAGAAGTACATCGGGCGCACGCCCACGGACTGCCACGTGTTGGTGTTGCCGGCCATGGAGTTCTTGCCGTTCTGCTTGCGGTAGATCGCGGTGGCGGCCACTTCGACGTTCTGCACGGGCTTGAAGTAGAGGGCGTCCATCACCATCCACCAGGTGTTCTCCGTCTTCACCTCGGGGTTGTACCAGTTCCAGAAGGTGTTGCCGTTGCCGTAGGTGGCGTAGACGCGGTTGTCGCCGCCGAGGACGTTGGACTGGTTGTAGATCAGGCTGTACTGGGTGCCCTTGTTGTTCATGCCGGCGGCGTCGGCCTTGGCGTCGCCGTGGGCGTCGTTGTACTGGTAGCCCAGGGTCAGGCTGCCTCCCTGCCAGAGCTTGATGTCGCTCATGCGCAGGTCGTGGGAGCCGATCACGAAGTGGCCGCTGCCGCCGACCCACTGGCTGTAGGGGGCGAGCTGGCCGCGGATGGCGCCGTTGTTCCAGTCGCTGGTGATGTTGCCGGAATCATGCTGGATGAAGGCGTAGTGGAACTTGGCGAAGCCCAGGTTCATGCCTTCCATGCCGACGCCGTCGCCGCTGTCGTTCCAGTACCACTGGTCGCGGAGGTGGAGATCCTGCCGCATGTAGAAGCGGCGGCCGGCCCACAGGGTGGCGTCCTTGAAGAACTGGCTCTTGCCGAAGATGCCGGAGGCCTCGCCCCAGGCCTCACGGACCCAAACCTGCTGGGTCTGGTTGCCGGCCTTGCTGTTGTCCACATCGCCGCCGGCGTCGGCCGAGGCGTCGCGCACCTGGTAGTAGCCGCGGAAGGAGGGGCGGAAGTGCAGCTTGAAGGATTCCTCGCCCTTGTCGTAGGCGCGCACGTCGAAGGCCAGCTCGAGGTAGTTGTCGGTCTCGTTGCCGAGCCGGTAGCCGGGGCCGCCGGTGGGGGAGCCCCCGGTGTTGGCGAGGAAGAAGGAGACCTGCTCACCGCCGTTGGAGGAACGGCCGACGCCGGAGCGCATGTAGCCGTGAAGGTCGAAGGTGTCCTGGGCGGCCAGGGTCCCGCAGGCGAGAGCCAGCGGCAGCGCAGCCAGGTAGAGTTTGTTCTTCATGGGATTGGCTCCTTGAAGATGCCGCATATGCGGCAGTGGTTGGGGTTACTGCTGGGTTGCGGGGCGTGATTGCCCGAAGAATCCGCCCCAGGGAGGCAGGCCCAGTCGCCGCCCGTGGAGCTGGGCGGGTTCCAGGCCATGGCCGTGGAGGGGATCGATGTGCGGAGGAAGGGTGAACTCGGCCGGGACGGGCCCGAGGTTGAAGACGGCGAGGATCGACTGCCCCGGGCTCTCCCGCCGCAGGACCAGAAGGGGTTCGGGGGCCCGGGGAAAGGTGATGGAGCCTTCGCGCAGGGCGGGCTGGCGGCGGCGCCAGGCCAGGAACGTGCGGTAGAAGTCGAGCACGGAGCCCGGTGCCTCGGCCTGCAGGGACACGGCCCTGGCCAGGTGCTCGGCGGGCATGGGCAGCCACGAGTCCACGCCGGAGAAGCCCCCGAAGGGCGCCTCGGGCGTCCAGGGGATGGGGGTGCGGCAGCCGTCGCGGCCCTTGAAGTCTGGCCAGAAGGCGATGCCATAGGGGTCGGTGAGGCGGTTCTTGGGCACCACGGCCTCGGTGAGGCCCAGTTCCTCGCCCTGGTAGACGCAGAAGGTGCCGCGCAGGGAGCCCAGCATGGCCAGGAGCACCTTGGGGAAGGCCGGATCCTGGGTGCCGTTGCCCCACCGGGTCACAACCCGCACGCAGTCGTGGTTGGAGAGGGACCAGCAGGCCCAGCCTCCGCCCTGCTTCACCCGCTTCTCGAAGGCTTCGACGGCCCCGCGGATGCGCGCCACGCTGAACTCGTCGGTGAGCAGGTGCATGCCGTAGGCCATGTGGAGCTTGTCGCCCCCACCGGTGTACTCGGCCATGGTCACCAGGGAGTCCTCGTCGCCCACCTCGCCCACGCTCACGGCGCCGTACGCGTCCAGCAGCTCCCGGAGGCGGCGCAGGAAGGGCAGGTTCTCGGGCCGGGTCTTGTCGTAGCGGTGCACCTGCATGCCGTAGGGGTTCCCGGGGCGCACGGAGGAGACCTCCAGGGCCTTGCCGCGGGCCGGCGGATTGTTGCGGAGCTGCGGATCGTGGAAGTGGAAGTTGCAGGCGTCGAAGCGGAACCCGTCGACCCCGCGCTCCAGCCAGAACCGGCATTCCTCCAGCATCTGGTCCTGCACGGCCTGGCAGTGGAAGTTGAGGTCCGGCTGGGACTCCAGGAAGTTGTGGAGGAAGTACTGGCGCCGGCGCGGCTCCCAGCCCCAGGCGGCCCCGCCGAAGACGGACTGCCAGTTGGAGGGCGGGGACCCGTCCGGCCTGGGGTCCGCCCACACGTACCAGTCGCTGCGGGCGTTGGTGCGGTTGGAGCGGCTCTCCTTGAACCAGGGGTGCTGGTCGGAGGAATGGGAGAGCACCTGGTCGATGAGCACCTTCAGGCCCAGGGCGTGGGCCTTGGCCACCAGTTCGTCGAAGTCTGCCAGATTCCCGAAGATGGGGTCGACGTTGCGGTAGTCGGACACGTCGTAGCCGAAGTCCCGCATGGGCGACGTGAAGAAGGGGGAGATCCAGATGGCCTCGATGCCCAGGTCGGCGATGTAGGGCAGGTGCGCGGTGATTCCCGGCAGGTCCCCGACGCCGTCGCCGTTGGTGTCCTGGAAGCTCCGGGGGTAGATCTGGTAGATCGAGGCTCCCCGCCACCATTCGGCCCGGCGGTTGCCCTGGTCTTCCGTGAACTGCGAGGTCATGATTCGTGTCCTTTTGGGCGCGCCCGGGTGTGCTTGACTGATTTGCTCAGCTACTCTAGTCGGAAGGAATGGCTGCAACCGGTTACAAAGTTCGGACGAAAAAGAAGGCCCGTTGGCCGTCTGCTTATGCGGGTGAGAATTCACCCTAGCGCTCAGGGGATGAAACCGGTTACAAAGAAGTCACGCAATGTTTGGCCAATCAAGGTAGGGTTGTCAACAAGAAATATTTAGTGCCTTGTTTTTCAGGAGGCTGCAATGCCCACCGCAAGCCCGGAACGGATCGTCCTCGCCGCGGACGTGGGGGGAACCAACCTGACCCTGGCCCTCCTGGCCGGGAGCCCGGGCCGGGTCCGGATGCTGCGCAAGGCGGCCTTCAGCACCGCCGCCGCGACCTCCCTGCTGGGGCCGCTCCGGAGCTTCCTGGACGGCTGCGCCGGGCTGGGGCCGCCGGTGGCCTTCTGCGTCTCCGCCGCCGGCCAGGTGCAGGACGGCAGGATCCAGCTCACCAACGC
Source organism: Geothrix sp. 21YS21S-2 (assembly GCF_030846775.1). Taxonomy (NCBI): domain Bacteria; kingdom Pseudomonadati; phylum Acidobacteriota; class Holophagae; order Holophagales; family Holophagaceae; genus Geothrix; species Geothrix sp. 21YS21S-2. The sequence continues at coordinate 1,926,087 of NZ_CP132910.1, forward strand.
CGCCTGGGATATCGATGGCCCCGCCCTGGAAGCAGAGCTTGGCATCCCGGTGATGCTCGTGAACGACTTCACGGCCGTGGCCCAGGGCGTCCTGCTCCTGGACCCCGCGGACCGGGAGCAGCTGCTCCCCCTGCCCCACGGGAGCTCTCCCGAACCGGCTCCCGACCCCCAGGGCACCGTCCTGGTGGTCGGCGCGGGCACGGGCCTGGGCGTGGGTTTCATCACCCGAGGCACGGACGGGCCCCGTGTCCACCCCAGCGAAGGCGGCCACATCGGCCTGCCGATGACCGGCCCGGAGACGCTGGAGCTCTGGGAGCACCTCAGCCGGAAGTACCCGGGACCCCCGGGCGCCGAGACGGCCGTGTCGGGCCCCGGCATCGCGGCCCTCCACCGGTTCCTGGCCGAATCGGGGCGCTTTCCCGCGACCCCGGCCTCCGCGGCCATCCTCGCCCTGCCCGAGGCCCTGCGCCCCGGGGCCATCGCGGCGGAGCCGGGGGACCCGGCCTGCCGCAGGGCCATGGAGCTCTTCGTGGAGCTCTACGCCCGGGTCTGCGCCGAGCTCTGCGTGGCCTTCCTCCCCACGGGCGGGATCTTCCTGGCCGGGGGCATCGCCTCCAAGAACGCCGGGCTCCTCCTGGACGGCCGGCGTTTCATGTCGGCGTTCGACCGCAACTACCGGGAGCACCTCGACGGGATCACCCGGGCCACGCCCGTCCACATCGTCCGGGATTACGACGTGAGCCTCTATGGTGCCGCGGACACCGCCCTCCGCATGGGAAGACCATGAAGATCACCATCGGTGAAATCGCGCGCCAGGCCGCCGTATCCAAGGGCACCGTGAGCCGGGTCATCAACGGCAAGTCCACCGTGGCCGAGACCACCCGCAAGAACGTCCTGGCGGTGATGAAGCGCCTGGGCTACGAGCCCGACCCCATCGCCCGCGAACTCTCCATGCGCACCAAGCACACCCTGGGCATCTGGGTGGGGGCGGGCGAGAACCGGCTCTCCCCCTACTTCAACCTCATCTGGCGGGCGCTTCTGCGGGAGATGCAGGTGCGGGCCACCCAGGTGGTGGAGCTGCCCGAGGACATCAGCGGCGTGCGCACCCGCTTCGACGTGGTGCTGGTCTTCAACAGCGACGGGGTCGACGGGCGCCTGGAGCAGCTCCGGGAGCGGGGCGTGCCGGCGGTGCTCATCGGGCACCATCCCGGCATCTCCTGCGTGGCCCCCGACGACATGGGCGGCGGCCGCCTTGCGGCCCACAGCCTGCTTTCCCTGGGCCACCGGAACCTGCTCCACCTGACCGTCGAGTGCGAAGTCCAGTGGGCCCAGGACCGCGCCAACGGGTTCACGTCCGTGCTGGCCGGGTCCAGCCTCCCGGGAATCCGGGCGGCGACGGTGAAGGGCGAGGCCTCGGTCCTGGGCGGCTACCGCCTCATGCGGGACGCCTGGCGCCAGGGGCACCGCCCGACCGGGGTGTTCTGCGCCACGGACGAGATCGCCGTGGGAGCCCTGGGGGCCCTGGCGGACCTGGGGGTCCAGGTGCCCGGCCAGGTGTCGGTGCTGGGCTTCGACGGGCTCGTGGAGCTGCACCCCGGCCTGGCTTCCGTGGCCCAGGACATCCCGGCCATCGCCCACCAGGCGGTGTCCCTGGCCCTGGCCGCCATTGGCAAGGATACGGTCCACCAAACGATCGTTCCGGTGGCCCTCATCGAAGGTTCCACCCTGGGGCCCGCTCCGAAGGTATCCTAGAGCCTGCGAGGACGCCGCCATGACTCCCGACTCCGAGAAGCGAGAATTCACCAGGGTGCCCATCACCTTCGAGGTGCGCATCGCCGTCGAGGGGAGGCCCGTCGAAGGGGCCCGCGTCAAGGACCTCAGCATGAAGGGCATGCTCGTGCTCACCGCGGAGCGCCACCCCGTGGGCACGCCCTGCGAGGCGGTGATCTCGCTGGTCGAGGGCGAAGTGGAGATCCGCACCTCCGGCGTCGTCGCCGCGGAGAACCCGCTGGGCTTCGGCATGGAGTTCTCCACCATCGACGGATTGGAGAGCTACATCCACCTGAGGAACCTCGTCCTCTTCAACTCCCCGGACGTGGAGAAGGTCGAGGAGGAGTTCCAGGCCCACGCCGGGATCCGCCGGAAGGAATAGGGCCCCTTGTGGAGGGGGCGGGGCGGCCGCATAATGGCACGCCTCTCCCCACCTCAGGAATCCCCATGCGCGACCCCATCGGCCACGCGAAGTCAGCCCCTTCGCGCAACGTCTTCGAGACCCTCCTCCGCCGCTATGCCCGAACCAGCTACGCCGTGGTGGTGCTCCTGCTCTACCTCCTCGCGGCCACGGCCCTGGGCGCCGCCCTGGCCCCGGCCCTGGCCCTGACCCACCTCCTGTTCGGGTGGGCGTCCCGCCTGCCCTCCATCCCCGCCTGGCTCCTGCGGGGCTTCGCCGTGGCCCTGGCCTGGTTCGTCTTCGGCATGGCCCTCCTGGTGGTGGTGGCGGCCTACAACAAGGTCCTGCCCACCCGGGTGAAGCCCTACAAGGGCGGCTACTACACCCTGGACGCCGTACCCTGGTTCCTGCACAACGGCCTCTTCTACCTGGTGCGCTTCACCTTCATGCCCTTCGTGACCCTCACCCCCTACGGCGTCTGGTTCCTGAAGGCCATGGGCATGACAATCGGCCGCCACGCCTTCATCAATACCGAGTACATCAGCGACCCCTCCCTCATCACCGTGGGCGACGACGCCGTGATCGGAGGCAGCGTGCGGATCTTCGCCCACTACGGCGGGGGCGGCAACCTGGTGGTGGCCCCGGTCGTCGTGGGCCACCGCGCCACCCTGGGACTGGCCTGCTGCGTCATGGGGGACGTGATCATCGGCGACGACGCCGTCATCCTCCCCGAGAGCGTGGTCCTGCCCGGAAGCCGGGTCGGGGCGGGCGAGACCTGGGGCGGCGTGCCGGCGCGGCCCATCGCCAAGGGCGAGATGGACGCCTTCAAGAAGGTGATCCGGGGCGAAATCTAGGCTGCCCCTATACCTTGAACCCGTCCACCACGTGGCGGAGCCCCTCGGCCACGCCGGCGAGGTCGTCGGAGGTCTTGGTGATCTCCGAAACCGTCGCGGACAGCTCCTGGGTGGCCGACGCGTTCTGGGCGAGGCCCTGGGCGGTGTGGGCCATGCGCTGGGCGACGTCGCGGCTGGTCTCCTCCTGGGCCCGGCTGAGGCTGCCGATCTCCTGGATGCTGGCGGCGATGCCGGTGATGCGCTCGCCGATGGCCCGCAGGTTGTCCACGCTGACCTTGACGCCCTCCACCCCGCCTGCCACGGCGTCCTGGGTGCGCTGGTTGAGCTCGGCGATCTCCAGCGCCGCGGAGCGGGACCGCTCGGCGAGCTTGCGCACCTCCTCGGCCACCACGGCGAAGCCCTTGCCCGCGCTGCCGGCCTTGGCCGCCTCGATGGCGGCGTTCAGGGACAGCAGGTTGGTCTGGCGCGCGATGTCCTGGATCACCTGAACGGCCTTGACGACCTGGCTCGTGGCCTCCCGGATCTCCTCCATGCCGTGGGCGGCGCCCTGCCCCGCCTCGGCGCCCCGGGCGGTGTCCTCCACGGCCCTGTCGGACTGGGCCGAGGTCTGGCCCGTGCGCTCCCGCATGGTCTCGACGTTGGCGCTCAGGCTCTTCATGGCCTGGGAGACCTGGTCCCCGGCGCCCTTGAGCTCCTCGCTGACCCGGGCGATGTCATGGACCGCCCGGGCCATTTCCTGGGAGGTGGCGGCCAGCTCCGCGCTGCCCGAGGCCACGCGCTCGGCGTAGCTGGCGATGTCCCGCACCGTCGTGCGCATCTTTCCGTTGTAGCCGTTGAAGGCGTCCGCGGCCTCGCCGATCTCGTCCTTGGTGGCCACGTCGATGCGCTTGGAGAGGTCGCTGTCGCGCAGGCCCTGGACCAGCTGGAGGAGGGGCCTGACCATGGCCCGGGAGCGGTTGCGGGAGATGTAGGCCGCCAGTGCGGCCACCACCAGGGCGCCGCCCAGGAGCGCGAAGGAGATGCGCCACATCTCGGCGTTGACGTCGTCCACGTAGATCCCGGCGCCCACCACCCAGTCCCAGTCCGGCACGCGCTTGGCGAAGGCCGATTTCGGGAAGAGGCCCTCCTTGCCGGGCTTGCCGTAGGGGTAGTCGTAGAAGCCCCCTTCGGGCACGCTGGAGGCCTCCCGCAGGGCCTTGACGATCCCCAGGGTGGCCGCGGGAAGCTCGTTCGAGGGCTTGTTCTCAAGCTGCTTGGCCAGGGGCAGGACCAGGATCGTGTGGTTGGGCCCATGAATGAATACGTAATTCTTGTCGGCGAACCGGATGGCGTTCACCAGTTCCTTGGCCCGCTTCTGGGCCTCCTCCTGGCTCATTCGCCCGGCCTTTGCCTCGGCCGCCAGGCCCGCCACCTGGGCCTGGGCGCTTTCGACCACGTTCCGGAGCCCCTCCTTCTTGGCGCCCAGCAGGAGGGAGTGGACCGTCGGCAGCATGTAGGCCGCGATGAGGACGAGGAAGCCGGCCACGGGGATCATGGCGGTGCCGAACACCTTGCCCGCCAAGGACTGGAAATAGGACCGCATCGACGTGCCTGCCATTGGGACCTCCCAGGTATGGACAATTTGAATGGCACAAAGCTAACACTCTTTTCCGGAGATGCCAGGGAAGGGATCGGCACCCCGCAAGAATCGGGTCGCCCTCCGGGCCCCCCCTGCCCCATGCTTGCCCTTCCCCCGGAGGTGCACCATGGAGAGCGCGAATCCCGACCAGCCCGCCCTGGAGGCCGCCCTGCGGCATTCGGTGGCCTACCTCCGGTCCCTGGCGACGGCCCCCGTGGGCGCAACCCGGACCCTCGAGGAACTGCGGGACCGCCTGGCGGGTCCCCTGCCTCCGTGCGCCACCGATCCCGAGCAGGTGATCGACGAGCTGGCGGCGGGCGTGGAGGGCGGCCTCCTGGGCAGCGCCGGCGGACGGTTCTTCGCCTGGGTCATCGGGGGCTCCGTGCCCTCGGCCCTGGCCGCGGACTGGCTCACGTCCGCCTGGGACCAGAACGCGGCCCTCTACGCCTGCTCCCCGGCGGAGGCGGTCATCGAGGAGGTGTGCGGCGCCTGGCTCAAGGAGCTCCTGGGGCTGCCTCCGGACGCCAGTTTCGCCCTGACCACCGGCTGCCAGATGGCGCATTTCACGTGCCTCGCCGCCGCCCGGAACGCGGTGCTTTCGGCCCGGGGCTGGGACGTCGAGCGGATGGGGCTCGCGGGCGCGCCCCCCATCCGCGTGCTCTGCAACAGCCACGCCCACGGCTCCGCCTTGCGCGTTCTCCGGTTCCTGGGCCTGGGCACCGACTGCGCCCGGAACCTGGAGGTGAACGACCGGGGCCAGGTCGAGCCCGCCGCCCTGGAGCGGGCCCTGGCGTCCTGCCCGGACCCGGCCATCGTCCTGCTCTGCGCGGGCGACATCAACATGGGCGCCTTCGACCGCTTCCGGGAGCTCATCGCCATCGCCCGCGCCTTTGGAGCCTGGGTCCACGTCGATGGCGCCTTCGGATTGTGGGCCAACGCCAGCCCGACCCACCGCCATCTCCTGGAGGGCGTGGAGGGCGCCGATTCCTGGGCCACCGACGGCCACAAGTGGCTGAACGTACCCTACGACTCGGGCTACGCCTTCGTGGCGGCCGGATCCGCCCACCGGGCTTCCATGTCCATGCGCGCAAGCTATCTCACCCATGCCGAAGAGGCCCGCGACCCCTTCGACTGGAACCCGGAATGGTCCCGGCGCGGACGGGGCGTGGCCACCTACGCGGCCATCCGCGAACTGGGGCGGCGCGGCGTGGCGGCCCTGGTGGACCGGTGCTGCCTCCACGCCCGGGCCCTGGTGGCCGGAATGGGGGCCCTCGAGGGGGCCGAGGTCATGTGGGAACCCGTGATCAACCAGGGACTCCTGCGCTTCCCGGATCCCCGTCCCGGCGCCAGCCAGGAGGACCACGACGCCCACACCGACCGGATCATCGCGGAGATCGTGGGCACCGGCAGGGTCTTTGTGGGCGGCACCACCTGGCGCGGCCGGCGGTGCATGCGCATCTCCGTTTGCAACTGGCGCACCACGGAGGCCGACGTTGCCGTGGCCGTGGCGGCCGTCAGGGACGTCCTTGCCGCGGAGAGAGGTTGACCCTCGAGCCGGAGACGCCCCGGAGCGCAGCCCGTGCCGAGGGACACCACGATGGCCGTGCGCGCCGCGACGAGGGCGGCGAGGGCCGGAGGAAGCACCTTGAGGCCGGAGCGGTGCGCCCCTTACGCCCAGAAGCCGGCGTAGCCGAGCCCTTCGGCGATCCCCGCCGGCGCTGCGAGGATCCCGGAATCCGTGAGCGGCCGAAGGAGGAAGCCCCCCGCCGAGGATGAGGCAGGCCCGCCCGGATTCCAGGGCCGCGACCCGCGCCTCCAGGGAGGCCAGCCGGGCAAGGAGTTCGCTGGAGGTGTCGATGGAACCGCCGACCAGGGTGGCCACCCCGGGGAACGATTGTTTATTTGAGATTGGAAACGCCTTTATTTCTGATCCCCCGGTTCCCTGCGTCAAGGGCCCATGTCGGGAAGGGTGCTTGGGCTCGGATCCGGGCCTTTCCCCATGAATCGGGGTCCCCGTCATCGGAACCTGCCCCGGGGTAATACAGCTCCTTGTGATGCACGGCACATATGAATGTTCAAACATCATCCTGGTCAAAAAAGATCCGATACTCCGCAATTGACAACCCCGGGACACATGGGATAGTTCACGCACTCATTCTCAATCCAGGCTTCCATCCAGGGGCCCCCGTTCCCGGAAACGTCCTTCTTCGCGGGCCCCCCACCGGGTCCGGCCCTGGCACGACATGGCCCCTGTCCGAGGAGACGAAATGCCCTCATCCGCCCCGCGCGCCCTGCGGCCGATCCTGTCCGGACTGCTGGCCATGGGCACCCTGCTCCGGGCCACGCCGCCGGCTTCGCCGGTGGTGGACCACCGTGACTTCCAGGCGCCGCCCCCGCCCTTCTCGGACGGCATCTTCCCCTGCTCCTCCTGCCACGATCCCAAGGCCATGGCGCCCAATCCCAAGCGCCGGCCCCTGGAGGGCATGCATGCCGACATCGAGCTCCGGCACGGGCCCGAAAGCCGCTGGTGCCTGGACTGCCACGACCTCAAGGACCGCGACCGGCTCCACCTGGTGAACGGCGAGAAGCTCGACTTCACGGCCTCCTACCTGCTCTGCGGCCAGTGCCACGGCGACAAGCTCCGGGACTGGCGCGTGGGCGTCCACGGCAAGCGCACCGGGAGCTGGAACGGCGCCAAGCAGTACCTCCTCTGCGTCCACTGCCACAACCCCCACTCGCCTCGCTTCAAGGCCCTCAGGCCCCTGCCGCCGCCGGTGCCGCCTGACCAGATCAGGGCCCGAAGATGATCCCCCCCGAACCGGAGAAGACGATGAGCGACGCTACCAGCCGGTCCCTGCGCATGACGAGACGCGGCCTCCGGCCCGCCGGTTCCCGGCGCGCCTTCCTTGGCGGCGCCCTGGCCGCGGTGGCGGGAGCCCTGGCCACGGGCTGCGGCAGGGAGGGCATGGAGGCCTTCCTCCAGCACAATTTCCGCGAGCTCTCCAGGGACGAGCTGGACAGGATCATCAAGCGCCTGGAAGGCGAGGCCAAGCGCAGGTACGGGAAGAAGATCCGCATCGGCAAGGAGCCCGCGATGCAGGGCGTGGTCTTCGGCTACGCCCTGGACCTCTCCCGGTGCATCGGCTGCCGCCGCTGCGTCCATGCCTGCGTCCAGGAGAACAACCCGTCCCGGAGCCCTGAGATCCAGTGGATCCGGGTCCTGCAGATGGAGAAGGAGAAGGGCGTCGACCTGGAGGCGGCGGACGCCTACTACAACCCGGAGGAGGTGCCCCAGGAAGGCCACTTCTACATGCCCGTCCAGTGCCAGCAGTGCAAGAACCCGCCCTGCGTGAAGGTCTGCCCCGTGGGCGCCACCTGGAAGGACCCGGACGGCATCGTCGTCATCGACTACAACTGGTGCATCGGGTGCCGCTACTGCATGGCGGCCTGCCCCTACGGAGCCCGCCACTTCAACTGGGGCGAGCCCACGGTGCAGCCGGCCGACCTCAACCCCGAGACGCACTACCTGGGCAACCGCCCGCGCCCCAAGGGCGTGGTGGAGAAGTGCACCTTCTGCATCCAGCGCACCCGCAAGGGCCTCTACCCGGCCTGCGTGGAGGTGTGCCCCACAGGCTCCCGGAAGTTCGGCAACCTGGCCGACCCGAAGAGCGAGATCCGCTACATCCTCGAGAACAAGCGGGTCTTCGTCTTCAAGGGGGAACTCAATACCCAACCGAAATTCTTCTACTTCTACGGGGTGTGAGGCCATGGAGACGCTGCGGACGTTCGGCCATTTCACCATCGACAGCCTCCCGCTCGTCCTCAAGGGGGACCGCTACTACTACGCCTGGGTCGCCTTCCTCCTGCTTCTCATGGCGCTGGGCGGCTTCGCCTACGCGGGCCAGGTGCGCGAGGGCCTCATCGTCACCAACATGCGCGACCAGGTGTCCTGGGGCTTCTACATCGGCAACTTCACCTTCCTGGTGGGCGTGGCCGCGGCGGCCATCATGCTGGTCATCCCCGCCTACGTCTACCACTGGGGCCCCATCAAGGAGATCACGCTCCTGGGCGAGCTCCTGGCCGTGAGCGCCCTGGTCATGTGCCTGGGCTTCGTCCTGGTGGACATCGGCAGGGTGGACCGGTTCTGGCACATCATCCCCTTCGTGGGCCGCCTCAACCTGCCCAGCTCCCTCCTGGCCTGGGACGTGCTCGCCCTCAACGGCTACCTCCTCCTCAACTGGACGGTGGTGACCTACCTCCTCTACTGCAGCTACACGGGCAAGGAATACAACAAGTCCGTCGTCATCCCCCTGGTCCTGAGCTCCATCCCCATGGCCGTGAGCATCCACACGGTCACCGCATTCCTCTACAACGGACTGGCGGCACGCCCTTTCTGGAACTCCGCCATCCTCGCGCCGCGCTTCCTGGCTTCGGCCTTCTGTTCGGGCCCCGCGATCCTGCTCATCCTCCTGCAGATCCTGCGAAGGACCACCCGGCTCAAGGTGCAGGACGAGGCCATCTTCAAGGTGGCCGAGCTCATGGCCTACACCATGGGTTTCAACCTCCTGCTCACCGTCGCGGAGGTCTTCAAGGAGTTCTACTCCAACACCGAGCACCTGGTGTTCATCAGGTACCTCTTCTTCGGCCTCAAGGGCCACAACGGCCTGGTGCCCTTCGCCTGGGCCTCCATCCTCACGGGCGTCGTCGCCTTCCTCCTCTTCCTCATACCGAAGACACGCACCAACTGGGTGACCCTCAACATCGGCTGCGTGCTGATCTACGCGTCGGTCTACATCGAGAAGGGCATGGCGCTGATCATCCCGGGCCTCACCCCCGACGTGCTGGGCGACATCTACGTCTACCGGCCCTCCCTCACGGAGCTCCTCGTGGCCGCGGGGATCTTCGCGATGGGGTTCCTGGTGTTCACGCTCATGCTCAAGATCGCGGTGCCCATCATGCTGGGGGAGTTCACCGGCCGGAAAGCGGAATAGGTGTCAAACCGTCCAATCTTCAACCACTTATAATTCATAGTTGACAAGTCAAGAAATCCCATGAAGATTGCCACACCAAAGGCAATCCCATGGCCGAACTCTGGATCCGCCTACCCGACCGGGCCCCCGTCAAACTCGGGCGCGAGCACGCGGCCCTCACCATCGGCCGGGACCCCGCCAACGACGTGGTGCTCGAGGACTCCAGCCTCTCCCGCAACCATGCCCGGCTGACGTGGCGGGACGGCATGGCGATGCTGGAGGACCTGGGTTCCCGCAACGGCACCCTGGTCAACGGCGACCGGATCCTGGAGCCCCGCCAGGTCAGGGGGGGCGACGAGATCATCTTCGGGCGGCTCTCCATCCGCCTCGAGGAGGGCCCGGACATCCCCGCGGGCCTGGACTCCAGCGTCTCCTTCCTCATGGACGTGGACCGGCTGAGGTCCTCGTCCCCGGGCACGCTCGACACCGGCACCGCCAGGCGTTGGAAGGAGGCCCTGGACATCGTCCACGCCCTCAGCCTGGACATGCTGGGCGACGTCTCCACCGAGATGATGCTTTGGGACCTGCTGGAGCGGCTCTACGCCTACCTGAAGCCGGGCCGGGGCGCGGTGCTCCTGCGCAACGGGAAGGGGCCCATGACCCAGGTGGCCGCGCGGTCCCGCTCGCGGGGCCACGACTTCCAGGTCGAGCTGTCGAAGACGATGCTCGAGGCAGCCGTGGAGCGCAGGGAGGCCCTCCTCATCAACAATCCCATGCTGGACTCCAAGCTGGCGCAGGCCCAGTCGATCATGTCCAGCGGCGTGACCTCCATCATGACCGTGCCCCTGGAGCACGGCGGCGAGGTGGTGGGCATCATCTACATGGACGCCGGGCCCATGCGCGGCGCGTTCACCGAGGAGGACCTCCGCCTGGTGGCGGTGGTCAGCCACATGGCCGCCGCCAAGATCCGCACCACCCGGCTCCTGGAGGAGCTGGTCGTCAAGCAGGCCATGCAGAAGGAGATGGAGGTGGCCCGCAGGATCCAGGAGCGGCTGCTCCCGGACCGCTGCCCCGAGCTGGAAGGCTTCGAGCTCTTCGGGATCAACGTGGCGTGCTGGAACGTCTCGGGCGACCTCTACGGGTTCTGGCCCGGCCCCGACGGGAAGACCTGGATGGCCATCGCCGACGTCTCCGGCAAGGGCATCGGCCCAGGGCTCCTCATGGCCACCTTCCAGGCCCTCATGCAGGCCTGGACCGAGGGCGCCGAGGATCCCGCCGTCCTCGCCAAGAAGATCAGCCTGGCCCTCAGCAAGCGCACCACGGCCAACCGCTTCATCACGGCCTTCCTGGGCCTGCTCGACCCGGTGGCCAGGACCATAGCCTACGTCAATGCCGGGCACAACCCCATCCCCGTGCTGCGCGCGGATGGCACGATCGAGGAGCTCGCCTCCCAGGGCTTCCCGCTGGCCATGTTCCCCGGCACCGAGTACGGCCAGGGCGTCGTCCGCCTGGAGGCCGGGGACCTGCTTTTCCTGTACACGGACGGCATCACCGAGGCCGCAGACCCGCAGGGGGTCGAATTCGATCTCGGGATGGTCTGCCGGACCCTCAGGACCCTGGGCGCGCTGCCTCTTCCCGACCTGAACCAGGGCCTGGCCTCCGCCCTCCAGGAGCACACCCGGGGCGCGGCCGCGACCGATGACCGGACCATCGTGATGGTAAGACGCTCCTAGGAGGGGACCCATGGACTTCGTAGACCCCGCGGCCATCGGGCGGTACACGGTCCTGGAGCGGCTGGGTGCCGGGGCCATGGGCGTGGTCTACCTGGCCCAGGACCCGCTCCTGAAGCGCCGCGTCGCCGTGAAGATCGTCCAGAAGACCCGCTCGGATTCGGAGACCATGATCGCGCGGTTCCAGCGGGAGTCCGAGATCAGCGCCCAGCTCAACCAGGCCAACATCATCACGGTCTTTGACGTGGGCGAGGATCCCGAGGTCGGCCCCTTCCTGACCATGGAGTTCGTGGACGGAAGTTCGCTCTCCAAGATCCTCTCGGAGCGGACCCTGGACCCCGCGACCGCCCTGGACTGGCTCACACAGCTCGGCCAGGCCCTGGTGGCCGCGGAACGCGCCGGGGTGGTCCACCGGGACATCAAGCCCGAGAACATCCTGGTGAGCAGGGACTCCCAGCTCAAGCTCACCGACTTCGGCCTCGCCCGGGACGACGACAGCAGCCTCACCCACACCGGCACCATGATGGGCACGCCCACCCACACCGCGCCCGAGCTCCTCGGGGGCGACCGCGCGACGCCCGCCACGGACCGCTGGGCCTTCTCGGTGATGGCGTTCCAGATGGTGCTGGGCACCCTCCCCCACCCGGGGGAGACCCTTTCGTCCGTGCTGAGCTCCATCGCCCACGATCCGCCCGCCATCCCCCCCGGCACCCCCGCCCCCCTCGCCCGGGTCTTCTTCAAGGCGCTCCACAAGGACCCCACCCGCCGCTACGAGTCCGTCCTGGCCTTCCTCACCGCCCTCGCCGAGGCCATGGGCCTCAAGGACAAGCTGGTCACCCGGGGCCTTGCCCCCGAAGGCGGCGCGGGGTCCTCCCATCCGTCCTCCCCCAAGCTGCAGCGGCCCGACGAGACGGAGGCCTTCGCCCTGCCCGCCCCTGCCGCGACCGGCGGCCACGCAGCGACGGCCGCCCCCAGGGCCCGCGCTGCGGCGTCCCCCGCAAAGCCTGTGGCCCCCCTCACCGGCCCTCCCCCGGGCCTCTTCAAGGGCGACGCCGCCTCCCCCAACGAAAGCGCCCCCCCGCGGAACTCCACCCCCCAGGGCATCACGCTGGCCGGGTACACCTCCAAGTCCCACCCCAAGGGCTGGACCCCCATCCTCACCCCGGCCCGCTCCGGCCGCAGCGGCCAGGCGGTCTGGGTCGTGGGCGCCATGGCCGCCGCGGCCCTCTCCTTCTTCTTCTTCTTCCCGCGGTCCATCAGCATCCAGACCACCCCCCCCAGGGCCCAGGTCCTGCTGGACGGCAAGCCCGTGGGCGAGACGCCCTACAACGGCTCCGTCTCGTTCGGCACGCACCTCCTGGAAGTGCGGCTGAACGGCTACGACACCCTCGTCCAGGAGGTCCGCGCCGGCCAGCCCCCGCTGGATCTGGCCCTCCAGCCCGCCACGTCCTGGGCCGACATCCGCAGCACGCCCCCCGGGGCCACCGTGACCCTGGACGGACGCAGCCTGGGAACGACGCCCTGCGACGGCGTCCGCGTGCCGGACAACCCCGCTGTGCTGGTGGTGTCCCTGCGCGGGTTCAAGCGCTGGGAAGGGAAGCTTGGGCCCGGACGGAAACCGCCGGTGCCGATCGTGCTGAGGAAGGAAGGGAAATAGGGCCTTGGCCGAGGGATTGAAATAAATTAAATCGCCATTTAGTTGAATTATTTTATCAGTCGATCACGATGAATGGGTTCCCCATCCGGAACGCCTGCTTGCGAGGCCTTTCCCCGCTGCATACACATATCCACCTGAGAAGCGTTCCCGCAATTGCGGGAATGCCAATGCCTGATTGCCCAGCCGGCGTCGGGCCAGGGGGATTCCATGCAAAGGCAACGCCACATAGGCTCTTCCGCTTCTCCGGGATGGCCGGTCGGTGCATTCAAGCTAATTGCCATTCTAGCGTTCCAAATGGCGTTCTTACCAGCTGGAGAACGGAGTATTTCAGCATCCGCCTTGGAGGTCGATCCCGGCACGGGGTGCGTCACGCTGCGAATCCCCCTGGGTCCCGGAGTGGGCGGTCCCGGCTTCACGTACGTCCCCTCCCTGATCGGACGCTTCGCCCCGCATGCGGTACGCGGTGGATCCCCGGGGGCCCAGGTCCTCCTGGCGCCAACGGGCTTCGAATTGTCCCCGGGGCACCTCGATTGGCGGACCGGTCCCGGCGAATCCGGCGCGGATTCCCTGATGGCGCGATGGGTGTTTCCCGACGGATCGGGGGGAAGCACCGGAGGCCGGCGCGCGTCGGCGGATCCCCGGGAGATCCTCACGATCTTCGGATACGGCCCGGAGGTCTCCGCCTGCCAGATGGTGGCCGGCGTGGCGGGGGACCTTCTCCTTGCCCTGCCCGGTAGTTCCGGGCCGCGGACCGCTCCCTCCGCATTCCTGGTGATCCGGGGAGGACGGGCCTTCGAATACCGTCCCGGCCCATCCGGGACGGCCCGCTTCCGCCTCGCGGAGGTGCGCGACCCCTCCGGCGGCAGCCTGACCTTCACTTACGGTCCCAACCAGGTGGATTTCCTGGCGGCCGGGGACGGCACCCGGGTCCGCGTGGCGCTGGCGGGACGGAACCCCACCGCCCCGGTCCCCGCTCTCGCCAGTTCGGTCACGGACCCGCAGGCGCCCTCCCAGGCGTTTCTCGATACGGAAGCGCGCCTCCACATCACCTATGAAGGGGCGGGGTCCCTGGCCAGCTACACGGTCCTGGCCATGACACACCCGGACGAGGAGTCAGGCAAGGCCCTGGATGCCTTCCGCGATGGCCTTCAGGTCACCCACGTGCAGGATGAGGCCACCGGCGAATCCATCCGCATCGGTTACGGCAAGGGTCCGACCGTCGAACACCCGGGTCCCCTCGGGACGCTTTCCTTCGCCCCCACGGTCCTGACGGACATCACTTCCGACCATTGCGCGCTTTCCATTGATTGGGAAGCCGCCCCGTGGCAGCGTCCGGAGCCCGGCGAGGGCCCGGCTTGGCGATTCTGCGCCACGGCGGTCCGGAAGCGGGAGGGTGCTGCCGCCGAGGAACCCAGCCGCCATTTCCGGCATTTCGCGCTCGGTCCCGGCGCCCCCTGCCAGACCCATGTCAGGAACCGCTGGAACCTTGGGGACCTGGCCGGCGACGGCGATGGACCCATCCCCACCTTCGAACTGGACAGCCAGACGCTTTCCCTCGTACCCGTTCCTGGCCAACTGACGCGGTGGGTCCGCATGCAACCGGGCGACCCCGGAGATCCCCCTGATCTCCACACCCTCGGCCGCCCCGGGCTCCGGGGAGGCGCGTTCCGCCAGCCTCTTCCCAAGTGGCCCGGAGGCATCTCCTATGACCCGGCCAAGGGAGAAGCGACCATGGAGGCCTTCTCTGGACGCACGCCGCCCCTGGGCGCCTCCGGCCGCGTGATGCAGCCCGGCGAAGCCCTGTTCCACGGCCCCGGCCTCCTGGCCCAGGAAATCGCGAAGAACCAGCAGGCCATCCAGGAAACCAGCCAACGAACCGCAGCCTTGATGGGGGCGGCCGTCCCTCAAGCGCTCTCAAGCGCCATGATGGCGCAGGCCCAATGGGACCTTCGGAAGGCAAACCTGGATGAGATGTTCCGAAACCAGCAACGGGCCCAACAGGCGGCGATTGAAAGGGCGAAGGAGGCGCATGCGAGGCAGGTCCAGGAGGCCATCGCGGCACCGACAGTCCCCACCCACCCATCGAATCTCGAAACGATCGAATACCTTCGCCCACTCGCGACCTCGACGGGAGGCAAGGAGGGTTCGGCCCTGGTCCTGATCTGGGACTGGGTGGGACTGGGAGTGGTTGGGCCGTCTCATTCCGTGGGTCATGCTGCTTTGGCAATAAAGGGTTCCAGCAACGAATGGAAAATAATTCAAAGCCAATTCCCCCATGAACCTGGCGGCGTCCCCAAGCCTCTTGGCCCGAATGTACTGATTTCACGTCCGAGTGACCTTATTCGAGAGGAGGGCGGCCGAAAGCCGGAAAGCGCTTTCCTGGTGTCAGTTCCTAACCTTGGGGGTCTGATAGGGGGGGCGATGGCCGATCTGGGAAAGGGTCAGTGGTTCATGAACCCGCCTTTCATGGGAAATTCGACCAACTGCGCCCATGGCATCATCCTGAGCCTACGCGATGGAGGGGTGTCCCTGGGCGGCATGTGGGCGAACCAGACCCTTATCATCCCGGGAACACCTTACACGCCGCGTGACCTCCGAACAGCCCTGGCGAGGGAGGCCGAATTCAATGTGATCCACCCGTACAAAATTCATCACAAAAACGAGTTGGTTGATGAAATCGACTGGGGAAGGTAGGTATGCAAATCCCATACGTTCTGCTCCTCGGCAGTTCCCTTGCATTGGCTGGCGCCGTCCCCTCAGAACCCATGGGGTTGGGATCTGGCCAGCGCGGTCTGATCTTCACAAGGCTCAACGCTCTGGATCCACAGGACAAGACGTGCACCATCGTCATCGCCTACAACAGGAACCCTGGCTTTCCAGTGGTTTCAGGGTATTTGCAGAATGATCCCCTGACCGTAACCCTCCATCGGGAGACGCTCACCCCTGAATTTGAAAAGACGCTTCCACCCAAGTTCTGGTCAGGATGGTTGTCACTCGGCCTCTTCTCCTTCGACACCGACGCCGCCTTCGACGGCCGGGATCTCTACCGCATCGAGAAGGGCCACATCCGCATCTACCCGTACATCGCCCAGCAGGAGGCGAGGAAGCAGTACGGGCTCAGGGAGAACGAGATCTTCCTCGGTGCCTTCGACGGCAAGGTGTTCTACTGGGTCAAAGGGCAGCCCAGGGCGGTGTACTTCCGGGCGGGAAACCAAATCCGCCGGTTCCAGCTCGGCAAGCGGGTCACGGAGCCTTTGGGGATGGCCAGGGGGGATCCGAAGGGGGACCTGGCCCTCTATACCGTGATGCTGCCTTCGGGCTGGTTCTCCACGACCCCGAGGACCCTGGGGTGGTTGGTTTTGGACCTGAAGGACGCCCAATAAAGGGCTAAATATGCCAAGAAAGCCCTATCTCTGAGCCCCTTTGAATGTCCTTTTCGCATCTTCGTTCAAGTTCTCTCCTCTTCCATCGGCGCCATCAGTTAGGCTGACGGCATGCGTCTGGAAAATCGCTTGGCGCATGGGTACAGAAGGCTCGCAGAGGAACGTGAAGAATGCGGAAAGAATCGACCCCAATCCCTTCAGGGGACACCCGTGACCCCTTCCATCTCCACCCGGTCTGGGACCGCCGGATCCTCCCTTTCGCCTGCGGTTGTGGCATGGCGGCATCGCTGTTCTGGTCCGCCTACCTGCGGCGGGGCCAGGGTTTCTGGCTCCCTGCGGGGGTGTCGGTGGCGGGCCTGCTGGTCCTGGGCCACTACTTCCTGATCAGCCGGTTCTTCTCCTGGCGTGAAATGATCCGGGAGGACGACAAGGTGGTCCTGATGGCGGGCCGGCTTCCCTTTGGCCTGGCAACGCGGTTCTTCATTAAGGCTTTTCCCCCCATCCGGGATGGCAGCCTGAAAATCCCCTTGGGGTTCATTCGCTTGGAATGGCTTGGCAACCAATTGCTCCTGCACGGCCATCCCCGGGGCGACGTCTGTCTGGCCCGTGGCCGGAATGCCCGGCTGGCCGCGGAATGGCTCCGGGCGCAGGGGGTGCCGGAGCCGACGGGCCCGCCCCCGCCGTGATCCGGCCATGGGACCGAACGATCCGGCCCGATGCTATGGTTGGGTATCCACTTCCATGGCGAGTCCCATGCAACCTCTTCCCGCGCTGGAACCCTGTCTCGATTGCGGCACGCCGCTCCACGGCCGCTTCTGCTCCCGGTGCGGGCAGCCCCGGCAGGACCGGGACCTGCGGCTGAGGCACGTGGTGGGCGAGGTGGTCGCGGAGGTCTTCAGCCTGGACAACCGCATCCTGACCTCCCTGAGGCTGCTCTTCCTGCGGCCGGGCCAGCTCACGCTGGAATACTTCGCGGGGCGCAGGGCGCGGTTCCTGCCTCCCTTCCGGCTCTACGTCTTCGTCAGCTTCCTGCTGTTCCTGCTCCTGGGCTCCGGTCCCTCCTCGGTCGCCACCCAGGGAAAGGCCGAGACCAACATCGTGATCAACCTCGGTGATGACGCCGGGAAGCAGAACCCGGCCATGCAGGAGAAGGCGGGGCGCCTCAAGCGGGGCATCGAGAAGGCCGTGGAGAACCCGCGGGCGTTCAAGGCCGCCCTCCTGGTTTGGCTCTCGCGGGTGATGTTCCTGCTGCTCCCGGCCTTCGCGGGGCTCCTCTTCCTGTTCCACCCGCGAAGCGGCACCTACTATGTGGAGCACGTGATCTTCTCGCTGCACTTCCACACGTTCGCCTTCAGCGTGTTCCTGGCACAGGGGCTCCTGGGCCTGGTTCCCCTGGGCTGGGTGCGCCTTGCGGGGGGGCTGCTGACCCTGGCCCTGCCGGTCCACCTGTGCCTCGCCCTGAAGCGGGTCCACGGGGGCCCCGGCTGGAAGCGGCACCTCAAGGGCATCGCCCTGACGGCGATCTACGTCGTCGTCGTGGGCGCGGCGCTTCTGGGCGTCGTGCTCTGGGTGATCACAAGGAGCCTGTCCACGTAACAGGGGGCCCCTACGTATCCCTGAGGCGCTCGTCCGAAGCCCCCACCACCGTGGCGCTGTTCACCAGGAGCATGGGGAAGTGGCTCTCCTCCTCCACGGGGGCGTCGTGGGCGCCGAACCTGCAGTTGCGCAGCACCAGGAAGCCGTCGTGGTTGGCCAGGTAGTCCGAGACCCGGATGTCCTCCTCGATGGCGAGGCTGCCGGTGACGGTGCCGCCTTCCAGGAGGAACGAGACGCGATGCACATGATACTGGGCGGTGGGCTCGGGCAGCTGGAGGAGGGCCAGGTCGCAGTCGGGCATCACCAGGAGGGCCTTCCCCCGGCGCAGCGCGAAGAACCGCAGCTCCATCTCGAGGTAGGGCAGGATGACGCCGGTGAGCTTGAGCATGTCGCCGGAGAGGTTCAGGTACTCCAAGAACCCGTGCATGGTGGGCACGTGGAAGGTTCCCCTGATCCAGCCGCCGGTGGTGTAGATGACGGAGGGGATGCCCCGCAGCGGGGGATGGTACTTGGTCTTGCGCGCGGGGGCGCCCTTGCCGGATTCCCCGATGGGGCGGGGCGCGTTGTAGTCCACCGTGGTGGTGACCTTGAGCATGCCCAGGAGGGTGGAGCCGGTACCGGGCTCGTCCAGCTCGATGCCGCCGCCGATGTCGCCCTTGAGCACCGCCGGGTCCATGCCGAGGGCCCCCTCGAAGGTGGCGCCCATGATGTTGGCCCCCCGGAACATGGCTCCCCGGAGGAAGGCCCGGCCGAAGTTGGCGTCGGCCAGCACGGCGCGGCGGAAATCCGTGCCGCTGCACTTGGCGAAGTGGAGGTCGGCCTTGGCCAGGTCGGACTGGGTGAAGTCGGCCTGGGAGAGGTCCGCCTGGCGGAGACTGGCCTGCACCATCTTGGCGTTGGTCATGTTGGCTTCGACCAGGATGGCCTTCTGCAGGTTGGCGTGGGAAAGGTCGGAGCCCGAGAGGTTCGTGCCCGAGAGGTCCGCCTCGTAGAGGATCGCCCGGGTCAGGTTGGTGTCCAGGAAGTGGGAGCCCTGGAGGCGGCAGGACGTCATGTCCGCCCCGCTCAGGTTCGTCTTCCTGAAGTCGATCCCCCGCAGGTCCAGACCGGACAGGTTCGCGAACTCCAGAGATACCTTGTTCTTAACGTGTTCGATGACCTCATCCCGCGTCAGTTCGGCCATGGCACAACTCTCCCCGGGTTTCGAAGCACACCGCAATATGGGGCGATTGAGTCTCTCCGTCAATGCCCGGACATGAAGGTGCGCACGGCCTGGCCCACGTTCCCGCTCTCGACCCGCAGGCTTCGGTGGCCGAAGCTCCCTTCCAGGGTCAGCGTCCGGGCCTTCAGGAGCGCCGCGAACGCGAGGGCCGGGCCGGGGGTGACGGTCTGATCGGAAGCGGCCACCACCACCAGGACCTGGGCCTTCACGGCGGCGGCCGCCTTCTCCATGGAACCGCCGAAGCCCTCGGCGATGTCCAGGCCGATCATGGCCTCGCCCTGGCGGACCTGGTCGCACGCGTCGAAGGCGGGATCCCGGGCGTACCGCGCCAGGTCCGCGTCCACCTGGGCCCGGGTGCCGCCGGCGTTCACCTGGGCCGGGGTGCCCAGGGTGAGGTTGGACAGGCCCGCGCGCAGGGCCCGGGCGGGATTCTCCGCATAGTCGCCGCCCTGCCAGCCGGCGTCGCCGGTGATGGCGAGGTTCATGGTGCGCCACAGCAGGACGTCGTAGGGGGCCAGGCGCGGGGAGCCCAGGATGGGCACGGCCCTGTCCATGAAGTCCGGGTAGGACACCAGCCACTGGAAGGTCTGCATGCCGCCCATGGAGATGCCCATGACCGCCCGCAGGTGGCCGATGCCCAGGACCTTGAGCATCCGGCGCTGGCTCTCCACCATGTCCCGCACCGAGATGCGCGGGAACCTCATGCGGGGCTGGCGGACGCTGTTGGACGGGGAGGTGGAGACCCCGTCGGCCAGTGCGTCCACGAGGATCACGAAGGCGCCGGGACAATCGAAGACGCGCCCCGGACCCACCTGGCCCAGGAGCTCCCGGGTGGTCCCCCCGTACCAGGAGGGGACGAGGACGGCGTTGGACCCGGCGGCGTCGAGCTCCCCGAAGGTGCGGTAGCCCACGCGGCAGTCCTGGAGGACTTCGCCGCTCGTCAGCGGCAGGTCGCCGATGGAAACGAACTTCTGCTCCTGGGCCGCGCACCCGAAGGCCAGGACGAGGAACGCCAGGAAGGTGCGCAGGTGGATGGCCATGGGGCCATGATCCCACATCCGCTCAGATCCTGCCGGGCTCCAGGTCCAGGTTCAGCCTGACGCGCTTGCCGTCGCGCAGGACCTCCAGCTGGAGACGCCCGCCGGAGGGTTCCGCCTCGGCCAGGTCCAGGAGGCGGTCCATGTCCTTCACAGCCGCCCCGTTGACGCCCACGATCACGTCGCCCAGGGCGTAGCCCCGGCCCTGGCGGGTCAGGCCCCGCAGCCCGGCCCGCTCCGCGGAGCCGCCCTGCCGCACCCGGCCCACGATGACCCCGGGCGGCACGTTGATGGAGGCCGCCCAGCCCTCCGGGAGGGGGTCGAAGCCCAGGTCGACCCGCACGGGCCGGCCCTTCGAGATGAGCTGCGGGACGATGCGGTTGATGGTGTCCACCGGCACGGCGAAGCCGATGCCCGCGGAGCTGCCCGAGGTGCTCTGGATCGCGGTGTTGATGCCGATGAGCCGGCCCGCGCTGTCCAGCAGGGGGCCGCCGGAATTGCCGGGGTTGATGGCCGCGTCGGTCTGGATCACGCCGGTGATGCGCCGGCGGGTGGCGCTCTGGATCTCGCGGCCCAGGGCCGACACCACGCCGGTGGTGAGGGTCTGGTCCAGCCCGAAGGGATTGCCGATGGCCATGACCCCCTGGCCCACCTGCAGGTCGGCGGACGTGCCCAGGGGCAGGGGCCTCAGCTTGGCCGAGGCGCCGTCCTGGAGCAGGAGCACGGCCAGGTCCTTCTCCGGGGCCACGCCGATGACCCTGGCCTTGTGCCGGCTGCCGTCGGCCAGGGCCGCCTCGACCTCCTGGGCGTCCTGGATCACGTGGTAGTTGGTGACGATGTGCCCGCCGGAGTCCCAGATGAACCCCGAGCCGGTGCCGGTGGGCACGGCCTGCACGTCCAGGGAGAAGAGGTCCTGCTGGTAGGCCAGGCTGGTGAGGTAGACCACGGAGGCGCGGGCCTCCCGGAACCGGTCCACGACGCTCTGCTCGGCGGCGGGCAGGGCGCCCCGCGGGGTCACCGGGCGCGGCGCGGCGGGGCCCCTCGCAGCCCCCTGGCCGGCGCACCAGCCGATGACGAGGCCCGAGGCCAGGATGAACAGGATGGCTGCGGCTTTTCGCATGGGGTTCCCACCTTGCATGGCCCCATCATACCCTGGGGCGGCGCCCCAGGACGCCTTCCACGCCCCGGGCCAGCTCCAGGACCGAGGCCGGCTTCTGGATGAAGTGCACGCCCTCCTCCAGTACGCCGTGGGGATCCAGGATGTCGGCCGTGTAGCCGCTCATGAACAGCACCGGCAGGCCCGGCCTGCGGTTCCGGATCCACTCGGACAGCTCCCTGCCGTTCATCTCCGGCATCACGACGTCCGTCAGCAGGAGGTCGAGGTTCCCCTGGAAGGCGCCCTCGATCTCCAGCGCCCTGGCGGCGCCCTGGGCGGGGAGCACGACGTACCCCAGCTGCTCCAGGAGCATCCGGGTCGCCACCAGGACGGTGGCCTCGTCCTCCACCAGGAGGATCGTCTCGCCGTTGCCCGTGGGGATCGCCGGGGCGGAGTCCCCCCCGGCCACGTCCTCCGGGCCCAGGTGCCGGGGCAGGTAGATCCGGAACCGCGCGCCCTTCCCGGGCTGGCTCTCCACCAGGATGAAGCCGTCGTTCTGCTTGACGATCCCGAAGACGGTGGCGAGGCCCAGGCCGGTGCCCTTGCCCAGGGGCTTCGTGGTGAAGAAGGGCTCGAAGATGTGCTTGAGGACCTCGGGGTCGATCCCGCAACCCGAGTCGGCCACGGAGAGCGCCACGAATTCGCCCTCCACCGCCTCCGGGTGCTCCTGCAGGAAGTCCTTCCCGACGCGGACGTTCTCCAGGCCGATGGTGACCCTTCCCACCCCGAGGATGGCGTCCCGGGCGTTGACGGCCAGGTTGGCGAGGATCTGGTCGATCTGGGAGGGGTCCATGCGGATCGGCCAGAGGCCCTCCTTGCGCATCCAGGCCAGGGTGATGTCCTCGCCGATGAGCCGGCCCAGCATCTTGAGCATGCCCTGGATGGTCTCGTTCAGGTCCAGCACCCGGGGCGTGATGACCTGCTTGCGGGCGAAGGCCAGCAGCTGGCGGGTGAGGTCCCCGCTGCGCCTGGCCGCCTTGATGATCTCCCCGAGGAAGGAGTGGAAGGGCTTGGAGCCGGGCATCATCATGGCCACTTCCGCCTGCCCGAGGATCACCCCCAGCATGTTGTTGAAGTCGTGCGCGACCCCGCCGGCGAGCCTGCCGATGGACTCCAGCTTCTGCGCCTGGGTCAGCTCGCCCTCCAGCCGCCGGTGCTGCTCCTCCGCGGCCCTCACGTCCGTCACGTCCCGGTCCAGGCCCCGGAAGCCCTTCGAGGTCCCGGCGTCGTCCAGGAGGGGGGTTCCGGACGTGAGCACGTGGCAGAGCGTCCCGTCCTTGCGCACCTGGGTCGCGGGCAGGTTCCGGTAGCCCCTGGCCTCGGAAAAGAGCCGGAGATACCGGGCCTCCATCCCTTGGCGCTCCCCGGCCGGGAAACCGTCCAGCACGGACCGTCCGGCCATCTCGGCCGGGCTCCAGCCCAGCACCTTGGCCACGCTCTCCGAGGCGTAGGTGTAGCGGCCCTCCCGGTCCATCTCCCAGAACCAGTCCGAGGAGGCGCTGGCGATGTCCTGGAAGCGCTTCTCGCTCTCCACCAGGGCCATCTCCATTCGCTTGCGCGAGGTGTTGTCCGTGTGCGCGATGACCACCCCGCCCCCCGAGTCGCCCAGCGGCGTGACGTACATGGTGAACCAGCGCTTGTCGTCGGGGGTGTCGCAGGGGTATTCAAGGGAGAACCGGGGCAGCCGGCCTTCCAGGACCGCCAGGATGCCGTCGAGGGCCTCCCGGGCCCCCGGCGCGCCCTCCTGCGCCCCCTTGCGGCACGCGGCCAGGTAGCTGTCCCCCACGTCCCCTCCGGGCCCCGCGCCACCGGCCCTGCCGAACGCCCTCCACGGGGCGTTGACCGCGAGGATCGCGCCCCGGGGGTCCAGCACCGCCAGCTGGGCGTTGACGGAATCCAGGATCGCGCGGTTGAAGTGCTCCATGGACCGGACGGTCTCCAGGGCCTCGACGCGCTCGGTGATGTCCTGGCAGAACACGAAGCAGCGCCCGCCCTCCATGGGCGAGTAGGAGGCGACGACCTCCACGGGCCAGACTTCGCCGGACCGGGCCCGGTGGCGGGTCTCGAACCGGACCTGCCCCTCGGCCAGGATCCGCCGGTAGGACTCGTCGGCCCCGTCCGTGGCCAGGTCGGGGACCCGCATGGCGAGGAGTTCCTCCCGGCCGTACCCGGAACGCTGGACGTAGGCCTGGTTCACCAGGATGATCCGCCAGTCCCCGTCGGTGACGAAGCACCCGGCGGGCGTGGTCTCCATGAGGCCGCGGTAGAGGGCGTCCAGGAGCTGGCGGGAGTTCTCGCTGACCCCCAGGGCGCGGTGGGCGGCCATGTCCTCCTCCAGGGCGGCCTGGAGCTCGGCGGTGGCGGTGGCCTCCCGGGCCCGGGACCGCAGGAGGGCGCCCGCGAGGACGCTCACCAGGCCCCCGCTGGCCAGCAGTATGGTGAGCTGGGCCAGGTCGAAGGGGCTGGCGACGGCCAGGGAGTGCGCGGGAGGGAGGAGGAAGTAGAGCAGGAGCAGGCCGGAGAGCCCCGTGGCCAGGAGACCCGGGCCCATGCCCCCCAGGAAGGCGCTGAAGATGATGGGCAGCATGAACAGGATCATCAGGGGGCGTTCCCCGAAGGCCTTTTGCAAGGTCAGCCGGAGGCCCAGGGTGGCCGACGTGGCGAGGGCCGCGAAGACGTAGGCCCGCCAGCCGCCCAGGTAGCCGCCGAGGCGGTCCCGGGGATCCTGCCACGACGCGCTGGGGCCCTGAAGGCTCATGTACGTTCCGGAAGACGAGAGCTGAACTATAGCATCGTTCCCGGGGGCGGCCCGGAACGACGCGCTCCCCGGATTTGCGTTAGGCTCGGGAAGGGAGTCAACCGTGAAACACCCCGTCCTAGCCTTCCTCCTGGCCGCCGCCGTGCTGCCCGCCGCCACCCCCCAGCAGGAGCTCCGCGCCGCCCTCGAGGCCCGGTTCCTGGGCGACCGCACCGGGGTCACCGTCGCCGCCGCCCTGGTGGGCGACGCCACGGCCGAGGCCATCGTCTCCGCCGACGCCCTGCACCCCGCCAGGCTGGACGCGCACACCGCCTTCGAGATCGGCTCGGTGGCCAAGACCATGGCCTCCGCCCTGGTGGCGGACCTCATCCTCAAGGGCGAGGCGTCGCTGGACGACCCCCTGTCCAAGTACCTGCCCAAGGAGGCCAAGGTCCCCGACTTCGAGGGCCGGCCCATCACCCTCGCCCACGTCCTCACCCACCGCTCCGGCCTGCCCTCCCTTCCGGGGCGCCTCCGGCCCGAGGACGACTCGAACCCCTTCGCCTCCCTCACGCCCGCGCAGCTCCTGGGTTCGCTCGAGGACGTCAGGCTCGACGCCGCCCCGGGCACCCGCTACCGCTATTCCAATTTCGCCATGATGCTGCTCTCCGGCGGACTGGCCCGGCGCGCCGGCCTGGACTACGAGGCCCTCCTCGCCAGGGACGTCTTCAAGCCCCTGGGCATGGAGGACGCCCACATCCGCCGCACCGGGCGGAACGAGGCCCAGGGCCACGCCTCCAACGGGCGCCCCGCGGGGGCCTGGGACTTCCCGGTGGAGATGGCGGGCGTGGGCGGCGTGCGCGCGTCCCTCGCCGACATGGTCCGCTACGTCGAGGCCGAGCTGGGCAGGCGCGAGTCCCCCATCACCGCGGCCATGAGGAGGACCCAGACGCCCCTCGAGGCCTCCATGCCCCCCGTGGCCATGAACTGGATGATCGTGACCGTCGCGGGGCGGAAGATCCTCTACCACGAGGGCGCCACCGGCGGGTTCTCCAGCCTCGTGGCCCTCGATCCCGACCGGCGCCGGGGCGTGGTGCTCCTGGCGGACACCTCCCTCTCCAACCTCGGGGGCCTGGTGCCCATGGGCCTCTCCCTTCTGGACGGCAGTGTCCCGTCGCCCGGGTTTCCCCGCCGTCCGGTGCCCCCGGGCAGCGGCCTCCTGGAGGGCATGACCGGCCGGTACACGCTTCCCGGCGGGACGAAGATCGCGCTCTGGACGAAGGACGGCGGCCTCGTCGCGCAGATCGAGGGGCAGCCCGCCCTGGACCTGGGCTTCGACAGCGCCGGCGACTTCTACGCCCTGACCCTGGACGCCGTGCTCCACCCCGTGCGGGGCACGGGCGGATACAGCTTCTTCCTGCGCCAGGGCGGAGGCCAGGTCAAGGCGGAGCGGGTCCTGGCCGACCCCATGGACGAGGCCGCGCTCCAGCGCCTGGTCGGGAAGTACCGCGCCTCCGACGACTTCACCGTGAAGGTCACCCGCCGGGGCACCCTCCTCTACGTGCAGGGCACGCATCAGGCCGAGGTGCTGGTGGAGCCTGTGGACAAGGACATCTTCCAGGCCCCGGGCGCCGGCGCCGAATTCACCTTCACCCGGGACGGCGCGGGCAAGGTCGTGGCCCTCGTCATCAGGCAGAACGGGCTCACGGTGAAGGCGGAGCGGCGCTGACCGCCACCGGCCCCGTGGGCACCAGCGGCCTCCCCGCCTCGGCCGTGATGGACAGCTCGGCGGGCCAGGGCGCGGCCAGCCAGCTCCCTTCGAGGATGGCGATCGCCTTGCCCTCCCGGTCGGGATCCGGCAGCACCACGGGGCGGGGGCCGAACCACAGGACATAGTGCTTTCCGGCGGGGGGCGCCGGGAAGCGGGTGAGGGTGAGCACGGCGGTCTCCCGGCCCGGGACGCCGCGGAAGGCCGCGTGCTGTGCCGTCTCCGGCTGGGAGGCCAGGCCGGGGGGAATCAGCTTGAGGATCCGGAGGTGGCTGTTGGCCAGCACGTCCAGGGCCCGGGCGTCCCGTGCGCGCTGGCGCTGGCCGACGATGACCGCCGGCACGCCCAGGACCACCAGCAGTGCGGCCACCAGCGCGCCCAGGCGCAGATAGAGGCCCCTCAGCCCGGACCGGATCCGGGTCTTGGCGGTGCCCAGGGGCACGTGGAGCGCGTCGGCCACCATCCCGTGGGACAGCTCGGAGAAGTAGGCCAGGCGCAGCGCCCGGGCCTGGGCCTCGGGCAGGGCCGCCAGGGCCTGGGCGATGGCGCGGCGCTGGTAGTCCCGCCACAGGGCCTCGTCGGGAAGGGGATCCTGGGCGGCCAGCTCCAGGTCGTCCACCGTCCCCTCGGACCCGGGCCGCCTGGACCGCGACCGCAGCTCGTCCAGGATGCGGTTGTGCGCGATGCCCAGCAGCCAGGTGCGCACGGTCCCGCGCCCGGGATCGTAGCTTGCCCCCCTGCGCCACACCGCCACGAAGACGTCCTGGGTGATCTCCTCGGCGGCGGGGCGGTCCAGGGACTTGCAGGCCAGGTGGAACACCAGGGGGGCGTACCTCCGGTGCAGTTCCTGGAGGGCCTCCTCGTCCCCCGCGGCGATTCCCGCGGCCAGGGCGGCTTCCTCCTCCTGGGGCGTCCTGGGGACGGGCGCGATGGCCATGGCGCAGGCTCCGATCCGGAAAGGATAGCTCAGATGCGCACGGTTGGATCCACCGAGACGGAGACGTCCACCTCCAGGAGCCCTCCGGCCTCCCGCACAAGCAGGTGGCGCAGCGGAAGCCGGGCGGGTCCCTCCGTGACCCGGCCCTGCGGGTCGTATTCGCTGTCGTGGCAGGGGCAGTGGAAGCCCTCGGCGCCCGCGGCGTTCACGTTGCAGCCCCGGTGGGTGCACACCGAGGTGAGGGCGTAGATCCCCGCGGCGTCGGCCACGAGGAAGAACCGTCCCAGCTTGCGGTAGTCCCGCACCGATCCGGGCTTCATGCCCGCGCGGGTCTCCTGCGTCCGCTTGAGGGGAGCCTCCCCGTCGGGCGCGGGCTGCGCCCCCAGGACCGCGCCGCAGGCCAGGAGGCAGCAGCCCGCGCAGAATTCCCGCCGCGTGCTCACGCGGGCACCTTGGCGGCCTGAAGGAATTTCGCCAGCGCCTGCTCCGAGATCTCCTGGCGCAGGGCCGTGCCCGCCACCACGTCGCGCACCTGGCGGAACCCGAGGCCCTTGTAGGGCTGTGCGGGATCCCAGGGCACGGCGGCGCGCTTGGGCTGGGAGCCCGGGGCCGGGAGCGGGAAGATCAGGGAGGTGGCCGCGTGGTGCGCGATCCGCCCCGTGAGGCGGTGGTGCTCCTGGTGGATGTGGCCGTAGAAGACGGTGACGTTCCGGTGGTCCTTGAGCAGGGCCAGGGCGTCCTCCCCGTCGAGGGTGGCCCAGTCCCAGTCCGGGAAGAGGTCGAAGAGCGGCCGGTGCGCGAAGATCACCAGGGGCGCGTCCCTGGGGACCTTGGCCACTTCCGAGGCGAGCCATGCGAGCTGCGGCCTGCCCAGGATGGACCCCTCCTGGGAGACGTTGTCCAGGGCGATGAAATGGACGCCCTTGTGGCTGAAGGCGTAGTGGGAGGGTCCGAAGGCCTCCCGGTAGGCCTCGCCCCGGTCCTCGCCGGCGTCATGCTCCCCGGGCAGGTAGAAGATCTTGGGCGCCTTGAGCCGCGCGGCCTGGGCCTTGAATTCCGCCATGCGCTTCCGGCGGGCGTCGCCGTCGGGCGTGTCGTGGGTGAGGTCGCCCGTGAAGATGATGAAGTCCGGCTGGGGGCTCAGGGAGTTCACCGCCTCGATGGCCTTGGGGAAGGTGCCCGCGGCGTCCGGGTTGGCCTTCGGTCCCTCGAAGCCCCAGTGGATGTCCGAGAGCTGGACGAAGCAGAAGTCGTCCCCTTTCGCACCTCCGCCGCCGAACCCGGGCAGCCCCGTCGCGAACACCAGCCCGCCGACGCCCATCATCTTGAGGAACTGGTTCCTGCTCATGCCGCTGTCCATGTCCGCCTCCTCACTGATGAATACGACGGACCGGGGCGAACGGATTCAGGCTTCCCTGAACTTCTTCTGGATCCCCGCCCGGAATTCCTCCAGAAGCCCGGACAGCATGGCGCGGCTCTCGGCCGGAAGCAGCGCCTCCACCTCCCGGCACAAGGCGTCGTGGACCGGAGCCAGCTGCGCCGCCAACCTGTCCCCCTCGACCGTGAGGCTCACGAGGCAGCCCCGCCGGTCCGCGGGATCCTCCCGGCGCGTGACCAGGCCGGCCCGGACCATGCGGTCCACGAGCCGCGGCACGTCGGCGCGGCAGGTGAGGATGCGCCGGCGGATCTCCCGGATCAGGGACCCCTCCGCGGGACCCCCCTTCACGATCCTCAGGACATTGAACTGCTGGTCCGTGATCCCCGCGGGCTTGAAGAGGCGCTCGTCGGAGAGCCGGGAGACGAATTCCCGGGTGAGGAGGATGGAGAGAAGGAGCTCCTGGCCTGGGTGCATATCTTTTGTAATCAACAATTCGTCTCGGATCGGCATGGCGGCGGGGTCCTTGTGGAGGGTTCGGGATCTTTTTCAAGAAAGATGTTGCAACATCTAAAAAAGAGCCTACCATGGCTATATGGTGTTTGAACACCTAATCGGAGACCCCCATGCGCAACCCCGCTTCCCGCTTCGTTCTTCCCGCCATCGCCCTGCTGCTCTCCGTCCCCTCGGTTGGCCTGCTGGCCGCGACCCCTTCCACCCTCGACACCTACAAGATCGACTCCGTCCACTCCAGCGTCGGCTTCCGGGTGCGCCACCTCCTCTCCAAGGTCCAGGGCCGCTTCGGCAAGGCCGAGGGCACCGTGGTGGTCGACACCAAGGACATCTCGAAGTCCAGCGTGGACGTGACCATCGACGTGGCCAGCGTCTCCACCAACGAGGACAAGCGCGACGCCCACCTCAAGGGCCCCGACTTCTTCGACGCCGCCAGGTTCCCCACCATCACCTTCAAGAGCACCGCGGTCAAGGAAGTGGCCAAGGGCAAGCTGGAGGTCACCGGCACCTTCACCATGAAGGGCGTCTCCAAGACCATCGTGCTCCCCATCAACAACCTGGGCACGGCCGTGGATCCCTGGAAGAACGTGGTCGCCGCCTTCGAGGGCGCGGTCAAGGTCAACCGCATGGACTACGGCGTCTCCTACGGCGCGGGCCTGGTGGGCGACGACGTCGACATCGAGCTGAACATCGAAGCCAAGAAGGCGAACTGATCACTTCCTCAGCAGCCGGAGCCCGTTGAACACCACCAGAAGGCTGGCGCCCATGTCCGCGAACACCGCCATCCACATGGTGCCCCGCCCCGCGATGGCCAGGCCCAGGAACACCGTCTTGATGCCGATGGCGAGGACGATGTTCTGGGCCAGGATCGCGCGGGTGTCCCGGGACAGGCGGATGAAGCGCGCGATCTTCCCCAGGTCGTCGTCCATGAGGGCCACGTCGGCGGTCTCGATGGCGGTGTCGGAACCCGCGGCGCCCATGGCGAAGCCGATGTGGGCCGCCGCCAGGGCCGGTCCGTCGTTGATGCCGTCGCCCACCATGCCCACCTTCCCGGCCTTGGAGCGGATGGCCCGGGCCTTGTCCTCGGGGAGCTGGTCCCCCAGCGCCTCGTCGATGCCCACCTGGGCGGCGATGGACCTGGCGGTATGGGTGTTGTCCCCCGTGAGCATGAGGGTGCGGAGGCCCAGGGCGTGCAGCGCGGCCACCGCGTCGCGGCTGCCGGGGCGCACTTCGTCGGCGAGGGCGAACAGCGCCAGGACGGCCTTGCCGTCGGTGAGCAGGAGGGTGGTCTTGCCCTGCTGCTCCAGGGCCTCGAGGCGCGCCTCCAGTTCCGGCGAGCAGACCCCCAGCTCCTCGATGAGGTGGTGGTTGCCCAGGCTGTAGACGGTGCCGCCGATGCTCCCCTGCACCCCCTGGCCGGGCAGGGCGCGGAAGGCCTCGACCTCGGCCACGGGGACGCCGGGCCGCACCAGGGCCCGGGACACGGGGTGGTCCGAACGGGAGGCCAGGCTCGTGGCCAGGCGCCACGCGGCGTCCCCCTCCAGGGCCAGGGGCGCGAAATCCGTGAGCGCCGGTTCGCCCCGGGTGAGGGTGCCGGTCTTGTCGAAGGCGATCCAGGCGAGGTTCCGGCCCTCCTCCAGCCAGCGCCCGCCCTTGACGAGGATCCCGTGGCGGGTGGCGGCGGCGAGGCCGCTGACGACGGTCACGGGGGTGGAGATCACCAGGGCGCAGGGGCAGGCGATCACCAGCAGCACCAGGGCCCGGTAGACCCACACGGACCAGGCGCCCCCCAGGAGGAGCGGCGGCGCCACCGCCACCGCCACGGCCACGATCAGCACCGCGGGGGTGTAGATCTTCGCGAAGCGGTCCACGAACCGGTGGGTGGGTGACCGGGACTCCTGGGCCTCCTCCACCGCGTGGATGATGCGGGCCAGGGTGGTGGAGCCCTCCTCGGCGGTGACCGTGAATTCGAAGGAGCCGGTGAGGTTGAGGGTGCCCGCGAAGACCGGATCCCCCTCGCCCTTGTCGACGGGGAGGCTCTCCCCGGTGATTGGGGCCTGGTTCACCGAGGAGCGCCCCGCGGCCACCTTCCCGTCCAGGGGGATGGCCTCCCCGGGGCCCACCCGCACCCGGTCCCCCACCCGCACCGACCGGGCCTCGGCCTCGGCCCAGCCGCCGGGGCCCAGGACCGTGGCCGTCGCCGGGGAGAGCCGCAGGAGGCCGTGGATGGCGTTCCGGGCCCGGTCCAGGCTCAGCGTCTCGATGCGCTCGGCCAGGGCGAACAGCACCATCACCATGGCCGCCTCCGGCCACTCCCGCAGGGCCATGGCCCCGGTGACGGCGATGCTCATGAGGGCGTTGATGTTCATGTCGCCGTTGCGCAGGCTGATCCAGCCCTTGCGGTAGGTGCCCAGGCCGCAGGCGGCCACCGCCGCCACGGCCAGGACCGGGGAGGCCCAGGACGGCAGTCCGGCCAGGGCCGCCGCCTCGGAGGCCAGGGCGGCCAGGGCGCCCAGGGCCAGGGACCAGGGCCACGTCCGCGCCGGGGGCGCCGGGGGGGCGTCCATGGACTCGGGCGTCATGCCCAGCTCCCGGATGGCGCCTTCGATCTCCGGCAGGAGCCCGGGGGCGTGGACGACCGACAGGACCCGCTCCATCAGGTTGAACTCCAGGCCGTGGAGGCCCTTGCGGCCCCCCAGCTTCTTCCGGATCAGGGCCTCCTCGGTGGGGCAGTCCATCTGGGCGATGCGCAGCCGGCTGCGCAGGGCGCCTTCCGGAACCTCCCCGGGGGCGTCCGGGACGGCCGCCTCGCAGTGGCAGTGGGAGCAGGTTGAAGGTTCTCGGTCGAAAGCCATGGCCCATTTCAAACCCTGAAGCTACTTTAGGGTCAAGGGATTTCCGGGGAGGGCCGTCCATGACCATAGGCGAATTGGCACAGGCGGCCCAGTGCACCGTGGAGACCATCCGCTACTACGAGAAGGAGGGCCTCCTGCCGGCCCCGGGCCGCACCGGCGCCAACTACCGGCGCTATGCCGCCGTGCACCTGGAGCGCCTGCGCTTCGTGCGGCACTGCCGGGCCCTGGACATGGCCCACGCCGAGATCCGGTCCCTCACCGCCCTGCTGGACCAGCCCCAGCTGGACTGCGGCGCCGTCAACGTCATCCTGGACGAGCACATCGA
Organism: Geothrix sp. 21YS21S-2; assembly: GCF_030846775.1. Classification (NCBI taxonomy): domain Bacteria; kingdom Pseudomonadati; phylum Acidobacteriota; class Holophagae; order Holophagales; family Holophagaceae; genus Geothrix; species Geothrix sp. 21YS21S-2. The sequence goes on from NZ_CP132910.1 coordinate 1,957,990, forward strand.
CCACGTGCGGGTGCGCATCGACCAGCTGGTCCAGCTGGAGGCCCAGCTGAAGAGCCTGCGGGACCGCTGCCGCACGGAGCGCACGGTGGAGGACTGCGGCATCCTCCAGGGCCTCGCGGAGATGGAGGGGGAGGCCCGCACGGGCAGACCCACCCACCTGGGGTAGTAGACTGGGATTCCACCTCCAAGAGAGCGCGCATGATCCTCCCGACGATCCTTCTCGCCGGCGCCCTGTCGGCCCAGGCCTCCGGCCCCCGGACGCACTTCGTCAGGCAGGTCCTCCAGAACGCGGCGCGGCGCTCCGCCTGGGTCCTGGTGGCCCGGGAGCGGGACCTGGCCCCGGACCCGTGGCGGCTGGACGAGACCTTCCTGAGGCTCCAGGAGGACAAGGACCTCTCCGTCTTCGCGGCGCCCCCGTCCCCGGCCGTGCTGATGTGGGACCACTGGAGCCGTTCCTCCGAGGCGCGATGCCTGCTGGTGAGCCGGGACTTCAGGACGATCCTCGAGTTCCGGGGGCTGCCTTCCGGCGAGGCCCTGCTCGCGGCGATGACGGCGGGAGGCTACCGCACCGTGCGGGTGCGCCGGGAGGCCTTCCTGAAGGAGTTCCCCGACCACGGGGAGGCGCTGGACGAGAAGCTGGGCTCGGCCCTGGGCGTCCTGGGGGCGCGCCTGCGCCTGTCCCAGGCCCTGACGGAGCCCGAGGCGGACCGGATGTACCAGGAGACCGCCGACACCCTGGACCAGCTCCTCAAGCTTCCGGACTGGTGGCGGCTCTCCCGCATGCCGGACCTGGCCCGGGCCCTGGAGGAGGGTCAGGCGGGACGCTCCCCTCGCATGCGAGGCATCATGACCGGCCTGCGGGAGGCCGCCCGGGAGCGCTGGGCCCGCTCCCCGGCCTCGGGCAGCGCCCGGGAGGGGGCCTTGTGGATCGCCCTGGAGCGCGGGCTGGAGGAGGACCGGGTGGGTATCCTGCCCGACCTGGTCCCGCCGCCGGGGGAGACCTGGCCCAGCCGCCTCGAGGTCAACCTCCTGGTGCGCAGGCCCTGGATGCGCAAGGAGTGGAGAGGCGTGGCGGCCTTCCTGGAGGACCTGCCCGAGGTCATCCCGGGCCGGGCCGCGGGGCCCGGGGACTGGCGGCGCTTCGTGGAACTGCAGGTCCACGTGCGGCTCCTGCTGGCGGTGGCCTATGGCAAGCAGCTTCTCTGGGAGAACGCCGACGCGGCGGCCCTGGAGTGCCGCCGGTGGGCGGGAGGCTCCTGGCCCGCGGCCGCGCAGGCCCTGCTGGACGCCTTCGCCATGGAGCCCTTGCCCCGCAGCTTCTCCGGCATCCTGGGGCTGGATGCCCTCCCCGACTGGCCCATCCCGGTGCGGGAGGAGCCTCTGCGCCTGGTCCGCAAGGGACCGCCCCTGAAGCCTGCGCAGGACGCCGCGCTCCGCGGCGACCCCGCCTTCCTCCTCTGGGGGCCCCGGGAACTCCGCTGGGGCATGGCTTCGCCCCGGGAGGCGGAAATCATGGGGCAGAGCGCCTGGGGGGCCTTCCGGGGCGCCACGACCCTCCTCGCCGCCTGGGAGGATCCGGCGCGTCCCGGCGCGATGGGCCATACCCTCGAGGCCCTGGACACGCCACGGCTGGCCTGGCTCAACCCCTTCATCCGCCGGGACCCCATCCACCTGGACGCCCGCCGGAAGCGGTTCCGCATCCTGCGGGACCGCATGCCCTCCCCCGGGCTGGAACCCGCCCTCGCCGCCGACGCCACGGCGGCGTTCCTGGAGGTGGAGACCGGCGAGGGCGGCTGGCGCCCGGATACCGCCGCCTGGGCCGCGCCCCTCGCCGCCGCCATGCCCGAACTGGAGGCCGCCCTGCGCCGGTGGCCAAGCTCCGCCGGGCTCTGGGAGACCTGGATCTCCTGGGCCCGGCTGTGCCCGGACCGGCCCTCCGCCTACGCCTTCGCCCGGACGATGCCCGCCGCCGAGCCCCGTTCCCGGTGGCTTTGCCTCCTGCCGGAGAAGGTCCACCGGGCCGTGGCCCGGGAGCTCCTGGAGGCGCACCGCGACGTGGAGTGCCGCGGCTGGTTCCAGGAATGCTGGGAGGGGCTGAAGCTCGTGGCCGACGACCTTCCGGTGCGCATCACCTCCGCCCAGGTGGACCTCGTCTTCCCCTTCCTCAAGGCCGCCGGGGAGGACGGCACGGAACTGGCGAGGGAGCGCGACGCCCTCCTGGCGAGCATCCCCGCCCCGCGCCCACCCTCGGCGGAACCCGCGCCCGGCGCCTTCGCGGCGCTCACGGACCTGCGGGTTCCGGGGCGGAAGTGATTCAGCGCAGCGTCTTGTCCAGGAAGGTGTAGGCCAGGGCCCAGAAATGCGCGGTCTGGCGGTTGTCGGCGCCCGCGCCGTGGCCGCCCTCGATGTTCTCGAAGTACCGCACGTCGTAGCCCATGTCCTTCATCTTCGCGAACATCTTGCGGGCGTGGGCGGGGTGCACCCGGTCGTCCCGGGTGGTGGTCATGAAGAAGGTGGCGGGGTACTTCCGGCCCGCCTTCACGTTCTGGTAGGGGGAGAAGGTCTGGAGGTAGGCCCACTCCTCGGGCTTGTCGGGATCGCCGTACTCCTCCATCCAGGAGGCGCCCGCCAGCAGGTGGGAGTACCGCTTCATGTCCAGCAGGGGCACCTGGCAAACCACGGAGCCCATGAGCTCGGGGTACATGACCAGCATGTTGCCCACCAGCAGCCCGCCGTTGCTGCCGCCCATGATGCCCAGGTGCTTCGGGGAGGTCACCTTCCTCGCGGCCAGGTCCCGCGCCACGGCGGCGAAGTCCTCGTAGGCCCGGGGGCGGTTGGCCTTGAGGGCGGCCTGGTGCCACCGGGGGCCGTACTCGCCGCCCCCGCGGATGTTCGCGAGGACCAGCACCCCGCCCCGGCTCAGCCACGCGCGGCCCACGGCCCCGCTGTAGTAGGGCACGGAGGAGACCTCGAAGCCGCCGTAGCCGTCCAGCAGCGTGGGGTTGGCGCCGTCCAGCTTCAGGCCCTTGCGGGACACTTGGAAGTAGGGGATGCGGGTGCCGTCCTTGGAGGGGGTGAAGTGCTGGGTGACCTCGAGGTCCCCGGCGTCGAAGAAGGCCGGCAGGGACTTCAGCAGCCCGGGCTCCCGGCCCAGGGTGCCCAGGTAGAGGGAATCGGGGGTGAGGAAGTCCCGGGTGACCATGAAGAAGTCGTCCGAGGCTTCGTCGTCCACCGCGGAGACCGAGGTGGTGCCCATGGCCGGGGCGCCCTTGAGGGGCTCGGCCTTCCAGGTGCCCGGGGTCAGCACGGAAAGGCGGTTCTTCACGTCGTCCATGACGTTGAGGACCAGGCGGTTCCGCGTCCAGGTGGCGTCCTCCAGGGACGTGGTGGCGCTGGGCTGGAAGAGCACGGCGAAGTCGCGCCTGCCGGCCATGAAGTCGTCGAACTTCGCGGCGAGGAGGGACCCCGCGGCGTAGGTAGTGCCGCCCACCGTCCAGGAGGTGCGCAGCTTGACGGTGAGCCACTCGCGGTGGAGGGAGGGCTCGGCGTCCAGGGGCACGTCCACCTTGCGCCGGGAGCCGTCCTTCGCCAGCAGGAAGAATTCGTTGGTGAAGAAGGTGGGCTTGCGGACCAGGAAGTCCCTCTCGAACCCGGGAGCGGGGTCATGGTAGGCCACCGCCTCCATGTCGGTCTCCAGGCCCTCGAAGACCAACTTGGCCTGGGCCAGGGGCGTGCCGCGCTTCCAGATCTTGGCCACCCGGGGGTACCCGGAGGTCGTCATGGAGCCCTTGCCGAAGTCGGTGCCCACGAACAGGGTGTCCCTGTCGATCCAGCTCACCTGGGACTTGGCCAGGGGAAGGGAGAATCCGCCCTCCACGAAGGTCCGGGTCTCCACGTCGAACTCCCGCACCACCGCGGCGTCGGAGCCGCCCGGAGACAGCGAGACCAGGCACCGGCGATAGTCGGGCCGCAGGAACTGCGCGCCGTGGAACACCCAGCCCTGCTTCTCGGCCTTGCCCAGGGCGTCGATGTCCAGCACGGTCTCCCAGGCGGGCTCGGCCTTGCGGTATTCCGCCAGGGTGGTGCGCCGCCAGAGGCCGCGGGGATGGGCCGCGTCCTTCCAGAAATTGTAGTAGTGGGCGCCCGACTTGGTGATGTAGGGGATCTTCTCCTTGGAATCCATGATCGCGAGGAGATCGTCCTCGAGCTTCCTGTAGGCGGGAGAACCTTCCAGCTCCTTCGCGGTGACGGCGTTGGCCGCCCGGACCCAGTCAAGGGACTTTTCGCCGGTGACGTCCTCCAGCCAGAGGTAGGCGTCCTCGGGGGCGGGGGTGGGTGCGGGGGTCTTGCCTGAGGCCATGAGCGTGATCCCTAGAAGGAGGGGCAACCATCTTCTTTCCATTTGTGGCTCCAAGTCCAGTTACCTGGGGTAACCAAACAACCTTCCCACCGGACGGGCCGGCCTGTCAAAGAACGTCAGCAACCTTCGTACAGGTTCCCGATGGCGTCGGCGTAGCGCTCGCACACCGCCTTGCGCTTGATCTTGAGGCTGGGGGTGAGCAGACCGGAGTCCAGGGTCATCTCCTCGCTGGAGAGGACGATCTTCCGGATGCGCTCGAAGTTGGACAGGTGCTCGTTGATGCGTTCGATGCGCGACATGACCTTGGCCATGGCCTCGGGCCGGGCCACCAGCTCGGCGTCGGACGCGTACGCGACCCCGGCGCGCTCCGCCCAGCGGCGCAGGCTGGCCATGTTGGCGATGATGATCGCGCTGAGGAAGTTGCGGTGGTCCCCGATGACCACGGCCTGGGCGATGTACTTGTCCTGGGTCAGGAGCCGCTCCAGGGGCTGGGGGGCGACGTTCTTGCCGCCGGAAGTGACCAGGAGCTCCTTCTTGCGGTCCGTAATCCGCAGGCGGCCCAGCTCGTCGAGGGCCCCGATGTCGCCGGTGCGGAAGTAGCCCTCCTCGTCGAAGGCCTGCTCCGTGGCGAAGGGGTCGTTCCAGTAGCCCAGGGTCACGTTGGGCCCCTGGCAGAGGATCTCCCCGTCCTCGCTGAGCTTGAGGAAGGGCTTGCCCTGCCATTCGTCCAGGAGGGGCTTGCCCACGTATCCGGGCCGGACCTGGTTGACCATGTTGATCGTCAGGATGGGGCTGGTCTCCGACAGGCCGTAGCCCTCGAAGACCGGCACGCCGGCCGCCCAGAAGAACTCCATGACGGGCGCGCCCAGGGCGGCCCCGCCCGAGGCCGAGATCTCCAGGCGCCCCCCCAGCCGGTCCCGCACCTTGGAAAAGACGGCCCTGTCGGCCGCCCCGTAGAGCGCCCCCAGCAGCAGCCCCGGCGCCTTGCCCACGTAGCGCAGGGCCGCCATGCGCCGCCCCACCCACATGGCCCAGTGGAAGACGTAGCGCTTGGCGGGGCCCGCCGCGGCCACCGCCTCGCGGATCCGCGCGTAGACCTTCTCGTACACCCGCGGCACCGCCAGCAGCACCTGGGGACGAACCTCCAGGAAGGCCGCGGGCAGGTTCTCCAGGTCGGTGACGTAGTAGATCGCCACCCCCGCGTGGAACATCGTGTAGTGCCCCCCCATCCGCTCGAAGATGTGGGAAAGCGGCAGGAAGCTCATGCAGCGCTGGCCCGGATGGATCTCTAGCACCTTCAGGGCCGCCAGGATGTTGGAGACCAGGTTCCCGTGGGTGAGCATGGCCCCCTTGGGCTCGCCGGTGGTGCCCGAAGTGTAGATGAGCGTGAGGAGCTGGCCCGGGTCCCGCTGCGAGGCCCAGACCCGCACCTGGGGCCGCAGGTCCTCCTGGAGCCTCCCTGCGGCCTGCAGGCCCTTCCAGGTGAGGATGCGCCGCCCGGGAACCTCCGGAGGCTCGCCGTCCATGAGCACCGCGGTCTGAAGCTCCGGCAGCCGGGGCCAGGCCGCCAGGACCTTGTCGAGCTGGGTCTGCGTGGAGCAGAAGATCATCCGGGCCCCGCTGTGCCGGATGATGTACTCGGTGGAGAGGGGGTTCAGGGTGGGATAGACCGGGGCGGAGACGATGCCGAGGATGGCGCAGGCGTAGTCGGCCATGGCCCATTCGGGCCGGTTCTCGCAGAGGATGGCCACCCGGTCGCCCTCCAGGATCCCCTCGTGCCGGAGCGCCAGGGCCAGCCGCTCCACCGTCGTTTGGATATCCCGATGGGAGAGCGGGACATACGTTCCCCCGGCCTTGTAGGCCATGGCATCGGGCAGGTCATGACCCAGGGCTTCGTAAAAAAGCTCTGCAATGGTCTTGATCAACGGGATCTCCTCCGAGGTTGGGTCATCCTATATCCAATTCACCGGGAAAAAAGAAATAATCAAATCTTGCATGGGGGTCCGGGAGGCGGCAGAATGCTCCATCTTTTCCAGCTACGCCGCCGTGCTGATGGGTTTCGGCGAGAATCTGGGCGGAGCGGGAAACTGAAAAACTAAATAGTTTATTCGATATTAATTGATCGATTCTCACCGTTATCCCCCGCCGACACCCCAGGACAACCCGGTCAATTTATAGGAGCACCCGCACCATGAAATTCGAAGGCCAGTCCATCCAGTGTTCCATGCTCGAAGGCGGAAGGGTCGAGCTCCGGTTCGACCTGAAGGATGACTCCGTCAACAAGTTCAACAAAGCCACACTCTCCGAATTGGCGGAAGCGATCGGCCTGATCAAAGCCGACCCCGAGGTCCGTGGATTGCTGGTCACAAGCGGCAAGGATTGCTTCATCGTTGGGGCCGACGTCACGGAATTTACTGAATATTTCAAGAATCCGGAGGACCAGCTCGCCGAATGGCTGCTGCAAGTGGACAAAATCTTCTCCACGGTGGAGGACTTCCCCTTCCCCTCCGTGACGGCCATCAACGGCTTCGCCTTCGGGGGCGGCCTCGAGTTCTGCCTGGCCACCAGCTACCGGGTCATGGCCTCGGACACCCGCATCGGCGTCCCCGAGACCAAGCTCGGCATCTTCCCGGGCTGGGGCGGCACGGTGCGCCTGTCCCGCCTCACCGGGGCCGACAACGCCATCGAGTGGATCGCCGGCGGCGACCAGCACGGCGCGGAGGAGGCCCTCAGGATCGGCGCGGTGGACGCCGTGGTGCCCCCCGCCAAGGTCCGGGAGGCCGCCCTGGACCTCCTGGCCCAGGCCATGGCCGGGCGCCGGGACTGGAAGGCCCGGCGGCTGGAGAAGGTCTCCCCGCTCAAGCTCAACCCCACCGAGACCATGATGGTCTTCGAGGGCGCCAAGGCCTTCGTGGCCGCCAAGGCCGGCCCCAACTACCCCTCCCCCGTGGCGGCCATCGAGGCCATGCAGCGGGGCGCCACCCGGGGCCGGGACGACGCGCTGGCCATCGAGGCCGCCGCTTTCGCGCGCATGGCCAAGACGCCCACCGCCTACAACCTGGTGACCATCTTCCTGGGCGACCACTACGTGGGCAAGGTGGCCAAGAAGCTGGCCAAGGCCGGGGCCAAGGTGGAATCGGCCGCCGTGCTGGGGGCCGGGATCATGGGCGGGGGCATCGCGTACCAGTCCGCCTCCCGGGGCACCCGCATCGTCATGAAGGACATCGCCGAGAAGGCCCTGGACCTGGGCCTGGCCGAGGCCGACAAGCTCCTGGTCAAGCGCGTTGAGCGGGGCAAGCTCACCGCGGCGGCCATGGCCGACGTGCTCACCCGCATCCGGCCCACCCTTTCCTACGGGGACTTCAAGGCCGTCGACCTGGCCGTGGAAGCCGTGGTGGAGAACGAGCAGGTCAAGAAGGCCGTCCTGGCGGAGGTGGAAGGGCAGGTGCGGGAGGACGCCATCCTGGCCAGCAACACCTCCACCATCTCCATCACGCGCCTGGCCGAGGGCCTCAAGCGGCCTCAGAACTTCTGCGGCATGCACTTCTTCAACCCCGTGCACAAGATGCCCCTGGTGGAGGTGATCCGGGGCCGCGCGTCCTCCGAGCGCGCGGTGGCAACCACCGTGGGCTACGCCCTGGCCATGGGCAAGACCCCCATCGTCGTCAACGACTGCCCCGGGTTCCTGGTGAACCGGGTGCTGTTCCCCTACTTCGCCGGGTTCATCATGCTGGTGAACGAGGGCGTGGACTTCCAGCGCATCGACAAGGTCATGGAGAAGTTCGGCTGGCCCATGGGGCCCGCCTACCTGCTGGATGTCGTCGGCATCGACACGGCCCACCACGCCGACGGCGTCATGGCACGGGAATTCCCCGACCGCATGGCCCACGAAGGCAGGACCGCCATCGAGGCCATGTTCGAACTCAAGCGCTTCGGCCAGAAGAACGGCAAGGGCTTCTACGCCTACGTGCCGGACAGGAAGGGCGCCCCGAAGAAGGAGGCCGACCCGGAGGTCCCGGCGATCCTCCAGCCCCTGGCGCGCGCGGACGCCGCGCCCGTCACGGACCAGGACATCATCGACCGCATGATGCTCCCCATGATCATCGAGTGCTCGCGCTGCCTCGAGGACCGGATCGTCGCCACGCCCGTGGAGGTCGACATCGGCCTGGTGTACGGCCTGGGCTTCCCGCCCTTCCGGGGAGGGGCCCTGAGATACGCCGACGCCGTGGGCCTCCGGGCACTCTGCGAGAAGGCGGAGAAGCTCAAGCGGCTCGGCAGGCTCTATGAACCCACGGCCCAGATGCAAAAGCTCGCCGAAGCCGGTCTCGGCTTCCATCAGGAGAAATAGCGATGAAAGACGTCGTCATCGTCGATGCCGTGCGCTCGCCCATGGGCCGGTCCAAGGGGGGCATGTTCCGCAACGTCCGCGCCGAGAACCTCTCGGCGGCCATGATCACCGCGCTCCTCCAGCGCAACCCCAAGGTCGATCCGGCCGAGGTGGAGGACGTGATCTGGGGCTGCGTGCAGCAGACCCTGGAGCAGGGCTTCAACATCGCGCGGTTCGCCTCCCTCATGACCGCCATCCCCCACACCGCCAGCGCCCAGACCGTGAACCGACTCTGCGGCTCCTCCATGCAGGCCCTGCACGCAGCCGCCATGGCCATCATGACGGGCAACGGCGAGGTGTTCGTGGTGGGCGGGGTGGAGCACATGGGCCACCTCCCCATGTCCCACGGCGTGGACCCCAATCCCGCGTTCAGCAAGCACGCCGCGAAGGCCTCGGGCATGATGGGCCTCACCGCCGAGGTGCTGGCGAAGATGCACGGCATCAACCGCGCCTCCCAGGACCAGTTCGCCCTGCGCTCGCACCAGAAGGCCCATGCCGCGGCCACGGAAGGCCGGTTCAAGGACGAGATCGTCCCGGTGGAGGGCCACGACGAGAACGGCTTCTCCCGCCTCTACGACTTCGACGAGGTGATCCGCCCCGATTCCACCCTGGAGGCCCTGGCGGCCCTCAAGCCCGCCTTCGACCCCAGGAACGGCACCGTCACCGCCGGCAACTCCTCGGCCATCTCCGACGGGGCCTCGGCCCTCCTGGTCATGTCGCTGGACCGGGCCAAGGCCCTCGGCCTGACCCCCATGGCCCGGGTCAAGGCCATGGCCACCGCCGGTGTGGATCCTTCCATCATGGGCTACGGCCCCGTGCCGGCCGTGAAGAAGGCCCTGGCCCGCGCCCAGATGAAGGCCGGCGACATCGAGCTGTGGGAGCTCAACGAGGCCTTCGCCGCCCAGGCCCTGCCGGTCCTCAAGGATCTGCAGTTGCGGGACCAGGTGGAAAAGAAGGTCAACCTCAACGGCGGCGCCATCGCCCTGGGGCACCCGCTTGGCTGCTCGGGGGCCCGCATCACCACCACCCTCCTCCACCTCATGAAGGCAAGCAACCGTTCGACCGGCGTGGCCACCATGTGCATCGGCCTCGGACAGGGCATCGCCACCGTCTTCGAACGCGTATAGTACCTGACAATCCAGCCCACAAGGTTTCCTCACCGATACGGAGGCACTATGGCTCAGATTCTTGCGGACCGCAGGGATATCGACTTCGTCCTTCACGAGCAGCTGAAGGTCGAGACCCTAAGCACGCATGACCGCTTTGCGGACTTCAGCCGGAAGTCGATCGACCTGATCATCAACGAAGCCCGGAACCTGGCCGTGAAGGAGATCCTCCCCACCCAGGTGGACGGGGACCGCGTCGGGGCCCGGTTCGACGAGGGCCGGGTCAAGGTGCCGGAGTCCTTCCACAAGGCCTGGAAGGCCCTGCGCGCGGGCGACTGGCTCGCCATGACCGAGGACCCGGAGTGGGGCGGCCAGGGCATGCCCCGCGTCGTGGCCACGGCGGCCTCCGACTACCTCATGGGGGCCAACTTCGCCTTCATGATGCACGGCGGGCTCACCCACGGGGCCGGCAAGCTCATCGAGACCTTCGGCACGGACACCCAGAAGCGCCTCTACCTCAAGAAGCTCTTCAGCGGCGAGTGGACGGGCACCATGCTCCTCACCGAGCCCGAGGCGGGCTCGGACGTGGGCGCCCTCACCACCACCGCCACCCCCAACCCCGACGGCACCTACACCATCACGGGGAACAAGATCTTCATCTCCGGCGGCGAGCACGACCTGACCCCCAACATCATCCACCCGGTGCTGGCCCGCATCGAGGGGGCGCCGGCCGGCACCGCGGGCATCTCGCTCTTCGTGGTGCCCAAGATCCGCGTGAACGACGACGGCAGCCTCGGCGAACCCAACGACGTGGTCTGCACCGGCATCGAGGAGAAGATGGGCATCCACGGCAACGCCACCTGCTCCATCGCCCTGGGCGGCAAGGGCGGGTGCCGGGGCACCCTCCTGGGCGAGGCCAACAAGGGCATGCGGGCCATGTTCATGATGATGAACGACGCCCGGCTCATGGTGGGCAACCAGGGCCTCTCCTGCGCCAGCCCTTCCTACCTGTACGCCGTGAACTACGCCCGCACCCGCCTCCAGGGCCGGCACCTGCTCAAGATGATGGACAAGAGCGCCCCCGCCGTGCCCATCATCCAGCACCCCGACGTGCGCCGCATGCTCATGCTCATGAAGGTCTACGTGGAGGGCATCCGCAGCCTCTTCTACTACCTCGCCCACTGCTCGGACAGCATCGCGGTCTCCACCGACGCCGACGAGAAGGCCCGGCTCCAGGGCATCATCGACTTCCTCATCCCCATCGCCAAGGGCTACGTCACCGAGCGCTGCTTCGACGTCTGCAGCCTGGGCGTCCAGGTCTACGGCGGCTATGGCTACATCCGCGAATACCCCATGGAGCAGCTGCTGCGGGACTGCCGGATCACGGCCATCTACGAGGGCACCAACGGCATCCAGGCCATGGACCTGCTGGGCCGCAAGCTCGGCCAGAACCAGGGCCGGCCCATCATGGACCTGTTCGAGGCGTTCCGCGCGACCCTGGCCGAGGCCCGGGACGTGGACCGCGCCGCGCCCCTGGCCGAGGCCCTCGAACCCGCCGTGATCCGCCTGGAGGAGGTGGCCCGCCACATGGGCACCACCGCCCTCTACGGCGACCTCCTCACGGCCGCCGCCCACGCCCACCCCTTCATGGAGGTGTGCGGCGACGTGGTCCTGGGCTGGCAGCTCCTGTGGCGGGCCAAGGTCGCGGCCGAGGCCCTGGCGGTGGGCGGCAAGGAGAAGGACATCGCGTTCTACGAAGGCCAGATCCGGAGCGCCCAGTTCTTCAACGCGGTCCTCCTCCCCGTGGCCCTGGGCCGCATGGACGCCATCCTCTCCGGCTGCGCCATCGCGGTGGAGATCCCCGAGGACGCCTTCGGCGGCAAGTGAACATGACACCCTTCTCGCCGGCCACCGCAACCCTGGCGGGCCTTCCCGCCAGGATCCCGTTCCTCCTCATCCCCCTGGCGGGCCTGGCGGTCTTCGCCTGGATCATCCGCCGGCGCCTGGAGCCCCTGCTCCGGGCCGCGCCGGATCCCCGGCGCGGCCAGACCGGGGCCCGCCTCTTGCTGGTCCTGAAGATCTGGCTCGCCCAGTGGCGGCACCCCCGCTACCTGCTGGCGGGGGTCCTGCACATCATCCTCTTCTTCGGCTTCCTGGTCCTGGGCGCGCGCTCGACCCAGCTGGTGTTCCTGGGCTTCATCGACGGGTTCTCCCTGCCGGGCTTCGGCCACGCTTACGACGTGCTCAAGGACTATGCCGCCACGGCCACGTTCGTGGCCGTGGCCATCCTCGCCGTGCGCCGTGCCGCCTTCAAGCCGGCCCGCTACGCCGTTCCGGCGGACATGGGCAAGGACCACACCCCGGAAGCCCTCCTGATCCTGGGCATGATCCTCACCCTGCTCCTGTCCGAGAGCCTCTTCGAAGGCAGCCTCCTGGCCGCCGCCGGCGGCACCGCCTCTCCCCTGACCCTGGCCTGGGCCTTCCGCCACGCCCTGGCCTCGGCCCCGGTGCCGGTGCTGGGGCACCTGAACCTCGCCGGGTACGCCGTCCACGACCTCACGTTCTTCCTCTTCCTGTGCTTCCTTCCCCTGGGCAAGCACTTCCACGTCATCACCTCCCTTTTCAACGTGTTCTGGATGCGGGTGGAGACCGGCAACGTCAAGCCGGTTCGCCACGGCGTCGGCGACGCGCAGCTTGACGAGATCAAATCCTTCGGCGTCAAGAAGTTCGAGGACTTCACCTGGAAGCACATGCTGGACTTCTACAGCTGCGCGGACTGCGGACGGTGTTCGGACCGGTGTCCGGCCAACTTCGTCAAGCGGCCCCTCTCCCCCCGCTTCATCAGCATCAAGGCCCGGGACTACGCCTTCGCCCACTATCCGCTCCTGGGTTCCGCGGTGGAAGGCAAGCCCCTCGTGGGGAGCATCTTCAGCGAGGACGAGATCTGGAGCTGCACCACCTGCGGCGCCTGCGAGGAGGAGTGCCCCCTGGGCATCGAATACGTGGACAAGATCGTGGACCTGCGCCGGGGCATGGTGGACGAGGGCCTCGTGCCCCAGTCCATGCAGAAGCCCCTGGGCGCCATCGAGAAGCGCGGCAATCCCTGGGGCAAGCTCGAGAAGAAGCGCGCCGACTGGTGTGCGGATGCGGGCGCCTCCGTCAAGCAGGTGGACAAGGGCGACACCGCCGAGGCCCTCTACTTCGTGGACAGCATCACCAGCTACGACGACCGCATGCAGAAGATCGCCCAGGCCTCGGCCCGGATCCTCGACAAGGCCGGCGTCGACTTCGTGGTGCTGGGCAAGGACGAGAAGGACAGCGGCCACGACGTGCGGCGATTCGGCGAGGAGATGCTCTTCCAGAGCCTGAAGGAGCAGAACACCGAAGGCATCCGGGCCTCCCAGGCCCGGCGCATCGTCACGAACGACCCCCACGCCTACAACGCCCTCAAGCACGACTACCCGGGGATTCCCCCGGTTCAGCACATGAGCGAGCTCATCGCCGCCGGGATCGAAAGCGGCAAGCTGCGCATGCGGACCCCCGCCGACGGCCGCACCTACACCTACCACGACCCCTGCTACCTGGGCCGCCACAACGGGGTCTACGACGCGCCCCGCCAGGCCCTGGACGCCATCCCGGGCCTCAAGCGCGTGGAGATGGAGGGCAACTGCCGGGACCGCTCCTTCTGCTGCGGAGGGGGCGGCCTCATGCTCTTCTACGAGCCCCACGAGGAGCAGCGCATGGGCGTGGTCCGGGTCGAGATGGCCCGCAAGGCCGGGGCCGACGTGATCGTCACCGCCTGCCCCTACTGCCTCACCAACATCGAGGACGCCATCAAGGTGGCCGGCCTCGAAGGCAAGATGGAAGCCATCGACCTGTGCGAACTGGTCGACGGCCACCTTCAGAACGACTGACCCCGGAGGAGAGGAATGGAGATCCTGGTTTGCGTGAAGCGCGTTCCCGACGCCGCGGAGAACGAGATCGCCGTGGAGGGCGGGGCCATCCGCGGCGACGACCTCGTCTACTCAGTGAACGAGTGGGACAACTATGCGGTGGAGGAGGCCATCCAGATCGTCGAGCGGGAGGGGGGCAGCGTCACCGTGGTCACCGTGGGCGACGGCGACGCCGAGGAGGTGCTGCGCCGCGAGATGGCCATGGGCGCCAACCAGGGCCTGCTGCTGTCCGACCCCGCCTTCGCCGGCGCCGACGGCCTGGGCCTGGCGACCATCCTGGCCGCGGCCGTGCGCAAGGGCGCCTACGACCTGGTGCTCACCGGGGCCCTGGCCGACGACGGCGCCGCCCAGGTGGGCGGCATGCTGGCGGCCCTCCTGGACTGGCCCTTCGCGTCCCTCGTGAACCTCGTCGAGGTGGACGGGTCCCGCCTGAGGGTGGGCCGCGAGATCGAGGGCGGCACCCAGGAGGTCAGCGACATCGACCTGCCCTGCGTCCTCTCCATCCAGACCGGCATCAACGAGCCCCGCTACGTGGGCCTCCGGGGCATCCGCAAGGTGGCCTCCGTGGAGATCCCGGTGCTGGACGCCGCGGCCCTGGGCGTGACGCCCGCGGCGGCGAAGGTCCGGCGCCTCGACTACTTCGTGCCCCCGGCGGGAGCCGGGGCGGACATGCTCACGGGGACCACGGCCGAGCTGGCCGGGCAGCTGCTGGGGCTCCTGAAGGCCAAGGGAGGGATCAAGTGATGGCTACCGTCTTCGCCTACATCGCCCATGCCGGCGGCAGGGCCGACGACTCCGCCCTGGAGCTCCTCGCTGCCGTCCGCACGCTGTTCCCGGGCGCAGACCCCGTCGCCCTGGTGGCCGGCTCCGGCCCCTCCCTGGAGGCCGCGTGCCAGGAGGCCGCCGCCTCCTTCGCCGAGGTGTGGAAGTTCGACCAGGAGGCCCTGGCCTATCCCAACGCCGAACTGCTCCGCCCGCTCCTGGCCAGGGTCCTGCCCCCCGGCGCCCTGGTGCTCCTGCCCCACAGCACCCTCGGCATGGACCTGGGCCCCGGACTCGCCGTGAAGCTGGGCGCGGCCTACCTGCCCGACGTGGTGGGCGGAAGCCCCCTCGAGGGGACCTCCCTGCAGGCCGTGCGCCAGGAGTTCAGCGGCCAGGTGTCGGCCCACGTGGCCTGTGACGTGTCCGGCGGCGCCGTGGTCACCCTGCGTTCCGGCGCCTTCAAGGCCGAGCCGTCCCGGTCCGCCGGGGGCAGGGTGGTGGACCGGTCCGCCGACGCCGGGGGCCTTTCCGCCCGGCGCCGCTTCGTCAAGCTGGTGCAGGCCGAGGCCGGCGACATCGACATCACCCGCGAGGACGTGCTGGTGTCCGTGGGCCGGGGAATCGGGGACAAGGAGAACATCGCCCTGGTGGAGGAGCTTGCCGAGGCCATGGGCGCGGCCCTCTGCTGCTCCCGCCCCATCGTGGACGCCAAGTGGCTGGAGAAGCCCCGGCAGGTGGGGACCTCGGGCCAGACCGTCAAGCCCAAGGTCTATCTGGCCCTGGGCATCAGCGGCTCCTTCCAGCACCTGGGCGGCATCAAGGGCAGCCCCTTCCTCGTGGCCGTGAACAAGAATCCCAAGGCGCCCATCTTCCAGGCCGCCAGCGTGGGGATCGTGGCCGACCTGCTGGAGCTGGTGCCGGCGCTGACGGAGGCGATCCAGAAGGGGAAGTAGGCGGATCTCATTCCATCCATCCCTTCGATCCGGTTCATCCCCGCGCCAGCCCTGCTGGAACGGGGATGAACCGTATGCAGGGGATGAAGGGGGTGGGAAGGATCAGGTGTTTCGGGCCTGGGACGCGCTCCGGGCGGCCGGTTCCGGATTCATTCCGGCCGCGGGGACAAAAGGGCCAGCAGCCCCATGGGTTCCGGCCGGAAGATGGCCGGGTGCATCAGGCGGAGATCCCCGGCGATGGCCGGGACGAAATCCATCCGACCGAGGATGTCCCGCTCCAGGTCCACGCCGGGGGCGATCTCGGTGAGCTCCAGGCCGGTTTCCATGAGGCGGAAGACGCAGCGCTCGGTGACGTACAGCACCTTCTGGCCCTGGCGGAAGGCCACCTCGCCGCTGAAGGTGCGGTGTTCCACCTCCTTGACGAACTTGCGTGCCGAACCCTCCTTGCGGATGGTCAGGCGGCCCTCCTCCACGGCCACGTCCAGGCCGCCGGCGGTGAAGGTGCCCACGAACACCACGGTCTTGGCCGACTGGGAGATGTTGATGAAGCCTCCGGCGCCGGCGAGGCGCGGGCCGAACTTGCTGACGTTCAGGTTGCCGCGGGCGTCCGCCTGGGCCAGGCCCAGGAACGCCAGGTCGAGGCCCCCTCCGTCGTAGAAATCGAACTGGGAGGGCTGGTCGATGACCGCGGCGGCATTGGTGCCCGCGCCGAAGCTCAGGCCCCCGGCCGGAACGCCGCCGATGACCCCGGGCTCCGTGGACAGGGTCATGAGCCCGGAGGCGCCTTCCTCCACCGCGACCGAGGAGATGCCCTCGGGCATGCCGATGCCCAGGTTCACCATGCAGTCCGGCTCGAGTTCCATGGCGGCGCGCCTGGCGATGACCTTGCGCTCGTCGAGGGCCATGGGAGCCAGGGAGGAGAGAGGCACGCGGATCTCGCCGCTGTACGCGGCGTTGTACTGCTCCAGGAAGGTCTGCATGTGGTACTCGGGACGCTCGGCGACCACCACGTAATCCACAAGGACTCCGGGCACCTTCACCTCCCTGGGATTGAGCGTGCCCCGCTCGGCGATGCGCTCCACCTGGACGATCACCTTGCCGCCGCTGTTGTGCACGGCCATGGCGATGGCCTGGGCCTCGAGCGTGAGGGCCTCCCGCTCCATGGTGACGTTGCCGTCGGGATCGGCGGTGGTGCCGCGGATGATCCCGATCTGGATGGGGAAGGCGTTGTAGAGGAGGTAGTCCCGGCCGTGGATGACGATGCGCTCGACCACGTCCGCCGTGGTTCGGGCGTTGAGCTTGCCGCCCCCGAATTCCGGGTCCACGAAGGTGCCCAGGCCCACGTGGCTGATGGTTCCCGGCTTGCCTGCGGCGATATCCCGGAACATGTGCGCGATGACGCCCTGGGGCAGGTTGTAGGCGTCGATCTGCTCGGCGAAGACGAGTTTCTGGAGCTTGGGGGTCAGGCCCCAGTGCCCCGCGATGACCCGCCGGAGCAGGCCCGGATGGGCCAGGTGGTTCACGCCCCGCTCCCCGGCGTCCCCCTGCCCCGCGGCGAAGAAGAGCGTCAGGTCCCGGGGGGACCCGGTCTCGAGGAAGCGCTTCTCGAGGACCAGCGCCACGTTCTCGGCGAATCCGATGCCGGCGAAGCCGCCGGTGGAGATGACGTCCCCGTCCTTGATGATGGCGACCGCCCCGGCCACGGACGTGACCTTGCTCCTGCGCAGACGGGGTTCCTGGGCGGCGGGGGCTGGGGCGTGCATGGCGGCTCCTGTCGAAAGGTCGGCTGGCGTATCGCAATGGGGATGCCAACATTCTAAACCGCACGGAATAAGCAGTTAAACAACCCCCGCCAGGCGCCGCGTCCCGGGTTTGAGACACCGGGACCGGAATCCGGGTCTCCATCGTGCGACACGTCTCAGTTCCGGGACGCAGCCTGCAGTTCACCCATTCGGCGGTAGAAGGTGGCCCTGGACATGCCCAGGCGCCTGGCGGCGTCGGCGGCCCTGCCGTTGCAGGCCTGGAGCGCGGCCGTCAGGATGCTCCGCTCCGCCTGCGCCACGGCCTCAGAGTAGCTAAGATCCGGCCCGGCCGGGACGGGCGGCGCCTGGCCGGGCTTCACCAGGCCCTGGAAGTCCTGGACGTCCAGGATGTGCTCGTCGCTGTTCATCATGGCCCGCTCCAGGACGTTGCCCAGTTCGCGCACGTTGCCGGGCCAGGCGTGGCGCCGGAGGAGATCCATGGCGCCGGGGCTCAGCTCCCGCCCGACGCTGCCCGTCCTCAGGCCGGCGGCCTCCAGGAGGTGCTCGCAGAGCAGGTCCAGGTCCCCGGGGCGCTCCCGCAGGGGCGGCAGGGGGATGCAGAGGACGTTGAGGCGGTAGAAGAGGTCCTTGCGGAACCGCCCCTCGGCGACCATGGCCTCCAGGTCCCGGCTGGTGGCGGCCAGGATCCGCACGTCCACCGTGATGACCCGGTTGGATCCGAGCGGCTCGACCTCGTGGTCCTGGAGCACCCTCAGGAGCTTGGCCTGGAGGGGCAGCGGCATGTCGCCGATCTCGTCCAGGAACAGGGTGCCGCCGTCGGCCAGCTCGAATTTGCCGGGGCGGGGCCTGCGGTCCGCTCCGGTGTAGGCCCCCGGCGCCACCCCGAAGAACTCGGCCTCCAGCAGGTTCTCGGGCACCGCGGCCACGTTCACCGCCACGAAGGGCTTCTCGGCCCGGGGCCCTCCCGCGTGGATGGCGTGGGCCAGGAGCTCCTTGCCGGTGCCGGTCTCGCCGGTGAGGAGCACCGGCGCCTCCAGGAGGGCCGCGCGGCGCCCCAGGCGCTTGGCCTCCATCGTCTTGGGGCTGATGCCGATGAGGGAGGAGAAGGTGTACTTGGCGCGCCGGGCCTCGGCCAGCTTCTGCCGCGCCCGGGCCAGGTCCGTCTGGAGCCGGGAGTAGGTCTCGAGCATGGGCCGCAGGGGCTCCAGGTCGCTGAAAAGGGCGAAGGCCACGGCACCCACGACCGTGCCGTCCTCGTCCTTCACCGGCATGCGGATGACCACGAAGTTCTGCCCCGCGACGTGGAAGAGGTCCAGGAGGTGCGGCTTGCCGGTGACAAGCACCTGGCGCATGAGGCTTCCGGGGATCACCTCCTCCACCACCTGGCCCAGGGCCTTGACGGGGTCCACGCCGAGCCGGGCGGCGTACCGCTCGCAGATCCAGACGACCCGGGCGTCCTTGTCCACGATGAGGGTGCCTTCGCTCTGCTCCAGGCACTGGAACACGGACTGGATGGCGGCCTGCTGGAACCGGGTTGGATCCTGGAGGAGGTAGTGGCGTGTCACCGGAGCGCCCTTGCTGGAAATGCCCCCGATTCTACATGGATTACTCATGAGTCGCTAGGGGATCTGCAGGGCCCGGTAGCGCAGGGCCCGGCCGATCCGTCTGCACCCGGTCTTGAGCTTGAGTTCCCTCAGGAACTCCCAGGGGTCCGGCAGTTCCTTCCACACCGAGGGCAGGAAGGTCGCCCGCAGGGCCCCCGCGCACAGGACCAGGCCGTCCCGGCCCGGCACCAGCCGGCGGACCAGGTCCGCCTCGCAGGCGAATTCCAGGGGCCGGAGCCGGGTGAGGATGGAGATGGACACCTCCAGGTCCTCCAGGTCCCGGGCCCGCAGCGGCGGGAACCGGGAATCCAGGAAGGCCGCGGCGAAGGCGTTGTCCGCCACGTCCCGGGCCAGGGGACGCGTGGCCTCGAGGCGGCCCGTGCAGCCGCGCAGCTCCCCCCAGCGGCGGAGGGTGACGAAGGTGGCGCGGGGGCGGGCCAGGGCGGGCGGCAGCAGGGCCAGCTCCACCGGCAGGGGCGTCCCCGCCTCCACGCCGTGGCGGATGGAGGCCCGCGCCAGGTCCAGGAGCAGCTGGCGCCCGGTGGCTCCCAGGACGGCTTCAGGCGAAAGCGAAGGCGCCATAGCCCACCACCCGGTCCCGGCCCCCGGCCGTGTCGCCGGAATTGCGCACGTCGAGGACCTCGGCTTCCAGCCCGCGGCGGCGCGCCGCCACCAGGAGCCCGCGCACCGGCGCGCAGCCGCAGGCGGCCTCGTCGCCCAGGGCGGCCGCGTCCAGGCGCCGGATGGCCTCGGCCGTGGCCAGGTCCATCTTCCGCGCTTCCGCCGACGTCAGGTAGTGGCTCAGGTCGGAGGAGACCACCACCGCCGTCCCCGCCTCCTCCCAGAGCCGCTCCACCACCCCGGCCACCTCGCCGGGTCCCGCTTCCCCCACCACCACCGGCACCAGCGTGAAGGCGCCCAGCACCTCCTGCAGGAAGGGCAGCTGCACCTCGAGGCTGTGCTCCAGCTCGTGGGCGGCCTCCAGGAGGCACACGGCGGGCAGGTCCAGGAGCCCGTCGGAACCCTCCCGGTCGACGGGCACCGTGCCCAGGGGCGTGGCGAACCCGCCGGCGCCGCTCAAAGCCAGCCCCCGGAAGGCCACCCGGTGGGAAGGTCCCAGCACCGCCACCCGGCGGATCCGGTCCCGGCCCAGGCCCAGCCTGGCGAAGGCCTGGCCCGCCACCGGGCCGGAGTAGACGTAGCCCGCGTGCGGAGCGATGACGGCCAGGGGCGCCGCGCCCCCGGGCCGCGCCTTCCCCAGGCAGCCCTGCACCAGGGCCCGCAGCCGCAGGGGATCGGCGGGGTAGAAGGAGCCGGCGAAGGCGGGCTGGCGAATGTGGCCCATGGGGGACCTCCGCAGCCGAACGAACTAGCTTGTCCGTCCCAACATCCGGGTTGCGCGCCCCCCTGTCAATGACCGAAATTGTGCTCATCCGAGGGAACCATGGTGCCTGCGACGCAGTCTCCCTCCGCACGCTTCTGGCGCAGCCTGGAGGGCGGGGCCGTGGCCTGCGGACTCTGTCCCCGCCGCTGCCGCCTGCGGGAGGGCCAGCGGGGCTACTGCCTCATGCGGGGCAACGAGGGCGGCGCCATGGTGCTGCGCGGCCCTGGCCGGTCCAGCGGCTTGTGCGCCGACCCCATCGAGAAGAAGCCCCTCTACCATTTCCTGCCGGGCACCCAGGTGCTCTCCTTGGGCACCCTGGGCTGCAACCTGGGCTGCCGGTTCTGCCAGAACTGGGACATCAGCCGCGCGAGCGCCGAGGCCCTGCTCACGGACGGCGCCGCACCGGAGGCCGTGGCCCGCATGGCCCTGGCCCGCCGCTGCCGAGGCGTCGCCTTCACCTACAACGACCCCGTGGTCTTCCACGAGCAGGCCGTGGACACCGCCCAGGCCTGCCGGGAGCTGGGCCTGGCCACCGTGGCCGTGACCGCGGGCTACCAGTGCCCGGAACCCCGCGCGGAGTTCTACCGGCACATGGACGCCGTCAACATCGACCTCAAGGGCATCACCGACGGCTTCTACCGGCGGTACTGCGCCGGGCGCCTGGGGCCGGTGCTGGACACCCTGAAGTACGTGCGCCGGGAGACGCGCACCTGGCTGGAGGTCACCACCCTCCTCATCCCCGGCGCCAACGACTCCCCCGCGGAACTGGACGCCCTCACCGGTTGGGTCGCGGACAACCTCGGGCCCGACGTCCCGCTCCACTTCACGGCCTTCCACCCCGCCTGGAAGCTCACCGCGCTCCCCCCGACCCCCGCCGCCACGCTCCTGGAAGCCCGGAACACCGGCCTGCGCAACGGCCTGCGCCACGTCTACCTGGGCAACGTCCGGGAACCCGAAGGCAGCGCCACCGTGTGCGCGGGGTGCGGGCACCTCCTCATCGGCCGGGACGGGTACCGCCTGACGCGGTGGGACCTCACGCCCCGCGGCGACTGCGTCCGCTGCGGAACATCCCTCCCCGGCGTCTTCGGGGCCGACCCGGGATGACGGGCATGCATCGGGTTTTGAGGTAAACTGGGGAACCCAACCCTCCGGAGGCCCGATGCGCCCCAACCTCTGCCACGCCCTCGTCCTGGCTCCCTCCCTCCTCCTGGGACAGAGCGACCTGCCCCGGTTCGTGACCTATCCCGACATCCACGGGGACGAGGTGGTCTTCACCTACGAGGGCGACCTCTGGACCGGCACCGTCAAGGGCGGGCCCGCCCGGAGGCTCACGAGCCATCCCGGCGCGGAGTTCGCGGCGCGCTTCAGCCCGGACGGGAAATGGCTGGCCTTCACCGGCCAGTATGACGGGGGCAGCAACGTGTACGTGATGCCCGCCGGAGGGGGTACGCCCCGGCGCCTCACCTGGCGCGGGGCGTGCACGGTCCAGGGCTGGTCTCCGGATGGGGCCCGGGTGCTCTTCCGGGCCGCGGTGCAGGGCGACTGCAACCCCATGACCCAGATCTGGTCGGTGGATCTCCAGGGCCACGAGCCCCAGGCCCTGCCGCTGGGCAAGACCGCATTCCAGGCCGCCATCTCCCCCGACGGATCGAAGGTGCTCTTCAACCCCACGGGCAGCGAGGACTACTTCTGGAAGCGGTACAAGGGCGGCCTGCACGCGGAGCTCTGGCTGGAGGACGTGAAGGCCGGCACCTGGCGGCGGGTCACCGATCATCCCGGGAAGAGCGCCTACCCCATGTGGACGGCCCAGGGCGGCGTCCTCTTCCTCTCCGACCGGGGCGAGGGGGGCTTCTCCAACCTCCACACCCTCGACCTGGCCACGGGGGCCGCCAGGGCGCTGACCTCCTACAAGGACTTCGACGTGCAGTGGCCGGCCACCGACGGGCGCAAGGTCGTCTTCGTCAAGGGGGGCTTCCTCCACCTTCTGGACCCCGCCACGGGTGAGGCCCGCCGCCTCGAGATCACGGCGCCCACCGACGGCTGGCGCTTCGGCCCCCGCACCATCAACGCCAAGGACTACATCCAGTCGGTGCGCCTGGCGCCCGGAGGGAAGAGCCTCCTCCTGGAAGCCCGGGGCGAGCTGTTCTCGCTTCCCGCCGACGCCGCCGGATCCGCCAGGAACCTCACCCTGACCCCCGGCGTCCGCGAGCGTTTCCCCGAGATCTCCCCGGACGGCAAGCGCGTCGCCTACCTTTCCGACGCCAGCGGCGAGTACGACCTCTACGTCCGCCCCGCCGAGGGGGGCCCCGCCACGCGCCTGGCCACGGGCCTGGCCACCACGCTCTACCACCTCTCCTGGAGCCCCGACGGCCAGAAGCTGATGTTCGGCGACAAGAGCTTCTCCCTCTACGTCATGGACGTGGCCACCGGCAGGCTCGAGCGCATCGACGGTTCCGCCAACCTCAAGAACGACGAGTTCACCTGGGAGGTGGCCGACTACGCCTGGGCCCCCGACTCCACCTGGATCGCCTACTCGTACCCCGAGGCCAACCGCAACAACCGCATCTGGCTCTACAACCTCAAGACGAAGCAGAAGGTCGCCCTCACCGACGGGTTCTTCGACTCCCTCAATCCCTGCTTCGACCTGGACGGGACCACCCTCTACTACCTGAGCTACAACAACTTCCATGTGCGCCTCGACGCCGGCGAGATGAACGCCATCGAGCCCAATCCGGTCCAGGTCATGGCCGTCGGCCTGCGGGAAAACGGGGCGGGCCCGTTCCGCATCGACGTGGACGGGCTCGGGGACCGCACCGCGCTGCTGCCCGTCAAGCCGGGCAACATCTTCCACCTCAAGGCCGGCAAGGGCCTCGTGGGCTATTCCACGGTGGAAGGCTGGGACGACTCCGTGGTGGAGGAGGTCTTCAGGCCCCGCGGCCAGACCAAATGGCAGATGCACTTCTTCGAGACCGGGCCGAAGAAGGAGACCGTCCTGCCCGACCCCGTCGCCGAGTGGGGCTTCTCCCCCGACGGCGCCAGCCTCTATGTGCGCAGGGCCGACGCCGTCCATGCCGGCCCCGTCCAGGCCGTCCTGGCCTCCAAGGCGCTTCCCGAGCGCGTCAACCTGGACCGGCTGGCCCTCACGGTGGTCCCCCGCGAGGAGTGGAAGCAGATCTTCGAGGACGCCTGGCGCTGGTACCGGGACTTCTTCTACGACGCCAACATGCACGGACGCGACTGGAAGGCCGACCATGACCGCTACGCCCAGTGGCTGCCCCAGCTCACCAGCCGGGAGGACCTCAACTGGCTGCTGAGCCAGATGGTGGGCGACCTGTGCGTGAGCCACACGTACGTGGGCGGGGGCGACCGCGGACCCGCCCCCGCCCCCGGCCCCGTGCGCGCCGCGGGCCTCCTGGGCGCGGACCTGGCGGCGGAGGGAGGCCTCTACCGCTTCACGCGGATCCTGGGCCCCACCCCCTACGCCCCTGAACTGAAGGGCCCCCTGGCCGGAAAGGTGAAGGAGGGCGAGTATCTCATCGCGATCGACGGCACGCCCCTCAAGGCCCCGGAGGCCGTCTACGAGCGCCTCCAGGTCGTGCCCGGCCAGAAGGTCGTGCTCACCGTCAACAC
The DNA here is from genome assembly GCF_030846775.1 of Geothrix sp. 21YS21S-2. NCBI lineage: Bacteria > Pseudomonadati > Acidobacteriota > Holophagae > Holophagales > Holophagaceae > Geothrix > Geothrix sp. 21YS21S-2. The sequence continues at coordinate 1,981,892 of NZ_CP132910.1, forward strand.
CCGGCCCGTGGCCGGCGGAGCCCGGACCGTGGAGGTCGAGCCCATCTCCAACGAGTTCCCCCTGCGGTACGAACGCTGGATCGCCGACAACGTCGCCACCGTGGAGAAGCTCTCCGGGGGCCAGCTGGGCTACCTGCACCTGTCCGCCATGGGCGCGCCCAACATCGGCCAGTTCGACAAGTTCTGGCGCGCCTTCCGCTACCGCAAGGGCATCGTGGTGGACGTGCGCGGCAACCACGGGGGCTGGACCGAGTACTTCATGGCCGCCAAGCTGGAGAATCACCAGGTCGGCTTCAACGTCCTGCGCGGCATGACCCCCTTCCGGGTGCCCAATACCGCCTCCGACGGCCGCTACGTGTTCCTGAGCAACGAGCAGAACGGCAGCGACGGCGAGGCCTTCCTCAGCCACGTGAAGGCCCGCAACCTGGGCCCCGTCGTCGGCGTCCCCAGCTGGGGCGGCCTGGTGGGCATCATCAACACCCAGATCACCCTGGACGGCGGCCGCGTGGAGCAGTCCAACAACGCCTTCTACGGCAAGGAGGGCAAGTGGTGGGTGGAGAACGAGGGCGCCATCCCCGACATCCGCGTGGAGAACGACCCCGCCAGCTTCCTGGCCGGCCATGACCGGCAGCTGGAGGTGGGCGTGGCGACCCTCCTGAAGCAGCTCAAGGAGAACCCCACCCCCGCGTTCCCGCCGGTGCCGGCCTATCCCGTGAAATAACTGGGGACACCAGGAGGCCCCGCTGCCATCACCCGAAGGGCGGCGGGGCCTCCTGCTAGCGCTTCAGCGCCATCTGGCCGATGCGCGAGATGCGGTACCTGCCCACCTCCCCCTCCCGGATCAGGTCGTGCTGCAGGAGGTAGTCAAGGTCGGCGGCCTGCACCCCCTTCAGGGAGAGAAGCTTCTCCCTCGGGGCGTCCGGGTGCCGGGCCACGGTCAGGAGCAGGCTCAGGCGCAGCGGGGTGATCACGTCAATCATGGAGGGTCCTTCCGGGGGCGCGGGTGCGCTCCAGCTTGAGCAGGGCCTGGATCTGGTTCTCCAGGGCGCCCAGGAACCGGGAGCGGTCCGCGGGGGCGTAGGGTTTCGGACCGGTGCCGAGCTCGCCCATGTCCCGCAGGAAGGCGCTGATCTCGCGGCTGGCCATCGCGTCGACGATGGAGTCCTCGGTGAAGAGGCGGCCCTTGGGATCCAGGACCCGGGCCCCCTTCTTCAGGCAGCGGTCCGCCAGCGGGATGTCGGAGGTGACGGCGATGTCGCCGGCCGCGGCCTGCTCCACGATCCAGTCGTCGGCGGCGTCGAAGCGCCCGCTCACCACCACCGCCTTGAACAGGGGGTCCCGGGGCAGGTTCAGGCGGCTGTTGGACACCACGTGCACCGTCAGGCCGTGCCGCCTGGCCACCCTGAACACTTCGTCCTTCACGGGGCAGGCATCGGCGTCGACGTAGATCTGGATCAAGCGGGCTCCTGGCGGTCCAGTCCATGCTACCGCACCGCCGGCTACAGGCTGGCCTCCAGTTCGGGCAGGCCTTTCCAGGGCACGACCTCCACGCCGCCGTGGCGCAGGGCGGCCTCGCCTCCATAGACGAGCCAGGAGGCTCCTCCCGTCCTGCCCGCGAGCGCATTCCAGCGGTCCAGGGAATCGAAGGCATCCGTCGCGATCGTACGCCCCGACTTGACCTCGATGGGCTGGATTCCTCCGTCCTTCTCCACCACCAGATCCACCTCCAGCCCTCGGCTGTCGCGCCAGAAGTGAAGGTCGGGAGGCACCCCCCGGTTCAGGCGCGCCTTCAGGAGATCCGTCACCACGAGATTCTCGAAGAGGGAACCCCGCAGGGCGTGGAAGGCCATCTGGGCCGGCTCCCGGATGCCCAGGAGCCACCCTGCCAGACCTGTGTCGCAGAAATAGAGTTTTGGCGCCTTGACCAGCCTCTTGCTGAAATTCGAGAAGTGGGGACGGAGGAGGAAGACGATGTAGCTGGCCTCGAGAACCGAAAGCCAGGCGGAGGCGGTGTTGTGGGAGACACCGCAATCCGCGGCGAGCGAAGAAAGGTTCAGCAACTGCCCAACCCTCGCGGCGCACAGCCTGATGAACCTCTGGAAGGCGGAGAGGTCCCGCAAGGCGATGAGCTGGCGCACATCCCGTTCCACGTAGGTGCTGATGTAGTTCCCATGCCAGTCCGCCGGAGCCAGATCCCGGTCATGAAGGGGAGGGTAGGATCCGCGGAGCAGGAATTCGTCCAAGTCTCCGGGCAGCCGCCCGGCCTCCCTCAGCTCGCCCATGGAGAAGGGGAGCAGCTGCACCAGGCCGACCCGCCCCGCAAGGGTCTGGGTGATGCCGGAAAGCAGCCCGAACTGCTGGGAGCCGGTAAGGACGAAGGAGCCGGGACGAAGGCTCTCGTCCACCTGGGTCTGGAGGTAGGAAAACAGGTTCGGCGCCCGCTGGACCTCGTCGAGGATCGCGCCTTCCGGGAACCGGGAAAGGAGGCCCCGGGGATCGGATTCGGCAAGGTCCCGGAGATCCGGGTCCTCCAGACTGAGGTAGGCCTTCCCGGCGAAGGCGGCCTTGGCGAGGGTCGTCTTGCCCGACTGGCGGGGCCCCGTAATGGCAACGATAGGGAACCCCCTTGCGAGGCGCATCAGGGTTTCGCTGGCGGCACGGGCGATCATGGGGAGAGGGTAAAGGGGTCATCACAAATTGTCAATTCAACTCTAATTTTGTGAACCCATTTATTAACTATAGTTAAATGCATAAGGAGCGCATCCGGACCCTCGTCAGCCCCTGTCGCTCCCACGGGGGCAGAGTACCATCTAGCCTCAACCGGAACGGACCTCCCCATGCGCATTCTCCACACTTCGGACTGGCACCTGGGCCGCGTCCTCCACGAGTTCCCGCTCCTGGAGGACCAGCGGCAGGTGCTTGGGCAGCTCATCGCGCACTGCAGGGCCGAGCCGTACGACGCGCTCCTCGTCGCGGGCGACGTCTTCGACCGAAGCCTCGCCTCGGAGGAGGCGGTGCGCCTCTGGAGCGGCTTCCTGCGCGACCTGCGCGCGGACTGTCCGGACCTGCCCCTCCTGGTCATCGCGGGCAACCACGACTCCGCCACCCGCATCGCCTACGCGGCCGACGCCCTGGCCCTGGCGAAGATCCACGTGCGGGGCGGCCCGGACGCCCTGGAGACCCCGGTGGAGATCCGGGACGCGGCGGGCTCCCGCATGCAGGTGTGGATGATCCCCTTCCTGTGGGCGGGGGACTGCGACGGCGGCGGCGAGGACCGGCGCATCCGCACCCAGGAGGAGACCCTGGCCGCGGCCGTGGAGCGAATCCGGCCCCTCCAGGACCCGGGGGCGGTGCAGGTGGCCATGGCCCACTGCTTCGCCCGGGGGGCCCTCGCCTCGGATTCCGAGCGGGTGCTGGTGGGCACCGCCACCGACGTGGAGGCCGCGCTCTTCGCGTCCTTCGACTACGCGGCCCTGGGGCACCTGCACCGGGGCCAGCGCGTGCTGGACGGGGTCTGGTACTCCGGCTCCCCCCTGCCCTACTCCTTCTCCGAGACCGGCGACGCCAAGGCCGTGCTCGCGGTGGAGCTCGCCAAGGGCCGGCCTCCCGCGGTCACGCAGCTCCCCCTCCACCCGCCCCACCCCCTCGCGCGCCTGCGGGGAGGCCTCCGGGAGCTCCTGGAGGACCCGGCCTTCGCCGCCCACGCGGACAGCTTCGTGGAGATCACCCTGGATCCCCGGGACGCCGGCGCCAACCCCTTCGCGCTCCTCAAGGGGCGGTTCCCGTTCCTGCTGCACCTGTGCTACCTCGGCCCCGAGGCCGGAGAGGCCGCGGAAGGCGCGCCCGCGGCGGAACGCGCCGGGGACCTCCTGTCCGACTACCGGCAGTTCGTGGCCGACCTGGGCCTGGAGGACGACGCGCTGGAGCGCCGCACCGCCCTGGCCGCGGTCCTCGCCGCCGAACTCGCCCGCCGGGAGACCGCATGAAGCCCCTGCGCCTGACCCTGCAGAACTTCGGCCCCTACGCCGGGGAGCCCGTGGTGGTGGATTTCACCCACCTGGACCCCCTCTTCCTCATCACCGGGGACACCGGGGCCGGCAAGACCTCGCTCTTCGACGGCATCTGCTACGCGCTGTACGGCGCCCCCCTGGGCACCCGCACCGAGGCCTCGGTGCGGTCCAAGCTCGCCGCGGACGGCGAGAGCACCTTCGCCGAGTTCGAATTCGAGGTGCGCGGGGTGCGCCACCTCGCCACCCGGTCCCCGGCGTGGTTCGAGGCGAAGAAGAAGGGCGCCGGCTTCCGGAAGCCCGAGGAGATCCACAACCTGAAGAGGTGGGGGGAGGCCGGCTGGGTGACCCTGTCCTCCCGGAAATCCGAGATCGACGCCCGGGTCGAGGCCATCCTGGGCCTCACCCAGGACGAGTTCGCCAAGATCCTCGTGCTCCCCCAGGGCGACTTCCAGCGGTTCCTGGAGATGGGCACCGGGGAGCGCGAGGCCATCCTCGAAAAGCTCTTCCCCATCAAGGAGCACCAGCGGCTCGCGGAGTACGCGCGCAGGCGGGCCGAAGAAGCCAGGAACCTCAAGACGGAGCTGGGCCTGCGCCTGGAGGAGGCCCAGGGCGGGACCCACCAGGACGCCGCCCAGGCCCAGACCATGGAGGAGGAGCTGAGCGGGGCCGCCGGCGCCGCCGACGCGGCCAGGGACCTGGCCCTGAAGCTGCGCGACGAGGCCCAGCGCGAGGCGCAGAACGCCCGGCGGGCGGAAGCCGCCTTCCAGGAGCAGGCGTCCCTCCGCGCCGGGGAGCAGGCCTACGAGGACGCCCGGGCCCACCGGGAGGGCTTGGAACGCGAACGGGAGCGGGCGCGGGGCGCCGCCTCCTGCGAGCCCGCCGTGAAGGCCCGGGAGGACGCCGGAGCGGCCCTGGGGAAGACCGAGGAGGCGTGCCGGAAGGCCGGCGTGGATCTGGAAGCGGCCCGGCGGGAACGGGACGGCCTCCAGCCGGACCTGGACGGCGCCCCGGAACGACGGTCCGCCCTGATGAAATTGCGCGACGAGCAGGTTCTGAGCCTCAAGCGGCTCGACGACCTGAAGGCGTTCGGCACGGTCTGGCGCGAAGGCGCCCGGGCCGCGGAGGCCTTCGCGAAGGCCACGGAGGGCCTCGAGGCGGCGGAAGCGGAGGTCTCGAAAAACCAGCGGGGGCTGGAGGCCCTCGAACCGGTGGAGCGGGACCGGGGGACCCTCCAGGAGGAATGGAACAGCCTCGCGCCCCTTCGCACCCGGCTGGACCGGCTGCAGTCCGACGCGGACGTGGTGCGCGCCTGGCCCGGCCTGGAAACGAAGCTGCGCGCGGCCGTGGAGGGCGCGGAAACGAACGCCCGCGCAGCCGCAGAGCGTCTGCGGGCGGACGTGGACCGGGTCGAAGCGGCCCGGGCGCTGCGCGAAGCCAACCTCGCCGCGGCCCTGGCCACCCGCCTCGCCCCGGGCTCCCCCTGCCCCGTTTGCGGCTCCGCCGACCACCCGCATCCGGCTTTGCCGCACCCGGATCTGGACCCGGAGGCCCTGGCCCTGGAACCGCCCCGCGTGGATGCGGCCCTGATGGCCTCGGACCAGAAGGCCCGTTCGGCGTCTGACCTGGCCGTCAGCCGTCTGAAGGAGGCCGGGCAACGCCAGGGCGAGGCCCTGGCTCGCCTGCAGGAGGCCGGCTGGCCCGAGATCGCCGCCTACGACGCCGCCCGGACCAACCTAACGACCATACAAACGGGGCTGGAGGTGCGGCTCCGGGAGAAGGCGCACCTTCTGGCGGGCCGCGAGGACCTCAGGCGCAGGCTGAGGGAAGCGGAAACCGTCCGGGACACCGCCCGGAACCAGCGCGAGGAGGCCCTGCAGGCCGACACCGCCGCCCGGGAGAAGCGCCAGGCCCTGGAGCGGAGCCTCGGCCTTGCCATCGAGGACCCGGTGAAGGCCTGGCGCGAGGCGCAAACGGCGCACGACGCCCGCGGGCTCCGCATCGAGGAGCTGGACGGGGCCCTGGCGGACCTGGACGCCCGGCGGGAGAAGGCCGACGCCGCCCTGACCAGCCTGACCCGGCTCCTGGAAGTCCGGAAGGAGCACCTCGACCAGGCCCGGGCGGTCCTGGCCGCGGCCCAGGAGGCCATGGAGACCGCCCTGGCGGCCTCCGGTTTCGCATCGCCCGGAGAGCAGCTCCAGGCCCGGCGCGAGGCGGCGAGGCTCCTCGAGATCGACGCCGCCCTGGGCAAGGCGGCCGAGGACCGCGCGGTCCGCCTGGCCCGCCTGCAGACCCTGGATGCCGAACTGGACGGCAAGGCCCGCCCCGACCTGGAGGCCCTGGACGCCGCCCGGGAGGAAGCCGCCGGGGCCTTCACCCGGGCCGCCGCCGAGGCGCAGGCGGCAGCCGCCGCCCTCGAGGCCTTCCGCTCGCGCCGGAGCCGCGTCCAGCAGCTCCAGGACGAGCTCCAGGCCGCCACCGAGGCCTCCGCCGACCTCATCCAGCTGTCGGCGGAACTGGACGGCGCCAACCGCCGGCGCATGAAGTTCTCCTCCTGGGCCCTGGCCTGGTGGCTGCAGCGGGTGCTGGAGCACGCCTCCCGCCAGCTGGACCTGCTCTCCGGGGGCCGCTACCGGTTCCGGCTGCGCACCGAGGTGGACGACAAGCGCCGCTCCGCGGGCCTGGAGATCGACGTGCACGACGCCTACGCCAACGGCACCCGCAGCGTGCGCACCCTGTCGGGCGGCGAGAAGTTCCTGGCCTCCCTGTCGCTGGCCCTGGGCCTGGCCGAGGTCATCCAGAGCCGCAGCGGCGGCATCGAGCTGGACGCCCTCTTCATCGACGAGGGCTTCGGCTCCCTGGACGACGAGACCCTGGAGAAGGCCATGCGGGTCCTGGACAAGCTCGGCCAGGGCCGGATGGTCGGCCTCATCAGCCACGTGGAGGCCATGAAGCAGGCCATCGACTGCCAGATCCGGGTGCGCAGGCAGGACGGGGGGAGCCGGGTGGAGCTGGTGCGGGTGTCCCGGTAGATCTGCTGTGGCGCCTGGCTTGGCCCCAGGAGGGTCGAGGCAGGCGCCACAGCAGATCTTGCTACCCCTGCATGAACCGCTCGGGGTTGAACCCCATCACCAGCGCCCCCCAGTGCTTGCCCCCCACGTGGATGGGCATGGACAGGTCGTTCAGGATCTCCCCCGTGTCGCGCATATAGGTCTGGAAGAGGAAGGCCTCGAGGTTCCGGGAGCGGCGCTTCTCCGTCTCCACGTTGAAGTAGAGCCTCATGTTGCGGCTCTTCAGGAGATCGACCTTGGGGTCGCCGGTCATGGGGTCGCTGACGCCGGAGTGGTGGACGGCGAGGTACCCGTTCACGTCCAGCGCCACGGCGTAGATGGAGCCCAGGTCCTTGCGGGCCTCGTCGAAGAGGGGCTGCAGGTCGGCGGCCACCACCTCGGTGTAGCCGGTGACGAACTTCTGGGGATCGGTGCCGGGAACGGGGCGGTAGTTCCGGTCGAAGACGTCCACGCCCTTCCCGGCCAGGGCGGCGATGCGGGCCTGCATGGCGTCCCGCCACCGGTAGGCCTTGGCGATGACCGTCTCCAGTTCGCTGTCGCCGGTGCGGAAGCTGCTCACCAGTTCCAGCAGCTTCTCCGTGGCGCGGTTCATCTCGCTGGACAGCCGGGTGGACTCCTCGAGCCGCTGGGCCCCGTCCCGGCTCAGCGCCAGGATCTCCCGGGACTGGCCGTGGATGGCCTCGCTGGTGGTGGAGATGCCCTCCACGGCGCTGGTGGCGCCGCTGAGCTGGGAGGTGTTGTCCTCGAAGTCCCCCACGAGCTTGCCGAAGTGCTCCGAGGCCCGGCCGAGGAGGGCGGAGGTGCCCTGGATGTCCTGGCTGATCTCGGCGATGCCCAGCGACGTGCTCTCGGTGTCCTGGAGCATGTTCCCCAGGTTCCGGGTGATCTCGATGGCGGCCTCCCGGGCCCGGTCGGAGAGCTTGCGCACCTCCTCGGCCACCACGGCGAAGCCCCGCCCGGCGTTGCCGGCGTGGGCCGCCTCGATGGTGGCGTTGAGGGCCAGGAGCTTGGTCTGGTCGGAGATGCCCTCGATGAGCTGGGCCACCCCGCTGATGCGCTCGGAGCGCTCCTTCAGCCTCGCCACCAGCTCGGAGAAGTCCGTCAGCCGGCGGTTGGTGGCGGCCATGCCCTGCTCGGCCTCCAGCAGCTCCTGGCGGGTGGACTGGGCCGAATCCAGGTTGCTCATGGTCGAGGCGGCGATGAAGGAGGTGGCCAGGGCCACCTCGCGGACGGCCTCCTCCACCTCCTGGCTGGTGCGGGTGATGCGCTCGGAGAGCTCGCCCTGCTGCTGGGCTCCCTTGGCGGAATCGGCGGAGAGCTTGAAGGTGCGGGTTGACCCCACGGCGATGGTGAGCCCCAGGCGCTTGGACTCGTTGAGGATGTCGCGCACCTTGCCCGAGAACAGGTTGAAGGCGTCGGCCAGCTGGCGGATCTCGTCGTGGGTGTCCAGCTTCAGGTCCCCGGAGAAATCCCCCGCCCCGATCACCGAGGAGATCTGGCGCAGCGGCACCGTCACCGAGAGGTGGAAGGTGAGGTAGGCGACGGCCCCCACCGCCAGGGCCAGGAGGGGCACCGCGACGGCCAGCGTCTGCGCCCGGGACAGCGCCTCGAGGGCCTCAGGCGGGGCGCCGGCCTTCAGGGCACCGGCCATGCGCAGCAGCTGGACGCTGAGCACCAGCATCAGCAGGAAAAAGGGAACCATGATCCCGAGGATCTTGCGCAGGAGCGAATGGAAGAAGGTCCTCTCCAGGAATTGGTAGAGGAGCTTGAACAGGAACATTGCAGTCCCCCTCGGCAGAGTTGGTTATTTCACCATCCATACTGACCGATCAGCGCGCTTCTGCCTCCAGATTCCTTTCGGCGGACGCATGGAGCATGCCGTGCCGGAGGATCGCGGACACTTCCTTCATGGCCGTGGCGGAATCCAGGCCGAACTGGTTCGGGATGCCGAAAAGGATCTCCACGGCGAAATACTGGAGGAACACCCGGCTCGCCAGCATGGAGGCGGTGATGGGCTGGAACCCGTCGCCCAACTCGTCCTTCAGGGAACCGTCCGGGAACCGCTTGTTCAGGAACGTCTCGAAGCGGCCCGCCATCTCCGTGTAGAACTTCCGGATGTGGTTCCCTTCGAATTCCACCACGTCCACATAGATGAGGATCACGTGGCGCCGCCAGGTCCGGACGCTCTCCTCCGCCGCCTGGGCCAGGGCCTCCAGGTCGAAGGGGAAGGCCCCCGCCGCCAGGGCCTTGTTGAAGGGGAACTCGGGGCTCTCGATGGCCTCCCAGTATTCGCCCAGCAGGGTGGTGAACAGCGTCTCCTTGTCCGGGAAGTGGTGGTAGACGTTGCCGGTGGAAAGGCCGGCCTCGGCGGCGATCTCGCGGATGCTCGTGCCGCGGTAGCCCTGCTTCGAGAACAGCCGCAAGGCCGCCTCCAGGATGGCCACCTGGCTGCGTTCCGATTTCTCCCCTTGCGACACTCTCAAGCCCCTGCCCCCCTCGGAAATTTACCAAAGCCTGGAATCAGGCACTATGCACTATATCTACAATTTCTAGAACTCGATAAGCATGGCGTTCAACTCCGTCCCCGCCAGATCCAGCTGGGACGTGACGTAGGCCGTTCGGGGGTCCGACAGGCCGGGCAGTTCCGCCGCCTCCAGGGCTTCCCGCGGACCGGCCAGGGCCGCGGGGTCCGCCCCCTCGGCAACGGCGGCCATGGCCTCCAGGGCTTCCCCTGCCGCCCGGGCCAGGGGCTCCAGGCCGGGTATCGGCGGGCCGCCGGCCCGGAAATGCACCGCCGCCACGCTGAGCCACCGGGTGATCCGCAGGTTGTGGTTGGCCAGGGCCGCGTTGCGCTCGATGCCCTCCCGCATCACGTCCGGGTCGCCAGCCATGCGGTTCAGGGAGGAGAAGACGAGACTGTTCGCCCGCTGTGCCTTGCGCTTGGCCTTGAGCACCAGCGCGGGCGTCAGGTCCGGGTCCCCCCCCAGCCCCAGGCAGAGGCGTTCGAGGAAAAGGGCGTTGGCCCGGAGGGCGTCGGCCAGGAGGGGGGGGAAACGATCCCGCTCCCACACCGGCCAGAAGCTCAGCGCGGCCAGCATGGCCAGCAGGCAGCCTGCCATGGTGAAGGCCAGGCGCTGAAGCGTGAGGGCCAGGGTCACCGGCCCGGCCGCCTCGAACTGGAGCACGACCAGGAGCGTGATGTAGAACACGGCCACGGCGTAGTTGCGCTTCACGTACCAGGTGAAGGCCCAGCACACCGCGGCGGTGGCCGCCAGGAGGAGCCAAAGGGGCAGGTGCAGCCAGAGCAGCGCGCTGCCCGCCAGTCCGCCCGCGATGGTGCCCACCACGCGCTGGGTGGCCCGGACCCGGGTGGCGCCGTAGTCCGGCTGGAGCACCACCATGACGCACAGCGGAATCCAGAATCCGTGGGGCAGGTGCCAGGCGCGCCAGACCCAGGTGCCGGCCATCATGATGACCGCCAGGCGGAAGGTGAACCGCACCAGGGCCGGGTCCACCTGGAGGCTGAAGTTCAGGGCCGAGGCCAGGGGGCGCAGGCTCCAGGCGCGCAGATCGAACAGCTCGAAGGAGATGGGCCCCCGCTCCCGCACGCGCTCCATGGAGGCCCGCAGGGTGGCGCGCAGGGTGGGCAGGTGCTCCTGGAGCTTGCCCAGGACGTCCGAGAGGTGGGCCCGCTCCGGGGAGTCCTGCACCTTGGCGGCCACCCGGGACTGGAGCACCCTCACCAGGCCCCCCAGCCGCCGCAGCCGCACCTCGAACCGGGCAAGATGGCCGGCCTGGTGGGACACCACGGCCAGGGCCAGGGACCGGGTCGAGTTCACGGCGGAGGCCAGGAAGGACCGGAAGGAGGCCGCCAGGGCCCCGGGGCCCGGGGGCTCCATGAGGCGTTCGATGCTGGGGTTGAGGGCCATGAGGTAGTTGGCCAGCTGGGCCGCGGCCTGGTTCAGGGCCTCCAGCTCCCGCACCAGGGGACGGCTGCTCTTGGCGTTGGCGCCCTTGAGGGCCTCCTTCGAAAGGTCCAGGGCCGCGCGCAGGTCGTTTTCGCAGGCCGCCACCCGGGCATGCCGGGCGGGAGCGTCGGCCGCCTCCACCGCGGGCAGGGCCTCGGCCAGGTTCGCCAGGGCGAGCCAGACCGCCGCCACCGTGCGCCGGAGGGGATGCTGGGCCAGGAAGGGCCAGAAGGCGGCGTGCACCACGATGCTGAAGCCGCACCCGGCCAGGGTGGCCGCCGCGGCCGCAGGGGGCGTGGCCCCCTCCCGGGAGATGAGTCCCAGGAAGAAGAGCAGGGCCGCCGTGGAGGCCACCGAGGGCCCGTACTCGCCCAGGCCGTGCCGCCAGGCCCCCGCCCCCAGGGCGATGAGCCCCGTGGCCAGCACCGCCATCAGCACGCTGCGCCCCGCCCCCACCCCCAGCCAGGCCGCGCCCGCGAACACCAGGCTGAGGCCCACCAGGAGGAAGAGGCGCAGGGAATAGGCGCCCTTCACGTCCAGCCCCCCCACGGCATGGCCGGCGAAGGAGGCCAGCACGGCCTGGGTGCCCGTGATCAGCCCCAGGGAGGCCAGGACGAGCGGCAGCATGAACGCCACCGTGGCCCGGAGGGCGCGGGTGGCGGAGGGGTCAACCAGTTCCCGGGCGGCAACGCGTCCGAGCAGTCGTGAAAGGGCCATTCCGCAATGGTATCAGAGGCTTATTTCAGGGCTGCCCTTCCTTCATGATCGCGGACATGGCCTTGAACTGGGGGTGGACCTTGTCCCGGCACCACTCGAAGGCCACGGATTCGTGGTTGGTGAGCACGGCGCCCGCCGCGGCCATGCGCTCGATGGCGTGCTTCCGGTAGTCCTCCCCCCGTCCGCTCACCGCATCCCAGCAGAGGTGCACCTCCTGGCCGGAGGCCAGGAGCTCCAGGACCGTCTGGCTGACGCACACCTGGGCCTCGATGCCCGCCACGACGATCTGGCGCTTCCGGGGCTCCACGTCGGGCCTCGCGGCCTGGAGCAGCTTCTCGAAACCGGGATCCCCGCAGCAGCCGAAGGAGGTCTTCTCCATATAGTACGTGGGCGTGGACAGGCCGTCGAATGCGGCCTGGATGCTCGCCTCGGTGGGGCCGATCCCCTGGGGATACTGCTCGGTCATCACCACCGGAACCTGGAACAGGTCCGCCAGGCGCAGGAGCCTCCGGGTGGCCTCCAGGACCATGTCCGGGCGGTGGACCATATGGACCAGCTTGCCCTGCAGGTCGATGACGACCAGGATGCTCCGGTTTGCGTCGAGAAGGGCCATGGGTGCCTCCTGGTCGATTTTCGCACGATCCGGGAACCACCGGGGCGGGGCCGGAGGCTGGAAAAAAAAGGAGGCCGAATATAAATACACGGACCGGTCACGTCCCCTGATATGTTCATATCCATTCAAACCAGGAGGCAATATATGTTGACCGGGGCTCTAGTGGCTTCCCTGCCGCTTCTCGTTCTGCTCATCGGCATCCCGCTGATGATGAAACCCGCGGCCAAGGTGGCTCCCATCGCACTGCTGGTGACCATTCTCGGGGCCATCCTCGGCTTCGGTCTGCCCGCGAAGGTGGTGCTCCTTTCGGCCCTGCAGGGCGGGATCACGGGCATCTTCCCCATCATGTACATCCCCTTCGGCGCCCTGGTCATCTACAACGTCCTCAAGGTCACCGGCTGGATGGACAAGATGCAGGGGGCCATGGCCAACCTGACCATCGACCGCCGCGCCCAGGCCCTCCTCATCGCCTTCGGCTTCGGCGCCTTCCTGGAAGGCATCTGCGGCTTCGGCGCCCCCGTCGCCATTCCCGCCATGATCCTCGTCGGCCTGGGCTACAACCCCATGATGGCCGCCATGGTCTGCCTGGTGGCCAACACCGGTCCCGTGCCCTTCGGGTCCCTGGCCATCCCCACGGTCACCCTGGCCAAGACCACCGGCCAGGACCTCATGAGCCTCTCGATGATGACCGGCCGCCTCATGGCGCCCCTGGCCTTCATCATGGCCTTCGCCACCGTCTACGCCATGAGCAAGGGCAAGGGCATGCGGGGCATCCTCCCCACCATCTTCGTCACGGGCATCAGCTTCGCCGTCACCGAGTTCCTGGTGTCGAACTTCGTCAGCGCCGAACTGACCTCGGTCCTGGCCGCCCTGGTGTGCCTCACGGCCACGGCCGTCTTCCTGAAGTTCAAGGCCAAGGAGGAGCCCTGGCTCTTCGAGGGCGAGAAGGCCTCCGAGACCGTGGTTCGCGAGTTCCATCCCAAGGAGCTGTTCCTGTCCTGGCTGCCCTACCTGCTCCTGGCCGTCTTCATCATCCTGGTGAACCTGGCCAAGACCAAGCCCCTGTTCGCGGGCACCGCCCCCGGCTGGCACGCCCTCCTCATCAAGTTCCAGATCTACAACCCCAACAAGATGTACGCCTTCTCCTGGCTGCAGACCCCCGGCACCGTCATGCTCATCGCCGGCATGGTGGCCTTCCCCTTCATGGGCGTGAAGTACAGCGTCGTAGGCTCCCAGTTCGGCAGGACGTTCAAGCAGATGATCCCCTCCTTCATCGCGGTGGCCTGCATCCTGGCGATCTCTGAAGTGATGAACGTCTCCCTGCCCATCGTCGACCCCAAGACCAAGCTGGCCGTGTGGGGCACGCTGGGCGTCAAGCAGATCTCCATGGTCGCCACCCTGAGCCAGAGCATCGTCCACGTGGTGAGCCGCTCCATCTATCCCCTCCTGAGCCCCCTGTTCGGGATGATCGGCGTGTTCCTCACCGGCTCCAACACGTCGGCCAACGCCCTGTTCGGCAACCTCCAGGTGCTCACCGCCAAGGCCATGGGCCTGTCCGACATCCTCATGGCGGCCGCCGGCAGCGCCGGCGCCTCCGCGGGCAAGATGATCAGCCCCCAGAGCATCGTCATCGCCGCCACCGCCGTGGGCCTCTCCGGCAAGGAAGGCCAGATCATGCGCCAGACCATCAAGTACACGATCCCCTACGTGATCCTCCTGGGTCTCATGGTGTGGGGCTTCGCGTTCCTGTTCCCGGGCCTGGTCCCCCTGGGGAGGTAGCGCCATGCGCATCGTCGTAGCGCCTGACTCCTACAAGGGAAGCGTCTCGGCCATCGGTGTCGCCGACGCCATCGAACGCGGCATCCTGGCCGTGTTCCCCGAAGCGGAAGTGCGGAAGGTCCCCATCGCCGACGGCGGTGAAGGCACGGTGGAGGCCCTCGTTTCGGCCACCCGGGGCCGGTTCTTCCGCACGCAGGTGCCGGGGCCCCTCGGCGAGCCGGTCACGGCCACCTGGGGGGTCCTGGGCGACGGTGTCACCGCCGTCATCGAAATGGCGGCCGCCTCAGGGCTGCCGCTGGTTCCCAGGGACCGGCGCGATCCCCGCGTCACCTCCACCGCGGGCACGGGCCACCTCATCAAGGCCGCCCTGGACGCGGGCCTGGACAAGCTCGTCATCGGCATCGGCGGCAGCGCCACCAACGACGGCGGCACGGGCATGGCCCGGGCCCTGGGCGTGAGGTTCCTGGACGCCGAGGGCCGCCCCCTCCCCGAAGGCGGGGGCGCCCTCGCGCGCCTGAAGACCATCGACCTCTCCGGCCTCGACCCCCGCCTGGCCACGGCCAGCATCCTCGTGGCCTGCGACGTGGACAACCCGCTCTGCGGCCCCCGCGGGGCCTCGGCCATCTACGGGCCGCAGAAGGGCGCCGGCCCCGAGGCGGTCCAGGAGCTCGACCACGCGCTCGGCGTCCTCGCCCGGGTCGCCGCCGCCGCCACCGGCCGCGACGTGGCCCTGCGCCCCGGCGCGGGCGCCGCGGGCGGCCTGGGAGCGGGCCTCATGTGGTTCACCCCCGCCCTGCTCCGCCCGGGCGTGGAGATCGTGCTGGAGGCCACGGGCTTCGAGGACCTGGTCAAGGGCGCCGCCCTGGTCATCACCGGCGAAGGCCGCACCGATGCCCAGACCGCGATGGGGAAGGCCCCCGTGGGCGTGGCCGCGGTGGCCAGGCGCCACCGGGTGCCGGTCGTATGTTTGTCTGGTGGCCTCATCGAGGGCGCCGACGACGTGCTGGCCCACGGCATCGATGCTGTTGCGAGCATCGTGCCGGCGCCCATGGCCCTGGAGGACTGCATCAGCCAGGGCGCCGCCCTGCTCGAGGCCGCCGCGGCCCGGGTCTGCAGGCTCGTGAAGGTGGGCATGGCCATTCGGTAGTAGCATCAAACCCTTCCAGGAGTTCCCATGACCGCCTCGAACCCTGCCGTCGTCCACGAGACCCCCAGCCTTGGCGATGCGCGCCTGTACCTCGCCACCGCCGCCATGGTCCTGGGCAACGTCCTCCTGCCCTATGCCGTGCACGGCATTCCCGGCGCGGGCCGGGCGCTGCTGCCGATCCTCTTCTTCACCCTGGTCGCCGGCTGGCGCTACGGCCTCACGGCGGGCCTGCTCACCGCGGTGCTCTCGCCCCTGGCGAACCATTTACTAACCGGCATGCCGCCGGCGGCGATGCTCCAGACCCTCATCCTCCAGGGCGCCCTCCTGGGCGTGCTGGCCGCGGCCACCCGCGGCCGCAGGGCCACCCTGCCCCTCCTGGCCCTGGTGGTGCTCGCGCACCAGGCCCTGACCCTGGCGCCTTCGGGCGCGGCCGCCTTCGGCCTCTTCAGGCTGCACGCCCCCGCCATCCTCCTCCAGATCCTGGGCGGCTGGGCGCTGCTGCGGGCCCTCGAGCCCCGCCGTGAGGCCTGAGCTGGGGGACAGCGAGACCCTGGCCCTCTACGCCGGGTCCGAGGCCGTCTTCACCAGCGGGAGGCACTGGCTGCATCCCCTCTTCGACCTGGAGGGCTTCCTGGCCTCCAGCCCCGTCGATCCTGCCGGTGCGGTCCTGCTGGACCGCATCACCGGCCGCGCCGCGGCGTTCCTGGTGGCCAGGCTGGGCCTCCGGGACCTGCGCACCGGGCTCCTCAGCCGCCGGGCCATCCCGGTGCTGGAGGCGCACGGCATCACCTACCAATGCCGCGAGCTGGTCGACAAGGTGGCCTGCGCCACCGAGGACCTGCTCGCGGATGTCCGGGATCCGGAGGCGGCCTGGGCCGTCCTCCAGGAGCGCCGGGCCAGGGCCCTCGCCAAGGAGGCACCATGAAGACGGTTGATCTCGCCTACGGCAGGAATGGCCTGAAGATGGCCGTCCCCGGCGACGCCCACGTCATCGAGCCCCGGCACCTCGAGGGCCTCCCGGACGAGGAGGGCGCGGTGCGCGCCGCCCTGCGCAACCCCATCGGCACCCCGCCCCTGAAGGGGATGGTCAAGGCCACCGACCGCGTGGCCATCGTCATCTCCGACATCACCCGCCCCACGCCCAACCACAAGCTGGTGCCCTGGCTCATGAGCGAGCTCTCCCACGTCCCCCGGGAGAACTTCATCATCATCAACGGCCTGGGCAGCCACCGCGCCAACACGCGCGACGAGCTCATCCAGATGCTGGGCCGGGAGATCGTGGAGACCGTGGCCATCGAGAACCACGACGCCTTCGACGACGCCAGGCTCGTCCACGTGGGCCGCAACACCTACGGCTCAGAGATCTGGCTGAACAGGACGTACGTCGAATGCGACTTCCGCATCGTCACGGGCTTCATCGAGCCGCACTTCTTCGCGGGCTTCTCGGGGGGCCCCAAGGGCATCAACCCCGGCATCGTGGGCATCAAGACCATCCTGGACTTCCACAACGCCGAGATGATCGGGCACCCCAACAGCACCTGGGGCCTCATCGAAGGCAACATCCTCCAGGACTCCGCCACCCAGAACTGCCTGATGGCCAAGCCCCAGTTCATGCTGAACGTGACGCTGAACGGGAAGAAGGACATCACCAACGTCTTCGCCGGCGACGTCATCGAGGCCCACCGCGTGGGCTGCGACTTCGTGCGGGAGTCGGCGATGTACGCCGTGGACCGGCCCTTCGACATCGTCATCACCACCAACTCCGGCTACCCGCTGGACCAGAACCTCTACCAGACCGTGAAGGGCATGAGCGCCGCCGCGCTCATCGTCAGGCAGGGCGGCGCCATCCTCAGCACCAGCGAGTGCTGCGACGGCGTCCCCAACCACGGCAACTACGCCAAGATCCTCCAGATGCGCGATACCCCCAAGGAACTGCTGGAGATGATCGAGGACCGCAGCTTCTCCATGTTCGACCAGTGGCAGGTGCAGGTGCAGGCCATCATCCAGCTGAAGGCGGAGTGCCTCCTGTACTCCACCCTGGACGACGAGACGGTCCGAAAGGCGAAGTTCACGCCCATCAAGGACCCCGAAGCGGCCCTGGCCGCGCTCCTGGAGAAGTTCGGTCCCGGGGCCAGGGTGGCGGTGCTGCCCTACGGCCCCCTGACCATCCCGTACGTCAAAGTCCCCGTGGCCGTAGGCTGACAGATCTTTTCTCGGCGAACCTCGGCGCCTCGGCCACCTCGGCGATAAATTCTGTTTCAAGACGCTGCGGCGCGATGAATTTTTGCGCCGAAGCAGTCTGGAAAAGAAAAGTATCGCCGAGGTGGCCGAGGCGCCGAGGTTCGCCGAGAAAAGAGGAAAGCTAGTCTTTCGCTTCGAACGGGCAGATTTCCCGCATGTGGTTTCCCTTGCACGGGATCACCATCCGCACCCCGCCCCGCGGGTTCTCCACGTCCCCGGCGCGCCTCGGGATCAGGTGGATGTGGCTGTGGAAGATCGTCTGTCCCGCCACGTGCCCCGCGTTCACCCCGATGTTGAATCCCTCAACCGTGGGATCCTCGGCCAGGATGGCCTCGCGCAGCCCCAGCACCAGTTCGTTGCAGGCCTCCCGCTCCTCCGGCGTGAGGCCGAAGAAGTCCGCCACGTGGCGGTGGGGAATGACCAGCGCGTGGAATTCCGTGACCGGGAACGCGTCCCGCATGGCATAGGCGAGGCCGTTGCTGGCGATCACGCGCTTGGTGTCGGGACCGCAGAAGGGGCAGGGGCGCATGGGGGCCTCACGCATTGACGGCGTGCCCAGGCACGTGGTCGAGGAGGGTGCGGAGCGTCCGGGTATCCATGAAACCGATTATCGGATTATTCGATACCGGTCCCCTGCTTTTTTCGCTGGATCCGATGAGGATCCGGGGCCAAATTGGTTCACCGATGGAGGTTCCCCATGGTCCTCGAATACCGCAAAGGCATCCTCTCGCAGTACCCCGATGTCCTGACTCCCCAGGTCCAGCGCGCCCTGGAGACCCTGGCGCCCCTGGACGCGCGCCGCCGGGACCTCATGACCGAGCGCGCCGCCCGCCGGAAGGCCCGGGCCCAGCGGCGGGAGCCCATCGGCTTCCTGGACCCCGCCTCCACCATCCCCGGCACCTCCATCACCGTGGCCGAGGCCCGGGCCGGCAGCTTCGACGGGGCGGAGATCCCCGCCGACCTGCGCCGGCAGTGGATCCAGGGCACGGGCCCGGCCACCAAGCCCCACGCCGATCCCCGCTCGGGCATCCGCAACGTGGCGTACGCCCTCCTGTCCGGCGCCGACGGGTGGATGTTCGACGGGGAGGACGCCCTGGGGCAGGTGGAGACCATGAGCCTGGACAACCACCGCAACCTCAAGCTGGCCCTGGCCCGGGACCCCCTCTTCCTGGACGTGGCCGAAGGGGTCTCGCACGAGATGAACCGCTGGGCCCAGGGCTTCTTCGGCCACCCGATCATCGAGGACTGGCGAAAGCAGCTGGACTTCACCACCGTGCTCTACCGCGCCCGGGGCCTGCACCTGGACGACCGCCACATCCGCCACGCCGGCGGCCCCGCCTTCTCCGCCTCCATCGCCGACCTGGCCACCTTCGCCGTGAACAACGCGGCCACGCTGCGCGCCGCGGGCCGCAGCCTCGTGTACTACCTGCCCAAGATCCAGACCGCCGCCGAGGCCGCCTGGTGGAACACCCTCCTCCTGGCCCTGGAGGACCACCTGGACCTGCGGGCCGGCACCATCAAGGTCTACGTCCTGGTGGAGCAGCTGGAGCAGAGCTTCCAGCTCATGGAGATCCGCGCGGCCCTCGCGCCCCATTTCGTGGGCTTCAACACCGGGCGCTGGGACTACATCAACAGCGTCTCCGACGCCCTGGCCTGGGATCCCGCCTTCCACAACCCCAACATCGACACCATCACCATGACCTACGGGTACATGCGGAACTACGAGGACCGGGTGCGCCGGGCCGTGAACACCCCGGACCGCCTGGGCCGCCACGCCCTCTGGCAGGGCGGCATGGAACCCAACATCCCCGTGGGCTCGGACGTGGGCGTGGCCGCGAGCATGCGGCGGGCCGTGGCCGGGGCCGAGCGGGAACAGCGGGAGGGCGCCTCGGGCAAGTGGGTGGCCCACTGGAAGATGGTCCACATCGTGCGCCCCGTGTGGGAAAAGGCCGGCCAGGACAACCAGGCGGGCCGTTCCTTCCCGGCCCTCACCTACGGCCCGGAGGACGCCGCCGGCCTGACCCTGCTGGAACCCGCCTCCCGCACGGTCCCCGGCGCCCGGGACCTCCTCTCCGTCGCCATCCAGTACGGCAACGCCTTCCTGCAGGGCCTCCAGGCCGCGGCGCTCAAGCCCGCCGACCACTTCGGCAACGACGACGTGCTCTACCTGATGGAGGACATGGCCACCGGGGAGATCCGGCTGTCCATCCTCTGGGAGTGGATCCACAAGAAGGCCCCCCTCACCGACGGCGACGAGATCCTGGGCGTGCGGCCCGGCGACACCCTCACGCCCGCCCTCTTCAACCGGCTCCTGGAGGAGGAGTACGCCAAGCTGCTCGCCGCCCGCAGCAAGGACGTCCATGACGACTCCAAGACCACCACCCTGCCCATCGCCCGGGCCATCGCCTGGGCCTATGTGCAGAGCGACGTGAAACCCCCCTGGTACGTGGACCTCCTGAACCTGAACCTGGGGGTGGACAAGCTGGAGGCCGCCCAGGGCCGGATCGCCCGGTTCCTGGAGACCTTCAAGGCCACGGGGGAACGCATCACGGAGAACCTGGACTTCTGACCGGGTGGAATGCCCAATTGGCCGATAAGTAATGGCAATTAGCCGGACCTGGGTCTGGCCTGGCGTTCATACGTGACTACCCTGGTAACCATGATGGACGCCCCGCGCCACAATGCCCAGCCCCAGGATGAACCACTTGTCATGGGTCCCGCCTCCACCGCCATGATCCTGACCATGGCGTATTTCAGCCTTTTCAACCACCCCTTGCGGGAGGACGAACTCCTCCGGTACTGCCACTTCTTCGCCATCAGCCCGGCCGCCTTCAGGGACACCCTCGGGGCCCTTCTGGACCAGGGAATCCTCGTCAAGTCAGGGGCCCTGTTCCACCTTCGAGGCGATGACGCCCTCCCTGCGATCCGGGGGGAACGGGAGGCCCGGGCGGCCACCTGGCGGGTCCGGGTGGCCCGGTCGGCCTCCGTACTGGCCCGCCTGCCCTTCCTGCGGGGCCTGTTCCTGTCCGGCTCCCTCTCCAAGGGAACCCAGGACGAGCGAGGCGATATCGATTTCCTCCTCGTGACGGCCGGGAACCGCCTCTGGACGACCCGCTTCTTCGCCAGCTTGCTTCTCAAGTCGATCCCCGAATCCGGCCGCCGCAACTTCTGCATGAACTACTTCCTCCCCGAGGACCGGCTGGGCATCCCGGACCGCACCCTGTTCTCCGCCACGGAGGTGGCCTGCCTGAAGCCCCTGTGGAACACCCCGGGCAGCGCCGCCTTCTTCAAGCAGAACAGCTGGTTCCGGGCGTTCTATCCGAACCTGGAACCCGCGGCCCCCCCGGAGGCGCCCCACCGCCCGCCGTTCCTTCAGCGCCTGCTGGAGTGGCCCCTGTCCGGACGGTTGGGGGATCGATTCGAGGCCTGGGCCACCCAATGGTTCATCCATCGCCTTTCCCATCAGCTGGCCACCCTCCCGCCGGATCGCTCACCCGAGGACTTCCGCATCGGTCCCTGGGAGTACAAGGGCCATACCAAGGGCTTCCACGGCCGGCTGCGGAAGGCCTGGCACGAGCGCCTGAACAGCCTGGAAGCAGCCTTCGGCGTCCAGCTGATCCGGTGGCCCTGGGGCCGGACCCCACGCCCGGGGCAGGCCCCGGCCGAAGGGTTCGCGAGGCTGCCCGTGCCCCTCAGGATCCGGCGCCACCAGCTATGACGGTGAAGGTATCCCCCAGCCGGCCCCGCCCCAGCCAGCCCAGGACGGACCGGGCCGCCAAGCGCGAGGCCCGGCCCAGGTTGCCGGGGAGGGGGCATGCTGAATTCATGGATCCGTCCACGATCCAATCGGGCGTCTCGCCGGCCGTGGCCTGGATCCGGTAGCCCGTTTCGACGAGAAGGGCTTCCAGGCTTCCCGGCGTGTAGTGGACCAGATGCCGGGGCAGGCCGAGGCCGCGCCAGTGGCGCCCGAAGAGCCTGGCTCCAAGGCCTTCGATGTTCGAGAGACCGATGGCCAGGATGCCCCCGGGCGCCAGCGAAGGGCGGATCTTCTCAAGCAGTTCCCGCGGGTGGTAGGAAAGCTGGAACATCCCCCAGAGGGTGACGGCATCGAAGGGGCCCGGCGGGAACGGTTCCCGGTCCGCGTCCAGCACCCTGCAGCCCGGGAGGCCAAGGTGCGTCCTCGCATAGGCCACGACTCCCGGCTCGATGTCGACGCCCTCCACGTCCCAGCCCCGTTCCCGCATGGCCGCGAGGAAGAGGCCATCGCCCATCCCCAGGTCCAGGACGCGTCCCGGCGCCGGATGGACCCCGGTGACGAGCTCGATCCGGCGGAGGAAGGCGGCCGTCTCCCGGGGGGAGGGCGGGCCCGCGGCCTTCCGGGCCCGCTCGTAGAAGGGGTAGGCCCCTTCGAAGGCCAGGTGCTTGGTGGCCTCGGAGAACCGGGGGCTGGTGTACCTGGCCCGGCACCGGGCGCAGCGCATCACGCAGAACCGCTGCTCCCGGGCGGGTCCGTCCGGAATCCAGTCGTCCCCCGCCAGCAGGAGGGCCCGCGCCTCCGTCGCCCCGCAGATGGGGCAGGACGGATGCTCGAGGGCATCCTCAATGGCCATGGATCCCCAGCCCCTTCAGGAAATCCTCCCGCATGGGCGTGCCCTTGCGGTCCAGCTGGTGGATGGCCTGGATGTGGCGCACGGTGCCGCTTCGGGCCCGCATGAGGATCGAGTGGGTCTCGGCCTGGTGGCCGATGAGCTTGACGCCGGGCAGCAGGGAGCTGTCCGTGATCCCGGTGGCGCAGAACAGGGCGCTGTCGCCCACCACCAGGTCCCGTACGTGGAAGACGCGCCGCAGCTCGGCCGCGGGCACCTGGGCGCTCACCTCGGCCAGGTGCTCGGGGTGGCGGGCAGGGTCGAACCACATGCGCAGCTGGATGTCTCCGCCCAGGCACTTGAGGGCCGCCGCGGCCAGGACGCCCTCCGGCGAGCCGCCCATCCCGATGTAGAGGTCCACGCCCGACAGGGGCAGCGAAGGCGCCACCGCCGCGGTGATGTCGCCGTCGGAGATGAGCCGCAGGGCCGAGCCGGCCTTCCGCACCTGGTGGATGATGTCGTCATGCCGGGGGCGGTCCATGGTGACCACCACCAGTTCGCTCACCCGCTTGCCCAGGGCCTCGGCCACGAAGCCCAGCACCTCGCTCAAGGGCTGGTCCAGGAAGGAGGGGCGCGGGTGCAGGTCCAGGGCCGCCTTCACGGCCGGGCCGTAGGCGATCTTGTGGCTGTAGAAGCTGGGTAGGTTGCGCAGGGCGTGCGTCGCCCCGTCGGCCACCTGGGCCGCCGCGATCACCGAGATGCTGTTGGGCAGCCCCTTGGCGATGTTGGTCGTGCCGTCGATGGGGTCCAGGGCGATGTCGAAGCGGGGGGCGCCGGGCCGCCAGGTGCCCAGCTTTTCGCCCACGAAGATGCCCGGGGCCTGATCCTTGATCCCCTCCCCGATGACCACCTCGCCCTGGATGTCCAGCTGGTCCAAGACCCCTGCGATGGCGGCGCACGCCACCGCGTCCGCCTTCTCCTTCTCGCCCCGCCCCGACCAGCGGATGGCCTGCAGGGCCGCGTTTTCCGTAGCCCGCACGAACTCGAACTCGAGGATCCGCTCGCGATCGTAGGGGCTTCCGTCGGGGATGGGAGAAGGGACAAATGCCATGAGGACACCTTTTGGGCGATGGGCCCACAAGGCAAGGTACAACGGAACCGCCCCCGGGTCCGGCCGGGGGCGGAAAAGAATTCGGTCAGAGCCGGCCGATTTGGATTAAACGTTAATTACTTTCGCTCCGGCTGGCGCTTCGCGAAACCCGCCGCGGTCTCGCCGGCGATGCGCCCGAACGTGATCGTCTGGGAGATGCTGTTGCCCCCCAGCCGATTGGCGCCGTGCACGCCGCCGGTGACTTCGCCCGCGGCGAAGAAGCCCGGGATGGCCTTGCCGTCCTTGGCCAGCACCCGCGTGGCCGTGTCCACCGCCAGGCCGCCCATGGTGTAGTGGATGCCGGGGTTCACCTCGATGGCGTAGAACTTCGGGGTGCGCAGGGCCCTGGGCAGGTCGGGGCGCTTGAAGAGCGGATCGAGCTTGGCGTCCACCGCCGCGTTGTAGGCGTCCAGGGTGGCCCGGAGGGCCGCACCGGGAAGGCCCAGCACCCGGGCCAGGTCCTCGGGCGTGGCGCCCTCCTTGACCAGCTTCAGGTGGAAGTAGCCGTCGATCTGCTTGAGGCTCTGCCGGACGCCCTCGTCGAAGAGGAGGAAGGCGGACTTGCCCTCCTGGTGCAGGATGGCCTGGGACACGGCGTCCCGGGTGCCGATCTCGTTGAAGAAGCGCTCGCCCTGGCGGTTCACCAGGATGGCGCCGTTGCCCCGCACGGCCTCGGTGATGAGGATGCGGCTGCCCTTGGCGACACTGGGGTGGATCTGGATCTGCTCCAGGTCCCGCAGCTTGCCGCCCCTGGCTTCGCCCAGGTCCAGGCCGTCGCCGGTGGCGCCGGGCTGGTTGGAGCTGGCCATGCCCTCGAGGGAGGGCTGGTAGCGCGCCACCCGCGCGGGGTTGGCCGAGAAGCCGCCCGAAGCCATCACGACGGATTTCGCGAGGATCCGGTACGTCCCGCGGTGGAGGCCGCAGACTTCGACCCCGGTGACGGCCCCGTCCCTGCCCTCCAGGAGCTTGACGACCCGGGAGTTCACGCGCACGTCCAGCTTGCGCGAGGCCGCGTTGCGCCGGAGCACGTCCACCAGGTGGGCGCCCACGGGCAGGCCCCCCGTGGGCCGGTGGGCGCGGCTGACGCTGGCCCCGCCCAGGCGGCCCACGTCCGAGAGATCGGCCCCGAGACCTTCCATGTAGTCGACCGAGGCCGCGGAGCCCCGGGCCAGGATCTCCACCAGGGCGGGCTCGGCCAGGAACTTGCCGCCCTTGAGGGTGTCCTCCCGCATGAGTTCGACGCTGTCCTTGATCCCCTTGCGGGCCTGGGCCTTCGTGCCGGCGGCGTTCATGCCGCCCTCGGCCAGCATGGAGTTGCCGCCGGTGAGGGGCTGCTTCTCCAGGACGATGACCCGGGCCCCGGCGTCGTGGGCGGTGATGGCCGCCACCATGCCCGCTGCGCCGCTGCCCACCACCACGACGTCCGCGCGGTCCACGCGCCTGTCCCTGCGGGCCGGATCGGGCCGGGGCTTCCAGGCCGCGTCGGTCCCGCCGGGCATCTTCATGTCGAAATCGTGGCAGCTCAGGCAGTAGGACCGGGAGGCCTCGTGGCCCCGGTGGCAGATGGTGCAGCTGGTCGCGCCCAGGTGGGAGGCGTGGGGGTTGAGGGGATCGGCGGCGCCCTTGGCCATGGCCTTGAGGTCGCCGTGGCAGCGCACGCAGGCGAGGTTCGGGGCCTGCTCGTTGTCGTCCACCCGCGCCTTGCCCTTGCCGTGGCAGTCCGCGCAGGCCACGCCCTTGTCCGCGTGGAGCCGGGCCAGGGGGGCCGGCGCCGCCAGGGCCGCCGCGGCCACGGCCATGCCGGCCAGGAATTTCCGGATCTCTCGGTGCATGCTGCCTCCAACCCTTAAATCGATATTTTTTTATCGATCTCAACCCCATGATTGCGGGGCGCCCCTCCGGGTGGAAGCTATTGAAAGTATTTTCAAGTTTTATAACTAAAGAAAGGGGCGGACGGCCTCTCCGCCCCCGGCCTGCAGCTGGTAGAGGTGCAGGGGCCGCCCGATGGCGCCGTAGGCCGAGCCCCGGCGCAGCACCTGGATCGTGCAGAGGAACTCCAGGTACTTCCGCACGGAGACCCGGCTGAGCCCCACCCGCCGGGCCAGGTCCTCGCACGTGAAGCTCCGCTCCCCCTGCGCAAGGGGCCCCAGGGCCTCCCACACGCTGCCGAGGGTTCCGCGGTCCAGGCCCTTGGGCAGGTCCGGGGCCGCCGCGGACCGCGCGAAGACCCGGTCCAGCTCGTCCTGGCTGGCGGGGCGGTCCAGGCTCATCATCCGGTGCGTCTGGGCGTAGTGCTCCAGGGCCTGCCGCATGCGCTCGAACTCGAAGGGCTTGATGAGGTAGTCCATGGCCCCCAGTTTCAGGGCCCGGGAGATGGTGCGGGTGTCCCTCGCGGCCGTGACGAAGATGACGTCCACCGCCAGGTCCGAGGCCCGGATGGCGGCCAGCAGGTCCAGCCCGTCCGGGCCCGGCATGCCGATGTCCAGGAGCACCAGGTCGATCCGGCGGGTCCGCAGCGCCTCCAGGGCGGCCGCGCCGTCCCGGGCGCTGGCCGCGGTGCGGAAGCCCGGCACCCGGTCCACGTAGAGGCGGTTGACCTCGGCCACCATGGGATCGTCCTCGACCAGCAGCACCTGGATCATGGCTGAACCTCCTCGGGGAAGGGGATCACGGCCCGGAAACGGGCGCCGCCCCCTTCGCGGCCGGACGCGGCGAGGGTGCCCCCGAGGGCCTCCACCCGCTGGCGGACATGGTGCAGGCCGTAGCCCCGGTCGGCGCCCTTGGTGGAGAAGCCCTTGGCGAACACGGGCCCCGGGGGCAGCCCCGGTCCGCGGTCCTCCACCTGGATGGCCAGGCTGCCCTCCTCCGACCGCAGGGAGACGTCGATGTCGCCTCCCGCGCCCATGGCCTCCACCGCGTTCTCCAGGAAATTGCCCAGGATCGTGATGACGTCGTGGACGCTAGCGGGCGCCCCCGGCGACGGCACGCTGGAGTCCGGCGACAGGACCACCCGCAGGCCCTTCTCCCGGGCCGAGGCGGTCCGGGCCAGGAGGAAGCCCGCGATCACCGGGTCCTTCACGGCCCTCACGACGCCGCCCACGTCGCCGTCCGCGGTACGGGCGAGGTCCGCGAGGTAGTCCGCGAGGCGCTCCATCTCCCCCAGGCGCGCCAGCCCCAGGATCACGTGGAGCCTGTTCATGAACTCGTGGGTCTGGCCCCGCAGCGCGTCGGCGTAGAGCTTCACGCCCGCCAGTTGCTCCTGGAGGGCGGCGGCGATCTCCACCGGCTCCATGCCCAGGAGGTTGCGCTTGATGCGGGAGGCCACCGCGAACGCCCCCAGGACCCCCGTGGCCAGGCCCAGGAGCAGGCCTCCCAGGACCATCCGGCGCACCACCAGGAGGTGGTGGTCGATGCCGGTCATGAGCACGCCCACCGCCACCGCCCCTACCTGCCCACCGTCCCGGCCGTAGACCGGCATGAACACCCGCAGGGCCGTCCCCAGGGTGCCCCGGGCCACCGAGGTGTAGGTGCGGCCCAGGAACACCTCCCGGTCGTCCCCGCCCTGGAAGCGGTCCCCGATGAGGGAAGGGTTGGGGTGGGTGATGCGCTTGCCGGCCAGGTCCAGGACCACCACGTAGTCCACGCCCGAGGCCAGGCGCAGCCGCTCCGCCGAGGCCTGGGCCCCGGAACGCCTCCCGGACAGGGTCTCCACCACCTCCTCGTCCCGGGCCGCCAGGCTCGCCACCACCGCGGCCTTGTCCGCCAGCAGGGCACGGGTGTGCCGCTCCATCTGCCAGCTCACCAGGAGCCCGGTGACCAGGAGGGCCGGGACGAGGGTGGCGCAGACCAGGAGCAGGATCCGGGTGCGGAGGCTGGGGACGGGGAAGATTCTCATCGGGGCCATTATCCCTTGCATCTCCTGCTATTGTTTGTCCCATGTTCGTCCTCGTCCTGAACGCCGGCTCCTCCAGTCTCAAGTTCAACCTCTTCGACATGGCGAAGGAGGTCTCCATCGCCGACGGCATGGCCGAGCGCATCGGGCTGGCGGAAGCCAACCTGGAGTGCAACCTCGCCGGCGACAAGCGCAAGGAGGCCCTGCCCCTGCCCACGCACCGGGAGGCCCTGGAGGCCATCCTGGAGCGCCTGCGCGCCGCGGTGCTCCACGATACGCCCATCCACGCGGTGGGCCACCGGGTGGTGCACGGCGGGCCCAAGTACGGGGACTCGGTCCTGGTGACCGAGGAGGTCGTGAGCGACATCGAGCATTTCGCCCTCTACGCGCCCCTGCACAACCCCGCCAACGCCCTGGGCATCCGCACCGCCATGGAGGCCTTCCCGGACGTCCCCCACGTGGCCGTCTTCGACACGGCCTTCCACCACGACATCCCCGACTTCGCCCGCATCTACGGCATCCCGTACGACCTCAGCCAGAAGTACGGCATCCGGCGCTACGGCTTCCACGGCACCAGCCACGCCTTCGTGGCCGCGCGCACCGCCCTGCTCCTGTGCCGCCCCCTGCGCTCCCTGAAGATCATCACCTGCCACATCGGCAACGGCACGAGCATCTGCGCCGTGCTCAACGGCAAGAGCATGGACACCTCCATGGGCATGACGCCGCTGCAGGGCGTGATCATGGGCACCCGCTGCGGCACCATCGACCCCAGCGTGGTCGAGATGCTCATGGAGTACGAGAACCTCGACTACAAGGCCATCACCGATCTTCTCAACAAGAAGTCCGGACTCCTGGGCATTTCAGGCGTCTCCTCCGACTTCCGGGAGATCGAACAGGCCGCCAACCAGGGCAACGAGCGGGCCCGCCTGGCCCGGGACCTCCTCACCTACAACGTGCGCCAGTTCATCGGCTCCTACGCCACGGTCCTGGACGGCGTCGACGCCATCACCTTCACCGCCGGCATCGGCACCCACAGCACCTTCGTCCGGGCCAAGGTCTGCAGCAAGCTCACGTTCCTGGGCGTCAAGCTGGACCCCGAGGCCAACGAGCACGGCAAGGGCGAGCGGATCATCAGCACGCCGGATTCCAAGGTGGTGGTGACCGTCGTGCCCACGAACGAGGAACTGATGATCGCAAGGGAAGCGGTGCGCTAGATCCCGAACTTCTCCATCTTCCGGTAGAGGGTGTTCCTCGAGATCCCGAGATCCTGCGCCGCCCGGGTCATGTTCCCCTTCGCCGAGCGCAGGCACGCGAGGATGTCCTCCCGCTCCTCCTCCGCCAAAAGGTCGCGCAGCTTCACGGGCCCCGAGGCCACGGCCGTCAGCCGCGCCGGAGGCGCCTCCGGCGGCCTCAGCAGCTCCTCGGGCAGGTGTTCCACCTGGATCCGGCCGCCCCGCACCGAAAGGGCCATGCGCTCCACGACGTTCTGGAACTCCCGGATGTTGCCGGGCCAGGCGTGGGCCTGGAGGACGGCCACCACGGCGGGGTCGATGGCCAGGCCGGCGCGGCCCTTGAGCTTGCGGAGGAAGGCCTCCAGGAGCACCGGGACGTCCTCGGGGTGCTCGCGAAGCGGGGGGAGCTTGATCGTCGAGACGTTGAGCCGGTAGTAGAGATCCTGGCGGAAGGTGCCCCGCCGGGCCTCCTCCCGCAGGTCCTTGTGGGTGGCGCAGATGATCCGGACGTCCACGAGGAAGGCCCGGTCCCCGCCGAGGCGGGTGATGGTGCGGTCCTGGAGCACCCGCAGGAGGGCCACCTGCTGCTCCAGGGGCATGTCCCCGATCTCGTCCAGGAAGAGGGTGCCGCCCCCGGCCAGCTCGAACTTCCCGGGGCGGCCGCCCCGGGCGGCCCCGGTGAAGGCGCCGTCCTGGTAGCCGAAGAGCTCGCTGGCGATGAGCTCCCGGGGGATGGCCCCGCAGTTCACCGCCACGAACGGCCCCCTGCGCCGGTCGGACTGGTTGTGGATGGACTGGGCGAACATCTCCTTGCCCGTGCCGCTCTCGCCCGTCAGCAGGACGTTGCTGTCGTTCTCCGAGGCGGCCCGCCCCAGCTGCACCGCCTTCACCAGGGCCTCCCCGCCCCCCAGGATGTCCTCGAAGCGGAAGGTGGCCTGGGCCCCCGAGAAGCGGTTGACGAGCCGCTTGAGCTTGTTGATGGGGTTCACGAACAGCACGGCCCCCCGCACCGCCCCGGCGGCGCCCAGGATGGGCTTTCCGCTGGCCAGGCAGTGCTGCAGGCCCTGGCCGCTGCGCACGTCCACCTCCCGGTCCAGGAATTCCCGCCCCTGCGCCAGGAGCGCCGCGAGGGGCTCGGGGTCCAGGACCAGGTCCTGGATGGCCGTCCCTTCCGCCTGGGGCCCCCGGATCGCCAGGATGCGCTCCGCCACGGGGTTGATCCGGCCGATCGCGCCCTGGGCGTCCACCACGATCACGCCGTCGGTGACGGTGCCCAGGATGCGGGAGAGCCGGTCGTTCAGGAGGGTCAGCTCCTGGTTCCGCTGCTCCAGGGCCAGCGAGTTCTGGATGGCCGCCACCGAAGC
The DNA here is from genome assembly GCF_030846775.1 of Geothrix sp. 21YS21S-2. NCBI lineage: Bacteria > Pseudomonadati > Acidobacteriota > Holophagae > Holophagales > Holophagaceae > Geothrix > Geothrix sp. 21YS21S-2. Next base: position 2,011,659 of record NZ_CP132910.1, read on the forward strand.
CATCACCAGCCCCAGGGTGTGGGAGTGGGTCTCGTCCACCGGCCCGGACAGGTCCAGGACGCCCAGGGCCCTGCCCTCCGGGTCGAGGATGGGGGCGCCCGAACAGGTCCAGCGGTGGTGCTTCCGGCAGAAATGCTCCGGGCCCGACACCTGGAAGGGCCGCCCCAGGACCAGGCAGGTGCCGGCGCCGTTGGTCCCCACCTCGTGCTCGTCCCACAGGGCCCCGCCGTTGAGGTTCAGGTCCTGGCAGGTGCGGATGCGCTCAGGATCCCCCACCGCCTCCAGCAGGATCCCGTTCTCGTCGAAGAGCAGGACCACGAAGGCTCCGGCCACCAGGCTGAACAGGTTGTCCATGAAGGGCTTGGCGACCCGGATCAGGTCCTGCTTGCGCTCCACCAGCGCGGCGAAGGCCGAGGGGCGGAGCACCCCCATGGCCCGGCCCGCGAAGGGATCCACCCCCGCCTCCTGGCACCGGCGCCAGGACGCCTCCACCTCCGGGGCCAGGACGCCCGGCTCCAGGTCCCCCGTGCTGACGAACTGCTCCCAGGCGGAAAGGATGGCCGGCGTGTTGATCTTGCGATAACCCATGACTGCTCCTGGCGTGGACCGTACCGAAGTGTCACATATCGTCCGGGCGGCGGTACGTTGTTGCGCAACATGTGACGGAGTTGCACATGCATGGAACATTGATAATCCCATCTTTTTTCCTGAACCGCCATTGATGGAGGCTGGCATCCGGACCCCAGTGCCACCCGTGGCACAACCCATGCATTTACACGGGTTCCGCCATGCGGCTCAAAGGGAGAACACGATGGACAGGATTCTCAGGGTCAACCTGACCGACCTCACCACCCGGATCGAGGAGACGCCCGGGGAGTGGGCGGGCCTGGGGGGCCGCGCCCTCACCTCCACCATCGTGGCCAGGGAGGTCCCCCCGGCCTGCCACCCCCTGGGCCCCAACAACAAGCTCGTCTTCGCCCCCGGCCTCCTCTCGGGCACGTCGGCCTCCAACTCGGGCCGCCTCTCCTGCGGGGCCAAGAGCCCGCTGACCGGCGGCATCAAGGAGAGCAACGTGGGCGGCACCGCGGCCCAGATGTTCGCGCGGCTCGGCATCAAGGCCCTGATCGTCGAGGGCATGCCCAAGGGCGCCGCGTGGTACGGCCTTCGGGTCACCAGGGACGGGGTGGCCATCCAGGAGGAGCGGGAGCTGGTCGGCAAGAACAACTTCGCGGTTCTGGAGGCCATCGAGGGCCGCCTCGGGAAGAAGGCCGGCGTGCTTTCCATCGGCACCGCCGGCGAGATGCGCGTGACGGCCGCCAACATCTCCGTCCGGGACCCCTCGGGCAAGCTCCGCAGCCACGGCCGCGGGGGCCTGGGCGCCGTCATGGGCTCCAAGCGCGTCAAGTTCATCACCATCGAGGACGAAGGCGCCCCCGGCATCCAGCTGGCCGATCCCGACAAGTTCAAGGCGGCCTCCCGCGTCTTCACCAAGGCCCTCATGGACCATCCCGTGAGCGGCACCGGCCTGCCCACCTACGGCACCAACGTCCTGGTGAACATCCTGCACGAGGCGGGGGGCCTGCCCACCCGCAACTTCACCTCGGGCCGCTTCGACGGGCACGAGTCCATCTGCGGCGAGACCATGCACGAAACCATCGTCGCCCGCGGCGGCAAGCCGCGCCACGGCTGCCATGCCGGCTGCGTCATCCAGTGCTCCCAGGTCTACAACGACAAGGACGGCAACTACCTCACCTCCGGCTTCGAGTACGAGACCATCTGGGGCCTGGGCGCCAACTGCACCATCACCGACCTGGACGACATCGCGACGGCCGACAGCATCATGGACGACCTGGGCATCGACTCCATCGAGACCGCGGTCGCCTTCGGCGTGGCCATGGAGGCCGGCATCCTCCCCTGGGGCGACGGCAAGGAGATGCTGCGCATCCTCCGCGAGGAAGTGGGCCAGGGCACCGCCCTGGGCCGCGTCATCGCCTCGGGCGCGGGCGCCGTGGGCCGCACCTACGGCATCACCCGCGTCCCCGTGGTGAAGAACCAGGGCATCCCCGCCTACGACCCGCGCTCGGTCAAGGGCATCGGCATCACCTACGCCACCACCCCCATGGGCGCCGACCACACCGCCGGCTACACCATCGCCACCAACATCCTCAACGTGGGCGGCCAGGTGGATCCCCTCAAGAAGGACGGCCAGGTCGAGCTCAGCCGCAACCTGCAGATCGCCACCGCCGCCATCGACTCCACGGGCATGTGCATCTTCGTGGCCTTCCCCGCCCTGGACATCCCCGAGTGCCTGCCGGCCATGATCGACATGATCAACGCCCGGTACGGCGCCGAGCTCACCGGCGACGACGTGGTGGCCCTGGGCAGGACCGTCCTCAAGACCGAGCGCGGCTTCAACATGGCCGCCGGCATGACCAGCGTCCACGACCGGCTTCCCGAGTTCTTCCGCACCGATCCCGTCGCTCCGCACGACGCCGTGTGGGACTTCACCGACGAAGAGGTCGACGCGTTCTGGAACTTCTGATGATCGTCACCGTCAAGCTCTTCGCGCATTTCCGCAACGGCAGGTTCAAGGAGGCCGAGAAGGCCTTCCCGGATGGCGTGGACTGCCTCCACGTCATCCAGAGCCTCGAATTCACCGCCAGGGACATGGGGATCGTGATGGTGAACGGACTGCATGCCGCCCTGGACAGGCCCCTGGAGGACCGGGACATCCTGGCCCTGTTCCCCCTGGTCGGGGGCGGGTAGTTTCCTCGGCGAACCTCGGCCCCTCGGCCACCTCGGCGATGCCTTTCTATTCATGGATGCCGCGGCGCGAAGATCCATTGCGCCGCACCGTCTTGAAACAGAATGCATCGCCGAGGTGGCCGAGGGGCCGAGGTTCGCCGAGGAAAAGCTAGGCCACGACGTTCAGGATGAAACTCAGGCTCCCCTTGCCCGTGTTGGCGAAGGCGTAGGGCGTGTCCGAGGGGAAGGCGATGGACTCGCCGGCCTTGAGCACCTGGGTCGCGCCGCCCTGCTCGAGGGTGAGTTCGCCCCGCACCACGTACACCATCTCCCGGTATCCCGGCAGGTCCGGCTCGCCCTGGTAGCGGTCCCCGGGCGCGATGGTCCACTTCCACAGCTCCACCGTGCGCTTCGCGGGAAAGCTCTGGAGCAGGTCCACCTTGGTGCCGGGGCTGCTGCCCTGCCAGAGCTGGACGCCCCGGTCGGGGTGGGGGGCCTCCTGGGCCGCGTTCACCAGCTCGGAGAAGGTCAGCTCGAACGCCGCGGCGATGTGGCCCAGGGTGGCCAGGCTCACGTTGCTCTCGCCGCTCTCGATCATGCCGATCATGCGCCGGGAGAGCCCGGCGCGGTCGGCCAGCTCCTGCTGGCTCCACTTCAGGTCGTGCCGCTTTTTGACAATGTTCAGGGAGATGGGGAGGAAGAGTTTTCGCGGGTCGAAGGCCATGGGAACCTCAAAGGGTAATATATTGCACATCCCAAAAATGCGCAATATACTTGCCATGCCGAAAAGGAGAACAACCATGGCCGTCAACCTCAAGGGTCGCAGCTTCCTCAGCCTCATGGACTTCACCGTTGAGGAGGTGCGCTACCTCCTGGACCTCTCCCGGGACCTCAAGGCCAAGAAGCGCATGGGCATCTACAACTACCTCCTGAAGGGCAAGAACATCGTCCTGCTCTTCGAGAAGGCCTCCACCCGCACCCGCTGCGCCTTCGAGGTGGCGGCGCTGGAGGAGGGCGCCCACGTCACCTTCCTGGACAGCAACAGCTCCCAGATGGGCAAGAAGGAGTCCCTGGAGGACAGCGCCAAGGTCCTGGGCCGGTTCTTCGACGGCATCGAGTACCGCGGCTACAAGCAGGAAGTGGTGGAGAACCTGGCGAAGTTCTCCGGCGTGCCGGTCTGGAACGGCCTCACGGACGTCGACCACCCCACCCAGATCCTTGCCGACTTCCTCACCATCGAGGAGCACGTGGCCAAGCCCCTCAACAAGGTCAAGCTGGTGTTCGCCGGCGACATCCGCAACAACATGAGCTACGCCCTGATGTACGGCGCCGCCAAGACCGGCATGCACTTCGTCGGCCTCGGGCCCAAGGAGCTCTACCCCAGCCAGGAGATCCTGGACCGGGTGCGCGAAGTGGGCCGGCTCACCGGCGCCAAGATCGAGATCACCGACGACGTGAACGCCGTCGCGGGCGCCGACGTCATCTACACCGACGTGTGGGCCTCCATGGGCGAGGAGGACCAGATCCCCGAGCGCGTGCGCCTCCTGACCCCCTTCAAGGTCACAATGGACCTCGTGAAGAAGACGAACAACCCCGACATGATCTTCCTGCACTGCCTGCCGGCCTTCCACGACTTCGAGACGAAGCTGGCCAAGGACATGATGGACAAGGGCTACGACATCCGCGAAGTGACCGACGAGGTCTTCCGCAGCCACCACTCCAAGGCCTTCGACGAGGCGGAGAACCGGATGCACACCATCAAGGCCGTCATGGTCGCCACGCTGTAGCCCGGGAGAAGACATGAGACAGGAAAACGTGAAGGTCTCCATCTGGGGATTCGGAGCCATGGGCGGCGGCATCGCCGAAGTGCTCCTGCGCAAGAAGGGCGTCGACATCGTCGGCGTGTGCGACATCCACCCCGACCGCGTCGGGAAGAGCATGTTCGAGGTCCTGGGCGTGCCCCGCGGGGACCGCCGGGACGTGGTCATCCAGGGCGACATCCACAAGGTGGTCACCCGCGGCAGCGCCGACGTGGTGATCCTCGCCACCGACAGCTTCACCCGCAAGGCCTTCGACAAGATCAAGCTGATCGTGGAGCAGGGCATCAACGTCATCTCCACCGCCGAGGAGATGGCCTACCCCAAGGCCAAGGAGCCCGCCCTGGCCGAGGAGCTGGACCGCCTGGCCAAGACCAACGGCGTCAGCATCCTGGGCACCGGCATCAACCCCGGGCTGATGATGGACCTGCTGGTGATCCTCATGACCGGCGCCTGCACCGACGTGGACTACATCAAGGCCGAGCGCGTCAACAGCCTGTCCCCCTTCGGCCCCGCCGTCATGGAGGAGCAGGGCGTGGGCCTGACCCTGGACGAGTTCAACGCCCAGTCCGCCTCCGGGCACCTGGCCGGCCACGTGGGCTTCAACGAGTCCGTGAACATGATCTGCGACGCCATCGGCTGGAAGCTGGACAAGCCCGTGGAGCAGTCCATGGCCCCGATCGTCTCGAACGTCCTGCGCAAGACGAAATACGCGGAAGTGAAGCCCGGGAACGTCGCCGGCTGCACCATGCTGGGCTTCGGCACCGTGGACGGCAAGCTGGCCGTCGAGATGGTCCACCCCCAGCAGATCGAACCCGAGCTCGAAGGCACCGACACCGGCGACTACGTGGTGATCAAGGGCACCCCCAACGTGAACCTGTCCAACAAGCCCGAGATCCCCGGCGGCATCGGCACCATCGCCATGTGCATCAACATGATCCCCCAGGTGATCAACGCGCGCCCGGGCCTGTTCACGATGATCGACCTGCCCGTGCCCCGCGCCATCATGGGCGACATGAGGGAACAGATCCATCCGTAGCTTTTCCCCGGCGATCCTCTGCGAGGCCTCGCGGAGGATCGCCGGAAAAGACAAAAAGGGAGCCAATGATGAACGTCATTCCCAAGGGCACCTGGGTCGAGATCGAGCGGGTGCTGCTTCAGCCCGGGGACCGGGCCCCCAATCTCCCGGAAGAGACCCGGATCTGTCCCTACGTCCTCAGAATCTCGGGCTTCCTCCAGGAGGATGCCGAACTGGGAGCCCAGGTCACGGTGCACAGCCTGATCGGCCATGCCCACCAGGGCGCCCTGAAGGTCGTCAATCCCGGCTATTCCCACAGCTTCGGCACGACCGTTCCGGAACTCCTCCACATCGGGGTGCGCCCATGAAGGACATGTCCTACCAGGCCGTCATGGGCCGGCGCAACGAGATCATGAAGGCCAGCCTGGGGATCGATTTCACCGACTACATCCAGAGCCCCATCGCCTTCGACTACGAGCGCATGATGCGCGAGACCGGGTACGCCCTGGAGGACATCGTCCGAATCCAGGCGGAGACCAAGGTCGGCAACACGCCGCTGTTCGAACTGACCAACCTCACCGAGGCGGTGCGCGCCTTCGCGGGCCCCGGCAAGGGCGCCCGCATCCTCGTCAAGGACGAGGCCGCCAACGCGGGCGGGTCCTTCAAGGCCCGCCGCGCGGCCATCAGCGCCTTCGAGGCGAAAAAGCGCGGCTACGCGGGCCTCGTGGCGGCCACCTCCGGCAACTACGGCGCGGCCGTGGCATCCCAGGCCGCCATGCGCGGGCTGAAGTGCATCATCGTCCAGGAGGTCTTCGACAGCCGTGGCGTGGGGCAGCCCGAGATCCTGGAGAAGAGCCGGGCCTGCGAGGCCTACGGGGCCGAAGTGCAGCGCCTCTCCGTGGGGCCCGAGCTCTTCTTCCAGCTGCTGCTCACCCTCGAGACCACGGGCTTCTTCAACGCCAGCCTCTACACCCCCTTCGGCATCAAGGGCGTGGAGACCCTGGGGGTCGAGGTGGCCGAACAGGTGCGGGCGCGCTACGGCCAGGATCCCGACGCCGTGGTCATCACCCACGCGGGCGGCGGCAACCTCACGGGCACCGCCCGCGGGCTCATCGCGGCCGGGAGCACCGGCACCCGCGTCGTGGCCTGCTCCGTGGACCTGGGCGGCCTGCACATGGCCTCCGACACGGACTTCAACCGCAAGTCCTTCACCACCGGCCACACGGGCTTCGGCGTGCCCTTCGCCACCTGGCCGGACCGGGTGGACGTGCCCCGCAACGCGGCCCGCAGCCTGCGCTACATGGACGAGTACCAGCTGGTCACCCAGGGCGAGGTGTTCTACGTCACCGAACTCCTGGCCAAGCTGGAGGGCCTGGAACGGGGCCCGGCGGGCAACACCAGCCTCACGGCGGCCGTGACCCTGGCCCGCGCCATGGACCGGGACCAGATCGTGGTGGTTCAGGAGACGGAGTACACCGGCGCCGGCAAGCACCACAACCGCCAGCTCTCCTTCGCCCGGGAGAACGGCATCGAGGTGCGGGTGGGCGATCCCCGGGAGAACGTCCCCGGCAGGGTGATCGTCATACCCGAGCGCCTGGAGCAGGTGCGGGGCAGCGTCCAGGACATGGACAAGCTGCGTCTGTCCTACCTGCGCAACGCCGCCAAGGCCCATCCCATCCCGCTGTGGAGCGATGCGGACCGGGCCTTCCTCGCCGCCGACCTCAAGAAGGACCTCGACTGGGTGGCCCAGGCCGCCGCGACCCTCTGAACCCAACGGAGAACCCCATGACGGATGAAACCCAGGCCCGGAAAGACCGGTTCGCGCTCCGCCAGGCCGAACTGGCCCAGCTGAGCGACGCCCAGCTCAAGGAACGCTTCTGGCAGCTCTGCAACCAGGTGGTGGCACCCATCGTGGACCTCGCCCGCACCCACACCAGCCCGTCCATCGAGCGCTCCGTACTCCTGCGCATGGGCGTGGACAGCGTCAGCTCCCACGGCGTGGTGGACCGCATCTTCGAGGCGGGCCTGCTGCCCAAGGGCGCGGGCAACGTGCTCCTGAAGGTGGGTGAGCGGGAAGGCAAGGACGTGCGCGGCGCCGCCGCGGCCATCCTCGAGAACAAGGACGTCCTCAAGAACCTCTTCCAGAGCGTGAACGCATGAGCGAGCATCTCGAACCCAACGTCAAGCTCGACATCGAGCACATCCTCGAGGGCCTGGAGGACTACCATCCCCCACGCAAGGGCTGGACCTGGCGCGACGTGCCCACCGAGGGCGTCAACATGGGCCCCTTCCACTTCCGGGACATGTCCAAGCCCCTGAAGAACTCCATCGGGCTCCCCGCCTCCAAGTACTTCGACCACATCGACCCCCAGCCCTCCTGCGTGGTCACCACCGAGATCGCCTCCGGGCGCTTCGAGGACGACATCCGCCGCATGCGCATGGCGGCCTGGCACGGGGCGGACCACATCATGGTCATCCGCACCACCGGCCAGAGCCACATCGACGGCCTGCTGGAAGGCACCCCCGAGGGCATCGGCGGGGTGCCCATCACCCGCAAGCAGATCCGCGCCAGCCGCAAGGCCTGCGACCTCATCGAGGAGGAGGTGGGCCGGCCCATCAACTTCCATTCCTACGTCTCGGGCGTGGCGGGCCCCGAAGTGGCCGTGCTGTTCGCCGAGGAGGGCATCAACGGCGCCCACCAGGACCCCCAGTACAACGTCCTCTACCGCAACGTGAACATGTACCGCTCCTTCGTGGACGCCGCCGAGGCCAAGTCGGTCATGGCCGGCGCCGGCATCTTCCAGATCGACGGGGCCCACAACGCCAACGCCACCGCCAAGGCGGGCTGGCTGGTGATGCCCGAGCTCATGGTGCAGCACGGCATCAACTGCGCCTTCTCCGTGGCCGCGGGCATGGACCGGAGCCTCATCGGGCTGTCCACCGTGCCCCCCAACTCCCCCCCGGCCCCCAAGCTCTGGTTCGACCTGCCCTACGCCGTGGCCCTGCGCGACTTCTTCAGCGAGTACAAGATGCGGGCCCAGCAGAACACCCGCTACATCGAGGCCGACATCGAGGAGGCCGTGCGCACCCACACGGTGGACACCCTCATCTCCATGCTCACCCGCGCCGACATCCAGTCCACCATCACCCCGGACGAAGGCCGCAACGTGCCCTGGCACTACAACAACATCCGCGGCGTCCAGACCGTCAAGCAGACCTGGGCCGCCCTGGACGGCATCAAGGAGCTGCTGACCCTCAACCACGACGGCCCCCTGGGCGGCATGGTGCGCGACCTCAAGGAGCGCGCCGTGGCCTTCCTGGAGGAGGTGGTGGAACAGGGCGGCTACTTCGCCGCCGTGGAGCAGGGCTTCTTCGTGGACTCCGCCAAGTACCCCGAGCGCAGCGGCGACGGCATCGCCCGCGACGGCAAGGGCGGCGTGGGCGCGGGCTCCCTGATCCCCCGGGACGCCGACTACTTCGCCCCCGTGTGCAGCCACTTCGGCCACAACCACGTGCCCGAAGGCCTGGACAAGCCCTGCGCCCCCATCCAGGGCTGCACCCTCTGCGTGCCCGGGAAGATCGTCTACATCGACGAGCTGGACCCCGAGGACTCCTGCGACCGCCGCCTGGAGAAGACCCTGCCCTACCGCAAGGGCGGCCTCATCCGCCCCGAGGCCGAGTGGGCCGGGGACGGCACGGTGCTCATCCAGCTCTTCGTGCCCGAGAACGAGGACATCGCCCCGGTGTACGCCACCGAGATGGCCCGCAAGATGGGCCTCGCGGACCCCGAGGTGATCAACACCATGGTCCTGCACCCCTCCGAAGGCTGCTTCGTGGAGGTCAAGGGCAAGGTGGCCTTCGACATCGAGAAGAGCACCCTGAAGATCCCCGAGAAGGAGATCATCCTCCCCGAGGAGGTCCTGCGCGCCGCCGTGAAGGCCACGGGCCTGCGCGTGGTGGCCGGCACCGTGGGCGAGGACGAGCACAGCGTGGGCCTTCGCGAGATCCTGGACATCAAGCACGGCGGCATCGAGAAGTACGGCGTCAAGTACACCTACCTGGGCACCTCGGTGCCCCTGGGCAAGCTGGTGGACGCGGCCATCGAGACCGGGGCCCAGGCCATCCTCATCTCCACGATCATCAGCCACAACGACGTGCACCGCGCCCAGATGCGCAAGCTGGCGGAACTCTGCCGGGAAAAGGGCATCCGGGACAGCGTGGTCCTGATCGCCGGGGGCACCCAGGTGAACCGGGACATGGCCGCCGAGACGGGCCTGGACGCCACCTTCGGGCGGGGCACCAAGGGCATCCACGTCGTCAACGCCATGGTCAAGGTCCTCCGGGCCCGGGGCGTGGTGTAGCGTGGACGGAATCCAGGTCCTGACCATCGAGGTGGGGAGCACGATCACGAAGGTGAACGGCTTCGCGCGGGATGGCCGGGACGGGTTCCGGCACCTGGCCCAGGGGTTCGCGCCCACCAGCGTGGCCCTGGGCGACGTGGGCATCGGCGTGCGGGAGGCCGTGGCCGACCTGGAGGGCCGCTTCGGCGGCCCCGCCGGGACGCCCGAGACCTTCGTGAACAGCTCCGCCGCAGGGGGCCTGCGCATGACCGTGCACGGGCTCACGAAGGGCATGACCGCCCGCGCCGCCCAGGAGGCCTCCCTGGGCGCCGGGGCCATCGTCAAGCAGGTGACCGCGGGCCCCCTGGACGACTTCGACCTGGAGGAGCTCCGGGAGATCGCCCCGAACATGATCCTGCTCGCAGGGGGCGTGGACTACGGCGAGAAGGACATCGTGATGCGCAACGCCGAGCGCATCGCCGGCCTGGGCCTGAAGGTGCCGGTGGTCTACGCCGGCAACATCGCGCTGCAGCGCCCCATCCGCAGGCTGTTCCAGGAGGCCGGCCTCGAGCTGCTCCTGGCCGACAACGTCTTCCCCGACGTGGACGTCCTCAACGTCCAGCCCCTGCGCGGCCAGATCCACGACCTCTTCAGCCGCCACATCGTCCACGCCCCGGGCATGGCCCCCTTCGCGGACCTCACCCGGTGGGGCATCCTGCCCACCCCGGGCGCGGTGCTGCGGGGGGCCGAGCTGTTCGCGGAGAGCATGGGGGACTGCCTGGTCTTCGACGTGGGCGGGGCCACCACGGACGTGCACTCCGTCACCGACGGCAGCCTGGAGTTCGCCAGCCGGCTGGTGGACCCCGAGCCACGGGCCAAGCGCACCGTGGAGGGCGACCTGGGGGTCTACGTGAACGCCCACCACATCGTGGACACCTTCGGCACCGAGGAGTGGCGCGCGCGCCTCCTGGACCTGCAGGCCCTGCCCGCCACGGAACGGGAGCGGGAGCTCACCCGGTGGCTCTGCGCCCGGGCCGTGGAGGTGGGCATCCGGCGCCACGCCGGGATCGTCTCGGACCTCTACACCCCCACCGGGCGCAAGCAGATCATCAAGGGCAAGGACCTCACCTCCGTGAAGTGGGTGGTGGCCACCGGCGGCGCCCTCACCCGGGTCCCGGGGGGTTCGGAGTGCCTGCGGGCCGTCTGCACCGGTGCCGGCACCCACCTGCTGCCCCCCCCGGAGGCGCGCATCCTCATCGACCGCGACTACCTCTTCTCGGCCCTGGGCACCCTGGCCCAGGCCTACCCGGACGACGTGAGGACCACCTTCCGCCGCTGGGCCGAATCGGAGCCCTGATGTACTACCGGACCCCCCGCCTCGAGATCTACCCCGACCGCATCACGGCCAACGCCCGGTCCGTCATCGCCCGCTGCCACGCCCACGGCGCCAAGGTGGCCTGCGTCACCAAGGTCACCTGCGCCCACCCCGCGGTGGTGCACGCCCTGGAGCTGGGGGGGGCCGACCTCATCGCCGATTCCCGCATCTCCAACCTCATGTCCATGGCCAACACGGGCCAGGCCCTGCCCCTGATGCTCCTTCGCATCCCGGCGCCCTCGCGGGCCGCCGACGTGGTGCGCTGCGCGGACACCACCCTCAATTCCAGCGTGGAGACCATCCGGCTCCTCTCCGAGGCGGCCCAGTTCCTGAACGTGCACCACAACATCATCGTCATGGTGGACGTGGGCGACCTGCGGGAGGGCGTCTGGCCCGACCAGGCCATCCGCGTGGTGCGCGAGGCCAGCCGGCTGCCCAACATCAACGTGGCCGGGCTGGGCTGCAACCTGGCCTGCTACGGCGGGGTCATCCCGTCGGTGGAGAACATGAACGCCCTCATCGAGGTCCGCGACGCCTGCCGCCGGGCCACGGGCCTGGAGCTGGCCACCCTGTCCGGGGGCAACAGCGCCAGCCTCCCGCTCCTGGAATCCGGTCTCATGCCCAAGGAAATCAACCAGTTCCGCATCGGGGAAGCCATCGTCCTGGGCCGCAACGTCCTGGACCGCAGCCCCTGGACCGGCACCCGCCAGGACACGTTCCGCATGGTCGCCGAGGTGGTGGAGCTGGAGCGAAAGCCCTCGGTGCCCGTGGGCGACCGTGGCCAGGACGCCTTCGGCGGCTTCGAGGAGTTCACGGACCGGGGCGTGCGCCTGCGGGCCATCTGCAACCTGGGCCGCCAGGACGTCACCGTGGACGGCATCGTGCCCGAGGACAAGGGGATCATCGTCCTGGGCGGCAGCAGCGACCACCTGGTGCTGGACGTGGAGGAGGCCGAAACGCCCGTGAAGCTGGGAATGGAGCTGGGATTTTCACCCAACTACAGTGCATTGCTGGCTTTATCAACCTCTCCCTACGTGCAGAAGGCCGTCATCAGGGGCTAGAATCAAGCAGGGGAACCCATGCTCTACCAGACCCACGCCCGTGTGCATCTCGGGAACATCCGCAGGAACCTCGAGGGCATCCGCGCCCAGGTGGGCCCGGACCGCTTGGTCCTCATCGCCGTCAAGGCGAACGCCTACGGACACGGGGCTGTGGCGGTCTCGCGCATGGCCGAGGGCCTGGGCCTCGCCGACTGGCTGGGCGTGGCCACCGTCCCCGAAGGCCTGGAACTGCGGGAGGCCGGGCTCAGGCTGCCGATCCTCAAGTTCTCCCCCACGTTCCCGGAAGAGATGGCCGCGGCGGTGGCGGCGGACCTCACCCTGACCGTCTGCGAGCCGGAGAACATCCGCCTCCTTCAGGCCGCCGCCCGCGGCCTGGGGCGGCAGGCGCGGGTGCATCTCAAGATCGACACCGGCATGGGCCGCATCGGCGTGACGCCGGAAGAGGCGCCCGCCCTGGCGCTCTTCATCGAGCGCGACTGCCCGGACCTGGTGCTGGAAGGGCTCATGACCCACCTGCCGGTGAGCGACGAGGAGGCCGGGATCCCCTACACCCGGGCCGAGATCGCCCTCTTCCGGGAGACCGCCTCGGCCCTGGCCGCCGCCATCGGGCGCATGCCGGGCCTGGTGCACTGCTCCAACTCCGGCGCGGTCCTGGGCCACGAGGAGGGCTGGCTCTCCATGGTGCGGCCCGGCGTCATGATCTACGGCCACTACCCGGACGCCACCACGCCGCGGACCATCCCCCTCCACCCCGGCATGTCCGTCGTCACCCGCCTCGCCTTCGTCAAGCAGGTCGCCGGCGGCACCGCCATCGGCTACGGCCGCACCTGGGTGGCCGAACGGGACACCTGGATCGGCACGATCCCCGCGGGCTACGCCGACGGCTTCAACCGCCTCTTCTCCAACCGCGGCCGGGTCCTGCTCCAGGGGCGCTCCTACCCCGTCGTCGGCCGCGTGTGCATGGACCAGTGCATGATCGACCTGGGCCCCGAGACCTCCGCCGCCCCGGGCGACGAGGTGGTGCTCATGGGCCGCAGCGGCCGCGAGGAGATCCCCGCCCAGGAGTGGGCGGACGTCCTCGGAACCATCACCTACGAAGTCACCTGCCAGATCAACGCCCGCGTGGAGCGGGTCTTCGACCCGGAAACAGCCTGAGGGAGCAGCCATGACCATGCAACTCAAGGATCTCGGAAAAGCCGTGTTGGACACGGAATACGCGGTGCGCGGCCCCATCGTCGCCCGTGCCCAGGAGCTGGAGAAGCATGGCCGGGAGGTCATCTACTGCAACATCGGAAACCCCCAGTCCCTGGGCCAGCGCCCCATCACCTACGTGCGCCAGCTCCTGGCCCTGTGCGAGTATCCCGAGCTGATCACGGCCGCCGCCGGCCTCTTCCCCGCCGACGTCCTGGAGACCGCCCAGGCCATCCTCAAGGGCTCCCGCCACGGCCTGGGGGCCTACAGCGAGAGCCGCGGCGTGCGCTTCATCCGCGAGGCCGTGGCCGAGTTCATCCAGGAGCGCGACGGGGCTGGGATCGACCCCGACCAGGTGTTTCTCACCGACGGCGCCAGCAAGGGCGTCCAGAGCATCCTGAAGCTCCTCATCGCCGGGCCCGCCGACGGGATCATGATCCCCATTCCCCAGTACCCCCTCTACAGCGCCACCATCACCCTCTACGAGGGCCGCATCGTGCCGTACGGCCTGGACGAGGCCGACCACTGGCGGCTCAACCCCGCCCTCCTGGAGGCCGCCCTGGCCAAGGCCCAGGCCGAGGGCACCCGGGTCAAGGCCATCTGCGTCATCAACCCGGGCAACCCCACCGGCGCGGTGCTGGACGAGGCGAACATCGCCATGGTCCTGGAGTTCGCCCGGAAGCACGGCCTTTCCGTCCTGGCCGACGAGGTCTACCAGGAGAACATCTACCTGGCCGGCGACAGGTTCGTCTCCTTCGCCAAGGTCCTCCAGGAACGGGGGATCCGGGACGTGTCGCTCTTCAGCTTCCACTCCTGCTCCAAGGGCTTCCAGGGCGAGTGCGGCGTGCGGGGCGGCTACTTCGAGTACCGCAACGTCCCCGAGGACGTGGCCGCCCAGATCCTCAAGCTCCAGTCGGTGAGCCTCTGCGCCAACCTGGCCGGCCAGGTGGCCACGTACGCCATGGTGCGCCCCCCCCGCCCCGGAACCCCCTCCTACGCGCTCTACCAGCAGGAGCGCGGCGGCATCCTCGAGAGCATGAAGCAGCGCGCCGTCATCCTGGCCGAGGGCCTGAACCGCATCGAAGGCATCACCTGCAACGTCATCGCCGGCGCCATGTACGCCTTCCCCCGGGTCGCCCTGCCCCCCGGCGTCACCGACGACGCCTGGTGCATGGCGCTCCTGGAGGAGACCGGCATCTGCGTGGTGCCCGGCTCCGGCTTCGGCCAGGCCGAGGGCACCGCCCACTTCCGCACCACCATCCTGCCCCCCACCGAGAAGATCCGCGCGGTGGTGGAGAAGCTGGCCGCCTTCCACCGGGCCTACAGCGCCCGGGTCTGAACGGACGGCCGCCTGGATTTCACCTCCATTCCCTTGACAGGAAGCCGATAATTTAAGAGCCGGGGCCTTCCCGCCCCGGCGGCTTCAGGGAGGCAACCCATGGCCTCGATTCCCGGAATCACCGGTACGACTGTTCCGCAAATCCCCACCCAGCCGTCCTTCAAGCTCCCTGGCGCGCCCACACCGGCCGAGCAACTGAAGGAAGCGACCGAATCGCTGGCGGATCTCCGCCTGGAGGCGGCCCAGGGCAACCTGCGGGCCGAAACGAAGCTCGCCCTTGAACAGGACCTGTTCGGGAAACCGGCCAAGTCGTCGATCAACCTGCTGGCATGAACGGACGGGCCCTCACCGCCCCCCGTTCCCGCTTCCTTTTCATCCCTTTCATCCCCCGCATCCATTCATCCCCGTTCAGCAGGGCCAGCGAACGGATGGGTCGGCACGCGAAGGAATGCGTCGCGCCGACCCACACCCTGGCTGGCCCTGCTGGAACAGGGATAAATCGGATCAACAGGATAAAAAGGATGAATGACCAAAAAGCGGGGACCCCCTGAAGGATCCCCGCCATCCCAAATCTAGAAAACGAACTTGAACCCGAAGGCGGCGGTCCGTGGCCCGTTGGCCTGGTAATTCAACCCGCGGTTGCCGAAGGTGCTGTTCTTGTAGGCGGCGCGCATGCGCACCGTGGTGCCCGGGAAGAGCGGGTTGCCGGTGATGGCCGCGGTGGAGTTCAGCTGGTTGTTGTAGTTGGAGCCGTAGTCGTAGTTGTTGAGCAGGTTGGAGATCGTCACGAACGGCTCGAGGATCATCCGGGGCGTGAACTTGATGGTGTGGGAGATGCGCAGGCCCATGTCCAGGTTCCAGTCGCCCACGCCCGTGCCGATCACGTAGTTCGGATGGGCCAGGGAGGCGGCGCCCATGTAGATGGGGTAGCCGGTGACGGGATCCGCATCGTTGTTGTAGCCGTTGTAGATGTCGTAGAACTTGCCGCTGTGCCAGGTCCCCAGCACGCCCACGTGGGTGCCGAAGTCGAAGTTGTAGGTGAAGGCGAAGGAACCCGAGAAGTGCTCGGTGCCCACGCTCGGGCGCTCGGGATTCGTCTTGTACGGATAGACGGCGCCCGCCCCGTAGAAGTCCGCGCTGCCGTTGTTGTCGAAGGACCTGGAGGAGCCGCCGTAGGAGGAGCGCACGTCCTTGGCCACGAAGGTCATGATGCCCGTGAAGGCCGGCGACGTGTATGACCACTTCACCTGGAGCTGGTGGCTGCTGCTGGTCTGGTTGGACAGGAAGACGGTGTCGCCCATGTCGGCGACCCCGGGGGCCCAGGTGACGCCCTGGGCGGCGGGGGACCAGGCTTCGGGGGCGCTGCCGTCCGAGGCGAACTGGGAGGAGGCGTGCTTGGTCTTGCTGTGGATGTACTGCAGGTCCACGTTCTGGTGCTCGCCGATCCGGACGGTCATGCCCAGGTTGAACGTATCCGTGGTGGGATACTCGAAGTCCGAGGCCATGAGCTGCTTGCCGGCCGTGCCGAAGGAGGCCTGGGTGAGCCAGCCGTCCACGGTGTTGAGGAAGTAGTCCCGCAGCCCGTTGACGTTGTGGGTGTAGTTGTAGGGCGTGAGATCCGCGGGCAGCACCAGGGCGTGGCCGTTGACGTTGGTCAGCGTGGTTCCCTGGGAGAAGTTCGCCACGTTGACGGTGCCCGGCGCCGAGGCGCCGCTCGCGGTCAGCGCCGCCTGGTTGTTGAAGGTGGAACGGGAAAGTCCGTTGGCCCGGTCGTTCAGGGCCCGGCTGAACCCGGTGACGTTGTCGATGACGTTGGCGACGAAGCGCCCGTAGCCCAGCTTGAGGGTGAGGCTGTCATCCCCGCGGGGCTTGTAGATGGCCTGGAGGCGGGGCGAGATGTAGGTCTTGTTGTCGGGGGGCGTGGTGCCGTGGAGGAGCATGGGGTTGGCTGAGCCGATCTGGCTGTAGAGGCCCGCCCAGTTCTTCAGGAAGTCGAAGGAGGTGTCCTTGTCCGCCCGGATGCCCAGGTAGATGGAGAAGTTGGGCGTGAGGGTCCAGTCGTCCTGGGCGTAGAACCCGTACTGCTTGATCTTGTCGCCTTCCTGGACGCCCTTGGGCCGCATGATCAGGCCCACGACGTTGGTGTTGGCCGGAACGTTGCCCCAGAGCTGCGGGCCGAAGGTGATGCCCGATTCGAAGAAGACGTAGGGGCCCGTCTCGGGGTAGAAGAGGGTCTGGTCCGCGTAGGTGTAGGCCTGGTAGTCGATGCCGGCCTTCAGGAAGTGGTCCCCGGTCTGGTAGGCCACGTCGTTGCGCCACTGGGTCCGCTTGATGCCGGTGTTCTGGATCGCGTTGGGGTCATGGCCGACGCGTCCGAGTTCCGTGGGCTGGAGGGGCAGCAGCGTGCTGTTGCGGGTGCGGATCTGCAGGTTGCCGACGCCGTCGCCCTGGCTGCCGGGCTGGATCAGGTTGGTGTAGTCGAAGTACACCAGGTTGCTTTCCCAGATCATGTTGGGTGTAAGGTTCGTCGTGACCTTCACGCCGTACCGGTTGGTCTTGTTCAGGCCGTTGCCCAGCATGGAGGGGTCGACGCGCCCGAAGACGGCCGTGGTGTGCGAGAAGGCCTGGTTGGGCGTCTCGTTCTTGTCGTAGCCGTAGGTGAAGGTGGCGTTCACGGTCTGGCTGGCGGACCAGTCCAGGCGGGCGTAGACGTTGGTCTCCTTCACTTCCGCCATGAGCCCGCCCAGGGACGGGTAGGCGGCCACGGCGTTGGTGGCGAAGGTGGTCGGCACCGCCTCCTCCTTCTTCCGCTCCACCGAGAACATGTAGAACAGCTTGTCCTTGATGATCGGCCCGGCCACCGTGGCGGAGATCGTCTGGCTGTTGTTGTCCTTCTTGGTGCCCTCGTCCGTGCTGCGGGCCCGCATGCTCTGGTTGGTGTACTGGCCGCTCACGATGCCCGTGAAGGCGTTGGAGCCCGACTTGGACACCACGTTGAGGAACCCCGCGTTGGAGCGCCCGAACTCGGCCTTGTACTGGTTGGTCACCACCTGGAACTCGCCGATGGCGTCCATGGGGATGGGGGAGACGTAGCCGCCCACGTCCGTGGAGTTGTTGTCGCCGCCGTCGATGTTGAAGTTCGTGCCGCGTCCCTGGCCCTCGCCCGTGGACATGTAGGTGCTGGTCTTCTTCGTGGGATCCACGTTGGAGCCGGCGATGAGCTGCACGCCAGGCGCCAGCACGGCCGCGGCCACCACGTTCCGGGACAGGACCGGCAGGGACTCCAGGCGGTCCGCGGAGACGTTCACGCCCACTTCGGCGGAGTTGGTGTTGGCCTGGTCCACGGTGTCGGCGGTGGCCACCACGGTGACCGTGGCCGCCAGGGCCGGGGCCAGGGCGATGGAGGCATCCGTCTCCACGCCCAGCTGGCTGGTGCGGGTCACCGAGGAGGTGGAATCCGCGCTCTTGAAGAGGATCCGGTAGTTCCCCAGGGGCACCGCCTGGAACCGGAAGGTGCCGTCCGCCGCGGTCACGGCCGTGCGGGTGTAGCCCGTGCCCTGGTTCAGGATCGTGATGGTCACGGCCCCCTTGGGGTTGCCCGTGGCCTTGTCGGTGACCCGGCCCTTGAAGGCCCCGAAGGTCTGCTGGGCCATCAGCACCCCGCCGGAGCACAGCCCCGCGACGATGGTGCAGAGAACCCTGGAACGGATGTTGCTCATGACGAAGTCCTCCCTCTGCGATTCGGCCGCCCCTGGGGGCGGCAGGATGGTTTTCGAGGTGCACCGAAGGAGCCCTGCCCATGGGCGGGATCCGTAGGGGGTGGAATTTCGGTGCTAATGGGGTGGTAATGAGTGGTGCACTATTAATCCCTTGGGCAGATGAAATTGCAAGGGAAAAAATGATCCCGTGATCGTTGATTATGCGGCCTCGCCCTCCGCCGGCCATTTCCCGTAAGTCGCCCCATACGTCGCACATACGATAACGGACATTCGGTTTTTGAAAATCCTCGCTATTCTCGGCAAACCCTTGAAAGTTGAACCATCCCCGGAGGCTGCCATGAAACGTCTGCTGATCGCCCTCGTCCTCATCGCCGGAGCCGGCGTGGGCGGCTACTACGTCCGGACCGGCAGGCTTCCCTGGGCCGCCCCGTCGCCCGACGAGACCCTGGTCGCCGCCCAGCGGGCGGCCTTCGACGTCGTGCGGGAACAATGGAAGCAGGCCGGCCGGGCCGGCACCTTCGGAATGGACACCGGCACCATCACCGAGACCCCGCTCGTGAAACTGGAGCGCCTGGAGGCGGACCTGGCGGACCTCCTGCCCAGGCTCACCTCCCCCGAGGCCCGCAAGCAGGCCGGCCAGCTCCGCCAGGACATCGCCACCTTCAAGGCCGGCATGCGCTGAGGACCCTCCAAGTGCTGAACCATCAATAAAGGAGTTGCAGGGCGATAATTCCGTCCGTATATTTGTGGCCCGTCTGTGTGGTGGCCGCATGACTCCGCCCTTGGTCCTCCAGGATCTCGACCCGTACGGCCCGCTGCCCGAGGACGCGGCAGGAGGTTCCCCCCATGGGTGACACGGCCGCGACCGCCGAACCCGGTTTCGAGGGGGCCGCGCAGGACCAGGAGGCCCGGCTCCGGGACCTGGGCTTCGAGGTCATGCCGGAATGGCGGCCCCAGGGGCACCTGCGCCGCCTCGCCGTCACCGTCCGGCACTTCTCGGGCCTGCTCTTCGGCGGGTTGGCCTGGCAGTGGGCCGCCACTTCGGGCGGGGGACCGCGCCGGGCCCTGCTCTGGGCGGCGGCGCTCCCGGGGCGCTGGTTCGTGGACCGGGACCTGCGCGCCCTGCCCTTCCCCGTGCAGCTGCGCCGGCGCCTGGAGCGCCTGGGGCCCACCTACATCAAGCTGGGGCAGATCCTGAGCCTGCGCGAGGACCTGCTGCCCCGGCCCGTCACCGACGAGCTCAAGCACCTGCTCAACAACCTGCCCGTGGTGCCGCTGGACGCGATCCGGAGGATCATCGAGAAGGACCTGGGGCGGCCCGCGGGGGAGCTGTTCCGGTCCATCGACCCGGTGCCCATGGGCTCGGCCTCCATCGGCCAGATCCACCCCGCGGTGACCCTGGACGGCCGGCGGGTGCTCCTGAAGGTCGTCAAGCCCGGGATCCGCCAGACCCTGGAGCGGGACGCGCGGCTCCTGCGGATGCTGGGGGCCGTGGCCCAGGTGCTTCTGCCCCGCTACCAGCCCCGGCAGATCGTCGACGAATTCTGCACCTACACCCTCCGCGAGGTGGACCTGCGCCTGGAGGCCGACAACGCGGAGATCTTCGCGGGGCACTTCGCGGACACGCCCGAGGTGGTGTTCCCCGGCATCCACCGCGCCTGGTGCGGGCGCAGCGTCCTGTGCATGGAATTCCTGGACGGGCTGAGCCCGGACTCGAAGGAGGCCCTGGAGCTCCCCGAGGAGGACCGGCGCCGGCTCACGGACCTGGGCGCCATGGCCATCATCCGCATGCTCTACCAGGACGGGTTCTTCCACGCGGACCTGCACCCGGGCAACCTCGTCATCCTGCCCGGGCCCAAGGTCGGGTTCATCGACCTGGGCATGGTGGGCCGCCTCGACGAGGACCTGCGCCGGTCCCTGATGTACTACTACTTCGCCCTGGTCATGGGCGACGGCGAGAACGCCGCGCGCCACCTCACCGCCATCGCCATCCCTGGGCCCGGGGCCGATCCCGCGGCCTTCCGCAGGGACGCCGCGGACATCGCCAACCGGTGGAAGCTCGCGGCCAATTTCAAGGACTTCTCCCTGGGCCAGCTCATCCTCCAGTCCCTGGCCCGGGGCGCCGAGCACCGCATGTACTTCCCGGTGGAGCTGGTGCTGATGGTCAAGGCCCTGGTCACCTTCGAGGGCGTGGGCAACGTGCTGCTGCCGGGCTTCAACGTGGCGGAGGTGAGCCGCAAGCACATCCGGGGGCTCTTCCTCGAGCAGTTCAGCCCCCTGCGCCTGCTCAGCGAGGGCATGCGCGGGGTGCCCGAGATGGTGGACGCCATGATCAAGATGCCGCTCCTCATCACGGACGGCCTCCGGGTGCTGGAGCGGCTCACCCGCCAGCCCCGGGAGCCCGCCTGGGCCTCCCTGGGGCCGGCCCTCTCCGCCATCGCGTTCCTGGCCGCGGGCTCCGCGGCCCTGTGGTTCAGGTCCCCCTGGCCCGTGTGGACGGGCCTGCTCCTTTCCGCCTTCATCCTGGCCCTGCGCCGGAGGTGAGCATGCGCGAACCCGTCGCCTCCAACGATGCCATCTGGCTTCAGGACTCGGCCTGCAACCGGATGGTGATCAACGCCGTGCTCCTCGCGGACCGCCTGGAGGCCGCGGACCTCCGGGCCACCTTCCGGAGGCGCATCCTCGAGGGCCCGGAGGCCCCGCGCTTCGAGCGGCTGCGGTGCCGGATCACGGGCGGGGGCCACCGGCAGTACTGGGAGCGGGACCCGGACTTCGACCTGGACCGCCACATCGTGGAGGACCGCGTGGCCCTGGAGAGCCAGGAGGCCTTCCAGGATTATGTGGGCCACGAGGCTGGGCGCGAACTGGACGGGGCCCATCCCCGGTGGTCGATCCGGGTGATGGACGGCTACGAACCCGGGACCACGGCGCTGCTGGTGCGGGTCCACCACAGCATCGGGGACGGCGAGGCCCTCGTGTCCCTCCTCTTCGCCCTGGTGGACGAGCCCATCGACGGCAAGCCTCCGGCCAAGGTCCCGCCCGACCGGGGCGGCTTCCTGCGGGCCGCGGCGGTCCCGCTCGCGGCGCCGGGCATCCTCCTGCGCCGCCTGGCCTGGCACCCGGACCACAGCCCCATGCACGGCCCGGCGCTCTCGGGGCACAAGCACGTGGCCTGGACCCGGCCCATGGACCTGGCGGTGGTCAAGCGGGCCCGGCAGGCCATCGGGGCAACGGTCAACGACGTGCTGATGGCCTCCGTCTCGGCGGCCTTCTCCCACTACCTGGAGGACCACGGCGACCCCCCGCCGTCCCGGTTCCTGGTATCCATGCCCATGAACGTGCGGGCCCCGGGCGCGCCCCTCCTGTGCGACAACCACTTCGCCCCCGTGCCCCTGGAGCTGCCCGCCGGCCCCGGGGTCCGCGCCCGGCGGATCCTGGAGGTGAAGGCCAGCATGGACCGCGTGAAGGGTTCCGCGGTGCCCAGGGCCATCTACGGGCTGCAGCGGGCCGCCCTCGCGCTCCTGCCGGACCGCATGAGCAGGGGCCTCATCGACTTCCTGGCCAACAAATGCACCGCCGTGGTCACCAACGTCACCGGGCCCCGGGGCGAGGTGACCCTGGCCGGGAGCCGGGTCCGGTCCATGATCTTCTGGGTGCCCCAGCGCGCCCGCATCGGCATCGGGATCTCCATCCTCAGCTTCTCGGGCCGGGTGCAGGTGGGCATCATCGCCGACGAGGCCCTGGTGCCGGACCCTTCGGTCCTGGTGCGGGCCTTCGAGGAGGAGTTCGAGTCGCTCAGCAGCCTTTGAGGCTCCCCTCCAGCGCGCGCAGGGCCTCATCCAGCCGCAGGGCCACCCGGGGTGCCCGGCGGGGCTCCAGGCCGTCCCACACGCTGCGCCCGGCCTCGGCCAGCAGGTCCTCCCGCAATTCCAGCCCGTTGCGCGCGAAGACCGGCCCCAGGGCCTCCCGCCGCGTCCACAGGTCCAGGCGGGTCTGGTCGAAGCCGATCTCGCACACCTTGTGGCGGGAGTGCAGCCGGAACAGGTTGGTGAAGAGCCGGTGCTCCGTGGCCCGGGGCTGGAACATCACCAGGTCCGCGCCGGGGAACGCCTGGGCGGCCCGCTCCATGCCCAGGCCCACCCGCGAATGGATGAGGATCCGGAAGCTCTGGCCCAGCACCGCCGGCAGGCCCCCCTTCTGCACCGCCCGGCGCCCCAGGACCTCCCGGGCGTCCCGGGAGCCCGTGTCCATGGGCACCAGCGGGTTCACGCACAGCAGCAGGTCCGCGCCCTCCCGCAGGGCGACGGTGGAATGGACGGTCTTGAGCAGCACGCCGTCCACGCAGACCCGGCCTTCCACGTCCACGGGCTGGTAGAGGCCGGGGACGGCGCTGCTGGCCTGCACCGCCCGGGAGATCGGGACGTGGTCCAGCCCCTTGGACCCGAAGACCATGGCCGAGCCCGTCTCCAGGTCCGTGGCCACCACGAACAGCCTTCGGGGCAGCCTGCGGAAATCGTCGGTGCGCCCCCGCGCGGAAAAGAGCCGGTGGAGGTAGGCCTGGATGGGCTCGTTGTCGAACAGGCACACCGGGAGCGAGGCCCCGAGGCCCTCCAGGCCCCCCAGGAAGGAGGCGTCGCCGGTGAGCATCTGCCTGACCACGTCCGCCACCACCCAGGGCAGCTTCAGCCCCCGCCTGCGCAGCTCCCGCAGGGCGGGCCGGAAGAAGATGGAGGCGTCGAAGAGCCCGTCCTCCTCCGGTTCGGCCCGGATCCCCTGGACCATCTCGGCCACCGTGATCCCGTTGGCGAGGTGGGAGCCCACGAAGGCGCCGGCGCTGACGCCGACGTAGACGTCCATGCGGTTGAGGTCGAGGCCCTGGACATAGGTCTCCAGGGCGCGGAGGGCGCCCACCTCGTAGACGCCCCCCAGCAGTCCCCCGGAAGCCAGGGCAAGGCCCACCTTCCGCGCTTTCGTGCGGCGGGGCGGGGCCATGGCCGGATCAGGCGGTGGGGGCCTGGGCCTTGGCCTTGGGCCGTGCCTTGGCCTTGGGCTTGGGCTTCGGAGCGGCCTTGGGCGCGGCCTTGCTCACGTTCCGGGTGAGGGCTTCCACCCGGTGGGTGAGGTTGATGATCTCGCTGCGGGTGGGCACGCCCAGCCGCTGCATGGCGGCGGCGAGGCCGTCCTCGATGGGGGCGGCGACCCGCTCCAGGAGGCCCTTGGCGTCCTCCTTCAGGCCGTCGGTGCGTTCCTGCAGGCCCGCCATCCACTCCGCGTTGGTCTTCTTCTGCTCGCGGCCGCGCTTGACGAGCGCCTTGAAGATCCTACCGCCCTCCTCGCCGGCGAGATTGAACGCGCCCAGGCCCGCCAGCCAGATGTCGTTGGCGGTGCCCTTCAGGCCGGTGGGAGCTTGTGCCTTCTTCCTGGTAACCATACCCACTCTCCTTTCATCCGGCGCAAGGGCCGGCGGTTTGGGTCAGCTGGGTCGTCTCCGTTTCGTGCGGCGCCCGGCGCGGGCCTCCAGATCGGCCAGGGCGGCCTCCAGTTCGGCCAGGCGCTGGCGGAGCCGGGTGATGTCCTCCCGTGCCCCGCTCACGGCCTGGATCCGGTCCACGGAGGTTCGGAGCATGCGGTCCACCTTGGCCTGGACCTGCCCGAACCCCTCCGCCAGGGCCTGGTTCCCCCGGCGGATGATCTGGTGGAGGAGGTCCCCGGAGAGGAGGGCGTGCCCGCCCCGCTGGTCCTCGTAGATGCTCTGGGCGAGGGTCTGGGCGGTGACGTCCTCCCCGGTGGCGCTGTCGGCCACCTGGAGCTCCTGGCCGGCCCGGATCCAGGCGGAAAGCTCCTCCAGGGAGACGTAGCGGCTCTCCTCGGTGTCGTAGAGCTTCCGGCTGGTGCCGCCGTACCGTTTGATGAGGCGGATCATCACGACCCCTTACCGTACGCCCCAAATATACCGCATTGCGGCAAAAAAGCCCGGTTCTCCGCCAGCTTTCCGTAGAGCCGTTCCAGGGACGGCAGATCCGCCGGGGGCGAGGGTTCCAGGGCCACGGGGAGGATCCGGCGCTCGCCGGGGAAAAGCCGCTGCAGGAGGGCCAGGCCCCGCCGGTCCCGGTCCGCCAGGTGGCGCAGCAGGACCACCCCCTCCCCCGCCCCGGGGCCCGGATCCGGGGTCACGGGGTTCACCAGGATGGGCCCGAGGTGGTGTCCGGCCTCCTCCAGCCTGCGCAGGAAGAACATGGCGTCGGGCACCCGCTCGGAGCCCGGCCCCGTCACCAGGAGGAACCGGGTCTCGGGAGCCCGGAGCAGCTCCCCCACCTCCCGGGCGCGGCTCCGGAAACCCTCGAACAGCGGCGCGAAGGCCCGGATGAACTCCACCACGTCCAGCAGGAAGCGCCGCCCGACGATCCGGTCCGAAAGGCCCAGGGCCGTCCGTCCCGCGATGCGCAGGGGCAGGCTCCCGTGGCCCGGGTCGTCCCACCAGGGGTCCAGGGCGAAACGGATGGCCTTGCTGTCCACCAGGTCCATCATCCGCTGGGGGGCCTGGAGGAAGTCCAGGGCCTGGCGGGTGGGGGGCGTGTCCAGGATGATCCGGTCGTAGCGGCGGGAGGCCCGCATCTCGAAGAGCCGCTCCATGGCCATGTATTCCAGGATGCCCGCCAGGTGGCCGGCCATGTCCTGGTAGAAGCGGTTGGCGAGGATCCGCCTTGCGGCCATGGAGTCCGGAGCGTAGGCGCGGACCAGCCGATCGAAGGTCCGCCGGGCGTCCAGCAGGGCCGCGTCCAGGCCCGCCACCACCGGCACCGGGTCGTCCCGGGCGGCGTCGCCCACCCCCAGGGCGTCCTTGAGGCGCAGGGACGGGTCGAAGGTCATGACCAGGGTGCGCAGCCCCTCCCGGGCCGACCCCAGGGCCAGGGCCGCGGCCAGGGTGGTCTTCCCCACGCCGCCCGCCCCCACCACCACCGTCAGCTCCCCGCTCACCGGTCCACCTCCAGGAAGACGGAGGCCAGGCGCTCCACGAGCTCGGGCCCCCGGTCCAGGGCCAGCATGGGCAGTTCCAGCAGGGGCCCGTCCCAGGCCGCGGCCAACCGGGCCAGTTCCGCCTCGTGGAGGCGCCGGCGGGCCTTCCAGAGCCCCTGGGCCGCCCCCCGGGGCAGCCGCGGGAAGAGCATGTTGGCCACCACCAGTTCCGGACGCATCGGGAGCCGCTCGATGAGTTCCAGGGTCTCCTGCACCGGCATCTCCTCGGCCAGGGTGGCCAGCGTCACGCCGCAGCGGTTCGGATCGGCCAGGAACCCCGCCAGTTCGGCCGCCATCGCTCCCAGCTGCCCCCCCCGGACGGCCCCGGCCAGCAGCCCGGGCGCCGCCAGCAGCGCGGCGCTGTGACCGGTTGCCGGCGCGTCCACGACCACGATGTCCGCCCCCTCCAGGCTCCGGTACGCGTGGCCCAGCAGCGCCGTCTCCTTCAGGCCCGGCGCCCCTTCGATGAACGTGTGGAAGGCCGGGCTCTCCGTGACCAGCTTCGCCAGGTAGCCGATGGGGACCTTCTCCCGCACCAGCGCCTCGATCACGGCCTCCGGCTGCAGGTTCTGGATGCGCAGGCCCCGGCCCGCCTCCACCACCCGGCCTCCGGAGGGCTCCGTGCCCAGGGCCTGGTGGAGGCTCTCCCGGGGATCCACCTCCAGGAGGAGCACGCGGAGCCCGCGCAGGGACAGGAGCCGGCCCAGCAAAGCGGAAAGGGTGGTCTTGCCGGTGCCGCCCTTGCCGGTGACGACGATCAACTGGCGTTCGGCGAGCCGATCCAGGGCTGGCATGGGGAGGGGACTCCGGCTGGGGGGCGATTCGACGCGTCAACCTACCACCGGAGGGGCAAGGGGTTGAAGGCAAATTTTCGGGTCCGGGGCGACCTTCCGGGCCCAGGATCCGGGGAGCCCGGGGGACCTCCGGAGCATGGCCGACCACCTGGCAAGCAAGCGGCAAATGGCGCTATCCAGGAGGTTTCTGCCCGTGGTGGAAACCCGCCGACTATGGTAGCTTTTTGCAAAATCCATCATCCCACCCCTGCCACCCTCCGGGAAAACCCTCCAGGTCTTCCCCGCCTCTGCAAGGAGTGACCATGAACGCAATACGATCCCTCGTCCTCTGCGGTTCGGTCCTGCTGGCTTCCGCCGCGTTCGCCCATGCTGCGCCCAAGGGCCAGCCCGCCAAGGAAGCCGCGCGGGCGGATGTCCTGTACACCTGCGCCTGCGGCCCGGACTGCCACTGCACGTCGGCCTCCATCAAGCCCGGGAACTGCACCTGCGGCAAGCCCCTGAAGGGGGGCCACGTGGTCAAGGTGGAGGGATCGACCGCCCTCGTCTGCATGTGCGGCGAGAAATGCAAATGCAGGATCGACGCCAAGGACGCCACGAAATGCGGTTGCGGCCAGGCCCTCAAGTCCGTCGAGCTCAAGGGCACGGGCCTGTACTTCTGCAACTGCGGCGGCTCCTGCGCCTGCAACACGCTGTCGGCCGAACCCGGCACCTGCGGCTGCGGCATGGCCCTGAAGCGGGCCAACTAGGCCGCCCGGAGCAGGAAACGTCCCGAAAGGCAGGCGATGCAACAGCCGGCAGGCGAGGCTTCAATCCAACCGTCCGAATGGGCCCCGGGCCCGGGCAACCCCCTGGTGGCCTTCGTCCTGGACCAGCGATGGAAACTCGGCCTTGGCGGTGCGGTCGTGGCCGGCCTCTACCTGACGAGCCGGTCCAGCTATCTGCTCTTCCACACCCTGGCCGAGATGTTCAGCGTGGTGGTGGCCTGCTCGATCTTCAGCATCGCGTGGAATGCCCGGAAATACATCCGGAACGGCTTCCTCCTGTTCGTCGGCATCGCCTACTTCTCCCTGGGTCTCCTCGACCTGCTCCACACCATCGGGTATACCGGGATGCCCACCTTCCCCGGGCACCCCTTCGCCGCGAACCAGCTCTGGGTCGCGGCCCGGCTCATCGAGAGCCTCTCCCTCCTGCTCGGCTTCGCCTACCTGACCACGGGGCGCCGGCCCAACCCGGCGCTCACGCTCAGCGCCTTCATGGCCGTGACGGCCCTGGTGATCGCCGCCATCTTCCTGTGGCGCGTCTTCCCCGCCTGCTTCGTGGCGGGCCAGGGCCAGACCCGGTTCAAGATCCTCAGCGAATACGCCATCATCTCGGTCCTCGCCGTGGACGCCGCCCTCCTGGTCCGCAACCGGGAGCGGTTCCACCGCAGCATCTACCTGACCCTCCTGGCCGCGACGGTGCTGGCGATCCTCACCGAGGTGATGTTCACCCTCTACGTGAGCAACTACGGCCTCGCCAACCGGGTGGGCCACTACTTCAAGGTGTTCACCTACTACCTGACCTACCTGGCCATCGTGCAGCACGGCGTGGAGCAGCCCTACGAGATGGTCTTCCGGGAACTGGCGGACGCCAACGGGCGGCTGAAGGCCGAGGTTCGCGCCCACCAGGCCACGGAAGGCCGCTTCCAGCGCACCTTCGACGAGTCGCCCATCGGCACGGCCATCGTGGATCCCGGCGGCCGGTTCCTCAAGGTCAACGACGCCCTGTGCCGCTTCCTGGGCTACTCCGAGCAGGAACTTCTGGCCATGGGCTACCTGGACGTCACCCATCCCGGCGATCGCCCCGTGGACCTCGCCCAGGTGGCCCGGCTGGCCTCGGGCGAACTGGAGCGCTATGAGGTGGAGAAACGCTACCTCCGCAAGGACGGCTCCGTAGCGTGGGGCCACCTGAACCTGAAGATGCTCCAGGATGGCGCCGAGGGCCCGAGGTACATGCTCCCCATGATCCTGGACGTGACGGCCCGCAGGCACCTCGAGGAGCGCCTCGAATACAAGGTCGCGGAACGGACGGCGGCCCTGGACCAGGCCAACCGCCTGCTCCGGGTGATCTCCGCGTGCAACGAGGCGCTGGTGCGGGCCACGGACGAGAAGGAACTGGTGCTGGAGATCTGCCGCATCGCCGTGTCCATCGGTGGCTACACCAAGGCCTGCCTGCGGTACGTCGATGCGCCGGGCGACATCGACACCGGCCTGCCGGGCCGGTGCCTCCACACCGGCGAACGCTGCCTGGGCGGGCAGGCCTGCCTGGACTCCGAACCCGTCCTCCTGCGGGAGCAGGCGAAGGGGTCTGCCCGGTACGCCCTCGGATTCCCCCTGCGCTTCGGCGACCGGACCGGCGCCGTCCTGGAGATCTTCTCCCCGGCGGCAGGGCGGTTCAAGGCCGTCGAGACCGACATGCTCGGCAAGCTCGCGAACGATCTGGCCTCCGGGATCCTCACCATCCGTTCCCGGGCGGAGCGGGACCGCGCCCGCCAGGAACTGGAGGACCGGACCCGGATGCTCCGGGCCCTGGCGTCGGAGCTTGTGCAGTCCGACAACCGCGAGCGGCGCCGCCTTGCGAAGGTCCTCCACGACCACCTGCAGCAGATCCTGGTGGCCGCCAAGTGGCGCGCCGGGGCCCTGGCCGCCGGTCCGAAGGGGGAGGGATTCCTTGAATCCTGCCGCCAGCTGGAGGACCTGATGGACGAAGCCATCCAGTCGTCCCGCGACCTCGCGGCGGAATTGAGCCCGGCGGTCCTCCACGAGAAGGGGCTCGCCCAGGCCCTCGCCTGGCTAGGCAAGCGCATGAAGGAACGCCATGCCCTGGACGTGGATCTCGAAATGGACGAGGACCTCCATCCCCTTCCGCCCCACCTCACGGAATTCTTCTTCGACGCCATCCGCGAGCTGCTGTTCAACGTGATCAAGCACGCCCGGGTGGCCCGGGCCCGGATCCGGGTCCGGCAGTCGGCCACGCACTTCGAGGCCACCGTCGAGGACGCGGGCGCCGGCTTCGACGTGGAGCTGGCGAAGACGGCGCGCAGCGGCACCGGCCTGGGCCTCTTCAGCATCCAGGAGCGCCTGACCCACCTGGGCGGATGGATGCTGATCGAGAGCGCTCCCGGCCAGGGGAGCCAGTTCCACCTCATGGTGCCCCTGGAGGAACCCCTGGCCGGGGCGCAGGAACCCGAAGCCGCCTCCCGCCGGGACGCCGGGGCCCGGCCGCCGCGCCCCTCCCAACCGGCGGTCCCGGTGGACACCCGCATCCGCCTCCTGATCGTGGATGACCACCAGGTGGTCAGGCAGGGGCTTTCCAGCCTCCTCGGAGGCCGGCGCCACATCCACGTCGTCGGCGAGGCCAGCGACGGCTTCGAGGGCCTCCGGCTCGCCCGGCAGCACCACCCGGAGGTGGTGCTGATGGACATCAACATGCCGGGCATCAACGGCATCGAGACCACGCGGCTCCTCCAGGCCGAACTGCCTGGCATCTGCGTCATCGGGCTCTCCATGCACCAGGATCCCGACATCACCCGGGAGATGCTGGAGGCCGGGGCCCGGGGGTTCGTCTCCAAGAGCGATCCCGTCGACACCATCCTCGCCGCCATCCAGGACTGCCGTACCCGGAGGAACGGCTGACCCCACGGAAAGGGAGCCGGATCGCTCCGGCCCCCTTCCCTCCTTCGTCAGAAGACGACCTCGAAGGGCCTCATCATGTCGTTCTCCTCATGCTCGAGGATATGGCAGTGATAGACGTAGGAGCCCAGGGAGCGCTTCCGGAAGTCCAGGTCCAGGGCGGAGGTGTAGGGCACGTCGAAGGTGCCGCGGATGCGCGTGACGAACCCCGGATAGGCCTTCACCGTGTCCTTGAAGCCCAGCTCCTCCGGTTCCGGAGCCTGGGCGGGGCCCGTGAGGAAATGGCGGATGTCCGGCTTCTGGGAGGGCTGCCTTCCTCCGGCCAGGTAGCTGTCCCAGGCGGCCTTGTAGGCGTCCGCATCGAAGGGCTGGCGGTTCAGCACCTGGAAGGCGATGAGGTGCACGTGCATGGGGTGGGCGTCCCCCGTCAGGTTGATCCACTCCCAGGTCTCCGTGGTGCCCACCTTGATGAAATCGGTGGTCGGATCCATGGAGCCGTAGCCGTTGAACTTCATGTCCACAGGCGTGCCGGTGGCGGGGTCTTCGGTCTCCTCGCCGACCATTTCCCGCGCCCCGAGGCCGCGGGTGGGCACCAGCCTGGGCACCTTGGGGAGCTTCAGGTGGGCCGCGGGCACGGTGGCATCGGGGCCGGCCAGGGGCTTGTCCACGACGATGCGCATCAGTTCGGGGATCTCCATCATGCCGCCGTCGGGATAGGGCGCGGGCGCATCGTTCGTGACGGTGATGCGGGCGCCCTGGCGGAGACGTGAGAAGTCGATGATCACGTCGAACCGTTCGCCGGGCGCGATGAGCAGGGAGGTCTTGCGGACGGGGGCCGGCAGGAGACCTTGTTCGGATCCGATGACGTGGAAGGCCAGCGGGGAGCCGTCGTGGTCGAAGCCCAGGTTGAAGAAGCGCGCCTGGGACCCGTTCAGCAGCCGGAGCCGGTACCGCCGGGGCTCCACGTTGAGCCGGGGATATGCCTTGCCGTTGATGACCGGCGTGTCGCCGAAGAATTCGGGCACCCAGACGGGATGGAGGGCGTTGTTGCCCTGGGTGGGGTAGTACAGCGTGCCGTCGGGGTTGAAGATCTTGTCCTGGAGGACGATGGGGAGGTGGTAGGCCCCCGAGGGCACCTTCTGGCCGTTGATGGCCGTTCCGGTGTCGACCTTGTCGAAGATCAGGTAGGCGGCGGCCAGGCCCAGGTAGGGATTGAACCGGGTGGCACCCATGGCGTGGTCGTGGTACCACAGGAGCGTGGCGGGCTGCTCATTGGTGTACATGAACGTATCCGAGACGAAGGCCGCGCCCTTCTGGCCCGTGGACGTCCACCACTGCTCGGGCGTCCCGTCGAACCGCGCGGCGGTCTTGCCGCCGTGCAGGTGGGGGATGGCCCGGCCCGTGGGCAGGTCCGCCCCCATGATCGTGGGATCGATGGAATCCCGGAGGGGGAAGGTGGCGGGGTCGTTGGGCAGCTTGTTGATCCACTTCACGATCACCGGACGGTCCCGCTGGGCCACGATGGTGGGCCCCAGGTAGACCCCGGGCTGGCCGCCGAGGCCGTAGGTCCACACCGTGGCCTTCCCCAGCTCCGAATGGAACTGGTGCTTGTGCTCGGTCATGGCGATTTCGTAGTAGTCGGCCAGGGCCGGGAGGCCGGCCTTGTGCACGGGGGTGGCCACCGGGGGGACGGGGAGGAGGTCCACGTATTTGGTCAGCGCCGGGCTGACGCCGGGGGAT
The DNA here is from genome assembly GCF_030846775.1 of Geothrix sp. 21YS21S-2. Classification (NCBI taxonomy): domain Bacteria; kingdom Pseudomonadati; phylum Acidobacteriota; class Holophagae; order Holophagales; family Holophagaceae; genus Geothrix; species Geothrix sp. 21YS21S-2. The sequence goes on from NZ_CP132910.1 coordinate 2,043,486, forward strand.
TGGGCCGCGAGGGTGGAGACGGCGAAGGCGGCGAGCCCCGCCAGCCTCCGGACGAGGACGGATCGCATCGGGAACCTCCAGGGGAGAGGGGTGGGCCCCTGGCGGACGCCCTTGACGGGAGCCGGGGCCGGAGGCGGGCTGGGCATTGAAGACGCCCTCAGGATAGGGGCCGCGCCACCGTCCCGGTATGGGTGGTACCCCCCATATCCCCCAGGAATTCCATGTAGTTCCTCGACCTAGGCGTCCTGGGAGGCGCCGGTCCCGAACCGCCGCCGGTACTCGCCCGGGGACAGCCCCATCAGCCGCAGGAAGATCTTCCGGAACGCGCCCGGGTCCTCGTAGCCCACCCGCCAGGCGATCTCGTCCACGCCGAGGCCCGGCCGCTCCAGCAGCTCGCGGGCCCTGCCCACCCGGAGGTGCTGCAGGTATTCCGTCGGTCTCAACCCGGTGGCCCGCTTGAAGCGGCGCTGGAAGGTGCGCTCCCCCAGGCGGGCCGCCCCCGCCATGGCCGGCACGTCCACCTTGCCGCCGCCGTGCGCCTGCAGCCAGGCCTGGGCCCTCAGAATGGCCGGGTCCCCGTGGGTGAGGACCGGGGCGAAGGTGCTGTAGAAGCGCTGCTCCCGGCCCCCGGGGTCCACCAGGAGCTGGCGCGCGGTGGCGAGCATGGCCTCGGGGCCCAGGAAGCGGGTCACCAGCCGCAGGCCCAGGTCCACCCAGGCCATCAGGCCTCCGGCCGTCATGAGGTCGCCGTCGTCGATGACGAGGCGGTCGGTGTCCAGGAGGACGGCCGGGAACCGCTCGGCGAAACGGGCCCTCAGGCCCCAGTGGGTCGTGGCGGGGCGGCCGGCCAGGAGCCCCGTCTCGGCCAGCAGCATGGCGCCCATGCACACCGAGCACAGGAGGGTCCCCTCCCGGTGGCGGGCCGTCAGCCATGCCGGACGTTTGGGATCGGAAGCCGGCTCGCCCCCCAGGGCCGGGGGCAGGACCAGGGCCGTAAGGGGCGCGTCCAGCGCCGGCAGACCCGCCAGGACGGCCACGTCCAGCCCCGCGCCGCCCCGCAGCTTGTGGAGCCGGGAGGCCTCCTCCAGCAGATCCCTCAGGCCCAGCACCGCCGAGGCCTGGGCGCCGGGATAGTCCAGAATGCCGATGCGGGTCGCCATGATCTGTCAGTTATAGCCCGAAGATTGTCATTTCCGCCACTCCATCGTTCAACCCCCGCGTCCTACCTTGGACCTACGGCGCGCCCGCCCAAGGAGACACCCATGAACAAGGCCCTGCTGGTCATCGACGTCCAGAACGACTACTTCCCCGGAGGGGCCTATCCCCTCTGGAACGCGGAGGCCGCCCTGGACAACGTGGTGGAAGCCATCGCCAAGGCCACGTCGGAAGGCATCCCCGTCATCCTCATCCAGCACATCGCCGAGGGCCCGGCCCCCTTCTTCAACGAAGGCACGCCCGGGGTCCGGATCCATCCCAGGATCCTCGCCGCCGCGCCGCAGGCGCCGGTGGTGGTGAAGCACCACGCCGACGCGTTCCACCAGACCACGCTGGAGCGCACGCTGCGGGACCTCGGCGTCACCGAGCTGGTGGTGGCGGGCATGATGACCCAGAACTGCGTCACCCACACCGCCATCTCCCGGGCCGCGGAGCCCTACCAGGTGACCGTCCTGGGGGACTGCTGCGCGACGGCGAGCCAGCTGCTGCACCTCGTGGCCCTGAAGGCGCTTTCGATCCGGGTCAAGGTTTCCTAGTCGCGCAAATCCAGAACCAGCCTTGCTCCCAACGCCCCAACCACCGGCTGCGCCAGGTAAGTTAGGTTTTGGTATTTCAGCTTTTATCCCTTTCCATCCTCGGCAAAACCCGTGTCTGGATGATCCCGAGGCGAAGACCGGAACCAAGCCCAGGCATTCCCGACCCACCCCGGCGGTATCCAGCCGGGGATGGACGGGTATAAAAGCAGATAAAAAGAAAGATACGCTTTCCAGGCTGCTTCTCCCAGGTACCCGGGAAACCTTCGGCTAGTCCCGGGGGGCGGGCTGGACCCCGGGGAAATGGGCGCCCAGGCACTTCTCGCAGATGGCGTGGCGGTAGCCGCCCAGCTTCAGCCCCCTCCGGTCGGAGCGCCAGACCTGGCCCATGCGGATGAAGCCGCACCATGCGCAGCGCGTCGGGGGCGTCTTGTCGCGGAAATCCACCATGACCATGTCCTCCCTGCAGGATACGGAAGTATCGGTCAACGTGATTGCATGTCAATCGCAACAACCGGCCCGGACCGGTAGGTTCGGGTCACCCACCAGGTCTGGATCAGGCCCACCCCATTGAAGACCAGGTAGTAGAGGTTCAGCCCCGCGGGCAGGCTCGCGAACATGAAGAGCATCATCACGGGCAGGACCACCAGCATCATGCGGCGCTGGGCCGGGTCGCCGGCGGGCGGGGCCGCGGCCTGCTGGGCGAACATGCCCACGCAGAGCAGGATGGGCAGGACATAGGTGGGATCCTTCGCCGACAGGTCCCGGATCCAGAACATCCACGGCGCGTTCCGCAGCTCGAAGACGTTGCCCAGCATGCTGTAGAGCGCCAGGAAGACGGGCATCTGGATTAGGGCGGCGAGGCAGCCGCCCATGGGGTTGTGGCCGTTCTGCTTGTAGAAGGCCATGACCTCCTGCTGCTGCTCCGCCCTGGAGCCGCCGGCGTCCTTCCGGCGGGCCTGGAGGGCCTTCACGTGGGGCTCCAGGTCCCGGGTCCGCAGCGCCTGCACGACGGACTTCGTGTTCAGGGGCCAGAGCAGCAGGCGCAGCAGCGCCGAGAACGCCACGAGGGTCCACCCCCAGTTCGGGAGCGCGGCGTGGATCAGGGTCAGGCCCAGGTACAGCGCCCTCCCCAGGGGCCCGAAGAAGCCGTAGTCCAGCACCTGGGTGAAGGGCTTCCCGAACGCCCCCAGGGCGGATTCCTGCCTGGGCCCCAGGTAGAGGCGCCCGGCGCCCCCCGGGGGCAGGAGGTACCCGCCGGGCCCGCGCTGGGGCGGCGAGGCCAGGTGCCAGATGGCCGCGAAGGGCCCGGCGTCCATGCCCAGGCGCGGCGCGGCCGGCGGCAGTTCCTTGCGCCGGGCCCCCAGGAACCCGAAGAACGGCTCCTTAACAATGTCGGCCCAGGCCACGGCGTGGATGCGCCGGTCCTCCAGGGTGAAGACCCGGCCCGCGGCCTGGGCGGGCAGGAGGTCCAGCGGGACGGTGGAAGCCACCAGTTCCAGCACGTGGCCCTGGGCGGGCAGGAGGTAGACCACCCGCGCGCCGCCGGCCCCGGTGAACGTGACCTCCCGGCCCCGGGGCGTGTCCGCGACCGCGGGCTCGCCCGCGAAGGTCCCGGCGGCGGCGCCCGGGCCCGGCCCCTGGAAGAACCGGGCGTGGTCCGCCCTCCATTCCACCTGTTCGATGGCCGCGTCGCGGTTCCGCCAGGTGATCCGGAGTTCCGCGTTCTCGAGGGTCAGGGTGTCCCCCGCCAGGAGCGGCAGGGCGAGGAGGAGGGAGAGGAGGATTCTCAAGGGGCGTCCCGGGGAAAGGTGATGGCCCAAGCCTAGTCATGCCCCGCCCGCCCCGCGGGGGATTGCGACGAACACCCCTCCCCACGGGATGGAACCCCTCCCTGGCGCGACGGACCTGCCCCCGTCACGGCCCGCCACCGCCACGAAGCGAGGATCCGGTCCCGGAGCGCAAGAGGGGTTCAGACTTCGGGTGGGTGTTGTTCCCAATCAACGATGCGTAACCCTTGATCCTACCAAAATGTTTACTATTTCCGGTGACAAGGGTCAGGCCATGCTTATGCGCGGTGGCGCCAATCATGCCGTCTTCGGCTTCGATCGGGGTTCCCTCTTTTCGGAGTCGTGCTTCGATCAAACCCCAGTCCATCGCTTCCTCCCGTCCCAACGGGATGATGGTGATGGGCCTCAGAAACGCTTCAGCCTTTTCCATGTCCTTCGTTGGGTGGTCGGATTTCTGTAATTGCATAATCAATATCGCTGCGAAATCCGCAAGAGGATGGCGTTCAGGCCTCCCGGCTGGAATGTCCATCCCTGCGGAAGGTTCGTCCCCGCCCGGGCTCACATGGCCCGGAAACGGTGCTGGAAGGCAGCGCTCACCGGCAGCAGCTCGTCCCGGCCCCTGAGCTTCAGGCGCAGCCGGCCCAGTTCGTCCCGCCTGGCATATTCGATGGCCGGGGCCCGCACGATGACCGAGCGGTGCACCTGCCAGAACTGGTCGGGATCCAGGCCCTCCAGCAGGTCCTTCAGAGGGACCCTGATGAGGGCTGTCTCCTCCCGGGTTGCCACCCGGGTGTACTTCTCGTCGGCCTGGAAGTAGATGACGTCCCCGATGGGGAAGAGCTTGACCGTGTCGCCGGCGCCCGCGGTGATCCACTGCAGGCGCCTTCCGCCCTCCCGCTGGCGGGTGATGAGCCGCTCCAGCAGCTCGTCCATGGACGGAGGCGGCGCGTCCCGCTCCAGGCGCCCGCGGACCCGCTCCACCGCCTGGGCCAGGCGCTCGCGCAGGACGGGCTTCAGGACATAGTCCACGGCCCCGGCGTCGAAGGCCGCGACGGCATATTCGTCGTAGGCCGTGAGGAAGACCACGTGGGCCCGCGCCCCCACCTCCCGGGCCACGGCCAGGCCGTTCAGCCCGGGCATGCGGATGTCCAGGAAGAGCACCTGGGGCCGGTGCTCCTCCAGCGCCTCCAGGGCCGCGAGGCCGTCCCCGCACACGGCGACCAGCTCCAGTTCCGGCCACGCCTCCCGCAGCAGCCCCGCCAGTTCCAGGCGCTGGGGTTCCTCGTCCTCCGCGATGAGGCCCCGGATCATGCCGCCCGCCTTTCCGGGAGCCGGATGGTGGCCGTCACGCCCCCCGAGGCCCCGCCCTGGAGCTCCAGGGAGGCCTCGGCGCCGTAGAGCGTCGCCAGGTGTTCCCGGATGTTGGCCAGCCCCACGCCAGAGCCCAGCCCCGGCGCCAGGCCCAGGCCGTCGTCCGCCACCACCACCCGCACCCGGCCCGGTTCCGGCCGGTCCGCCCGCAGTTCCACCCGCCCCGGCCCCGGCCGGGACTCCAGGCCGTGCTTGATGGCGTTCTCCACCAGGGAGATGAGCATGAGGGCGGGGAACGTGGTCTGGGCCAGCTCCGGCGGCAGGTCCACCCCGTAGGACAGGCGGTCGCCCATCCGCACCTTCATGACCTTCAGGTAGCTCTCGCAGATGGCGAACTGCCCCTCGAGGGTGCTCACCGCGCCCCCGTCGTCCGGGCGGAGCCTCGGGATGGCCGCCCGCAGGTAGCCCACCAGGGCGTCGATGGTGGCCTCCGCCCGCTTCGGATCCTGGCGCACCAGGGACCGCACCGAAGCCAGGGTGTTGAAGAGGAAATGCGGCTCCACCTGGGCCTGCAGCACCGTGAGGCGCAGCTCGGCCCGCTGCCGGGCCCGGCGGGCCTCGTCCATCTCCCGCCGCTGCCGGCCCCGCGCCAGGTGGCGCCGCCGGTTGATGCTCGACCGCAGGGCGAACCCCCCGCCGATGAGGAGGTAGTTCAGCAGCAGCAGCCCGCCCAGCGCCCACCGCCCCGACCCCAGCAGGAAGCTGACCCCCACCACCAGGCTGATGCCCAGCCCGAAGGAGCTGTAAAGCATGGACCGCGCCAGGAGCCAGGACCAGTTGAAGACGGGGAGGTCCTGGTACGTCGGCAGCGCGCGTTCGCTTGGAGTCTCGGGCATTCCAGCATTGTCAGGCAACCGGTCAGGTTTGTCCCCCCCGGAATCCGGCCCGGGCCCGGACGCAGTGCGCCTCCCCGTAGCCCGGAAAGGAGCGGCTTTGCAGGTCCAGGACCTGGAACCCCGCGTCCCGCAGGAGGGCCTCGACCTCGGGCGGCTCGTAGAGCCGGAACCCGAAGCGGTGCCCCGCCCACTGCTCCAGGTTGGCCTTGGCGTCGAAGCACAGGAGGAGGACCCCGCCCTCCGCCAGGACCCGCCGGCATTCGGCCAGGGCCAAGGCGGGCGAGGGCCAGAAGTAGAGGGCGTTCACGCTCACCAGCCGGGAGAAGCCCGAATCGCCGAAGGGGATGGCCTCGACGGACCCCTGGGCGAGCTCGCAGCGCCCCTCCCGGAGAAAGGAGCGAAGCCGCTTCGAGGCCACGCGGACCATCGCCTCCGACAGGTCGAGGCCCGCAACCCGGGCCTGGCGGTCCCGGTCCAGCACCTCGAACAGCAGGTCCCCGCTCCCGAAGCCGATCTCCAGCAACCGGTCGCCCGGGCCCATCCCGAGCAGGTCCAGGGCCCAGGCGTTCACGGACCGGGTGTGGCTCCGGAGCCAGCGGGCCATGACGAGGCGGCCGAACAGGCCGGAAGGGTGGGCAAGCTGGTGGGCCAAAAAGCGGGTGAACATCCCCTCCACCCTATCCGCACTTCGTGGTCCCGGTCCGGAGCCCGGCTATGAAAACCAACCGTCCGAGCCTCACCTGGTGTTTGGTCGAGACTGCCTATGGCCTGCCGGTGGAGATCGGCTCGCGCCCGATCCCCCAGAAATACGTGGGTCGCCATGAGCAGCTGCCCTTCTGGAAGGAACGGGGGGGCTTCCAGCTGGCGGCGCCACTCATGGCGGAAGCCGTCGAGATCAAGCGCGCCTACAACTGAGTCAAGGCCTGCAGGGCAGGACCACCTCCGTCCCGTGCCGAAGGAATTCCGGAAAACAATCCGCATGTCATTCGACCCCCGCTTCGTGTCGTTCGATCCCTCCCCGGTGCATCCCGACCGTCCCGGACAGCCCTCCCGGCCAAAGGCGCCTCCAATGCTGTGGACGGGGCAAGGTTCCCCGGACCCTGGAGGCAACCATGAAGACATCCATCCGAACCCTCATCCTCTGCGCCGGCGCCTTCGCCCTGATGGCCCTGCCCGCCCTGGCCCAGGGCGGACCGGGGTCCTGCCGGCGCGGCGGCGTCTGCGCGAACCTCCCGGGCGTCACGGAAGCCCAGAAGACGGCCTTCGCCGCCCTGGAGGCCAAGCACCGGCCCGACATGGAAGCCAAGAGGAAGGCCGTCCGGGAGGCCCACGACGCCCTCCGGCAGGCCATGGCCAAGCCCGGCGCCGACCTCAAGGCCCTCTTCGACAAGGAGAGCCAGGCCCGCTTCGCCCTCCTGGAAGCGCGCCAGGCCAACCGCATGGAAATGGAGAAGCTCCTCACCCCCGAGCAGAAGGCCCAGTGGGAAAAGCGCTGGAGCGAAGGCCCCGGCATGGGCAGGGGCATGGGTCACGGCAGGGGCATGGGCCGCGGCAATGGTGCCTGTCCCCAGGGCATGCGCTGAACTAGACTGATTCATCATGCAGGCTGAGCACCTTTTCAGGACCACCGTCCACAGGATCCGGCGCCCCCTCACCTGGGGCGCCATCCTTGTGTTCGGCCTTCTCTGGAACCTCACCCGGTGGGCCCTGGGGCCCGGGAGCCTCCCGCTGGACGGGGAGGCCCTGGCGCCCTTCGCCTGGGGCTTCTTCTTCCTGGTGCTCTCCCCCCTGCCCTGGCAGTGGACCGGCACCGCGGACGCCGTGGCCGGGCCGTTCCGGGGTCTCCTCCAGGCCATCCCCTTCAACGCGGCCTGCGCCTTCCTCCTTCTGGTGCTGCTCGGCGCCGGCGCCCCGCCCATGGGCCCGCGCGGAATGGGCCGGGGCATGATGGGCCGGGGCGGCATGGGCATGCACGGGTCCATGGGGGGGGCCCTGCCGCCCAGGCTCCTGATCCTGGCGGCGGCCTACCTCTGCTTCGCCGTCCTCCTCGGGGGCGTCCTGGCCCAGATGGAACGGGCCGAACGCAGCGAGGACCGGGCCGTGAAGGCCGCCGCCCAGGCCCGCCTGAAGGCCCTGCAGAACCAGATGAATCCCCACGTGCTCTTCAACGCCATCAGCGGCGTGGCCGAGATGGTCCGGGAGGACCCCGCCGGCGCCGAGAAGGTGCTGGTGGACCTGGCCGGCCTGCTGCGCCACCTTCTGGACCTGGGCGACCGCGCCTCCCTGGCCCTGGCCCAGGAACGGAAGGTGGTGGAGCAGTACCTGGCCCTGGAGCAGCTCCGCCTGGGCAGGCGCCTCCAGGTCCGGTGGTCCTGGGATCCGGGTCTGGACGCCCGCGAAGTGCCGCCCCTCCTCCTCCAGCCCCTGGTGGAGAACGCCGTCAGGCACGGCATCGGCCCCGAGCGCGCCGGAGGCGAGCTCCACATCAGCCTGCGCCCCTGGGGCCGCGGACTGGAGCTGGAAGTGGCCAACACCGGCCGGCCCCCGGGCGAAGGCGCGCCGGACAGCATCGGCCTGCGCAACCTCAGGGAGCGTCTAGCCCTGCTGGGAGCCGATCCCGCCACCTCCTTCCGGCTCTGGCGGGAAGGCGAGTGGACCCGGGCTGTCATCCAGCTGCCGGGAGGGGACCGTGCCTGAACCGCTCCGCATCGTCGTGGCCGAGGACGAGCCCTACAACCTCAAGCGCCTGGTCCGGCTGCTGAAGGACCAGGGCTGCCAGGTCGTGGCGGAACTGGAGGACGGCCTCGCCGTCATGGAATGGCTGGAAGCCGGCGGCACGGCGGATGCCCTGTTCCTGGACGTGCAGATGCCCGGCCTCACCGGCCTGGAGGTCATGGCCGAAATCCAGGCAGGCCTGCCCGTGGTGCTGGTCACCGCCTTCGCCGAGCACGCCGTGAAGGCCTTCGAGCACGCCGCCCTGGACTACCTCCTGAAGCCCGTCACGGAGGAACGGCTGGCCCTGACCCTCGAGCGCCTGAGGACCGCCCGCCCCCCGAAGCCCCCCTCCGCGGGCCCCTTCCGCTACCCCGTGAAGGCCGGCGAAGGCCTGGTCCTCCTGGAGCTGGCCCGGACCTCCCATTTCGAGTTCAAGGACGGGGCCGTGTGGGCCCACGCCGGGGGCGAGTGGCGCACCCTCTGGAAGACCCTGGCCGAGGCCGAACAGGCCCTGGAGGGCCGCGGCCTGATCCGCGGGCACCGCCACCTCCTCCTGCGCCCCGAGGCGATCCTGGGGGCGAGGAACCTGGATTCGGGGCGCATGCAGGTCAAGCTCGCGGGGGGACTGGACGTGGAGATCAGCCGGGGGGCGGCGCCGGCGCTGAAGAAACGGCTGGGCCTGCCCTAGGCCCGGAACCGGGGTCGAGCACGGCCATGAGAATCACACTCCCAGCACGACCTCGATGCGTTCCACTTCCCCGGTCCGGTCGAAGAGGGCCCGGCTCGTGGAAAGGTCGAGGGACAGCCCGGGGAAGCTCCGGAAGGAACCATCGGCCAGGAGGATCCGCAAGGACGGCGTTCCGGCGCGTTGGGCCACCACGGGGACCTGGCAGAGCGTATAGGCCAGGCAGCCTGCGGGCAGACCCAAGGTGCGGGACCGGCCCTCCAGATCGAAATACCGGAAGACCGCGGGGCGAGTCAGGAATTCCCCCTCCGGCATCCACGCGGGGTGGAAGACGATGCGCCCCGCCTCCACCTGCACCCCCAGGTCGCCGAAGCGGGACAGGAAGTCCTCCTTCACCTGGCCGGTCATGCCGGGCTGCTGCGCCCCGCCCTGGGCCGGAGTGTGGGAGTAGGGGTCGATGGGGATCGCGCCCACCTGGGCGGGGCTCCGGTGCACGCCCAGGCCTTCCCGGATCTCCCGGCAGTGGCGCTGGAGGCGGGGGAAGGCGGGATCGTCCGGGGACGTGGCGCGCCGGGCCTCGTCGGCGGCCAGGAGGAGCTTGGCCACCATGTGCCAGTAGACGCAGCCCAGGCCCTCGTACTTGTAGAAGGTTCCGGACCTGCCGGTGAAGGACTGGTGGTCGAAGACCGTCTCGTAGAGGGCCAGCACCTCCTCGCGGCCGGGACCGTCCCAGGCCAGGGCGCCCAGGGCCGCCTCCAGTTCGCGCCGGCTGCGGAAGCCGGCGTTGAAGTGCACCCTGCCCTTCACGTCCCGGGCCACGATGGCGGTGTCGCCGGCCTCAAGCAGGGCCCCCAGCAGGGGGATCCGGGCGGGAGCGTCCGGGGGGAGGATGTTCTTCTCCAGGAAGCGCGGCAGCTCGCGGTCGGGATAGAGCAGGTAGCTGTCCACGTCCTCCCGGCGCAGGGGACTGCGGCGCAGGGCGTCCAGGAGGCCGGCGGCCTCGTCCGGCGACAGCACCCCGGCGCCCAGGGCGGCCACCTGCCCTTCGAGCATCGGCTGCAGGCGCCGGATGGCGATGCCGTCCACCTCCAGCCGCATGAGGTTGTAGGCGTGGTAGAGGCCGTCGTCCCTGCGGTTGGCGCGGATGGCGTGGTCGAGGTGGCCCAGGGCCGCCGCGAAGAAGGACCGCAGGCGCGCGGCTGAAACCGGGGCGAGGAGGCCGGAGCGTCCGCGGGCGTAGAGGCCTTCCCGGTAGTCCGAGGCGGCGCGGCCCAGGGCGTCCAGCATGCGCCTGCGGCCGGGGACGGTGTCGGCCGCCTCCGGGGTGGTCCCTTCCAGGGCCGTGGCGACGCCGTCGAACCACCCCGCCACCTCCAGGGCCACCGGGGCGTCGCCGGCCAGGAGTCCGCCGCAGAAGGCCAGGAACCGGCGCAGGTGGCACAGGGTGACCATGGAGACGCCGTAGCCCACCAGGGCGTTGTTGGCGTCGTTCCACTCGGGCCGCTGGGTGTTCATCCAGATGCCGGCGCCGGGGATGAGGTTGGAAAGCTTGGCCAGGGCCACCACCAGCAGCTTTTCGGCCAGGCCCGCCCGCACCGGGCCGTCCGGCCCCGCCAGGAGCTGCCCGTCGGCGCCCAGGGCCCCGGCCCGGGCCAGGATGCGGCGGTGGGCCGCCGCGTCGAAGTCGATGGTCCGGTGGGGGTCGGCCAGCAGGTCCTCGTAGGGCTTGATGCGGTAGGGCACGTCGAGGTACCCGAAGACCCGCTTGTGCAGCAGCGGGGACAGGGCGCCGGGGAAGGTGCGCTCGGAGGCCTCCAGGAGCCGCAGGAGGTAGACCACCTGGTGGTCCCCCCAGTAGCCGATGAAGGACCAGGGATCGTGGGGGTCGTGGGTCTCCCACTCGAAGCCCTCCCGCAGGACGCGGTAGGGATTGTGCCCGTCGGCGGTGGAGCCGGCCAGGAACTTGGCGATCATGGCCTCCAGGAAGGTGGGGTAGCTGAAGGCCAGCGCCTCCCAGTTCTGGAAGATGTCCCGCCAGTTGCCCTGGTAGTTGTAGAGCTGGGAGCCGCCGGGCTCGCGCACCTGGATGGAGAAGATGTTCCAGGGGCGGCTGGGGTCCCCGTGGCGGCGGCTGAAGGTCAGCGGCAGGTACTCCCGGCCCAGGCGTTCCAGGTCGGGGTCCCCGCAGGCCTCCAGGGCCGCGAGGAAGTCCCGGCGCCCGGGAGCCTCCTCCAGGGCTGCCAGGACGTCCTGATTGCGCGCGGCCACCTCGCGGTTGGACGCGGCCAGGAAGCGCCGGAAGTCGTCCCGGGGGATGCGGGTGCCCAGCCCGGGCATCCCGCCCCGCATGATGTTGAACAGGGTGTTGGAGAAGTGGCGGCTGGCGCTGCGCTCGTCCTCGCCGGCCTGGAGCCCGTCGGCGCCGGCCACCCGGCGCAGGAGGCCCTCGGTGCCGCGCTCCACGTCCTCCAGGAGCTGCGCGCGCAGGTCCCCGCCCCCGGCCAGGAGTGCCTCCAGGGCCACCACCGCCGGTGCGTCCAGGGCCAGGTCGGCCACCACGAACCACTCGCGGCAGGTCCCGGGCTCGAGGGCCAGGGCGGCGTTCACCAGGTAGGCGCCGCGGCGCCCGCACACGTCCGTCTCCTCCACGAGGGCTTCCCCCCTGCGGAAGGCGGCGAGCTGGACGGTGGAGAGGAGCCGCACCGGGGCTTCCAGCCCCAGGCTCCAGGCGGTGTTCACCCGCAGGGCCTCGCTGGGTTCGGGGCGGTCGGCGGGGATGGAGCTCAGGCGGAAGAGGGCCAGGCCCGTTCCGGGCAGGAGCTCGGTGCGCTTGTAGCCGTCCACCAAAGTGCTGAACTCCAACTGGAAGCGCCAGCCGATCTGCGCGGGCAGGACGTTCTGGATTCCGTCCAGGATGTCGGCCTCAACCCGCGCGGAGCCGAGGTTCACCAGTTCGGACCGGCGCACGAAGCCGAAGCGGTGGCTGGTCATCCAGCACACCCGGAAGGCCAGGCCCAGGTCCTCGTTGGTCTCCTCGAAGACGATGCGGTCGCCGTGGACGCTCTTGAGCAGGTCGCGGCGGATGCGGTAGAGGCCCTGGTGGCGGTCGGAGAACGGCTCCCACAGGCAGGTGCGCCCGTCCCGCGCCACCCGCACGACGGTCTTGCTTCCGGTGTGCTCCAGGCTGTCGTGGATGCGGTCGTCGGCGTGGTAGGGGAACAGGGCGTGGTCCGGATCGCGCCGGCCGGCGGTGAGCGCGCCGTTGCTGGACACGAACAGCCAGTGGTCGGAATCGCTCACCACGCTCATGAAGAACGGGGGCATCCCGTCCAGGCCGGAGACGCGGAACCAGCGCCCGCCGTCAAGGTCCACGATGCCGCCGCCCACTTCCGGGGCCGCGGGCTGAAGGGGGACGCAGGCGCCGGTCATGGCCGCTCCCCGTAGCTCGGCGAGGTGGGCCCCGCGGGGCGCAGCTCGGGGAACCAGCCCAGGACCGCCGGCTTGGCCTTGCGGTCCACCGAGAACAGGCCCCAGTGGCCTTCCGTCCCCGCGCCCTTCCAGGGCTCGTCGAAGGCCTCGAAGATGAAGGTGGTCACGCCCATGGACTTCGCCCAGGCGCTCATCTCCTCGAAGTAGCGCTTCTGCTTGGCCTCGCTGCCGGCCCTGGGCGCGTGCTGCGGGCCCTGGGTGAAGGTGGCCCAGCCCACCTCCCCGAAGACGATGGTCTTCCCGGGATGGACGCGCCGCACTTCCGCGAACTTCTCCAGGGTCGTGGCGAAGGCCTCGTCGATGTCCTGGTTCCCCCACAGGGGGTAGCTGTGCAGGGTGATGAAGTCCAGGTGCTCCGCCAGGCGGTTGCCGGCCTTGGCCCAGTACAGGAAGTCGTCCGCCACGGTGACCCGGCAGGCCACCCCGGCCTTCACGCGCTTCACGAAGGCGATCACCACCGGTTCGGTGAGCTTGTGGTCCGACCAGTCCACCAGGGCCTCGTTGCCCACGCTCACGGCCACGACGACGTCCTTGTAGGCGTTGGCCAGCCGGATGCCCTCGGCGACCTGGCGCTCGTTCTCGGGGGCCTTGCCGGGCTTGCCGCTGAGCCACATGCCCAGCATGACCCGCAGGCCCAGCTTGTGGGCCCGGATGGCCTCCAGCACGTCGGCGGCGTGGCGGTCGGAGCCGTAGAGGCGGATGACCTTCCACCTGCGGTCGAGGATGCGCAGGTCCTCCAGGACCTGGGCGGGGGAGGGATAGAGACCCTTGTCGGGATCCTGGCCTTCCCGGTATCCGGAATAGCACACCGCGTTCCCCCACCAGGCCTGGCGGGCCAGGTCGGGTTCGGCGGCGCACAGGCGCGCGGATAGGGCGAGGCACAGACAGAGGAAATAACGCATTCGCATCTCAGGCTTGGGGCTTGCGGTCCTTGAGGTCCTTCTCGATCCGGACCATCATCCGGTCGTCGAGGGGGTAGAGCTTCATGAGCAGGGCGGAAACGATCAGCAGCGCCCCGGGGAAGAGGCTCATGGAGAGCCGGATGCCCACCAGGGAGCGGGCCGTCTGGTCCACGTTGGCCACGTATCCGAACCAGGTGAGGAGGATGCCCGTGATCCACGCGCCCACGGCCAGGCCGATCTTCGTGCCGAAGATGGCCGAGGCGAAGACGAGTCCGGTGTTGCGCCGGCCCGAGCGCCATTCCGCGTCGTCGGCGGTGTCGGCGAACATGGCCCACAGCAGGGGGGAGTTGAACCCGATCACGAAGCTGGAAAGAATCTGGAGGGCGAACATCAGGGCGACGTCCCCGGGCCCGGCGAACCAGAACCCCAGGACGATCGCGCCGCCCAGGCCGATGGCCGCCATGAAGATGACCTTCTTGTCGAACCTCCGGGCCACGGGCGGGGCCAGCATCACCGCGGCCAGGAAGGCCAGGGCGTTGCTCACCAGGAAGGGCCCCAGCAAATCGTTGCGGTGCACGTAGTACTTGAAGTAGTAGGCCGAGACCGAGCCTTTGAGGACGAACGCGCTGATCATGGCCACGGCCACCACGATCATCACCACGAAGGCGCGGCTGCCCATGAGGGCCTTGAAGTCCCCCTTGAGGTCCGCGGCCTGGTCGGCCGGGGGCGCCACCCGCTCGCGGGTGGCCAGGAAGCACAGCGCGAACAGCGCCACCGCGATGACCCCGTAGAGGGCCATGGTCAGCTGCCATCCCTTGGCCAGATCGGCCGGCAGGGCCAGGAATTCCTTGGAGAGGAACCAGCGGATCCATTCGCCGGGGTGGGCCAGCAGGCTGTGCTGGGCCCGAAGGGCGGGCGCCATTCCGAACCACTGGGCGAGGCTGGGGGTGCAGTACTGCACCAGCACCGCCACCGAGAAGGCGCCCACGAACCGGAACGAGGCCAGGGAGGTGCGCTCCTTGCTGTTGGGCGTCATCACCCCCATGAGCGCGCTGTAGGGGATGTTCACGGCCGTGTAGAGAAGCATCAGGAGGCAGTAGGTGACGTAGGCGTACACCACCTTGGCGCCGTGCCCCATGGCGGGCGTGGTGAACGTCAGCACCCCCGCGGCCGCCAGGGGCAGGCCGAACCAGACCAGGTAGGGGCGGAAGTGCCCCCACCGGGTGCGGGTCCGGTCCGCGATGGTGCCCATGATGGGATCGGCGATGGCGTCCAGCACCCGGGTCACCAGCATCATGGTGCCCACCGTCCCGGCCGGGATGCCGAAGACGTCGGTGTAGAAGAAGATGATGAAGAACTCGAAGGTCTTCCAGTAGAAGTTGGAGCCTGCGTCGCCGAGGGCGTAGCCGGCCTTCTCGGCGAATCCGAGGCGGCCGGCTTCTTCGGTCTGGGGGGTCGTGGTCACGAGGACTCCGGAATCAGAACTGGTAGCGGGCGCCGAGCTGCAGCCAGGCGGGGTTGATGGCCCCCTGGCGGATCAGGACGTCGTTGCGCTGGCGTCCGGCGAGTTCCGTGGCCTGGAGGAGGGCCTCCAGGGTGACCCGGGGCGTAAGGGCGTATTCCGCCCCCACGCGCAGGCCGCCCTTGAGCCCCTTGCAGTCGTGGAACGGGAAATGGTGCTCGGCGTCGAAGATGGACTGGCTCTCGTCGCCCTTGAACTTCGCGGTGTAGCTGTTCAGCGACAGCCCGAAGATCCCCCGCAGCTTCGGGGTGCCGGTGTCGAAGAGGATGTCCCCGGAGAGCTGGGCCAGGGTCAGGGACGTCGTGAGGCCGTTCTTCGCCTTGCCGGGCATCGTCCCCAGGTTCAGGGAGACCCGGGCCGGAATGTCGGTCCTGGCCAGGGTGGTCTCCCAGCCCGCGTTGATCATGAAGCCGGTGGTGCTGTTCACGGCCTTCTTGTAGCTGTCGAGCCCCAGGATCAGGCCGCCGCCGGCGGAGAAGCCGGGGTGGCCGGCGGCCAGGGGAAGCGCCAGGAGGCCCATCAGGATGGTGCGGAGGTGGTTCATGGCATTCTCCAATTAGAACTTGAGCCCGATGCTGAAATCGCCGACCTTCCGCCCGCCGTAGCCCTGGTTGTAGTCGCCGTACTTGGCGCCCAGGTCCCCGGGGGTCTGGCCGTAGAAGCGGTTCCCGTTGAACAGGGCCATGGGGCTGCCCGCGGCCACGTTGTTGGTGGCGCTGGGGGAATCCCCCGTGAAGTAGCCGTAGACGTTGGTCATGACGAAGTGGTTGAAGATGTTGTCGATCGACACGAAGCCTATCAGGCGGACCTTGCCCAGGCCCAGGGGGATGTCCCACTGGACCTTCGCGCCGACCTGGTAGTAGTCCACGCCGGTCTTGAAGGCGCCCATGTCCCCGTAGTAGGTCGGGAAGAAGGTCTGCCAGTTCGCGGTGCGCTGGTCCACGTCGATCACGCGCTCGCCGTTGATGGACCCGGGCAGCTGCAGGGCGGAGAAGCCCGACAGGGTCCGGTAGTCGGTCCAGCCCTGGGCCTGGATGACCCCGCCGGTCCAGGCGTCGGCCTTCACGGAGAAGGACACGTTGCCCTTGCCCACGGGGTGGGCGTAGGTCAGGAACACGTGGGCGATCTGGTTGCGGCTGAGCAGGCCCTTGCCCACGGCGCGCTCCTGCTGCTCGGGGGTCAGCAGCTTCTCCCGCAGGTTCTTGTAGTTGTAGTAGTCCAGGTCGTTGGTGCCCGTGGACTGGTCGTAGGTGTAGGACCCGATCAGGCTCCAGCGGGAGCTGAGCTGCTTCTGGAAGGCGATCTCCAGGCCGGTGTAGACCCGGTCGAACCTGGAGTTGAGCCAGGAGGTCTTCTGCTTCCACATGCGCAGGGGATCGTTGGGGTCCGGGCTGGTCATGTGGACCATGGAATCCATGCCGTAGTCATGGATGGAACTGACGATGTTGTCCTTGTACACGCGCCGGATGACGTTGGCCTTGAAGTAGCCGGACTCGTAGTTGCGCTGGTAGCCCACGCTGAACTCGTAGGCGTAGGGGGCGCGCAGCCCCTTGGCGAGGTAGGTCTGCCGCGCGTCCAGCATGTCGTAGGCGGGGCCGTAGTTCCTGGGGTCGATGAGCGTGTCGTAGTCCACGAAGCGCACGCCGTTCATGTTCTGGCCGGTGTACGTGTAGCCGTTGTGCGTGCCGGTGGGGGCGTCGCCCAGGGCGCCGTTGGTGTCGAAGCCGGGCTGGCCCCCGTCCAGGTTCGCGCCGTTCCACAGGTGGACGGTTCGCACTTCCCAGGCGTTGCCGCGGAAGTTGTTGGCCACCGCGTCCGAATAGGCCGAGGCCAGCTTGGCGGCCGACAGCGACCAGATCTCCCGGTTGTTGCCGTCGGGGTTGAACTTCAGGAGCAGGCGCGGCTCGAACACGCTCATGTCGTCCAGGCGGTTGCCGCCCTGGTCCTGCATTGTGAGCTTGTTGTACCGCGCGCCGGCCATGACGTTCAGGAAGCTGTTGACGGTCCAGTTGTCGTTCACGTAGACCGAGGTGGTCCGGTTCTTGGAGTCGCCCGGGTTGTCGTAGAACTTCTCCATGTGGGCGCTGGGGCCGCGGATGGCCTCCCAGTGGAGGAAGGGGGCCTGGGTCCCGAGGCCGTTGGGCATGTTCGCCCAGGCGTTCCAGCCGTTGGCCACCGGGTTCTCGCCGGGGCCGACCTGGAGGATCTCGGTGGGGTCCGAGCCCGCTTCGCCGCGATGGAAGGTGGGATAGAGGTACTTGCCCGTGGCGGAATCGCGGTACCAGCCGCCCGTGAACACGCCCCGGTTGCCGTACTTGGACCGGCCGAAATTGTAGAGCGTGGCCACGCTCTCGGCGCCCATGTCGATGTCGTGGCTGCCCAGGTAGGCCTGAAGCGTCTTGACGTTGATCGACCACGTGCTGTTGCCCTTCTTGAGGGGGCTGATGTCGTAGGTGGACATGTTGGTGAGCAGCGGGCCGTAGTCGTAGCTGTCGGGGCTTCCCAGCCAGGAGTGCGGGCCGCTCTCGCCCCGCAGGACCATGGCGGGATCAGGGCTGGCGAAGTACCCGGAGACCGACACGCCGGGGTTGGGGTTCTTGACGTCGTTGAAGGTGTTGGCCGCGTAGGTGGTGCGGGCCTCGATGGACCAGTTGGGGGCCAGCATGCCGTTCCAGCCGAGGGTCCAGGCCTTGGTCTCGGTGACCATGTCGCCGATGCCGCGCATGATGTTGCCTTCCCATGGATCGGTGTTCCGCTGGCCCTGGACGCCGCCCTGCGTGGTCTTCTCCGTGAGGAAGGTGGCGCTGAGGGAGTGGTTGGTGGTGAGGAGGCCCGTCAGCTTGCCTTCGAACTTCTGGAACCTGATCGAGGAGCTCAGCTTGGTTCCGGCGTCCTCGGCGGTGTTGCCGTAGTTGCCGCCGGGACCGGTGTTGACGACGTTGTCCACGTTCGCATTGAGGCCGAAGGTGGACATGGGGCGCAGCAGGCTCTGCACCTGGCTCCAGGGGATGTTGGGCTGGCCGGCCTTGACGCCCACCACGGTGTAGCCCAGCAGGCCCGAGGTGGCCTGGCTGGGGGTGACCCGGGTGCCGAGGGTGAACCAGAGGCGGTCCTTGATGAGGGGCCCGCTGAAGGTGAAGTCGGTGGTGTGGGTCAGGTCCTCGCGCAGGAGGTTGGAGTTGTTGTTGGCGTTGGTGAGCGGGAAGTCCGCGGCCATGGAGGCCCGGCTCATGTTGGCCCGCAGCGTGCCCTCGAAGGTGTTGGAGCCGGTCTTCGTGACGATGTTCACCTGGCCGCCGCTGACGAGGCCGTTCCTTGCGTTCAGGCCCGAGGTCACCACCTGCACGTCCTCGATGCTGTCGGGCAGGGGCGCGTAGAGGGACGAGTAGGTGCCCGTGTCGTCCTTCACGTTGATGCCGTCGATGCTGTAGAGGATCTGGTTCATGTCCGAGCCGCGCACCCGGGCATCCTTGCCGTAGCCGGTCACGCCCGGGGCGATGTTGGTGATGGAGTCGAAGCCCTGCATGGAGACGGGCATCTTGAGCAGCTGGTCGGCGGAATAGTTGACCGCGATCTTGTCGCTGGTCTTGGCCTCCGCGGCCGAGGAGGTGGCCACCACCTCCACGACGGCCGAGGCCGCCTGGACCGCCTTCAGGGAGAAGTTGAGGGTCTGGTTGGAGCCCAGGCCCACCCGGACGTTGGTGGCGGTGCGGCCGATCATGCCGGTGGCGCTCACCTTGACGGTGTAGTTGCCAACGGGCAGGAGGAGGGCGTGGTACTCGCCCTTGGCGTCCGTCGTGAACACCTTGGTCTGGAACAGGGCCGGGCTTTCCAGGGCGACCCGGGCGCCCCGGAGGGGCTTGCCCGCGGCATCGGTGAGGATGCCGCTCAGGGCGCCGGTGGTGGTCTGGGCCATCAGGCCCGCGCCCCCGGTGAGCATCACCGCGACGCTGGAGCGAAACAGCAAATTGCGCATGGTCATCTGAGTCTCCGCGATTCTCTGGGGGGCCTAGAAATGGAACACATAGGCGACTTCGGCGTGGGGCACAATCCGGTTGCGGGTGGCCAGCGCGTCCATGGGCCAGGAGGCGCCGGAGGCCGAGCGGCGCCCCGGCGCGCCCGTGTCGTAGGCCGAAGCCGTGCCCACGTAGTGGTGGTATTCCATGGCCGTGTAGCTCAGGAGCACGACATTGAACTCCACGCTGGAGTCCTTGTCGGCCCTCCAGGTCACGCCGGCGTAGGGGGAGGGCACGTACTTGGCCTTCCGTTCCGAGGCCAGGTAGAAGTCCCGCCAGGCCTTGGCGCCCGAGGCCACGTCCCAGGGGGCGCTCTGGGCGTCGCCCACGTACTGGTGCTTGAAGCTGCCGCCGAACTGCAGCCCCGCCTGCCAGCGCCAGGCGGCGTTCAGCGGCTGGCTGTACGAGGCCCGGACGGTGAGCCCCGCGAACTCGTTGCGCTTGGACTCCACCGCCTTGGCGGGGTTCATGGGCAGCAGGGCCGGGTCCAGCCGTGAGTCGTCCGGCGTGGTGAAGTAGTCGTCGCCGGTCTTGTAGATGTAGCCGAGCTCCAGGCCGACGATGCCGCGGCCCACGCCGTAGCCCACGTTGAAGCCCAGGCCGCTGTAGGGCGCGCGCAGGTGATCCTTCTGGCTGCCGGCCACGGCGAGCCGGAACTTGAAGCTCTTGGAGAAGCCGGTATCCTCGGCGCGCAAGGGGGCCAGCGCGCCGCAGAGGCACAGGGCCAAACCCCCGCGAACCAGGTTATTTGCTCCAGTCATGACGTCCTCCGAATGGGGAAATGTCCTTGAATGTCTTGGCAAAGGGTCAGGGCAGGAAGGCCAGGTCGTCGAGGTAGGTGACGGCGCCGGTGCCGGCGGAACCGAAGCCGGGGAAGATCGAGACCTTGTCGTAGGTCTTCGTCACGTCGAAGAGCCCCGTGAAATTGAAGGTGAGGGTCTCCCAGGCGTTGGCCAGGGTGGTGGTCGCCTGCTTCTCGCAGGAGATCGTGCCGTTGCCCTGGTCCTCGACCTTGAGGAGCACCGGGGTGCCCGCGGCCGGGGAGTACACCCGCAGGGTGAACGTGTTGAGTCCGGCGGCGGAGAAGGGGATCCGGCCGATGGAGAAGTTGGCTCCGGTGGAGACGGTCACGCCGGCCCAGGTCTGGGCGCCGGCGATCTTGGTGACCTTCACGGCCTGGTTGGCGCCGCCCGCGGGATCCGGGGCGACGGAGGCGCCTTCGTCGCCGCCGAAGCCGGCGAGGACGTAGGTGACCAGGAAGTTGTCGAAGCTGACCGGCCCCTCGAAGGCGTCGAAGGTGACGTCGTCGAAGTAGTAGGTCTTGCCGGTGCCGGCGTTGCCGAAATCGAAGAAGATCGAGATCTTGTTGTAGACGGTGCCGGCGTTCAGCGCGGCGGTGCCGCTGGACGGATTGGCGTAGTCGAACACCAGGGTCTCCCAGGCGTTGGCCACGGTGGTGGTGGCGTCGGTCTCGCAGGAGAGGGTGCCGTCACTTGCGTTCTCGACCTTCAGCTTGACCTTGACGCCCGCGTCGGGGGAGTAGGTGCGCACCAGGAGGCGGGTGGACCCGTGGCCCAGGGGGATGCGGGAGACGGCCAGGTTGGAGGCGCCCAGGGCGAAGGTGGCCCCTGCCCAGGTCTGCGCGCCGGCGGCCTTGACGACCTTGACGGCCTTGTTGGAGCTGACGGCGGGGTCGGTGGCCACCGAGGCGTCCTCGGAGCCGCCGAAGCCGGCCAGGGTGTATGCGATGGCGGGGTCGTCGAAGGTGATCGTGGTGAAGTGGTCGAAGGCCACGTCATCGAAGTAGTAGGTCTTCTCGGCGGTCAGGGCGGTGCCGCCGGCGCCATACATGAAGTTGAAGAAGATCGACGCCTTGTCGTAGGTCTTGGTGAAGTCCAGGGCGGCGGTGCCGCTGGCGGGGGTGGCGAAGTCGAAGGTGAGGGTCTCCCAGGCGTTGGCGACCGTTGTGTTCACCTCGGCCTCGCAGCTGATGGTGCCGTTGGCGTGATCCTCGACCTTGAGGCGAACCGGGGTGCCGGCGTCGGGGGAATAGACCCGGACCGTGATGCGGGTGTGGGCGGCGTCGAAGGGGATCCCGTGCAGGAAGCCCAGGGTGCCGTTGGCCGAAAGGGTGGTCCCGCCCCAGAACTGGGCGGAGGTGGGCTTGACGACCTTGGCGACCTTGTTGGCCGCGGTGACGGGATCGGCCGCCATGGCCGAGGTCACGCCTCCGAAGTCCGTGAAGCCGTAGGCCACGTTGCCAGCGTCGAAGGTGACCAGGGGCAGGTCCATCTGGCGCATGATGATCCGGGTGTCGAAATCCTGGCTCCGGGTGGCGGCCACGGCGCCCGCGTTGCCCGCGGCGTCGGCATAGGTTCCGGCCGGGACGTTCACCGTGATGGTGCCGGCGGTGGTGGCGGGCGGGGTCACGGTGAGGGTGTAGGTGGTGCCGTTGACCTTGGTGAGGGTGCCGGCGGTGCCTCCGGTGGTGGTGATGGACGACGCCAGGAAGCTGGTGCCCACATCCTCGCTGAAGGTGAAGGTGAAGGTGACGGGGCCGTAGGCCACGGGCGCCGCGGCGTCGTCGGTGATGGCGAGGGTCGGCGCCACGGTGTCGATGAAGGGGGAGTTGTGGAAGTAGACGTTGTCCACGTAGACGGTGCCCGTGCCCGAGGGGGTGGCGCCGATGAACAGGAGCTGGGCCAGGTGCTTGCGGCTGGCCAGGTTGCCGAAGTTGGCGAGGGGGATGTCCAGGCCCACCCACTGCTTGGTGGCGCTGAGGGCCGGGGTGGTGGTGGCGTTCACGGCCACTTCGGACTCCGAGTCGTCGCCGCCGGCATAGATGGTGTTGGCGCCGAAGTCCACCAGCTTGACGTGGAAGTCGGTGATGTCGGGGGTCCACACGTCCACGTGGAGGTAGGTCATGCCGGTGGCGTCGACGGTGTTGCCGGCGGCGTAGAACTCCACCCCCACGTAGGCGAGGCTGGTGTACTTCTTCACGTCGTCACCGCCGACGGTGAGGCTGGTGAGGTTCGGTCCGGCGTTGCCGTTGGACCAGCTGGTGCCCCAGGTGTCCACGGCGATGTTGGTGTAGGCCTTGGACAGCAGGGAGATGACCTTGGAGGGGTCCACGGTGGGACGGGGCGGGGCCACGGTGGGCACGATCGGGGTGATGACGGTGACGGTGCCGGAACCGGGCACGGCCAGGCCGCCCAGGGTGGCGGTGATCTCCGACGTGCCCAGGGTCAGGCCCGAGACCAGGCCGGTGCCGTCCACGGTGGCCACGGCGGTGGTGGCCGAGGCCAGGTCGAACCAGCGCAGGCTCGCGTTGCTCACGGTCACGGCGGGGGTGGCGTAGGTGATGGCGCCGGTCAGGCCCAGGGACCTGGACTTGGAGATCTCGACGCTGGTGGGGGCCCAGGCGATGGTGGCGCCGGTGGGGGCGGCCAGCTCGGCCGCGGGCAGGTTCTCGTAGCGGATGTCGTCGATCCAGATGCTGTAGGCGCCCTCGTCGGCCCCTTCGGCGAAGTGGAAGAGCCCGGTGGTGGCGGTGAGCTTGGCCTTGTTGGGCAGCGGAATGATCTGCTTGACCCAGTCCGTGGTGAGGGGGATGTTGGCCACTTCGGCGGCCCAGTCGGAGTTGCCGCCGTCGTTGCCCAGGCCCGCGACGTTCAGGGTCGCGGCCTTGCTGGCCTTGACCCAGAAGGTGACGGCGTTGTACAGGGAGAGGTTCTGGGCCGCGCCGGCCTTGAGGGCGCCGCCCGTGTAGCCCGAGGCGGGCACGTCGATGCGCAGGGAGGCCGCGCCGGCGTGCTTCTCGGCGGCATCGGCCGCCAGGGAATTGGCGGACCCGCCGAAGGGAACGAAGGTCACGTTCTTGGGGTAGGCGTCCGTGAACACCGGGTAGAAGGCCGGCGCCACGTCGATCACGGCGTCGGCGCTCTTGTCGCCGATGACCGCCGAGACGACGCTGGTGCCCGCGCCCACCGCCGTGATCCGGCCGGAGGCGCTTATGGAGGCCACGGTGGGGGCGGCGGCCACGAAGGCGGCCCCTGAGGTCACCGTCGCCGTGGAGCCGTCGCTGTAGTGGGCGGTCACCCCAAGCTGGGCGGTCTCCCCGGGGAACAGGGCCACGTGCGTCGGGGCCACGGAGAGGTAGGTGAGGTCACGGCCCCCCTTGTTGGAGCTGGAGCAGGCCAGCAGCCAGATCAGGGGCATCAACGCCAGCAGCGCGAAGCTAGCCCGGAGTCGTGGGGTGAACATGATATCTCCTTTTTTTAGAAGAATTAAGTGCGTCAAGACAGACATGGAGGGAGGTCCCCCCGTGGCGGGTGCAGGACCCGAGCACGGGAACCGGAAGTGCAGACCAACTCAAAGAGGACTCGAGAAGGTTGCGTTATAAAAAATCATAAGTAAATGGTCTTTTTTTATTTTTCGAGATAAGCTTTCGGAAACCTGCACAGCCCCCGTTTGCCGTTGGATTCTGGGCTTTGCCGGCCCTTTCCCCACACCCGCCGAGGCAAGAAAGGACATCCGATGGCCAGGATCCGCCACATTGCCCTCCTCGTTCCCGCCTCCGGCGGCTACAGCCGGGGCATCTGCCGGGGCGTGGCCACCTACGCCCTGGAGCAGGAGGACTGGCTGATCTTCCCGTACGAGCGGGCGGAGTTCATGAAACTCCCCCACTGGCTCAAGAAGGGCCACATCGACGGCATCATCGGCTTCATCTCCACCCCCGACCTGGGCCGGCAGATGAAATCCCTCGGGGTGCCCATCGTGGACGTGCAGGGGGAGGGCAACTGCCCCGACTACCCCTGGATCGACACGGATCCCGGCGTCGTGGCCAGCCTGGCCGACGACTTCTTCGCCAAGGCCGGCTTCAACAACTTCGCCTACTGCGGCTACCCCGGCGTGTTCTTCTCCGACCGCCGCTCCGAGGCCTTCACGGCCCTGGTGCGGGACCGGGGGCTGAACCCCCACGTGTACGAGCCGCCACCCAAGGTCTCCAATGCCATCCGCCAGCAGTTCCGCGAGATGCGCGGCCTCGAATACGAGCCGAACCTGGCGGCCTGGCTGGTTCGCCTGCCCAAGCCCGTGGCCATCCTGGCCTGCAACGACACCCGGGGCCAGCAGCTCATCACCGCCTGCAGGGACCTGGGCATCTCCATGCCCGGGGACGTATCCGTCATGGGCGTGGACAACGACGAGATCCTCTGCCGCCTCTGCCGGCCCACCCTCACCAGCATCGCCCCGGACACGGAGGGCATCGGCCAGCTGGCGGGCCGGCTCCTCTCCAGCATCCTGGACGGCGACAAGGTGGAGGCCCGGCTGTACAAGCAGCCGCCCCTCCGGGTCGTGGAACGCGGCTCCACGGATGTGACCACCGCCGAGAACCCCCTGGTGCTCGCCGCCTCCCGCGTGATCCGGGACCGCGCCTGCCGGGGCATCTCGGTGGAGCAGGTGTGCGAACTGGCCGGGTGCTCCCGGTCCACCCTCGACAGCCTGTTCCGGAGGAACCTGGGCCGCTCCATCGCGGGCGAAATGGTGCGGGTGCGCCTGGGCAATGCCATGCGCCTCCTGGAGAACACCCCCTCCACCCTGGAGGAGATCGCCGAGGCCTGCGGCTTCCAGTCGGCCACCTACTTCTGCCGGTTCTTCAAGCGGGAGAGCGGGACCACCCCCACCCAGTACCGGGCCGCCCACGCCCCGCGCTGACCCGCCACGGAAAATGAACACCCGTTACGAAATAAGACTATAGGATAACCCTCTTTCGCTTGGCACTCTGGTTCCGATTCCCCGCCAGTCCTGTCCCTCGCATGGAGCTCCCCCCATGAAGATCCCCGCCGCCCTGCCCTTCGCCCTCGCGACCCTCCTGCTGGGCTGCGGCGGAGGCTCGTCCTCCAACGACCACCCAAACCCCAACCCCTCCGGCTCCTGGGTGCTCAGCTGGAGCGACGAGTTCGGCGGGGCCGACGGAAGCGCCCCCGACGCCGCCAAGTGGGGCTTCGACCTGGGCGGCGGCGGCTGGGGCAACAACGAGCTGGAGACCTACACCAGCCGCGCCGTGAACGCGCAGATCCAGGGCGGCGACCTGGTGATCACCGCCCAGCCCGAGAGCTACACCGGCACCGACGGCATCACCCGGAACTACACCTCCGCCCGGCTCAAGACCCAGGGCCTGTTCTCCCAGACCGGCGGCCGCTTCGAGGCGCGCATCAAGGCCCCCACGGGCCAGGGCATCTGGCCCGCCTTCTGGATGCTGGGCACCGACGTGTCCTCCAGCGGCTGGCCCAACTGCGGCGAGATCGACATCATGGAGGCCGTGGGCAGCCAGCCTTCGACGGCCTGGAGCACCCTGCACGGCCCCGGCTATTCCGGCGCCAACGGCCTTTCCGCCAGCAAGTCCCTAGCTTCCGGCAAACTGTCGGACGACTACCACATCTATGCCCTGGAATGGGAAGGCACCGAGATCCGCTTCTACCTGGACGGCGTGCTCTTCTCCACCCGCTCCGCCGCCAACCTCCCCACCGGCGGCCTGTGGGTCTTCGACCACCCGTTCTTCATCATCCTGAACGTCGCCGTGGGCGGCAACTGGCCCGGGAGCCCCACCGGCTCCACCCCCTGGCCCCAGAAGATGTACGTGGACTACGTGCGGGTCTACCGCCGCTCCTAGGAGGCACCATGCGACGGCTGCTGCTCGGCCTTGCCCTGGCCTATCCCTGCGCCGCCGGCGGCCTGGAACTCAAGGACGGCTGGTACCACCTGGACGGCCACCGGTTCCTGGTGAACGCCATCGGCTACGAGACCGGGGCCCGCCCCGGCGAGGCCCCCTACGAAGCCCGCGGCCGGGACCTGGAGCAGGTGCGCCGGGACCTGGCGGTCATCAAGGCCGCGGGCTTCAACGGCATCCGCACCTGGTCCCAGATGAGCGAGGCCGAGCTCAAGGTGGTGCAGGCCTCGGGCCTCAAGCTCGTCTACGGCATCTGGCTCAAGCCCGACGAGGATTTCGCCGACCCCGCCGTGGTCGCCCGGGACCTGGAGCTCATCCGCGCGACCCTGGCCTACACGCGGAACTACGACTGCGTGATCACGTACCTGATAATGAACGAGCCCATGCCCGAGCACATCCGCAAGGTGGGCGCGAAGGCCACGCGGGACCTGTGGACCCGCGCCGTGGGCCTCATCCACGAGCTCCACCCCGGCATCCCCGTGACCATTTCGGGCAATTCGGCCATCACGGAGTGGGTGGACATGGCGCTGTTCGACGTGCGCGGCCGCAACGCCTACGACTACAAGGACAGCGCCAACTACACGCACGGCTTCGCCGAGGCCCAGCGCATGCTTTCGGGCACCGACGGCAAGCCCGCGCTGCTCACGGAATTCGGCCGGTCCGTGTCCCGCAAGGGCGAGGGCCTCTACGGCGGCAATACCCTTCGCCAGCAGGCCGACGCCATGACCCAGTACTACCGCGACTTCCTCGACGCCGGCGGCACGGGCCTGTGCCCCTTCTACTACGCCGACGGCTGGTGGAAGGCCGGCAACCCCGCGGTGCACGACGACGAGGCCGAGGAGTGGTTCGGCTTTCTCGGCTTCGCCTCCCTCAAGGACACCACGGGCCACCCCCGCCCCGCCTGGCACGCCCTGGCCCAGTACAACCAGGCCCTGGTGGCCTCCCCGAAGAACCACGCCTTCTACCGGAACCGCGTGCCCCTGGAGGCCCACTGTCAGCCCGGCGTGAGGCGCCTGCGGGTGGTCTTCCGGGACCGGGTTCTCCTGGAGGCGGTGCCCGACGCCCGGGGCCTCGCCACCGGGGAGCTGGACTTCCCCGGCGAGGGCCTCACCGACCGCGAGCTGGTGGTGGAGGCCCTGGACGCCGCGGGCTGCGTGGTGAAGTGGGAGACCTTCGTGGTGCTCACCGGCAAGGACCCCATCGAGTGGCCGCGGCTGGAACTCACTGCCGGCGCGGCGGGACTGGAGGGCGAAGCGGCCGTGCCCGTGACGTTCCGCCTGGGGGCCACGGGTCCCTTCAAGGTGGACGGCGACCTGCGCTACGCCTTCTCCGCCCACAAGGGCTGGGAGCCCGCCGAGACCCGCACCCGCCGCATCCTTCCCGGAACGCCCGTGGACGACGCGTTCCGGCCGTTCGCGGGCTGCCCCGTGCTGGCGGTCTACGGCGGCGTGGACCTGCGCTTCGGCAAGTTCGTGAAGACCGTCACTGCCCGCCGGTTCCTGTACCCCGGGACCTGGGCCGATCCCCTGCGGGTCCGGGAATGATCCCGGAGGCCCTCCTCCTGCTGGCCCTGGCGGCCCCGCCCGCCCCCTTCGTCCAGTCCAGCGCCGCCGGGGACCGCCTCCGGGAGCTGCCGGCGCCCAGGTTCCGCAAGGGCGCGCCCGCGCGGGGCCCCCTTCTGACCGTGCATCCCGGCGATGCGCGGCAGACCCTCGAAGGCATCGGTGGCGCCCTCACCGAGAGCTCCGCCTGCGTCCTGGCCCGGCTCCCGAAGGCCAGGCGGGACGAGGTCCTCGACCTCTTCTTCGGCCCGGGCGGCGCGGCCTTCACGCTGGCCCGGATCCCCGTGGGCGCCTGCGACTTCTCCGTGGAGGGGCGGTTCTCCTACGACGACGTGGCCGGAGACGTCGCCCTCGCCCACTTCTCCATCGCCCCCGACACCCGGGGTTTCAAGGGCGCCCTCGACCCCGCCTACGCCCTGCTGCCCCTGGTGAAGGACGCCCTGGCCCGGGAGCCCGCCCTGAAGCTCGTCGCCAGCCCCTGGACCGCACCTGCCTGGATGAAGGACAACCAGGACTGGTACGGCGCCGGCCGCGGCGGCACCCTCCTGCCCCGCCACCACGACACCTTCGCGCGCTACATGGTGCGCTACCTCCAGGCCTACCGGGACGCGGGCGTGTCCATCTGGGCCGTGACCCCCGAGAACGAGCCCATGGGCAACGGGGGCCAGTGGGAGAGCATGGAATTCACGCCCGCGGCCATGGCGCAATATGTGGGCGGCCACCTGGGCCCGCGGCTCCGGGAGGCCGGCCTGGGCGCCGTGAAGATCATCCAGTTCGACCACAACCGCGACGCCAACGCCCTGGCCTTTTCCGAAGCGATCATGGCCGACCCCGCCGCTGCGCCCTTCGTGTGGGGCACCGGGGTCCACTGGTACGAGCGCACCGGCCCCGGCGGCAGCGCGGTCCTGGAGACCCTGCGTTCGCGCTGGCCCGCCCTGCCCCTCCTGCACACCGAAGGCTGTGTGGACGCCATCAGCCTGAAGGAGAACGCCCCCGGCGGAACCTTCCTGGGCTGGCGCAACGACGCCTGGTGGTGGCGCCCCGGCGCCGCCGACTGGGGCTGGCGCTGGGCCCCCGAAGCCGAGCGCGGCGACCACCCGCTCTACGCCCCCGTCCACCGCTACGCCCGGGAGCTGCTGGAGGGCCTCAACCACGGCCTGGCAGGGTGGATCGACTGGAACATCGTCCTGGACCGCCAGGGCGGCCCCAACCACGTGGGCAACTTCTGCGCCGCCCCCGTGATGGTGGACACCGCCACCGGCGACGCCTACCTCACCCCCCTGCACGCCGTGCTGGCCCACTTCAGCCGCTACCTGCGCCCCGGGGACCGCATCGTGCGGGTGACGGCCCGGAACCCCGGCGCCCTCCTGGCCACCGCCGCCCGGAGCCGCGACGGCCGGCACCTGGCCGTCATCGCCTTCAATCCGTCCGATCGTCCGATCACCTACACCCTCCAGGTGGGCGGATCCCGCGCGGCGGTCGCCATCCCGGCCAACAGCCTCCAGTCCATTCGGATCCCAATCTAATTGAAGGTAGGAAGGAAGGCGCCGGGAACGGCAGAAGAAGGCGTGTTCAATCCTGGATCCCATTTCAGGCAACTGGGCCCTCCTGTCGTTCGACATGCCATGAGCCGTTCTGTGGCACCTCGGTGCGCGAGGTCGCTACACTTCGCCCAGGAGGTCTTCGGCCGGTGCGCATCGCCAACCCCATCTATGATGTGGTATTCAATTACCTGCTCGATGACGAGAAGGTCGCCCGGCTCGTGCTTTCTGCCCTCTTGGGCAAAGAGGTGCTTGAGTTGCAGTTCCGCCCAACCGAAGTGCACCATGAGGCGGCCAAGCCGGATGGCACCCAGCTCCTGGTCCTGCGCCTGGATTTCGCGGCCGCCGTGCGCCTGGAGGACGGCGGCCGCAAGCTGGTCCTGATCGAGATCCAGAAGGCCCGCAGCGCCTGGGACGTGCAGCGCTTCCGGCGCTACCTTGGCTCCAACTATGCCAGTCCGGAGAACGTCTACATCGACCCGGGCGGGAAGAAGCAGGCGCTGCCGATCGTTACAATCTACTTCCTGGGTGAGGGCCTGGAATGCGTGGACGTGCCGGTGCTCAAGATCAACAGGCACTATCTGGACGTGGCCACGGGCGACGAAGTGCGCATCACGGACCCGTTCGTGGAGGCACTCACCCACGATGCGATCGTCGTTCAGATCAATCGCCTCAAGAACCGCCGGCGCACGGAACTGGAGCGGCTGCTGGAGGTGTTCGACCAGGGCCTGGCCTCCCGTTCGGATCCCCACGTGCTGGACATCCTGGAAGAGAATTTCCCGGAGCACCACCGGGAAGTGTTGCGCCGGCTCATGCGGGCCGGCGCCGAACAGGACGTCCGTGACAGGATGGACGTGGAGGATGACATGCTCACAGCCTTTCAGGAGCAGGCGAGGGAGTCTTCAGACCTGCGTCAGGCCCTGTTGGAGAAGGATCAGGCCCTCGTCATGAAGGACCGCCTGATCGCCGATCTGGCCAGGCGTCTATCAAGCACTTGATTGACGGGTAGAGCAGGGCATCTGCCCGGTTTGGAGAGGCATGCCAGGGACTGCTCATGGACGCATGCACCAACTCCGGCCAGATGGAGATCCCGGTCAAGTTGATTGCCGGATGCAGCTATTTCAAGACGGCCGTGAGCTTCTTCCGGTCTTCTGCGGTGAAGTAGGAGCAGCAGCCCTTCTTGGCCGCCGGAACCAGGCCCAGTTCAAGAATGGCCTTCTTGACCTTGGCGTCGGAGACGCCCAGTTCCTTGGCCATGGCGCCGGCGGTGAAGAGGGTCGGGGTTTCGGTGGGCATGGCGCCTCCTGGCAATGGGGTGGATATGCCATTCTAGCGAGGCGGCGCCATTGCGCCCCGGCATCATTCGTAGGCGGCCAGGGGCCAGGAAACGCCCCTCCCCTTGGCCTGGGACAGGCGCCCGAAGGCGCGGGCCGTGGCCCGGCAGGCGCGGTGGATCGCCAGGTCCACCGCGGCGTAGTAGTCCGAGGCGGCGGCGGTCACCACGACAAAGGCCCGGTGCGGAAGGGCGATCTGGATGGAACAGACCTTGTCCACCCCGCCCCGGGGTCCGTTGGCATCCGCGATGCGCACCACCGCGCCTTCAAGGCGGTCCTCCCAGTGCTCGAGGGCCGTGCCCAGGCGCGTGACCGCGTGCTGGTGCAAGGCATCGCCAGCGTTGAAACCGAGGGCCTTCATCAGGATCTTCATGGATCACTCCCCGCACGACGCGTGCACCTACAGGATGGGAGCAAATGAAGATATGTTTTATATATTGTTATTATCCATCCCATCCATTTAATGGATGTATCCTTCTGGCATGGAATGGCTCAACTACCATCATCTGCTCTATTTCTGGACAGCCGCCAAGGAAGGGTCCATCACTTCCGCATCCAGGACCCTGAACCTCTCCCAGCCGGCGCTCAGCACCCAGATCCGCCAGCTGGAAGCGAGCCTGGGGGAAAAGCTCTTCGAGAAATCCGGCCGGGGCCTGAGGCTCACGTCCGCCGGGCAGACGGCATTCCGGTACGCGGAGGAGATCTTTTCCCTGGGACGGGAATTCCAGCACCAGCTCAAGGGGCACCCCACGGGCCGGGCCCTCCAGCTGGTGGCCGGCATCTCGGACGTGCTCCCCAAGCTGATGGTGCACCGCCTCCTGCGCCCCGCCCTGGAGCTCGGGGAGCCCCTGCGGCTCGCCTGCCGCGAGGCGCCCCTGCCCAGGCTCCTGGACGCCCTCCAGACCCACGAGATCGACATCGTCCTCTCCGACGCGCCCTGCACGCCCCGCAGCGGAGCGAAGGCCTACAACCACCTCCTGGGCGAATCCGGCGTGGAGCTCTTCGGCACCCCGGCCCTGGCGGAACGCCACCCGGGCCCGTTCCCGGGCGGTCTGAACGGTGCGCCCCTCCTCCTCCCCTCGCCGGGCAACGCGCTGCGCCGGTCCCTGGACGCCTGGTTCGAGCGGAACGGCGTCGTGCCGGTGATCGTGGGCGAGTTCGACGACACCGCCCTGCTGGAGACCTTCGGCGCCGAAGGCCTGGGTTTCTTCGCCGCGCCCGCGGCCATCAGCGGGGAGGTGGCGCGGACCTACGGCGTTCGGTCCCTGGGCAGTCTGGACGGGGTCAGGGAACGCACCTACGCCGTCTCGGCGGAGCGCAAGCTGGTCCATCCGGCCGTGCTCGCCATCCTCAGGGCCGCCAAGGAGGAGATCTTCCCGTGAAGCGGGCGCGGCCCCGGACGTTTCCGGCGGGGCCGTGATCCCGTTGCGGGTGGAAGGCTACATGGCCCCGTAGGGATACATGCGCTGGGGCTGGGGGATGATGTCGTCCTCGTCGATCTCCGCGACGGCGCGGACCATCGACCCGTCGCCCATGTGCCAGCGGATGGGCAGGGCGATGAAGCGGAAGCGCTTGCCCACGACCTTCTCCAGGTCGCCGCCGAGGTTCTCCACGCCGACGATGCCGTTGCCGAGCATCAGCTTGTGGCAGGGCTCCCAGGTGCCGTAGCAGCCGACGGCTTCCAGCTTGCCGAACTTCCTGTTGTACTTCTCGATGCCGTGGACGTGGATGTAGACGTCCTTGTCGAACTCGGCGTAGGCCTCGATGCCGTAGCGCTCGATGAACTCCTCCGTGATCGGCTTGCCGGTGTAGCCTTCCAGCTTCATGCGGGTGCCGTTGTTGCCCATGGACGTGTGCAGGGGGTGGTCCAGCGCCTGCTGGTCCATGGCCACGCACTTGACCTGGTGCTGCACGAACCACTCGCCCGCCTCGATGCCGCAGCCCAGGGCGTAGTGGTAGTACTCCTTGCTGTCGTCCCATTTCAGGTGCATCCCGGTGCGCAGACAGACGACCATGCCCTTGAGCTCGTCCGGCTTCATGCCGGCCCGGGCCACGGCCTCGTCCAGGTCCTTGGCGGTGATCAGCTGCCAGTAGTCCGTGCGCACGTCGAGGCAAACCGCATCACCCATGTAGGCGTCCACCGGCAGCTCGTGGGTGTACAGCGCGCGGCGCCCGTCGAACATGCGCTCCATGACGTGGCGGGGGGCATCGCAGTGGGTGCCCGTGTGCATGGTGATCTTCAGGGTCTGGGTGAGCACGCCGCCCTTGGCCAGGCTGTGCATCGGGGCGATCTCGGGCTTGGAGAAGTAGGGCCACAAGGGCATATCGCCGTAGAACGGGTGGCTCAGGTCGACAATGACGTTCTTCCCCATGGGGGACCTCCGCTTGGATGGGTTGGAATGGAAATTGGAATCCAGGCCCTGGGCCGCTTGGACCTGGCAATGGACCTGTCCGGGGTGAGGCCGGAGAGCTAGTTCGGACTGTCTTATTCATCATTCGTGCCACATTGCGATTTAATGTAATCTTTAATTATTTCAATAATTACAAATTAAGCTGCCGGGCGCCACACCCGCGGCCCCGAGGCCAAACTGCACAGTTGCAAAGGTCATATGTCAAGGTGTTCCACACCGGGCCTCCGCCAGCACCTGGACCAGGTGGAAGACGCGCACGGATTCCCCTGCTTCCGTGCCGCGGACATCTTCGAACGTCCGGGCGCCGATCCTCACGGTCAGGCCGCAGGGGGCGAAGCTGAAGCTGCCCGCGGAGCCGCCCACCGGCTTGGCATTCCATTCGGGCGCACGGCGGGGGCCCCATCCCGGCGATCAGGGGTTACAATCGGCTGATCGGATCAGGTTCCAGGAATCGGGATGGCAGGAAGTCCGTCATCGCCGCAGCGCTCGTTCAGTCCTTTTCGAGGCATGCCATGAAGGTTGGATTGGTCGGATTCCCAGGCAGCGGCAAGACCACCGTGTTCAACGCCCTCACGGGACTCTCCGCCGAGACCGGCTTCAGCGCGGCCCGCGGCAAGACCAACCTGGGGACCGTGAAGGTCCCCGACGACCGGGTCGCGGCCCTGGCGGGCCTCTACCACCCCAAGAAGACCACCCTGGCCGAGATCACCTTCTGCGATGTGGCCGCGGCCTCCGCGGGCGGCCACGGCCAGAGCCTGGACGAGGCGACGCTGCGGGCCATGCGCGAGGTGGACGCCCTGTGCCAGGTGGTCCGCGGCTTCACGGGCGCCGCGGGCGAGGCTCCCGATCCCCTCGCGGAGGCCAAGGGCCTCGAGGACGAGATGAACCTGGCCGACCTCATCCTCATCGAGAAGCGCCTGGAGCGGCTCGCCAAGGAGAAGGCGAAGACCGGCGAGGGCGATCTCCTGGGCACCCTCAAGGCCGCCCTGGAGGCCGGCGTTCCCCTGCGCAAGGTGGAAGGCATCACCGCCGAAGCCTGGGCGACGCTGGCGGGGTACCGCTTCCTGACCCAGAAGCCCCTGCTCCTCGTCCTGAACGTCTCCGAGGAGGAGGCCGCCGCTCCCGCCCCCGGGGACCTGGAGCGCCACACCCGCGAGGCGGGCCTGGGCCTGGTGGTCCTGGCCGGCCTGATCGAGATGGACATCGCCCAGATGTCGCCCGAGGACCAGAAGGAGTTCGTGGCGTCCCTGGGCCTGGCCGAACCGGCCATCGCGCGGTTCATCCGCGGGGCCTACGCCCTCCTGGACCTCATCAGCTTCCTCACCGCCGGCGAGGACGAGTGCCGCGCCTGGCCCATCCACCGCGGCCTCACGGCCCCCAAGGCCGCCGGCAAGATCCACTCCGACATCGAGCGCGGCTTCATCCGCGCGGAAGTGACCCGCTGGGACGACCTGGTCCGCCTGAAGAGCGAAGCCAAGTGCCGCGAGGCCGGCAAGCTCCGCAGCGAGGGCAAGGAGTACGTGGTGCACGACGGCGACGTGATCAATTTCCGCTTCAACGTCTGAGCGATTGGCCAGGTCAAAGGCTTGGTCAACGATGCGTTGACCGGGTGCCACCATGGGCCATCGGAGTTCCGGCATGCTCCTGCAACTACCCCCACCCGCGGCGGAGGTCCTCCAGGTACGGCCTGAACTGATGCGTGAGGAGTGACCATGGTGCCGTCTTCGCTTCTGGTTCTGGCGCTGCTGGGCCAGACGCCTGCGCCCCCCCACCCCGGCCTGGCGACAGAGGTCTCGATGGAGGGCCGGATGATCGTCCTCCAGGGCATGCCGGCAACGGTCGCGGACGCCCGGTCTCGCCAGCGCGCGATCAGCAGACAGAACGTGAATGCAATCAAGGAGTTGGAGCGGGATCTGCTGGATCTGTACCGGGCCAACGGGCCCAGGACTCCCCTTCCTTCGACCCTGTCGGTTCCGCTCGGGCGGGGAGAGGATGCCCGGACCCTGCTGGGCATCATCGCCGACGGCTCCTATGCGTCCCTGCGGCGGACCTGCCTGGGAATCTGGAACGGCATGCGCGAGGGGCTGGTGGCCAGTGGCCTGGCCGAACCCGAACGGACAGCGCCAGGTACCGCCGCGACCCAGCCTGACCCCGAAACCGTCCGGAAGGTGAAGGAGGTCGTGGGCCAGAACCGGCGCTACTTCACGACTGCCACGAAACTGAGCGCCGCCAGGACGGACGAGGCGTTCGATCCGGGCCCGAGCCTGAGCGAACAGGCGCTTACCCCAGATCAGGCCAGGGTTTTCGCCGCCCAGGTCAGGGCAACCCGAGCCAGCCAGGAGACCCTTCGCGCCGCGAACGCGGCCGCGCCAGACCTTCAGGTTGCCTGGCAACCCCTCGTGGACCACCAGAACGCCCGCGCCATGCAACTGGTGGAACTCGAGCGCAGGGCCCCGAACCTGGAACACCCGGACCTGCTGATGTTGCGCCGGAGGGCCAAGATGGCCCTGTTGGAGCGCTTTCGCGCCGACCTGTGGATGAGCGAGGTCGTCTGGGCGCATCTGGCCTCTGCGCCCGCGCCGGCGCCCCTGCAACCGATCCTGCGGTGACGCGGGCCACGCGGATCTCCCCAGGCGAACGGCTTTCCATCCATACGCCCGGGCCCGGGCGTCAGTCGGGAAGCTCCAGCCGGGCCGTGAAACCCGCTTCCTCCCTGCCGAAGGCCAGTCCCCACCCCTCCTGCCTCGCCACCTGGGCCAGGACCAGCAGGCCCATGCCCTCTCCCGTCCGGGGAGCCGGACCGGCCGGAGCCCGTCTGCGCAGGCCCTCCAGGATGGCCGGATCCATCCCGTCGCCTTCGTCCGAAACCTCCACCCGGACCCTGCCCTCCAGCCGGGAGGCCTTCACCACCACGCGGCCGCGGCCATGCACCAGGGCGTTCTCCACCAGGGTGTCCAGCGCGGCCCGAAGGACGCTGGCGCTGCACCGCAGGGTGACCTCGCCTCCGTAGACCTCCAGCGGGCGGCTCCGCTCTTCGAAGGCGGGGGTCAGGTCCTCGTCCAGCTGTTCGAAGAAGGCCGCGTCCACCCGGTCCTGGACCCGCCCCGAGTAGCGGGAGCGCATCTCCTCCAGCCCGCCCTCGATGGTGCGCACCAGGTGGTCCACCTCGCCGCGGATCTCCAGGAGGCGGGCCTCCTGGGTCTCCCGGGGCAGGTCGAGGTTGAGGGCGGTGTCGCAGCGGAGCTTGAGCACGGCCAGGGGGGTCTTGAGGCTGTGGGTCAGGGACGCGAGGCGGTCGGCGAGGAGGCGCTCCCGGCTGCGGGCGAAGAGCACGAGGGCCACCGCGAGGCCGCTGGCGGCGACGACGAGGGCGTACGAGGTCCAGGCCATGAGCCGGCGAAGGGTGTAGGCCTTCCAGAAGGTTCGGTAGGCCTCCGGGGACATCTGGAGCACCACGTGCCACATCCCTCCGAAGGAATGGCTCAGTTCCTTGTCCACCCGGAAGGGGGCCGTGTCCGGGCACGCATACTGCAGCCGTTCCGGGGAATCGCCCGGGCAGTGCCGCCGGAAGCTGGAAATGCTGCGGGGCCTCTCCAGGTCGGCGGCGTTCTGGAACCCCGACACCACCCCGAACCGGTAGGGCGCGCCGGGCTTGAGGGTGCCCTGGAGCCACCGCTCCACCTCGGGGCTGCCGGGAACCCAGATCTTGATGAGGCACCATTTGCCATAGAAGGCGACGATGGAGCAGCGTTTCCTGCTCTGGGGGTCCAGGGTCCCCACCAGCCACCACGCGCCGAGGTCGACGGAGCGGGCCCTGCGGCTGGCGGCGGGGCTGGAGTAGGGCTCGATGGGGGCCAGTTCCAGGGCCCTGCGGGCCCAGTCCGCCGGCTCCCGGGATTCCTCGGGGTTCACCGGCGCGCGCAGGCGGTCGCCGTCCCGGAGCCAGACCCGTCCTGAATCCGAATCCACCACGGCCGTGACCAGGGCCTCCCGGGCCAGCCAGGTCCTGAGCGCGGGTTCGGTCCCGGTGGTGAAATCGGGAAACCGCAGGGTCCAGTGCTCCCATTCCTGGGTGAGCCTGGCGGCCTGGGTGTGCGTGGCGGCGAACCACTGGTTGAGGGTCAGGTCCTTCCAGTCGGTGAGCCACCATCCCGGGAGGAAGGCCAGCATGGCGCAGATGGCGGCCCAGGCCACCACCAGGGGCCACACGGCCGCGCGCGGCCCCGGGAGGATCCGCAGGGCCGCGCGAAGGCGCCGGGTGCCAGGTCGTGGCCTGGCGATCGGGACGAGGGGCATGGAAGGAACCCTACTTCGTCTTGAGAAGCTTGCCTAGGGTCTTGTCCAGCTCTTCGCCCCGCAGGCCCTCGTTGACGGTGATGATCTTCCCGTCGGGGCCCACCAGGATCACGTGGGGGATGCCCCGCACCTGGAAGAGGTTCATGAGGGCCTCCCGCTCCTTGCCTTCGGGGAAGGCGTGGTGCCAGGGCATGGGGGTCGCGGCGTTCTTGCGGAACGCCGCGATGTCACCGGCCTTCTTGTCGCTGGAGACGCTGAGGATCTCGAGGCCGGCGGGATGGTACTTGGCGTAGGCCTTGTGCACGAAGGGCAGTTCGCCCTTGCAGGGGCCGCACCAGGTGGCCCAGAAATCCAGGATCCAGTACTTGCCCTTGAAGCTGGCGGGAGTCAGCACGGTCCCGGGCTTGCCCAGCTCGGCGACCTTGAAGGCGGGCATGGGATTGCCGGCCTTGGGCGCGACCTTGTCCTCCACCTCCGCCTTGGCGATCCACGCGTTCCATTTGGCGATGGCGGGCGAGCCGGGCTCGAAGGCCTGGAGGCGGGCCAGGCCGCTGCGCACCTCCGGGATCATCCGGGGCCGGGAGTGCAGTTCGATGGCGCCCTCCAGGGCCATGAGCCTGACCGCGCGGGTGGGGTGCTTCTCGAAGACCTGGTCATAGAAGGCGAAGGCCTTGGCCGCGGCGGCGGCCTCGGTCTGCTTGGCGAAGCCCCCGCCGCTGGCGTGCCAGGCGATCCAGCCCAGGAACTGGGGATCCACCTCCGCCACCAGGTCCAGGGCGGGGGAATCGGGCGTGATCTGCCCGGCCAGTTCCAGCATGGAACTCTGGCTCACGGTGGAACTGAAGTTGGCCAGGGCCTCGGGCAGCTTTCCGGCCTCGGCCGCCAGGGACCGGAGCATGAAGTAGCGGGCCTGGAGCAGGAGCTGGCGGACGCCGGGGCGGGTCTCGTGGGCGATCATCACGGAGATGCCCTCGGGCGTTCCCTCCAGGGACAGGTGGATCTTGCCGGCCTTGGCTTCCTTGAGCTGGCTGGGGTAGTTCTTGACGATGGCGGCGTACTTGGCGACCAGGGCCCGGGTGTCTTCGCCGGGGGCCTGGGCGATGAGCATGGCGGGCAGGAGGGCTGCTGCGGAGAGACGGAGGAGCATGAAGGAACTCACTTTCAGGTTGGCCCGCCCGGGATTTCCGGGCAGGCCGTGGGACGAATGGATGGCTAGAAGCGGAACCCGACGCGCACCTGGATCTTGCGGGGGGCGGTGTAGTCGCCGGTTTGGCCATCCGCAAGGATGGAGGGGTTGTTGGTGGGGTTCGGCGCGTTGTAGGGCACGGGTCTGAGGTTCGGATTGGTGTACCAATCCGGGTAGACGGTGGCAATGGTCGGATCGTAGGGCTTGAAGACCTGGGTGCCGTCCGTGAGCGCCGTGCTGTAGTTCACGAACATGGGCTGCATGTGGTTGAAGACGTTCAGCACGTCCAGGGCGGTGAAGAAGGTGATCTTCTTGTAGAGCTCGATTTCGTAGCCCACGTGCAGGTCAAACCCGAACTGTTCCGGCCACCAGGTGGGGGAGTCCGCGTAGTACCGGGTGACGCTGGAGGGGTATCCGTAGCTCTGTACGGCGGCGGAGGTGGGGCCGTTAAAGGTCCGGTAGCCCCGGAAACTCCTTCCCCAGTAGTTGCCCAGCATGGACACTTCCAGCTTGCCGGCCTTGCCGAAGGAGTGGGTGTAGGTGGCGTCCAGGTGCATCGTGAGCGGGGTGGAGGAGGAGGACCACTGGCCGGGCTGGGGACCGAAGGGGTCCACCAGATCGTTGGGGATGAAGTTGCCGAACTGGTTGCGGGAACTGTTCCCCACACCCTGGCCCGCGTTGGCCCGGGTGTAGGACCAGCTGAAGTTGCCGCCGACATTGAACTCAGGCGTGATCTGGCGCTTGTACTGGACTTCCAGGCCCTCGTAGCGGGCTTCCATGCCCGAGTCCGTGAAGTACTGTTGCGGAGCCGCGGCGGCGGCGGTGCCGGGTGCGCCCAGGTACTTCAGGCCCACGTAGTTGTCCTGGATCTTATGAATGAAGGTGGCCGACAGGGACTGGCGGGGATCGGTGTAGCGGTAGGACAGGGTCGCCTCCCGGGACCGGGGCGGCTTGATGTTGGGGTCGGCTGTCACCTTGCGGCTGGCGAGGGGGTTGGCGGTGGCCTGGTAGGGGTTGCCTTCCCCGAGCTCCGTGGCGGACTTGCCCCATACGGACCAGTTCACGGAGCCGTTGGCGTTCAGGGCGTCGCCGCCGTTGCCGGCGCCGTAGTACTTGTACTGGCGGACGGGGACCGTATTGGAGACGCTGGTGGCCGAGAAGGTGCTGACGTTGTACTGGCCCGCGTATTCCGCCAGGCTCAGGGTGAAGACGTGGCGCGTATTGCCCTGGAGGTCATAGGAGGCCGAAAGCCGGGGCGTCACGGACGTGGCGGTGAAACGGTCCCCTTCGGGATCGAGGTCAACCTGGTTCCGGTCGTAGCGCACACCGACATTGATGGTCCAGTGGTTGTCCAGGGTCCACACGTCGTTGGCGAACAGGCCGATGATCCGCGTGTCGGCCCCACCCTGGAGGGGATCGAACATCACCAGTTTGGTTCGGTTGGAGTCGTTGACCTCGAGGTTGCGGTAGACCCGGTCCATGGAGGGCGGCGCGGCCACCTCCCAGCCGTAGAACCGGATGATGGCGTGGGAAGGGGACATGGCGGCGTAGCCACCATCGGAGCCGGCATAGCTCCCCATGGAATCGATGCGGCTGTGGTAGTACTGCAGGCCGCCTTCCACGGAGTGGCCGGCATTGCTCCAGGCAAGGTTGACGCCCAGGGTGCGGATCTTCTCCTGGTTCAGGTTTCCGGCGTTGACGCCGTTGTCGTAGAGGTCGTTGTTGCCCGCGCCCTTGGTGTCCATCCAGGTCACGACGCCGGCGCCGCCCTGGGAGCCGGTTCCGGGGCCACCGTCCTTCTTGAGCGTCTCGCTGACGATGACGTCCAGCAGGAGGTTGCTGGCCAGGGTGCTGGTCCAGCTCAGCGATTTGTAGGATTTCTCCGAGCGCAGGGGGCCGTTGCCGGCCGCAATGGTGGAGATGCCCCGGCCGCTGGAGGAGCCTGAACGGGTGGAGAGGTAGCGGCTCCAGGATCCCGACACCCGGTTATCGGCGTTCACCTGCCAGTCCAGGCGGATGTCCTTGAGTTCGTCGCCACTGGTGGTGGTGAAGGTGTAGGGCGCGAACAGGCCGCTGCCCACGGAACCGGTCTGCACGGTGGTGACGCTCGGCGTGGTGGTCTTGTAGCCCACCGCGAAGAACAGGGTGTCCTTGATGATGGGACCCAGGAAGGTGTAGGACTGCACATCCGTGACATGCCTGGGCACTCTCTTGCTGGTGGTGTAGGCCGACTGGCGTGGCAGCGCATTCCAGGAATCGCTCGTGAAATCGTGGCGCACGGACCCTTCAAAGGTGTTGCTGCCACTCTTGGTGACGGTATTCACCACCCCGCCCACGAAGCGGCCGTACTTCGCGGATACGCCTGCGGAGAGGACGTTGAACTGCTCGATGAGATCGGGGTTCAGGGGAAGCAGCTGGATGCCGCCGCTGGCGGACCGCGACTCGACGCCGTTGATGGTGTAGTTGTTGCCGCCGTCCTCGGCTCCGTGGAAATTGTATCCCCCGGATGGCGTTCCGGGGAGGGTCTTGAGTGCAGCGTTGTATGGGTTGGAGCCGATGTTGGGCAGGTTGGCGATGGCTGCCGAATCGAAGTTCCGGCCGGTCACGGCCACGTTGGGGTCCACCCCGACCTCCGGCGCCTGGATGGCGACCACCTCCACGAAGGCCTCCGCCACCAGCGCCAGGGGCACGTTGACGGTCACGTTCTGGTTGGAGACGATGTTGACCTGGGTGCGGAAAGAGGTCATGCCCTTGGCGGTGACATGGATCTTCACCGTTCCGGGCATCAGCTGGGGCGCCATGAAGCGGCCGTCGGCGGCGGTGCGGAACTCCCGCACGCCGCGCCCGGTGTCCACCTGCACCAGGGCGCCCGCCATGGGTTTTCCGCCCGGACCGGTGACCTGGCCCGTGAGGTTGCCCACGGCGGCGCTCTGGCTGAACAGCAGGGTGGACGAGGCGACGATGAGGGCGCAGAGCCTTCCTGGCCCCGACGAATGTCCGGGTCTGATCATGGGATTCCTCCTGGGGATCGAGTTGGGTTGGTTTTCCCTTGGTTGGTTACCATGGTCAGGGCTCGATATACCTCCAGCAAGAAGAAATCAAGAGAAAAGAATGCTCCATAACAAGGTTATCCAAATGCGCGCTAAGATATCTAATTATTAGCCTTGCGCTATTAAACCAGGCCTCTCGTCACAAAGAAGTCGTTTCCTCGTGACGAACGGACTTCACCATTTCACCGGCAGTGTCCAGCGGTAGCCCTCCCGTTCCAGCGTCTGGATTGCCGGGTTCTCGTCCGAGTCCCCCAGCTTCTTCCGCAGGGCGTTGATGTGCTTGTCCACCGTGCGCAACGTGGGATGGGCGTCGGCCTCCCAGGCCAGGTTCACCAGGTCCTGGCGCCCGTGGACCCGCCCGGGGTGGGCCAGCAGCACCTCCAGCAGCCGGAATTCCCGCAGGCTCAGCAGCGTGTCCGTGCGGCCCCGGTGCACGCACAGGTGCAGGTAGTCGATCTTGTAGGGCCCGCTGCGGGCGATGCGCCGCCCCTCGTCCTCCGGCGCGGCCCGGCGCAGGATGGCCCGGATGCGGGCCGTGAGTTCCAGCATGGCGAAGGGCTTGGCCAGGTAGTCGTCGGCGCCGTAGGAAAGCCCCTGGATCCGGTCCTCGCTTCCGGAGCGGGCGGTGAGGATGAGCACGGGCACCTTGTCCTGGCGCCGGCGCAGGGTGCGCAGCACCTCGAAGCCGTCCATGCCCGGCAGGGACAGGTCCAGGACGATGAGGTCCGCCGCCTCCCGGATGTGGGCGGCGAGACCGCCCTCGCCGTCGGCCTCCAGCGCCGTATTGAAGCCCTCGGACTCCAGGTTGGTCTTCAGCAGCGTCCCAAGGGCCTCCTCGTCCTCGATGATGAGGACGCGGCGCGGTCGCTGGGGATTGGGGCGCATGGAACCGATTCAACCACAAGATTGGCCCCGCGCGATGTCAAGGACCGAAATTCCCCGCAGGACCGTCCGGACTACCTGCAAATTTCGAAACTGGACCGTCACCAGGCCGGGCTGATCCCCGATACTGGAAAACCGGTACCGCTTCCCTGTCAGGAACCTGATGCGAAGCGTCGCGCAAAGTCTCTAGCTAAAGGAACTAATGGCTCCCTACCTCCAGTCTTAAATCGCGTCGAATTTTTCACTGAACGATACATTGTCATCTTGCGAGGCACCGAAAAAGATGAAGCATGGGGAAATCCCCAAAATTACGCTCCCTCCTTTCCTCGATCCGCTGAGGTCTCCCACCACGTCACCGCTCCCGTAGCCATTCCCAGGAGGATTCATGTTCCGCACCCCAGGCCGGGTTGCCGCGGCCGCTTTATGCACCCTGGCGCCCCTTTCGGCCCAGGACATCCCCGTAACCGAGCGCACCCTCCCCAACGGAATGCGGGTCCTCATGGTCGAGCGCCACGACGAGCCCACCATCTCCTGCGGCTGGGTGGCCCGGGTGGGCAGCGCCGACGAGCGCCCCGGCATCACGGGCATCGCGCACCTTTTCGAGCACATGATGTTCAAGGGCACCAAGGTCATCGGCACCCGGGACGCGAAGCGCGACGCCGAGCTGAACGCCCTGCAGGACCGGACCGTGGGCGAGATCCGCAAGGAGCTCGACACCCTCCGGGAGAAGGCGCGACGTGGGGAGATCGCCGACATCAACGATCCCGGGGCGCGCAGCCCCCGCCATCAGCAGCTCCTGGCCGAGCTTGACAAGCTGGTGCAGGAGCAGCGCGGCCTCATCGTCAAGGACGAGCTGGACAAGGTCTACAAGCAGGCCGGGGCCACCGGGCTCAACGCCAACACGACCTCGGACCGCACCTTCTACCACATCGACGTGCCCGCCAACAAGCTGGAGCTCTGGGCCTGGCTGGAGGCGGACCGCCTGAAGAACGCGGTCTTCCGCGAGTTCTACAGCGAGCGGGACGTGGTGCTCGAGGAGCGGCGCCTCCGGGTGGAGGCCACGCCCACGGGGAAGGTGCAGGAGACCTTCAACGCCCTGATCTGGCAGGCCCACCCCTACAGCTGGCCCGTCATCGGCTGGCCCAGCGACATCACCACCGTCACCCGGGACCAGGCGGACAACTTCTTCTCCACCTACTACGCTCCCAACAACATCACCGCGATCATCGTGGGCGACTTCAAGACCGAGGAGGCCTTCGCCACCCTCCAGACGTACTTCGGCGGCATCCCCTCCCGGACCACCCTGGCCCCCAGGGTCACGACCCTCGAGCCGCCCCAGGGCGCCGAGCAGCGCCTGGTGGCCACGGCCAACGCCATGCCCATGGTCCAGGTCACCCACAAGACCGTCCCTTCCGTCCACAAGGACGCGGCGGCCCTGGATGTGCTCAGCTCCATCCTCAACGGCCAGTCGGGGCGCCTCAACCTGGAGCTCGTGGTCCGCAAGCGGGTGGCCGTCAACGCCGGCGCCGGCAACCGCGGCATGAAGTTCGGCGGCATCTTCTATCTCGGGGGCGTTCCCGCCCCCGGGCACACGCCCGAGGAGGTGGAAGGCCTCCTCCTTCAGGAGGTGGAGCGCATCCAGAAGGAGGGCGTCACCGGCCAGGAGCTGCAGAAGGTGAAGAACCAGGTGCAGGCTTCCACCTACGCCCGCATGGAGAACAACGCGGACCTCCGGGACCAGCTGGCCGAGGCCGAAGGGGCCGGCAGCTACAGGGACTTCCTGGAAGAGCCCGCGCGCCTGAACGCGGTGACCCGCGAGGACGTCCAGCGCGTGGCAAAGGCCTACTTCGGCCCCGAGTCCCGCAACACGATGGTGATCCGCCGCAAGGAGGCAAAGTGATGGCCCGCGCAACGATCCTGGCCCTGCTGGTGTCAGGTGCCCTTCTGGCCCAGGCCCCGCCCCCGAGGCCGGAGCAGCTCACGTTCAAGCCCCTGGCCTTCGAGGTTCCCCGCGCGGCGGATTTCAAGGCGAAGCTCAAGAACGGGATCCCCGTCTATGTGGCCGCGGACCCCGCCGGCGTGCCCTTCGTGCGGCTTCGGGTGTTCATCCGGGGCGGCTCCTTCCTGGAACCCAGGGGCAAGGAGGGCCTCGCCTCCCTCACCGGCATGCAGATGCGCGCCGGCGGCACCGCGATGACCCCCGCGGCGGCCCTGGACGAGCGGCTGGAGTTCCTGGCCGGGGACATCGATTCCAACATCGGGGATACCTCCGGCGCCGTGGCCATGGAGTTCATGGAGAAGGACCTGAAGGAGGGCCTGGACCTGTTCATGCAGGTGCTGACCCGCCCCGCCTTCGCCCAGGACCGCCTGGACCAGGCCAAGGAGAACCTCCTGCAGGGCCTCCAGGCCCGCAACGACAAGACCGACGGGATCGCCAAGGTCGAACTGCCGCGCCTGCTCAACGGCGAGGACCACTTCAGTTCCGCCCAGATGACCGGGGCCAGCCTCAAGGCGATCACCCGCGAGGACCTGGCGGCCTTCCACGCGCGGCTCCTGCACCCGGAGAACCTGGTGGTCTCGGTGTCGGGCAGGTTCAAGAAGGAGGCCATGCTGGACCTCCTGAACCGCACCCTGGGCGCCCTGAAGCCCGGCGCCGCCGCACAGGTCAGCCCAAGGGTTCCCGCCCCGTCCTTCCGGCGAAGGCCGGGCATCTACGTGGTGGACAAGGA
Organism: Geothrix sp. 21YS21S-2; assembly: GCF_030846775.1. Lineage (NCBI taxonomy): Bacteria > Pseudomonadati > Acidobacteriota > Holophagae > Holophagales > Holophagaceae > Geothrix > Geothrix sp. 21YS21S-2. The sequence continues at coordinate 2,088,281 of NZ_CP132910.1, forward strand.
CGTGCCCCAGAGCCTAGTGCGCTTCGCCCTGCCGGGGCTCCGCCGCACGGATCCCGACTGGCACGCGGCCCAGGTGATGAACCAGATCCTGGGCGGAAGCGGCTTCACCTCCCGGCTCATGAAGAAGATCCGCAGCGACGAGGGCCTCACCTACGGCATCGGCACGGGCTTCAGCGACGGCGCCCACTGGAAGGGGAACTGGTCCGGCTCGGTGCAGACCAAGAACCGGTCGGTAGCCTACGTCCTGCGCCTGGCCCTGGCGGAGCTGGAGCGGATCAAGGCCCAGCCCGTCCCGCCCGAGGAACTGGCCGTCATCAAGGACAGCATCGTGCAGGCCTTCCCCTCCCAGTGGGGCAAGAAGGCCAACGTCGTGAACCTGTTCGCGCAGGAGCAGCTCACGGGCTGGCCCGAAAACGGGTGGGCCGGCTACCGGGAGAAGATCCAGGCCGTCACCGCCGAGGACGTGCAGCGCGCCGCGAGGAAGTACCTGGACCCCGCCCAGCTGGTGATCCTCGTGGTGGGCAAGGCCGGCGAGGCCGAAGCCGGCGACGGGAAGGACCACCCCGGCGCCCTGAAGGACGTCGCGCCCTTGCCCCTGACGCGCCTGCCCCTGCGCGACCCCCTCACGCTCAAGCCCCTTTCCTGACTCAGAGGCCCCCATGCCCTTTCCCCGCATCCTGAAGTTCCTTGCCCTGGCCGCGGCACTGGCCCTTTCGGCATCCGCTTTTGACAGCGACCCGGAAGTCCAGGTGTCCTTCCAGAAGGGAGCGGTGGTCATCACCACCCCCAAGGGCGCCCACATCAAGAAGTCCTTCACCGAGGTCATGCTGGCCTCGAAGCCCGGCGCCATCAAGGCGGGCCCCCTGCCCAAGGCCGACGCCCGGGACGAACTCAACGAGGACGTCTACCACGGCACCATCCTCATCCCCGTCACCGGCAACGGCCTCAAGGGCGAGGTGGCCCTGGACGTGCAGTACCAGGCCTGCACGGAAGGCGCGGGCGGCAACTGCTTCCCGCCCACGACCCGGACGATCAAGGTCCAGGCCTCGGAGATCCCGGCGGGAAAGGCGGCGGAGCCCGCCAAGACCGCCGGCCCCGAGAAGGCCGCGGCCACCGCCACGGCCCCCGCGGCTCCCCAGGATCCGCCCGCCGCCGCCGCGGCTCCTCTTCCCGAGGCCGCGCCGGCGCCCCAGGCACCCGCCCCCCGGCGGGGCTTCCTGCTGGCCCTGGTGGTGGTCTTCCTGGCGGGCATGGGCGCCAGCCTCACCCCCTGCGTCTACCCCATGATCCCCATCACCATGGCCATCATCGGCGCCAAGGGCGGCGGCAAGCTCAAGGGCTTCTCCCTCTCCCTGGTCCTCGTGCTGGGCATGGCCGTGACCTACACGGTGCTGGGCGTCGTGGCCGCCCGCAGCGGCGCCACCTTCGGGGCCTTCGCCCAGAAGCCGGCCTTCCTGATCCCCGTGTCGGTGCTCTTCGCCGTCTTCTCCCTGTCCCTTTTCGGGGCCTTCGAGATCGCGCTGCCCCAGGGCCTGCAGAGCCGGCTCCAGGGCAACGGGCCCCGCAAGGGCTACCTGGGCGCCTTCCTCATGGGTCTGGTGCTGGGACCCCTGGCGGCCCCGTGCGTGGGGCCCATCATCGGCACCGTGCTGGTGGGCATCGCCCAGCAGGGCGACGCCGTGCGCGGCGGCATCCAGCTGTTCACCTTCGCCCTGGGCATGGGCGTGCTGTTCCTGGTGGTGGGCACGTTCTCGGCCGGGCTGCCCCGCAGCGGCGACTGGCTCACGCGCTTCAAGTACGTCATGGGCCTCGTGGTGCTGGGCTTCGCGGCCTGGAACGTGAGGCTGGTGGTGCCCGAGTGGGCCAACTACGGCATGTGGTTCGTCACCGCCCTGGCCGGCGCGGCCGTCTTCGGCGCCTTCGAGGCCGCCGAGGGCCTCACGGGCCAGCTTCGCAAGGGCTTCGCCGTGGCGATGGTGGCGCTGGCCGTCCTCCTCGGGCTGCGCGCCGTGGAGACGGGCCTGGAGGTCAAGCTCCTGCCCGCCGGCGGCGCGGTTTCCACGGAGAAGGCCCCGGACCCGTGGGGCTCCGACTATGAGAAGGCCGTGGCCCGGGCCAAGGCCGAAAAGAAGCTGGTGCTCCTGGACACCTACGCCGTGTGGTGCGCCCAGTGCAAGGAACTGGACGAGAAGACCTGGCCCGATCCGCAGATCGCCGCCTGGATCAAGGACCATGCCGTGCCCGTGAAGATCGATGCCGACAAGGACCGCCCCGATCTGGCAAGAACTCTCGAGATCCGGAGCTTCCCCACCGTCGTCCTGCTGAACGGCGAAGGCCGCGAAGTCCGCCGCAGCCTGGGCTACCAGAAACCCGCCGAAATGCTCGCCTGGCTCAAACAGTAGAGGGATTCCCATGACCCACCGCAGGATCATCATCATCGGCACCGGGCCCGCGGGCTACACCGCTGCCATCTACGCCTCCCGCGCCAACCTGCAGCCCCTGGTGCTGGAGGGCGTCCAGCCCGGAGGCCAGCTCACCATCACCACCGAAGTGGAGAACTTCCCCGGCTTCCGCAACGGCATCCAGGGCCCCGAGCTCATGGAGGAGCTGCGGGCCCAGGCCCAGCGCCTGGGCACCGAGATCGCCTCGGAGACCGTCCTGTCCGTCGAGCTCGGCCAGCGCCCTTTCAGGCTGGTGACGGAATCCGGCGCCTACACCTGCGACGCCCTGGTCATCGCCACGGGCGCCTCCGCCAAGTGGCTGGGCATCGGCAAGGACGAGGACCTGGGCCGCAAGGGCGGAGGGGTTTCCGCCTGCGCCACCTGCGACGGCTTCTTCTACCGCGGCAAGGACGTGGCCGTGGTGGGCGGGGGCGACACCGCCCTGGAGGAGGCGCTCTACCTCACCAACTTCGCCAGCCGTGTGCACCTGGTCCACCGCCGGGAAGGCTTCAGGGCCTCCAAGGCCATGCAGGACCGCGCCCTGGCCCACCCGAAGATCACCGTCCACTGGAACCAGGTGGTCGCCGACCTGCGCACGCGCCGGTTTGAAGCCTCCCCCGGCAACGAGGTGGAGAAGCTCGGGAGCCTCCTGCTCCGTGACATCCGCGACGGGCGCGAGTCCTCCCTGGCCGTGGACGGCCTTTTCGTGGCCATCGGCCACCGCCCCAACACCGCCTTCCTCCAGGGCCAGCTCCCCGTGGACGCCAACGGCTACCTCCTGGTGGAAAAGGGCTCGAGCCGCACCGTCATTCCGGGCGTGTTCGCCTGCGGGGACGTGCAGGACAGCGTCTACCGGCAGGCGATCACCGCCGCGGGCTCGGGCTGCATGGCGGCCATCGACGCGGAGCGCTGGCTCGCGGAGACCTCCACCTCAATCCCCAAGGAGACCACCCATGTCTGACCTCGCCTCCCTCACGGACGCCGGCTTCCAGGCCGCCATCGCCCAGGGCGTCACCCTGGTGGACTTCTGGGCCCCCTGGTGCGGCCCCTGCAAGGCCCTCTCCCCCGTGCTGGAGAAGGTCGCCGCCGACCTGGAAGGCCGGGCGAGGATCGTGAAGATGGACATCGACGCCAACCCCGATACCGCCGCCTCCCTGGGCATCATGAGCATCCCGGCGCTGGTGCTCTTCAAGGACGGCAAGCGCATCGACCAGCGCGGATCCCAGTCCGCGGCCCAGATCAGGGCGCTGATCGAATCGGCGCTCTGAGCCCGCTCCGGCGGACCGCCGAAGGCGCCGCGAATTGCCGGGACCTCAGGCGCCCAGCTGGGGCGGCGTCCGGGAACAGATCATCAGCCGGTTCCAGGCGTTGATCTCGGCAACGGCGAACGCGAGGTCCGCGATCTCCCGGGTCGAGAAATGGGCGCAGGCCTCCGCGTAGACCGCGTCGGGCACGTCGCCGCCCGTCAGGAGCGTGAGGCTTTCAGTCCAGGCCAGGGCGGCCCGCTCCCGGGCACTGAAGACCGGGGCTTCGCGCCAGGCCACCAGCAGGTTCAACTGGTCGTCGCTGACGCCGTGCTTGCGGGCCAGGGGAACGTGCATTCCCAGGCAGAACGCGCAGCCGTTGATCTGGGAGGCCCGGACCTTGACCAGTTCCAGGAGGCCCAGGTCCAGGCCGCTCTTCTGCACGTAGCTGTGCACGCCGAGCATGGCGGCATACCCCGCCGGGGCGGCCTGGGTGATATCGAAACGCTGATGCATGCTGACTCCAGAGAAATTCATTAACTGCTACTTCACATGTCTTAGTTTATGTCTCCATTCCGCCCTGTCAACACCTCCGTCGGCAAAGGCCGAGGGCCGGATGGTCCAAGGGCCCTGCTCCAGGTCAATCGCCCGACGCGGTTCCGCGCACCTGCCGATCAAGACAGGGTCAAGGGGAGCCCCCAGGATGCTGAGCGCCTCCAGCAGGCAGAAGATCGAGGCAAAGCCCCCATCCCCGGAGGCCCGGTTTGGTTCGTCCGCCTGCCACCCACCGCCCCTAAGGGGTAACCATTTCGGACCCACTCCCGATCACATTCCGGATCGTTTCAAAAAGCGAATCGACCGTGTAGGGCTTTGGCAGAAAGGCATTGGGTTTTGCGGCCTCCGGGCACTTGTCCGTGTACCCGCTGCTAAGGATGATCTTGACCGAAGGATCAACCTCGCGCATTTTCTCTGCGGCTTCTATGCCACCCAGGCGAGGCATGGTGACGTCCATCAGCACCACGGCAATATCGGCATGGCGGGCAGAAAACGCCTCCAAAGCATCAATGCCGTCTTCCGCCAACACAACCTCGAACCCAACGGCTGTAAGGGCCATCAGCGCCATTCTCCGCATCATTTCCTCATCATCGACGACCAGGACGAGGACCTTACGGCCTTGGGAATTGGCAGACGTCGGGTAATTATCCATAGCCCCCCCCCTTATCGAGAGGGTGATAGGCAATGGGCGGTTTCACAGTCCCAACCTACACAGGATAGGCTTCCCTGCATATTTTTCAATGTCGACTTTTCAAGTATGAATTAAGGATAGGAGGCCTGTCCTCCGGCCCTTGGCAGCAACGAATAGGGCGCCCCCGCACGGGTGTGCCCCCCCGGTTCAGCATCAGCAATGGGGGAGATTTTGGGGATGGAAAGCAAAAGGATGAAACCAACCCTACGGGCCGGCACACCTTGCAGTTATCCCAACCCATTTCTGGCTCAAGCATACGAACCAATGCCATGCCCTGTCCCCACAAGGAGCACCCAATGCAACGCTGGAAAAAGGCTGTCTTATGGACCACCGGCAGCATCTTCGGAGCCCTTGCCGCAGGGGTGGCTCTCATCTTGAGTGTGGCCCCGGCGACCGGTCCTTCCAAAGGTCCGAAAATCCCTGAATACGCAACCCCGCGGACGGCCTTGTTGGTGGTGGACCTTCAGGAGGACTACACCGGACCCCAGGCCAAGCAACCCTACCGTGACGCGGACAGGATCGTATCCTTCGCCAATGGGCTCCTGGCATCGGCCCAAGCCAAGGGGATCCTGGTCGTCCACATCAAAAATGAAATCGCCAATCCCATTCTCAAGCTCCTCGTGGGGGGCATCAATGCGCCTGGCGAGCCGGGAACGGAGATGGACCGGCGCCTCCTCCAAGTCCCGGGAGCCAAAACCTTCACGAAACGGAATTCGGATGCATTTTCCAATCCTGAATTCGACGCCTTCCTCCGGGCCAACCAGGTGAATCAGGTCCTCATCACCGGCCTGGACGGCGCGATGTGCGTGGACGCCACGGCCAGAGGGGCCTTGGGGCGGGGCTATGCCGTGACAATGTTCACCGGGGGTATTGCAATCCATGGCCGAGTTCCCATGGAGGCGCTTGCCCGAGGCTGGCGGGAGGCGGGGGCCGTCATCAAATGGGCTCCGGGGTCATTTTAGAAAGAGCCTTGTTGAAGAGTGTCTTTCCGGCAAGCGGGCAGGACCGCTTGGGTTGACAACCTGGCAGGGGTGTGAGGTTTCAAGGTCGCTCGATCGCCTTGAACTGGAGCTCCTCCTCCTTGAGTGAGTTCCACAAGCACCCATCCACATCGCCAAGGTTCTTCGGCCCGAGAATCCTCGAGGGGCTTTAGAACGGGTTGCGGGTCCAGAATCCATGCCGGATCTATGCCGGAACAGGTCCTGCCGGCTATATGCCACGGCGTTTATATACAAAAGTACACTTGATTTATCAAAGGTATTTACGGGCATGGCCAACGGGATTCGAACCCGTGTTATCGCCGTGAAAGGGCTTGTCTACCAACGGCATCGCACAAGTTAAATGATAATGACATTTAGTAATTGAATGTTCAATTCGAGACTGTATCTTCCCAAGGCTTGTCCATGAATCATGGACAAACCCAATTTTTGGACATATCCTGTTTCGCGAACCGGGCTTGTCCAAAAATCAATCGTGTCCATGAATCATGGACAAACCCGTCACCCTTGCAGGCCTCCCATGCCCAATCTCATATCGATTCCTCCTGAACCGCTCCTCCAGGCAGCCGAATCAGCGCTCCCCAAAGGGCTGGGGCTGGGCTGGGAGGTCGTCCCCGGAACGGTCGGTCTTGGCGAATCCGGGGATCGGTTGGCCATCAGGTGGGAGGATCGGGAAAAAATCTACCAACTGGTGGTCCGGCGCATTCATCGTGCGGAGGATTTAGGGCGGATCAAAGCCAGCCGCCCCCCCGCCGAAGACTTCCTCCTGCTCACGCCCTACCTTACCGAGAACCTTGCGAGGAAATGCGTTGAACTGGGCATCCCATTCCTGGATGGAGCTGGGAACGCATACCTGACCGCGCCTGGGCTGCGCATCCTGCAGGTCGGCGAGCACCCGAAACCGGACCTTCTGACGGCATGCGTTCCGCGTTCCTTCCGGCCCTACAACAGCAAAGGCCTCCAGGTGCTGTTCACCTTGCTGAGTGCCCCCGCGTTGACCAACGCGACTTACCGGGATCTGGCCAAAGCGTCGGGTGTGGCCCGGGGCACGGTCGGCATGGTCCTGAATGATCTGCTGGAAGCCGGATTGCTGGCCGATTTGCCAGGGGGGAGGGTGATCATCCACTTCCAGCGCTTGCTGGAGGCCTGGGTGGCGAATTATCCCCAGAAACTCCGGCCTCGCCTTGGGCCCATGAAATTCCGGATGGCCATCCCCCAGGATTGGAGATCGGTGGACTTCGCAAGCATCGACGCTTTCGTGAGCGGTGAAGCGGGAGGGGATCTTCTGACCGCCAATCTCCAGCCGATGGGAGCCCGGATCTACACCCGGCAACCGTTCGGAAAGATCGCCGCTGCCCTTCGCCTGCGCCCGGACCCAAGGGGAACGATCGAACTCCTGGAACGCTTCTGGGATTTCCCGAATCCCAAAGCTATCCCGCCAGGGGTGGCCCCTCCACTGCTGGTCTATACCGATCTCATTGCCAGCGGAGAGCCGCGGAACCTCGACATTGCCAGGATCATCCATGAAACATATCTCAATCCCCCAGGAACGGGCTCTTGACCAGCCCCTGACCCGAATCCTGGAAGGTTTGGATCAGGCATGCCGAATCGTCGGAATTCCCTATCTCCTGACAGGAGCCATGGCCCGGGAGATTCTCCTGGTCCATGCCTATGGGCTCGCTCCGGGACGGGCGACTCGCGATGTGGATTTCGGCATGCAGGTGGCGAACTGGGCGACGTTCGAAACCCTGAAGACAACCTTGTTTGCGGCGAATGATTTTCAGCCCGACCTGAAAATCCCGCACCGGATCTACTCCGTCGCCGAACGAATGGGCATTCGGATGCCCGTGGACCTGGTCCCATTCGGGGCGTCGAGGCCCCAAAGGGGTCCCTCTCTTGGCCCCCTGACGGAGAATTCGTCATGGACGTGCGGGGCTTCGGAGTGGCTCTCATCCATGGCATCCAGATTGAAATCAAACCGGGCCTGGAAATTCTCCTGCCGAACCCTGCGTGCATGACGGTCATGAAGACCTTGGCCTGGAAGGACAGAGGAATGGCCACCCGGGGCCGGGATGCGCTCGATTTGGTTGAGCTGCTCCTCCGCGCTGAGGATATTTTCGGACTGGAAGTTCTTTACGACGACCACCTGGGGATTGTGGAAGCCAAAGGCGGGGACCTTCAACTCGCGGCCGCGCAGGTCCTGGGTGCCGAAGCAAGAATGGCGGTGGGAGCCGTCATGGCCCAGGAAGTTGCATCCATTTTGGTCAAAGGCATGGCTGAAAACCTCGTAACGCAGCTACTTGAAGGGAGCGGGGGAATGCCTACCACGGAGCGGAATGAATCCATCACGAACATCTTGGAATCATTTCTGAACGGCCTTCAAGGACCCACCCCCCCCCCTTTGAGAAGGTTGGGTCAGGAATGAAAATCGACCGGAAAAATCGCCAGGGGTTCATCCCGACGATAGGGATTGGGAAACAACTGGAGGGAGTTTCCCCGCACCTCGTCGCAAACACGGCATCGGATCACACTGAGAGGGTGTCTGGATCCGGACGAAAGGGCCACCCTAAGCAGCCTTCTGAAAAAGCTGACGGATTTCCATCAGCTTCGCGGCGTGCCCGTGGAACAACCGCCCTGCCCCCACAAGACCTTTGAACGGAGGAATGCCATGAGCAAGGCAATCGAAAACCTGCAGGCGGCCCTGCAGCGGGCGGCCGCCGGCAGGCCCAGGGTCGGAGGCTTCCCCTACTTGGCTGAGACCCTTCGCCGGGCCGGCGTTGTCCGGAATCTGTGGTTTCTGCCCGCCTGCCAAAGCACCTTCCTCACCAAGGATGGTCCGGTGGTGATTCAGGGAACACCCCTGCTGCAAGGTCCCGCAGACATCCTCCCCTTCGACCAGGAGGCCCTCATCACCACGTTGCGCACCGATCAGGAGGGGCTGAGCACCTTCCCCGAATTCCTGGAGGCCTCCTGGCGGGCGGGGGTTGTCCGCTACGATGTTGACTTTGCAGCGCGTACGGTCGCCTACTACGGCTGCAATGGTGAGGAATACCTCGAAGCCTACCCTGCTGTAGATGTGGAGTGAGCGCCTGACGGCTCAATGCGAGATCAGTCGATGGGGCCTCGCAATATTCCTCCCACACCAGATCCTGTCGGAGCGAAGCCTTACCCATTTTGGAGCATTTTGTGGAGCAAGTCTCATCCAGAGAACGAGTAGCGCCGCTTAAAGGCAAGAACACCCTTGATTTCTCAAGGGTGCTTACTGGCAGGGCCAACGGGATTCGAACCTGTGTAATCGCCGTGAAAGCGTGGGTGAAGGCGGGGTTCTATGTTCAAATTTACAATTGGCCGAGGGCAAAATCATCGATTGGCCGACCGGTTTAGTTACAATCTGCCGAACAATGGCATTACAATCTGCCGACATGAACGCATCCCACCTCCGCCCCCGATTCGCCGCTCCCCGCCTGCTTGAAGCCATGCAAGACTCGAGTTCATTTCGACCCCTTCATCGTTTCGCGCGCCTACTCCTTAGGCACCACCGGACGAAAGTCTTCATTTGGGCCGCTCCCCTTCGCCTCCAATCCCAGGGTTCGAAATCTCCGGAACCCTAGGCGGGCCCTTTCAGTAATGATTAGGTGTGACCAGAATAAATCAACAGATCAACTTATTCACAATAAGATATTTACGTCCTTCATGATTCAAATCCCAATCGACCCGACCATCCGTGAAACAGGTTCTCGATACGAGGTGAAGGTCGGTCAATTCGTCCAAGCGATATCTAGCCACTTGGTGGTTCCCAGGCACCTGCCCAAGGTACCCATCCTCCCAGGTGATAGTGCCTTCGGCCACCAACAGTAGAAGGTCCTCTAGTTCACTTTCAAGCCGCTCAGGCTTACTCCTTTGGAGTTTGCCTTCGAGTTCTTCGATCTGATCTTTCAACCGATAGTTTTCAAGTTCGAAATCTCGGGCGATCAACCGGAACCGCTCAAGTTCAACCTGGAGGTCCTCCACCCTCTTGTCCTGGGCGGTCATTCGTTCTTTGAGCAGCTCGATCCTTTCCTTGGATACAGCTGCCGATCCATGTTCGATAACAAGCTTTTCTAGGAAATCCGGCAATCCCATCGCTTCACCTCTTAATGGATTGGCAAAGCATACCTAGGACCAAGCCAAAAATCCCGGCCCGTCCCCGGAGATCCGCTGTCATCTCGGAGCATGTTTTTACCGCCGTTTTACCTTGGGCACGCCATAGAAAGAAGTGAATGCCTTTTTAATACAAGAACACCCTTGATTTCTCAAGGGTGTTTGCTGGTAGGGCCAACGGGATTCGAACCCGTGTTATCGCCGTGAAAGGGCGACGTCCTAACCCCTAGACGATGGCCCCCTGGGTTGGACTTGCTGTGTATCTACTGGTTTTCAAGAACTTCCAGGAGAGTGGTGAGCCCAGCCGGACTCGAACCGGCGACAATCTCCTTAAAAGGGAGGTGCTCTAACCAGCTGAGCTATGGGCCCATGCCGCTGCCGGCGAAAGACTAGTTTGCCTTTGAAACGGCGGAAGGTCAAGGGATGGTTCCCGGGGGCGAGGACCCCGGGAACCTTGTTCCGGGGGCCCGCGCCGGACCGGGCTGCTACTTGCCGAGGATCTCGCTGACGATGGGCTTGTCGGCGTAGACCTTGTCCAGGGCCTCGATGATGGCGCGGGCGTCCACGGCGATGCCGCGGTTGACCTTGCCGTCGTAGAAGAAGTGGCCGGGGAGGCTCTCGATGTTGCCGTCGAAGATCAGGCCGATGAGGTCGCCCTTGCGGTCGATGACGGGGCTGCCGGAGTTGCCGCCGATGATGTCCACGGCGTGGGAGAAGACGAAGGGGGTGTCGGGGTTCACCTTGGAGCGGTTCTCGATCCAGCGCCTGGGCAGGGACCAGGCGCCGTTCTCGGCTTCGGGGCCCCAGGCCGCGGCGCGGTCGTAGAGGCCGCCCAGGGTGGTGAAGGGCTGGATGTGGGTGCCGTTGGCGGGGTAGGAGGCCACGGGGCCGTAGGTCATGCGCAGGGTGAACGTGGCGTCGGGGTAGACGCTCTTGCCGTAGGCCTTGAAGCGGGCCTTGGCGATGCGGCCGCCGTGCTCGGCCAGGACGGAGGTGACCTGGTCCTCCATCTTCTTGCGGAACTCGCGGTTGGGGCCGTCGATCTTCCGGGCCAGGACGATCATGGGGTCCTGGCTGGCGTCGATGGCCTTCTTCCCGCCTTCCATGAGGGTCTTGCGCACGGCGGGGTCGCCCAGCTTCGAGCCTTCGACGGCGGCCTTGGCGAACTCGGCGGGGGTGCGCCCGGCGAGGATGGACGCCACCAGCGGGGTGCCGGCGGATTCCGTGAGGCCGAAGGTGAACATGGCGGTCTCGAGGGCGGGGTAGTAGGGGCGGTTCACCTGCAGGCGCTTCCTGACGCCCTCCAGGCGGGTGTCGCGGTATTCCTCGAGGCGCTGGTCGGAAGGCTTGGCGGACTCGTCGGCCAGGCGCACCAGGGTGAGGGCGTGGCCCAGGAGGCTGCTCTCGTAGGCGGCGCCGGAGCGGGAATTGAGGGCCTGGCTCTCCTGGAACAGGGCCTTCTGGACCTGCAGGGCCTTCTCGATGGCGGCCCAGCTCCCGGCGGCGTCGGAGGCGGGGTCGGCGGCCACCTTGGCCTTGAGGACCTCCTCGGCCTTGGCGATGCGGGCCATGGCCTCCTGGTTCTTCAGGCCGGAGAGGTAGCCGGTCATGGCCTTGAGGCCGTTCTCGATGCCGAAGATGGTGGAGGACACCTGGCGCCGGTTCTCGGGGGAAAGCCTGGCGTAGTCCAGGAGGGCCTGGCGCTGCCGTTCGTAGGTCTTGATGCGGTTGGGCAGGGAGAACTCGCCGGCGAAGGCCATCTGGGCGGAGGTGCCCAGGCGCTCGGTGCTGCCGGGGTGGCCGATGACGAAGGTGAGGTCGCCGTTCTTCACGCCGGTCTTCGTCCAGTTCAGGTGGTGGGCGGGGTGGTAGGGCTTGCCGTCCTCGTAGACGCGGAAGAGGGTGAAGTCCAGGTTGTGGCGGGGGTAGGTGAAGTTGTCGGAGTCGCCGCCGAAGAAGGCGATCTGCTGCTCGGGGGCCATCACCAGGCGGATGTCGGTGTGCTTCTTGTACTGGTACATCCAGTACTCGCCGCCGGCGTAGAGGGTCACGGCCTCGGCGGTGAGGCCGGTGCGGTCCTGGATCTCCTTGGTGATCCTGCCGAGCTCGTCCTTGCGGGCCTTGAGGGCCTCCTTGTCGCCGGTGCCGGGCTTCACGGCCTTGTTGACGCGGTCGGTGACGTTTTCCATGGCCATGAGGGTGTAGAGCTCCAGGCCGGGGACCTTCAGCTCGTCGGCGCGGGTGGCGGCGATGAAGCCGTCGCGGATGTAGTCGTGCTCCTTGCTGGAGAGCTGCTGCACGGAGCCGCGGCCCACGTGGTGGTTGGTGAGGACGAGGCCGTCGGGGCTGATGAAGGAGCCGCTGCCGCCGGGGAAGCGCAGGGAGGACAGGCGCACGTGGTCCAGCCAGGCCTGGTCGGGGGTGAAGTTGTAGTCGGCCTTGAGTTTCTGCACCGGCAGGTTGTCGAAGGTCCACATCCCCTCGTCGGCGCGGAGGCTGGGGGCGGAGGCCAGGATGGCCGCCAGGGGCAGGAGGAGGAAGCGCGTCTTCATGGGGACTCCAGGGTTACTTGGACTTGATTTCGGTGACCAGATGGCGCGCGCCGTAGACCTTGTCGAGGGCAGCGAGGATCGCCGAGGCATCCACGGAGATGCAGCGGTTCACCTTCGGGTCGAAGAAATACCGGCCGGCGTTGGATTCGATGTTGCCGTCGAAGGCCAGGCCGATCACCTCGCCCAGGCGGTCCACCACGGGAGAGCCGGAGTTGCCGCCGATGATGTCGTTGGTGCTGATGAAATCGAAGTGGGTGGACATGTCCAGCCGGCCCCGGGCCTCCTTCCAGCGCGCCGGCAGCTCCCAGGAATGGTTCTCGGCCTCGGGACCCCAGGCGTCGGCGCGGTCGTAGAGGCCGCCGAAGGTGGTGAAGGGCTGAACGAGGGTGCCGTTGGCGGGATAGGTCTCCACCGCGCCATAGGAGAGGCGCAGGGTGAAGGTGGCGTCGGGATAGACGGACCGGCCGCGCACCTGGAAGCGGGCCCGGGCGATCCGGGCGCCCTGTTCGGCGATGACGGCCCCCGTCTCCTCCTGCATCTGGCGGAGGGACTGGAGGAAGGGATGGAGCCGGCGTCCCAGGACCACCAGGGGGTCGGTGGAGTCCTTCACGCCGGCCTCGGCGGCCTTGGCGCGGGCGGCGGGGTCACGCAGCAGGGCGGAGGCGGAAAGGGCCTGGGCCGCGGCCTCGGGAGTGCGGCCGTCCAGGAGCGCCTTCACGAAGGGATGGTCGGGACCCAGCTCCTCCAGGGCGCCCTTGGCGCCCACGAGGAAGTACTCCCGCTCCAGGTCCGGGTTCTCGATCCTGTGCCTGCGCAGGGAGGCCCTGCGGTCCGCGAGCTCCTTGTCGGTGCGGTACCCCGCGCCCCTCCGGGATGCGGGCAGGGCCGCCTCCTCCTCCAGGCGGAGCAGGCTGTGGACGTAGCCCGGCAACCTGCCGCCGGCCACGACCTCCTCCCGGGCCATGGCGCTGCGCCGGGCCATGGCCTGGGCCACCAGGTCCCAGGCCGGGCCCGTGGAGGCCTGCAGGGCCGGATCCTTCGCCACGGCCTCCCGAAGCTCCTTCTCGGCCCTGGCCACGGCGGCCATGGCGTCCTTGTCCTTCAGGCCCACGGTCTCGTTGACGAAGACCTTGTAGGAGTTCTCCAGGCCCATGAGGGTGCCAGAGACGATGCGCGCGTTCTCGGGGCCCTTGGCCGCGAAGGCGTGGAGCGCCTTGCGGGTGCGGTCCAGGGCGCGGATGCGGGCGGGGTTCAGGGCGTCCCGGTAGGCCTCCATCTGGGCCAGGGTCTCCAGGCGGGAGGTGCGGCCGGGGTGGCCCACCACCAGGGTCAGGTCGCCGTACTTCGGTCCCGAGGCCGCGAAGGCCAGGTGGTGGGGCGGCACGTAGGGCTTTCCGTCCTCGTAGACGCGGAAGAGGCTGAAGTCCAGGTCGTGGCGGGGGAAGGAGAAGTTGTCCCAGTCCATGCCGAAGGCGGCGATGCCGTACTCGGGGGCCATGACCAGGCGCACGTCCTTGTGCACCTTGTAGGAATAGATCCAGGACTCGCCGCCCTGGTAGAGGGACACGGGCTCGCAGCGCAGGCCGGTGCGGGCCTCGGCCTCCTTCGCGAGGCGGGCCAGGGCCTCCCGGGGGCTTCCGGCGGCCTGGGCGACGGCGGCGGAGACGTTCTCCATGGCCATGAGCGTGGCCAGCTCCAGGCCGGGGACCTTGATCTCGTCCTTGCGGTCCGCGGCCACGAAGCCGTTCTTGACGTAGTCGTGGGCGGCGTCGGAGACGCGCTCGATCCAGCCGTGGCCCACGTGGTGGTTGGTGAGCACCAGGCCGTCCCGGCTGATGAAGCTGCCGGTGCCGCCGGGGAAGCGCACCGTGGCCAGGCGCACGTGGTCGAGCCAGGCCGCGTCCGGGGTGAAACCGTACTTCGCCTTCATCTGGGCCAGGGGCAGGTTGTCAAAGGTCCACATCCCCTCGTCCGCGCGGAGGCCGGTGAGGGCGGCTAGGGTAAGGGCGATGCCAAGGGCGCTGCGGTTCATGCCGGGCTCCGAAGATGCATCAGTTTACGAGGCCTCGAATCTCCATACAAGGAGGGATTCCAGAGGCCGGTTCAGGCGATGGGCAGGGTGAGCGTCATGGCCGTCCCCTTGCCCTCTCCCTCGCTCGCCAGGGCGATGGTGCCGTTCATCATTTCCATGAGGTGCTTGCAGATGACCAGCCCCAGGCCCGTGCCGCCGTACTCCCTGGAGTGGCCGCCGTCGGCCTGGACGAATTTCTGGAACAGGCGGGTCTGGGCCTCCTTGGACACCCCGATGCCGGTGTCGGTCACGAGCACGGCGATTTCGCCGAAGCCCCGCTCCACCGACACGGTCACGGCGCCCTCCTTGGTGAACTTCAGGGCGTTGGAAAGGAGGTTGATGAGCACCTGCTTCAGGCGCCCCGAGTCCGCCATGATCTCGGGCATCCGGTCCACGTCCTCGGGCCAGACCAGGTCCACCTCCGGCTTGCGCGGGTAGGCCTGGACGATGGTCCTGACCTCGTCCAGCAGCCCCGCGAGGGCGCAGGACTCGATGCGGATCTGCATCCGGCCGCTCTCGATCTTGGCCAGGTCCAGGATGTCGTTCAGGAGGTCCAGGAGGTGCTTGCCGGAGTTGTAGCTGTCGGCCAGCATCCGGTTCATCTCCTCCTCGTCGTCGTAGAGGCCGTCCATGACCAGGCGGGTGAAGCCCATGATGCCCGTCAGCGGCGTGCGCAGCTCGTGGCTCGTGAGGGCCAGGAACTCGCTGCGGAAGCGGTCCGCCTCCCGCAGGGCGGCGTTGGCCTTCTCCAGCTCACCGGCCTGGCGCCTCAGGGTGTCGCGCTGGTCCCCCAGGTCCCGGAAGAGCCACGCGTTGTAGATGCTGGCGGCCACCTGCCGCTGGAGGATGGTGAGGGAGTTCTGGTCCTCCTCCAGGATCCGGCCCGCGTCCAGCCCGATGATGGCGAAGCCCATGAGGAGAAGCTGGTTCTCGAAGGGGACGTAGTAGAGGGCCGTGTCCTCGGAGGGCTTGAGGGGGTCGAGGTAGCCCTTGTGCACGGACGGGTCCAGCCACTGGTCCTGGAACAGCACCATGGGCGCGCCGGGGAAGGGATTGGGGGCGGGAAGCCGCAGGCGCGCCCCCACGGCGCGGGGCAGGCCGTAGGCGCTGCGGGGCTCGTAGCAGGCCCCGGTGTCCTCCATGATCCACACGATGCAGGTGCGGGCCCCGAACTCCTGGACGAAGACGTCCTGCACGACGCTGGCCACCTGGGCGGCCTTGGGCGTGGCGGCGAGGATCTCGGCCACGTGCTGGAGCACGCCCATCTGGTGCGACCTGCGCGCGAGCCGGGTCTTGAGCTCGGCGACCTCCTGGGTGAGGGAGGACACGAGACGCTGGCCGTGGAGCAGCTCCACCAGCAGTTCGTTGTTCTGGCCCGGGTTCAGGCCGGCGGGGACCGGCCCGGCGGGGGCCGGGCGGTTGGGGGAGGATCCCGGCTTGAACGGGTTGGGAGGGATGGACGTCATTCGTTTTAAGCATGCCCGTCCAGGGGCGCTTTGCAAGATCTCTTGTGGATTTCCCGGAGGTAGCCTCAGACTGTTTTTTCAACATGATAAGCCTTGGATGAAAGCGGCCCACCTCAAACCCCCCGCCACCGAACGCCTCATCTTCTGGAGCGTGGCCTTCATTCTGCTCAGTCAGATGGCCTGGTGGATCAGCCTCCAGATCCGGGAATCCAGGAACCTGCAGAACGCCCGGATCGCCACCATGAGGGCGGGCCGGGCCGAGGCCTGGCAGATGGACAGCGCCGAGATCCTGCGCATCGTGTTCCAGGGGGACCCGGGCACGGCCAAGCCGGGGTCGGTGGAGGCCAAGCTCCCCCAGTTCCCTCCCCTGCCCGTTCGCAAAGCCGCCATCGAGGGCCGCTTCCCCTACGTGGCGGTGGTCCCGGGCCCGGTGGAGCCGGACGATCCCATGCTCCTGGACCAGTCCGCCTACCTCACCCTGCGGGTCGAGATCCTGACGGCCATGGAGCGGGAGCGGACCCTGGCCCTGTGGAGGGCCGGCGGGGAGGCGGCCATCATGGTCCTGGCCGTGCTCCTGGGCCTCAGCTACATCTACCGCAAGCTCAATTCCGAGATGGAGCTCATGCTCCGCCAGCGCAACTTCATCGCCTCGGTCACCCACGAGCTCAAGACGCCCATCGCCAGCCTGAGGGTGTGGATCGAGACCCTCTACACACGGGAGCTGGGACCCGAGCGGCGGGCGCGGATCCAGAAGCTCATGGACGGCGACCTGGTGCGCCTCACGGAACTGGTCGGCAACCTGCTGGAGGTGGCCCGGGCGGACGCGGGCAGCCTCGACCTGAAGTTCGAGTCCACCGAGCTGGCCCCCTGGCTGCGCGAGGTGGCCGAGTCCATGGACCACCGGCTGGGGGCGGGATCGCTCGGCCTGGACCTCCAGCTGGGCATCGGAATCCATGCGGACATGGACCGCAAGGCCATGGGGCAGGTCATCGACAACCTCCTGTCCAATGCCTTCAAATACGCCCCGGAGCCCCGGTCCACCCTCATCACCCTGGACTCCGACGGCGAATACGCCATCATCACCGTCACAGACAGCGGGAACGGGATCAGCCCCCGGGAACTCCCGCGGGTCTTCCAGCGGTTCTACCGGGTGGGCGACGAGATGACCCGCCAGGTGCCCGGAACCGGCCTGGGGCTCTTTCTCTGCTGGGAGATCGTCACCCTCCACCAGGGCCAGATCAAGGCGTCCAGTCCCGGTCCGGGCCTGGGCGCCACCTTCACCGTTCGCATTCCCCTCTCCCCGCGCTAGGTTATCTGGATGAATCCTCCGCTTGAAAGCCAGCTCATCACCGATGCCCAGGAGGGCGACGGGGAAGCCTTCAGCGTCCTGGTGCGCCCCTACCTCGGCCTGTTCTACGCCGGCATCCACCGGATCCTCCAGGACACCCTGGACACCCAGGACGCGCTGCAGGAAGCCCTGATCAGCATCCACACGGAGCTGGGACGGTTCCAGGGGAAGAGCAAGTTCTCCACCTGGGCCTACCGCATCTGCATAAATGAAGCCTTAATGTTACGCAGATCACGGATCCGCCGCCGCGAAGACGCCATCGAAGATTTTTTGCCACGTTTCTCGCCCGACGGGCATCTCATGAATACGGACAGGATGCGGGACTGGAGCCAGGACGCGATCGCCCTGGTGTCCGTGGAGCGGGACCAGCTGCGGGCCAAGATCCGCGAAGGACTCAACCAGCTTTCCGACGACCAGCGCGCTGTCTTCATTCTGAGGGATCTGGAAGGTATGAACACGGACGAAGTGGCCGCCAAGCTCGGCATCAGCAGGGGCTTGGTTCGACAGCGCCTGCACCGGGCCCGCCTGGGCCTGAGGGGATTCCTGGATGCGTTCATGACGGGGAGGCGGGGATGAGCTTGTTCCTGACGTGCGAAGCTACCAGCACCCTGCTCTCGGACTTCGAGGACGGGTCGCTCTCCCTGTGGCAGGCCTTCCTGGTCCGGCTCCACCTTCTCTTCTGTCCCTCCTGCCGGGCCATCCTGGCCACCATGCGCGCCCTGCCCGTCCTCATGGACGACCTGGAACCCGCGGCGCCCGAGGCCGCCGAGGCCGCCCTCGACGGCGCCCTGGCCGCCCTGGGCCGCACCGGGCCCCGGGCCTGGCCCGCCACGCCCGTGCCGGCCGAGGCCCGGGACCTGCTGGAGGCCGGGCCCGACCTGCCGCTGGCCATCCTCGCCCAGGCCCACCAGACCGTGGCCAGCGCCCGGGGGCCCCAGCCCGGTCCCTACCACCTGCCCCAGGGCATCCTGGACCGCCTGCCCCCCGAGGACCAGTGGCACTGGGTGGACGGCGCCCAGGGCCGGCGGCGCGTGGAGCTCCTGAAGGACCCCCAGCGCGGGCTCCGGCTGATCCTGGCCTTCTCCCCCACCGGCGTCCGGGCCAAGGCCCACCGCCACCTGGGCTCGGAGAGCATCCTCGTCCTCGCCGGCAGGATGAACGACAAGGGCCTGGCCCTCACCGCGGGCGACTGGGTGCATCACGCCCGGGGATCGGTGCACGCGCCCGAGATCCGGGACGAGGACTGCTGGTGCCTGATCCGGGAAGAGGGCGGCATCGAGGCCACGGGTCCCCTGGACTGGCTGAAGATGAACCGGGCAGTCAAATAGGCAGAGATAAATCCTTTTTTATCATCTTTTAGTCGGGTAGGCCGGGGAGCTTGCGCTCCCGGCCCCCCTCAGATCCGGACGTGCGGGACTACCGCATCCGGCTCCTCGTCACGGTCGCTGAGGACGTAGTTTCGATGCGTAACTGATGGCTGGGGCCAGTGGGAACCGAGCCAGAAGCTTGTTCATGCGATCCCAGGTCATGCGGGCCCGCTGGGACCTCCGGTTGAGCCATCCACGCCACCTTCGCCCAACTTCATAGCGGAAGTGCGCCAGGGCCCTGGAGTTCCCCGTGATCCCGTAATACCTGAAGTGACCGACCAGTTTCTGGTTGATCGTCCGCCATTGCTCGCGCACCGGGAGGTGGCGGTGTTTGGCCATCCACTCCCCGATCTTCGTGAGCGCCCGACTCATCCGGCTCTTCGCGGTCTTCCGCTTCACCACCCACCGGCCGTTCTTGGCCGTGGCCCAGTAGTGGGTGAATCCCAGGAAGTCGAAGTGGCCTGGTCCCCCATTGGGGTCCCTGGGCTCCCTCGGCTTCCAGAACTCCACCAGCCGGGTCTTATCCGGGTGGATCGTCAGGCCATACCGCTCGAACCGCTTGGGCAGGACTTCCATAACCCGCTTGGCATCCTCCTCCTGGGCAAAGCCCATCACGAAGTCGTCCGCGTAGCGCACCAGGAAGGCCCGACCCCGGAGTCGGGGCTTGACCTCCCTTTCAAACCACACGTCCAGCACCTCGTGGAGGTAGATGTTGGCGAGCATCGGACTGACCACCCCGCCCTGGGGCGAGCCGGTTTCCGGGTGCGTGATGCATCCTTTCTCCAGCACGCCCGCGTTGAGCCATTTGCCGATCAGGCGCCTCAGAACGCCGTCCTTCATCCGCAGGTCAAGGATTTCCCGCAGCTTCCCGTGGTCCAAAGTATCGAAATACTTACGGATATCCACGTCAAGCACCCAGCCTCCCCCCATGTCCATCAACCCCTGCCAAATCGCCTCCAGCGCCATGTGCGCGGAGCGCCCGGGCCTGAACCCGTAGGAGCAGTCCAGGAAGTCCTGCTCATAGAGCGGTTCCATCACCATCACCACGGCCCTTTGCAGGACCTTGTCTTCGAAGGCGGGAATGCCCAGGGGGCGTTGGCTGCCATCCCCTTTCGGGATGTAGGTTCTCCGGACTGGAGGGGCCTTGTAGGTGTCGCCGTTCTTAGCCCGGTTCAGGAGGCTCTGGAGGTTGGACTCCAGGTTTTCCCCGTATTCCTTGCCCGTCACGCCGTCCACCCCGGTCGCCCCATCCTTGCGGGTGCGCCCGAAGGCTTCCTTCATCCAGTCCAGGTCCATGTGGTAGGCCAAGGAGGTGAAAGCCACCTCCGGGTGGATCCTGGCCAGTTCTGCGATCCGTTGTTGTTTCGTGGAGACGCTGTTGGATGTCATTGCACCCATTATCTTTCCCTTCAACGGTTCCGTGATCCGGCAGCTCCTTGGCTCCAGCGGGTCCCGGCGGCCCGGTTCCCCGCGATCATCGCTACTATGAGCTGCTCCGACTTCCGGCCACCCCTCCCGCGCTCCTTCGTTTCCTTCAGTTTGCGGTACCGCCCTGTGCCGGCTGTTCGCTCCCGCCGGGGGCGGCACCCCCCGGCGAGCCTGGGTTCGTTTTACGTGGCTTCCCTCACCACTGGGTTGTTGGCGGAGATGGCTGGATCTCCCAGGTTCCTGGGGAACCCCTGTGCACGTGCCCTGCTCTATGACCCCGGTGGGACCCTACGGTCAGGCCCTTGCGACCTTCGGGTGCTGTCTTCCGATCGGAGAACGGCGTCGACTCCCACGGTTGGATGCTTTCGGGGCTCCATCACACGGCCCATGCACTCCCTGTCTACGCTTCACGAGGTCGGTCGCCCTTCCCCACGCAAGACTCGGTTCCGGCTGCTGGCCAGCTTTGCCGGGCGGGGCTTGCTGCCTCCCCGCTGGGCTCCATTGCGAGGTTTCAGTCTGTCTTAGGTCATCCATCCTCCTCGCCCAGGCTTGGCCTGGCGCACTCCCCGTCCATCCCCGGCTATTAAAGGCTTAATGAAACCGGGTGCCTGTCCTTGGGAGGGTTGGCGCCGAGCCCCGGAGGATCTTTCGCCGGGGATGGCCGGGGACGGGGATAAAAGCTAAGGAATCAAAGGGTTGCTAACCGGCCAGCTGCGAGTTCGGCGGCTGGGAGTACGGCCCGGTCGGTCACCAGGCTGGTTACAAGGTCGGCCGGGGTCACGTCGAAGGAGGGATTGAAGGCCGGGGTCGTGGACGCGGCCCAGGCGCCGCGCACCTCGGCGGCGTCGCGCTGCTCGATGGGGATGGCCGCGCCGTCGGGGCAGGCCAGATCCACGGTGGACCAGGGGGCCACGGGGTGGAAGGGGACGCCGTGGTGGCGGCACTGCACGGCCAGGCCGTAGGTGCCCACCTTGTTCGCGAAGTCGCCGTTGGCCGCCACGCGGTCGGCGCCCAGGAGCACCCGCTGCACGCGGCCGTCCCGCAGGAGGATGGCCGCCATGCTGTCGGTGAGGAGGGTGTGGGGGATGCCCAGGCGGGCCAGTTCCCAGGCCGTGAGGCGGGCCCCCTGAAGGAGGGGCCGGGTCTCGTCCACGAACACGTGGCTGACCTTCCCGGCCTCCCAGGCCCGGCGGATCACCCCCAGGGCGGTGCCGATGCCGGCGGTGGCAAGGCCCCCGGAGTTGCAGTGGGTGAGCACGGCCTCCCCCGCGCCGAACAGCGGCAGGCCCTGGCGCGCCATGGCCTCGCACAGCGCCACGTCCTCCACGAAGATGGCCTCGGCCTCGGCGATCAGCTCGGCCACCACCACGTCGTCCTTGCAGCGGCCCCCCTCCAGGACGGCTCCCAGGCGGTCCATGGCCCACATGAGGTTCACGGCCGTCGGGCGCGCCCGGCGCAGGTGCGCCGCGGCCAGGCGCAGCCGGTCGGGACCGGCGCCGTCCTGGGCGAAGGTCGCCAGGGAGAGCGCCGCGGCCACGCCGATGAGCGGCGCGCCGCGCACCGCCAGGCGCCGGATGTGCAGGACCATGGCGTCCGGATCGCCCACCTCCAGCCATTCCTCCCGGTGGGGGAGGAGGGTCTGGTCGAGGATCCACAGCCTGCGGCCGTCGTGGCGGAGGGCGAGGGAGTCGGCTTGCTTCACAGGAGTTTCCTTCCGGATTTCCGGCGGGCCTGGCGGAGGGCTTCCACCTCGGCCTCCGGCAGGGGTTGCGCGCCGCCCAGATCGATGGCGGTCTTGAGGATCTGGCAGGCGTGCTCCAGGCGCTCGATGCCGTTGTACGCCTCTTCCAGCGTCTCTCCCCAGGCCAGGGCGCCGTGGCGGGCCAGCACCAGGAGGCGGTGGTCCGGCAGGAAGGGGGCCAGGACCTCCCCCATGGCGGCCGTTCCCGGACGGGCGTAGGGCACGAAGGGGATGGTCCCGGCGGCCAGGATCACCTCGGGCAGGGCGTCCGAAGGCAGGCTGGACCACTCCGGATGCGCCAGGCTGAAGGCGATGGCGGTGGGGGGATGGGCGTGCACCACGGCCCGGGCCTCGGGGCAGGCCTTGTACACCGCCAGGTGCATGAGGCGCTCCGTGCTGGGCCGGCCCGAGACGATCCGGCCGTCCCTGGCCAGGTAGGCCAGGTCCCCGGGCGCCATGCGGGCCTTGGCCACGCCCGAGGGGGTGATGGCGATCCGCCCGTCGTCCAGGAGCACGCTGACGTTGCCGTCGGCGGCGGCCAGGAGGTTGCGCGCGTGGAGGCGGCGGCAGACGTCGCAGATGGAGGCCAGAAGCTTGTACATGCCTCCAGTCTATTTCAGGATGACCCGTTCCGGCTGGCTCAGGGTGAAGGTCACCGCTTTCGAGGCGGGGATCCGGATGATCGTGTCGGCCGTGCCCGCGGCCACGGCGGTGCCGGCGGCGGCTCCGATGGCCGCGCCGCCCAGGGCGTGGTCGCCCTGGTGCTTGCCGCTGGAGAGGATGCCCACCAGGGCGCCCAGGGCGGCGGTGCCGCCGATGAACTTGGCGTTGCGCTCGCCGCGCTTGTCGCCCACCACCAGGTAGGTGCCGGCCTCAACGTCATTGCGGCCCACGGTGGAGAGCTGGATGCCCAGCCCGCCCTGCCCGCTCTGCAGCCGGCCGGCCGGTGTGCTCTGCGCCACGACCCCCTTGACGGGGGTCCCCTTGGGCCAGGCCACCCGGCCCCCCACCGTCACGTCCTCGACCAGGGTGCCTTCCCAGGCGTCCCCCGCCTGGTCCTTCTCGGTGCTCAGCTCCCGGCCGAGGGCCACGGCCACCTGGGTCCCGGCGGGCACGTCCACGATGACGGCCTTGACGGCTTCGGCCTTGGGGGCGGCCGCCAGGGTCTGGACGTCCTGGTGGGCCAGCGTGGCGTTCTTCTTGGCATCGGCCAGGCGGCGGTCCAGGGCCTTGATCTGGGCCTTGGACATGTGCTGGACCGTGTCGGCGTCGCCGGCCGAAGCGTGCTTGCCCGCCTTGATGTCGGCCATCTCCTTTTCGAGCTGGGCCACCCGTTCATCGGCGGCCTTGGCGGCGGCCTGGGCCTGGATCTCGGCCTCGGTGGGCTTGCGGTCGCACGAAAGCTGCCCGCAGATGATGAAGGAACCAAGGATCCCGGTAAGCAAGAGGGATGATCTAAACGTCATGGGGGACCTCCAGGAAAGACCGAAAAATGAAGTATAGTTGGGACACGCACGACGGGCACCGTCTGCGACCCGGAAATTCCCACCTTGGCGCTCAACCTTTCTCCTCGCAGCGAATCCGTCCTGAAGGCGCTCATCGAGACCTATCTGGTCGAGGGGGAGCCGGTGGGATCGCGCCTCTTGTCCAAGCGCATCCCGGGTTCCTTCTCCTCGGCCACCATCCGCAACGTCCTGGCGGACCTGGAGGACGAGGCCCTCCTGGACCAGCCCCACACCTCCGCGGGCCGCGTGCCCACGGAAAAGGCCTACCGCTACTACGTGGACCACTTCGTCCAGCCCATCCGCCCCGACCCCATCCTGGGGGCCCGGCTCACCGAGGCCATCGGAGGCGTGGAGGGGCAGGCCGGGGACGCCCAGTGGCTGCGCAACGCCAGCCGGGTGCTGAGCGAGGCCATGAAGGGCATCTGCGTCGCCCTGCCCATGCACCTCACCCGGAGCCGCCTGGTGCGGCTCGAATTCGTCCCCCTGGGCCCCGGGAAGCCCCCGGCCCGCATCGTCACGGTGTGGGTGGGCACCGGCGGCGAGGTCGAACACCAGATCATGGAGAACCGCTGGGGCTTCCCCGCGACCAAACTGGTGGAACTGGGGAACTTCGCAACAGCCCACTTCGGGGGGTGCTCCCTTCCCGAGATGCGGGACCGGCTCATCACCGACCTGGAGGGCCAGGCCTCCGACGCCCGGGAACTCAGCCGGCGGCTGTCGGAACTGGCCTCCCGCATGACCCAGCCCATGGATTCCCCCCTGGTGGTCGCCGGCCTGGGCGAGATGGGCCGGTGCCCGGAGTTCCTGGACCCCTCCCGCTTCCGGAACCTGGTGGAGGCCTTCGAGCAGCACGAGCGCCTCGCCCACCTCCTCAACGCCTTCGCCGTGGCGGCCACGTCCGAGGTCCAGCTCCTCCTGGGTTCGGAGAACCCCTTCTTCCAGGAGATGCCCCTGGCCACCGCCCTGCGCACGGTCACCATCAACAGGAGCGCCCAGGTCACCTTCGCCCTGGTGGGCCCCCTGCGCCTGGACTACCGGAAGGTGGCGGGGAGCCTGGCGTGGTGGTCGGATGAAATCCAGAGACGGAAGCCCACATCTGTTTGACGCAGTCCCCTTAACATTTCATTATCGAGTACTCAATGACCGAAAAAATCCAACCCCAAACCACGGACTTCCCCGCCGATCCCCTCCTCCCGGAAAATGACCTCACCGTCGATCTGACCCAGGAGGAGTTTGGCGAAGGGGCGGATCTGCAGGCCCTCGCCGACGAGATCGGCGACTACGAGCCGCCCGCGCCCGAAGCGCCCGCGGAGACGGCGGGCATGAGCCGGGAGGACCTGGAGGCCGAGCTGGCCAAGGCCCGGGCCCGCCTCGAGGCCCTGGAGAAGGCCGAGTCCGACCACAAGGACAAGCACCACCGCCTCATGGCCGACTTCACCAACCACCGGAACCGCGTGGGCCGCGAGACGCAGCTGGCCGTGACGCTGGCCGAGCGCAAGGTGCTCCTGGAGCTCCTGCCCGTGCTGGACAGCTTCGAGCGCTGCATCAACGCCACCTACACCAGCCTCGAGGACTTCCACGCCGGCGTGGTCCTCATCCACCGCCAGATGCAGGAGGCCCTGCGCAAGGCCGGCGTGGAGCCCCTGACCCTGAACGTCGGCGACCCCTTCGACGCCCAGCATGCCGAGGCCCTCACCACCACGAGCCAGGCCAGTCTCCCCGACGGGTCCGTGGCCGCCATCTACGAGCGCGGCTACTACCTGCGCGACCAGCTGCTCAGGCCCGCCCGGGTCATCGTCAACAACCATCCCGAAGGGGATCCCACGCAGGATCCCTCCTGAACACCGTAACGCCCACATCGCCCACTCGGGAGTAACGCAATGGCCGGCAAGCTCATCGGAATCGACCTGGGAACCACCAACAGCTGCGCGTGCGTCATGGAAGGCGGCGAGCGCCGCGTCATCCCCAACCGGGAGGGGAGCCGCACCACGCCGTCGGTGGTGGCATTCACCGACAAGGGCGACGTCCTGGTGGGGCACATCGCCAAGCGCCAGGCCGTCACCAACCCCCAGCGCACCCTGTTCGCGGTCAAGCGCCTCATCGGGCAGAAGTTCGGCTCCGACCAGGTGCAGGAGGCCATGGGCAAGCTGCCCTTCCCGGTGGTCAAGGCCCCCAACGGCGACGCCTGGCTCGGCGTGGGCGACCGCGGCTACGCCCCCCCCGAGATCTCGGCCATCATCCTCAAGGCCCTGAAGGCGTCGGCCGAGGCCTTCCTCCACGAGGAGGTCTCCGACGCCGTCATCACGGTCCCGGCCTACTTCGACGACGCCCAGCGCCAGGCCACGAAGGACGCCGGGCGCATCGCCGGCCTCAACGTCCAGCGCATCATCAACGAGCCCACCGCCGCGGCCCTGGCCTACGGCCTGGACAAGAAGGGCCTCAAGCAGACCCTGGCCATCTACGACTTCGGCGGCGGCACCTTCGATTTCACGATCATGGAGATGAACGACGGCGTGTTCGAGGTGCTGGCCACCAGCGGCGACACGTTCCTGGGGGGCGAGGACTTCGACCAGGCCATCCTCATGTGGCTGGTGGAGCACTTCCGCAACTCGACCGGCATCGACCTCACCAAGGACCGCATGGCCCTCCAGCGGCTCAAGGAGGCCTCCGAGAAGGCCAAGTGCGAGCTCTCCACCCTGGACCGGGTGGAGGTGCGCCTGCCCTTCATCGCCCAGGGCCCCACCGGCCCGCAGCACCTGGAGTCCACCCTCACCCGGGAGGACCTGGAGAACATGGTGGCCGACCTCGTGGCCCGCACCATGGGCCCCGTGCAGGACGCCCTGAAGCAGGCCCGCAAGACGGCCCTGGACGTGGACGAGGTGATCCTCGTGGGCGGCCAGACCCGCATGCCCCTGGTGCAGCAGGTCGTGAAGGACTTCTTCGGCCGCGAGCCCAACCGCGACATCAACCCCGACGAGGTGGTGGCCGCGGGCGCCTCGATCCAGGGCGCCGTCCTCACCGGCGAGGTGACGGACCTGGTGCTGCTGGACGTGACGCCCCTCTCCCTGGGCATCGAGACCCAGGGCGGCGGCTACGTGAAGATCATCCAGCGCAACACCACCGTCCCCACCCGGGACAGCCGGACCTTCACCACCGTCACCGACAACCAGAGCCGGGTCGAGGTGCACGTCCTCCAGGGCGAGCGCGAGCTGGCCGAGCACAACAAGAGCCTGGGCCGGTTCGACCTCATCAACCTGCCGCCCCTGCCCAAGGGCGTGCCCCAGATCGAGGTGGCCTTCGAGATCGACTCCAACGGCATCGTGAAGGTCTCCGCCAAGGACCTCCTCACGGGCCTCGAGCAGAGCATGAGCATGCGGCCCTCCTCGGGCCTGTCCGAGCTGGAGATCCAGGCGATGCTCCGGGAGGCCCAGAACAACCAGGAGGCCGACGCGAGGCGCCGCGACGAGCTCAAGTACATCGCCTCCGCCGAGGGCCTCCTCTTCTCCTGCGACCGCAGCTTCACCGAGTGCGGGAAGTTCCTGGCCCTGGAGGAGCAGACCCTGGTGCGCGACACGCTCAACGCCGTGCGCATGGCCGTGGCCAACAAGGACATGGCCGCCGTCAAGTCCTCGGAGGAGCAGCTCCTCGAAGTGCAGAAGCTGCTCACCAACGCCGTCCTCGTGGCCAGCGAGTCCATGATGAACTCCCTGGACGGGGAGGATGGAGCGGAAAACCGCCCCAGGTGATATTCTGGTGGGATGAAGCGCGACTACTATGAAGTACTGGGCGTAGGCAAGGAAGCCACCCTCGACGAGATCAAGAAGGCCTACCGCAGGCTGGCCATGCAGTTCCACCCGGACCAGAATCCCGGGAACAAGGAAGCGGAAGAAAAGTTCAAGGAGGCCGCCGAGGCCTACTCGGTCCTCTCCGATCCCGCCAAACGCCAGCATTTCGACCAGTACGGCTTCGCCTCCTCCGGCGGCCAGGGGCAGAACTTCCAGTTCGACCCCAACCAGTTCGCCGGCTTCGAGGACCTCCTGGGGTCCTTCTTCGGGGGGGGCGGCGGCGGGATCTTCGCCGACCTCTTCGGGGGCGGGGGCCGCAGGCGCTCCTCCGGAGGCGGCGAACGGGGTTCCGACCTCCAGTACAACCTCCGCATCTCGTTCAAGGACTCCATCTTCGGGGTCGAGAACAAGGAGATCGAGATCCCGAGGCAGGACGCCTGCGACACCTGCAAGGGGTCCGGCTGCGCCGCGGGAACCAGCGCCCAGGTATGCCCCAACTGCCGCGGCAACGGGCAGGTGGCGGTGCGCCAGGGCTTCCTGCAGATGGCCGTGACCTGCCCCCGCTGCGAGGGCCGGGGCCAGATCATCCCCAGCCCCTGCCCCTCCTGCCGGGGCGCGGGCCGCGTCAACCGGCGCACCAAGGTCCACTTCAAGATCCCCGCCGGCGTGGACCAGGGCCAGCGCCTGCGCCTCCAGGGCGAGGGGGAGGCCGGCACCGCCGGCGGCGGCCACGGCGACCTCTTCATCCTCTTCGAGATCGAGAACGATCCCACCTACGAACGGGACGGCTTCGACCTCCACCGCAAGCTGGAGGTGCCCTGGCCCCTCATGGTGCTCGGCGGCAACCATCCGGTGGAGACCCCCTACGGCACCGAGACCGTCCGGATCGCCAAGGGCACGCCCGCCGACAAGATCATGAAGGTCCCCAACGCCGGCGTCCCGCGCCTGCGGGCCTCGGGCCGCGGCGACCTGTTCCTGCACCTCCGCGTGGCCGTGCCCACCAAGCTCACCTCCCAGGAGGAGGCGCTGGTGCGCCAGCTCCTCGAACCCGGCGCCGTGGACGGCGAAGGGGCCCAGGAAGAGGGCTTCCTCGCCAAGGTCTTCGGTTCCGACAAGGGAAAGAAGAACAAGAAGAAACGCTAGACCCTCGCAGAAAGGAGCTCCAATGCGAATCGGCCTCCTCCTGTCCCTCCCCGCCCTGCTCTCCGCCGCCCAGCCCGCGGCCCTGGACATGAGCCTCGTGAGCAGGGACGGGTTCGCCCTCAAGGGCACCCTCACCATCCCCGCCCAGGCGGGCCCCCGCCCCGTGGTGATCCTGGCGCACCAGTTCGGGTCCGACCGCACCGGGTGGAAGTTCCTCGTGGACGACCTGAACGCCCGGGGCATCGCCACCCTCGCCCTGGACCTGCGCGGCCACGGCCAGAGCACGAAAAAGGGCGACGCGAACGTCGCCGTCACCACCGACTTCGCGGCGTCCTCGGCCTCCGTGCGCTTCGACCTGATCCCCGGCGACCTGGTCCAGGCCGCCCAGTGGGTGCGCCGGCAGCCCCGCATCGACGGCCGCCGCCTGGGTCTCGCGGGAGCCAGCGTCGGGGCGTACTCCGCCCTGGTGGCCGCCCCCGGCGTCCGCGCCGTGGCCGTCCTGGCCCTCAGCCCCGCCGGCGGCTGGGGCGACAAGCCCGAGCTGCGCATGGTCCGCGCCGTGGAGCAGGCCAAGGCCTCCGTGTTCGTGGCCGCCGCCGAGGAGGACCCGGCCGCCCTCGCCAACGCCCAGGCCCTGAAGGGCGTCTTCGGCGTCTACACCCGCATCCGGCCCGGCAAGGAGCACGGGTTCGCCTACCTGCCGGAGCTCACGGGCACCCTGGGCGGCTGGTTCGGCGAGATCCTGGGCAGGCACCCCGTGGCCATGCCTTCGAAGGCAGCGCCCCTCAAGGTGCCGGCCGAAGATGTGAAATAGCTAGCCTTTCGCCCGGAGCTCCCGTTCCAGCAGCTTGCGCAACCGGGAGCGCACGGCCCCGGGCTGGACCGGGGGCAGGAGGGCGAGTCCCTCTTTTGCGGTGGAGCGGGCCAGGTCCAGCCTGCCCTGGGCGTGATAGGCCTCGGCCAGGCTGAGCATGAAATCGGGCTTGCGGCGGCGGCTGATGGCCACCAGGCGTTGCGCGAACTGGACGGCCAGGCCGGGGTTGCGCAGGTGCTCGGGGCGCACGCTCAGCAGGGCCGACGTGGCATGGTCCAGCGTCGGGATCGCGGCGTCCTTCTCCTGGGCCCTGGCCTTCAGGACGGCGATGCCCGAGGCGGACCACTGGGCGCCCTGGGCCCGCAACGGCAGGTCCTGGGCGAGGGTGCCCGCCATCACCTCGTCGTAGGCGAGGTTCGTGACCCATCCCTGGTTGCCGGGGTCCAGGACCACCAGGCGCCGGAGCACCGCCATGCTGCGGACCAGCAGCTCCACCGCGGACCGGGTGGCGCCGGCCGGGTCCTCCGGGTGGGGGTTCAGGTCCCGGTCCGCCATCGTCCAGAGGGTCTCGGCCTCGTTGGAGAGTTCCACCGTGAGGTCGTACTGGGCGCGGGTGTCCCGGGGATCGGCCCCGGCGAAGTATTCGTAGGTCGCGCGGGCCTCCCGGAACGCGGCAAGGGCGGCCTTGTACTCGTGGATCTCCTTCAGGGCCAACCCCAGCTTCCGGCAGGTGTGGGCGATGCCCCGGCGGAAGGCCGCGCCGGCCCGGTCGGCGGCGGGGATGGCCTCCCAGGCGGCCAGGGAGAGGTGGTACGCCTCCACGGCCTTGACGGGGTCGCCTTCGGCGAGGACGTTGGCGATCTTGAAATGGCTGATGGCCAAGGCCCGCCTGGACCGGAGGTGGCCGGGGTCCACGGCCAGGGCCCGCTGGGCGCAGGCCAGGCCCATGCGGTAGGCCTGGATGGCGCCCTCGGGATCCCCCAGGCTGGGCACGCCCGTCTGGCCCAACTGGTCGCCGAGGCCGCCCCAGGCCGACCCGGCGTCCGCGATCTGGGTGGCCGTGGCGCCCGGCCCCGCCGCTCTCGCCACGAAGGCGTCCACGGCCGCCCGCATGGAGACGACGGATTCGCTGGTCCGTCCGATGCCGAAGAGGACCTCGCTCCGGGACTGCTCCGCCAGGGCGAGGACCCCGAGGAGGTCGGGATCCCCCGGCGCCCCGGCGCAAAGCGCCCTGGCCAGCACGAGGGCCTTGCCCAGGCTCACCAGCGCCCCCTCGCGGTCGCCGATGTTCTGGTCGTAGGGGTTGCCCTGCAGGTTGCCCAGGCGGGTATAGGCGTTCACCAGATCCAGGCGGGTGCGCCGGTCCCCGGCCACGTCCCGGGCCATGTGATCGAGGTGCTCCAGGACCCGCTCCACCAGGAGGCGGCGCACGGGCGTCGAGCCGGGAAGCTGTTTGACCGCCTCGTCGATTTCCGAAAGGAGGCTGTTGCTGAGCTGCCTCATGTCCTCCGAGCGGGCTTCCGCCCGCTTGCGTTCCAGCCGGGCCACCCGCACCTGCCAAAGTACGCCCGCCAGGCCCGCCACCAGGCTGAGGCACAGCAGGGCGGCGGCCCCCAGGACCAGCCAGTTGCGGCGGATGAACTTGGCGGCCCGGTAGGCATGGCTGCCCCTCCGGGCCAGGACCGGCCGCCCGTCCAGGAAGGCCTGGATGTCCCGGGCGAACCCGTCCACCGAGTGGTAGCGCTCCTGGGGCTCCTTGCGCATGGCCTTCAGGACGATGGCGTCCAGGTCGGCGTCGGGGGGCTCGGCCGAGCGCCAAACCGCGGACGGCTTCGGCGGCTGCTCGGTGCAGACCACCCGCAGCAGTTCGGCCGTGGTGCCTTCTTTCAATTCGTAGGGCGGCCTCTCCGCCAGGAGCAGGAAAAGGAGCACCCCCAGGGAATAGGTATCCGAGGCGGTGGTGATGGCCTCGCCCAGCACCTGCTCGGGGCTGGCATAGCTGGGCGTGAAGGCCTGGAGCCCGAGGCGGGTGAAGTCCCCGGGCAGGGGCTGGGGCGCCAGGAGCTTGGCGGTGCCGAAATCCAGGAGCTTGGGCGTGCCGTCGGGCAGCACCAGGATGTTGTCCGACTTCAGGTCGCGGTGGACGATGAGGTTCTGGTGCGCGAAGTGCACCGCGGAGCACACCTTCTGGAAGAGGAGGAGGCGGTCCCGCACCGTGAGGCGGTTCTCCCGGCAGAAGCGCTCCAGGCTGATGCCGTCCACATACTCCATCACGAGGTACGGTTCGCCCTCCTCGCTCACGCCGCCATCCAGGAGCCGGGCGATGTAGGGGTGGACGAGCCCCGCCAGGATCTGCCGTTCCTGCCGGAACCGCTCCCGGAACAGTTCCGTGGCCAGGGGCAGGTCGATGAGCTTCACGGCCACCTGCTGGTCGAACTGG
Source organism: Geothrix sp. 21YS21S-2 (assembly GCF_030846775.1). Lineage (NCBI taxonomy): Bacteria > Pseudomonadati > Acidobacteriota > Holophagae > Holophagales > Holophagaceae > Geothrix > Geothrix sp. 21YS21S-2. The sequence continues at coordinate 2,120,010 of NZ_CP132910.1, forward strand.
CCGTCGACCCGGTCCGCCAGGTACACCGCCCCCATGCCGCCCCGCCCCAGCACCCGGCCCAACCGGTAGGGCCCGACCCGCCGCAGGTCGGGAGCCGCCGCGGCCCGCAGCCCTCCGCCGGACCACCGCGACGCCAGGGCCTCCTCCGCGTAGTGGGCCTCCAGCAGGGACATCACTTCCGCCCGGAGTGCCGCGTCCCCCGCGCAGCCCGATTCCAGGGCCCGGTCCCTCTGCGGCCCCGGCGCCTCGAGCACCTCGTGGAAGAGCGATTCCGCCCGCCGCAGGGGTTCTGGGCGATCGTTCCCAGCTGAGGAGGAGGCGGAGGACACGGCGGCACTCCAGGGATTCTGATCAAGACTGCGCGAAGCGGGGCCGGGCTGGCTCAGCCCTTGGGCGGGTTCATGCGGCGGAAGAGCCAGGCCTTGGCGAAACTCAGGTGCCGGTCCACCGTGGCCTTTGAGAGGTTCATCAAGGAAGCGGTCTCCTCGGCGGTGTAGCCCAGGAAATAGCGCAGTTCGATGAGCTGGACCTTCGTGGGGTCCAGGAGCCCCAGGGCGTCCAGCGCGGCGTCCAGTTCGATGAGCTCCGGACTCCCGAGGCCCACCCAGGCCAGGTCGTCGCTGAGCGGAACATGCTGGACGGCCCCCCCGCGCCGCTGGGCCTGGGTGCCCCGGGCATGGTCGATGAGGATCATGCGCATGACCTTGGCGCAGAAGGTGTAGAAGTGGACCCGGTCCTCCCATGCGGCCTTGCGCTGGTTGTGCAGCCGCAGGTACAGCTCGTGCACCAGGGAGGTCGCCTGCATGAGACCCGGATCCCGCTCCCGCCGCACATAGGCGGCAGCCACCTCCCGCAGGTGGGGGTAGACCAGGGGGACGAGCTGCTCGAAGGCATCGGCCTCCCCGTCCCGCCATTTCGCCAGGAGGAGGGTGATCTCGCCAGGTTGCGTTTCCATTGGCAACGTTCCGGGGTCCGCGAGAAAATGTATGAATAATTTCCAAGAGTCTAGCATTCCCCGGGTGCCGCCGGGGAAAAGTCGCGAGGCATTTCCGCCCGGCTTTGCGCTGTCTGGAGTGAAGAAGCCCCCCTTCCCGCTCGAGGAGTGAACCATGTTCAAGCCGTGCCTGATCGTGCCCGTCCTGGTCCTGACCGCGCCGCCGGCCCGGGCGGGCCTCAAGACCCTCGAAAGCCCCCAGGGCGGGATCATCGTCTACGGGCAGGTGGAGGGCGCCAGGAGCCAGGCGGCAGCCATGGGCTCGGTGCTCCGCTCCGTGCACACCCAGTGCGGCGAGCGGCCCAAGGTCGGCAAGCCCTTCCAGGTGCGCGGCACCCGCTCCGTGGCGGTCTTCTTCACGGTCACCCGCCGCACCCGGGGCAACAAGGCCGTGGCGGGCATGGTGATCGCCGCCGACGGCGCCCCGGGCCACCTGGAGGCGGCCCTGGTGACGGATGACGCTGAACGCTTCGGGAAAACGGTCAACCCCATGCTGACTCAGCTCTTCGGGGTCTGGAGCCCGGCCGGGGAAGCGGCACCGGCCCCGGCCCGGGGCCGCATCGCCCCCATGCACACCCTCACGCTGCGGGACCGGTCGGCCACCCTCGCCGTTCCGGATGGCTGGCAGCTCGATCCCCAGAGCGGCGGCGGCAGCGCGAAGGTCACCGGCCCCCAGGGGCAGATCGTCTACTTCAACCAGACCCGGATGGCCCATGACCTCACCGATCCCGGAACCCGCCGGCTCGCCCAGAGCGGGATCCGCCCCCATACGGCCGGCTCGATCGTCTGCCCATTCAACGTGGACCCGGTCAAGGCCTTCCCCGACCGGTTCCATCAGTTCTACAAGCTCAACGGCCTGACCCTGAACTCAGGCAACTGCCGCTTCGACAAGGTGGAGCAGGTGCCCAGTCCCAGGGGCCAATCCTGCGTCCACGCCACGGGGCAGGTGAACCCCGACGGCAAGGGCATGCGGGAGATGAACGTGGTCCTGAGCACCGGCAACTACGTCTCGGGAACCTACCTGGTGATCATCTTCATCACCCTCTGTCCCGTCGCCCTGGCCGACCGGGAGCGGGCCACCCTGGAGTCCCTCTTCGCCAGCTTCGAGATGAACCCGGCCGTCGTGAATCAGCAGGCCACCGCCATCGCCGCCCCCGGCATCGCCCGCATCAAGGCCATCGGCGCCGCCGCCAAGGCCGCCTCGGACGCCTCCAATGCCGCCAACGAGCGCCAGCACCAGGCCTGGCGCGCGAACCAGGACAGCCGGGACCGCACCAACGCCGGCTTCCACAACTACCTGCTCGACCAGACCGTGATCCTGGACACCCGCCAGAACGCCCACGGCACCGCGTGGAACGCCACCGCCGACGCCCTGGTGCGCGCCAATCCCGAGCGCTACCAGGTCGTCCAGACGCCGAATTTCTGGAAGGGCATCGACTACTGAAGGCCTCCGGTCAGGCGTACTGGAACCGGGTGAGCCGCTGGCGCAGGTCCTGGGCCACGGCCGAGAGGTCCTCGACGGTGCGCCCGGTCTCCTCCAGGCTGGACACCAGCTGCACCGTCGCGGTGGCGGTGCGCTCGGTGATGCCGAGGGTCGAGGCCATGCCGGCGAGGATGGCCTGGCTCTCGGCGGACCGGGCCTCCAGCACCCCCACGGCCCCCATGGCGGAATCCGCCTGCTCCTTCAGGTTGCCTTCGATGGTCCCCAGGCTGTCGCTGACCATGCGCACGGCCCGGGAACCGACGTCCACCCGCTCGCCGCTTTCCGCGATGAGGCCCTGGATCTCCTTGGCGGCACTGCCGCTGCGTTCGGCCAGCTTGCGGATCTCCTCGGCCACCACGGCGAACCCCTTGCCCTGCTGGCCGGCCTTGGCGGCCTCGATGGCCGCGTTGAGGGAGAGCAGGTTCGTCTGCCGGGCGATGTCGGAGATGACCCCGTTGATGCGGCCCACCTTCTGGGAGCTGTCCAGGATCCCCTTCATGGCCTCCACGGAGGCGTCCACCTCGCCGAGGCCGCGGGCGCTGGCCTGCAGGGAACTGGCGGCCAGGGTGCTGGCGGACAGGGCCACGGCCTGGACCTCCTGGAGGGAGGCCGCCAGGGCCCGGACGGCGGAGGTGGACTGGCCCACCTCCTCCCGCTGGCGCTCCGCCCCCTGGCTGATCTCGGACGTGGCCGAGGCCAGCTGGGTGGCGGTGGTGGAGAGCTCCAGGGCGCCCGAGGCGGAGCGCTCCGCGATGGTCGCGATGGCCTTCAGGTCCTCCCGCAGCTGCTGGAGGGCCTCGCCGAGGCTCCGGGCGATGAAGCCCAGCTCGTCGCCGCCCAGGACCTTCGGGGCCCGGGTGAGATCACCCCTCCGGAGGGCGTCCATGGCCTCGCCGATCTCCTTGGCGGCCCGTTCCACCCTGCGGCTCAGGGTCAGCGTGATGAGGATCCCCAGCGCCAGGGCGAGGACCACGGCCCCGGCGACGATGGCCTTCTGGGTGGCGGCGTAGGCGGTGTCGCGGGCCACGATGTCCTGGGCCCTGCGGCGCTGGTCCTCCTGGAGGGCCTCCAGCTGGGACCGGGCCTCCGCCAGCTCCGCGGAGCCGATGTCCATGAGGGCCGGGAGGCGGGAAAGGTCGCGGCGGGCCTCGGCGAAGGCCCCCGCGAAGCCGCTCCGGTAGGTCCCCAGGAGGGCCACCAGGCTGCGCACCTTGGCCCGGTCGGAGGGATCCCAGGCCTGGGCCTGGAGTTCATCCAGCTCCTTCACGAAGCGCGCGTCCACCTTTTCCGCCATGCCCGCCAGCTTCTGGGTGTGCTCCGGGAACCTCGCGGCCCCGAGCATGGCCACGTGAAGGACGCGGAGCCGGTTGGCGTCCCCGATGGCGGACGTGATGCGGGAGGCCTTCTCGAGGCTGTCCGAGAGCACCACCTGGCTTCCGTGGAGCTGGGCGAGGCTGCGCCAGGCCAGGGCGGCCACCGAGACCAGGAGGATGGCCTGGGTGGCCAGGATGAGGATGAATTTGGAACGAAGCCGAAGGCCGTCCAGGAATGCGGACATGAATTTCTCCCGTGTCGAAGGCTTAGGAAATGTCGTACTGGTGCATCTTCCGGTAGAGCAGGGGCCGGGAGATGCCGAGGAGCTTGGCGGCCTGGGCCTTGTTGTTGTTGGTGCGGGCCAGGGCGAAGCCGATGGCGCGGCGCTCGGCCTTCTCCACCACCTCGTCCAGGGGGCAGTCCTCGTTCTCGCACACATGCCCCGCGCTGGAGCCCACGCCCTGGAGGATCATGCGCACCTGGTCCTCGCTGATGAGGTTGTCCCGCACGATGGTGAAGGTGCGCTCGAGGACGTTGTGCAGCTCGCGGATGTTGCCGGGCCAGGGATAGTCCTGGAGCAGGTGCTTGGCCCCCTCGGTGAGGAACTTGGTGGTGATGCCGTGGGTCTTCTGGAGGTCGGCCCAGAAGAGCTTGGCCAGGGCCTTCACGTCCCCTGGGCGGTCCCGCAGGGGCGGGATGACGATGGGGATGACGTTGAGCCGGAAGAAGAGGTCCCGGCGGAACTTCTTCTGCTCCACCATGGCCCAGAGGTCCTGGTTGGTGGCGGCGATGACCCGGATGTCCACGGGCATGGTGCCTTCGCCCCCCACCCGGTCGATCTCGCGCTCCTGGAGCACCCGCAGGAGCTTGGCCTGGGCCGCCAGGGGCATGTCGCCGATCTCGTCCAGGAAGATGGTGCCGGTGTCGGCCAGCTCGAACTTTCCGGCCCGGCCGCCCTTCCTGGCGCCGGTGAAGGCGCCGTCCTCGTACCCGAAGAGTTCGCTCTCGATGAGCGTCTCGGTGATGGCCGAGCAGTTGACGCGCACGAAGGGGCGGCTGTACCGCGGGCTGAGGTTGTGGATGGCGTGGGCGTACACCTCCTTGCCCACCCCGCTCTCCCCCAGGAGGAGGATGGTGGAGGCGGTGGGCGCGCCCATCATGGCGCGCTCCTTGGCCTGGAGGCTGGTCTCGCAGGTGGCGATGATGTCCTCGAAGGAGAAGCGGGTGTCCGAGTGGGGCTTGCCCTTGCTCTTGCGCAGGGCCTCCAGCTCCATCTGGAGCCGCTTGGCCTTGAGGGCCAGGCGCTGGATCTCCTGGAAGTCCTGGAAGACGATCTTGCCCACGACCCCCAGGCACTTCCCGTCCTTGAAGATGGGAATCCGGCTCACCACGTACTCGTGGCCGTTGATCGTCTGGATCTCGTCCACCTCGGCCACGCCGGTCCTGGCCACGATGTGCATGCGCGTGTTGTCGATGACCTCGGTGACGGGATGGCCCTCGGACTGCTCGCGGGTGAGGTGGTGGATCTTCAGGAAGCTCTCGTTCACCAGGGTGATGATCCCCCGGGTGTCCACCACCTGGAGGCCCTCCACGGTGTCCAGCACGCGCTTGAGGACGTCCACCTCGTCCAGCGCCTCCCGGTAGCCCTGGCTGAGCTGGGCGGTGAGCTCGAACAGCACCAGGGCCCCGATGCCGTCCGCCCCGGGGCGCACGCGCAGGACCATGAACGCGCGCTGCTGGTTCTGAACGAACCAGAAGGAGACGGGACCCCGGTCCTCCTCCCGGCCCACGGGATGGCCCGGCAGGAGATCCTCCACGCGCACGTTGACGGCCGGGAAGATGCCCGGGAAGGCCCCGCGCAGGGACGCGTTGGCGAACAGGACCCGCTCCGCGCCGTCGGTGAGGGCCACCATGGGCTTTTCCGCCCCGGCCAGCATGGAGTGGAGCACCTCCCGCCAGAAGCCTTCCGGCGCGGGCGGCGCCTCCCCGCCGGGGGACGCCAGGTGTGCGCCCACGGTCTCGTCCGGCCCCCAGGACCCGCCCTGGCGCACCCGGAGGAGATGGCCCATCAGGTCGAAGGTGCCGCAGGGCTGCCCTCCGGCCCCGGTCACCTCCACCGAGGAGCCGCCATTCACCAGCAGGAGTTCGACAACCTCGTCGACGGCGCAATCACTTGAGACCATGGGAAAGCACGCCGCTTTTCCATGGGGGGAGTTGATAGGCATGGGAGCCATTATCCCAGGCCTCACCCCCCCCATCAAGGAACACCTGCCGGTGGCGGGAACCATGTTCAGATCCGCGCCTTGAACGTGTAGGTCACTTCCATGCGGAAGAAGTAGCCCGGGTCCTGGGCGCCGTAGTAGCTGCCCGGGGTGAGGCGCTCGTAGAGCACGTGGCCCTTGAAGCTGTCGTTGACCTTGTAGTCGGCCCGCACCTGCGCGAGGCCGCCCCTGTCCTTGCCCGAGCCGAACTGGCCGGCCACGGCCGCGGGGGCCTCCACGGCGGACATCTTGTAGTAGGTGGCCCGCAGGTCGAAGTTCTTCGCAGGGGTCACGCGCACTTCCGCCTCGAACATGCCGGTGTTGGTCCAGTAGCCCACGCCCTTCTCCGCAGGCTGGGAGTAGATGTAGAGCTCGCTCCACTTGGGCCAGCGGCTGAAGACGGGATCCCAGCCGCCGATCTTGTCGGAGTGGGGGTCGGTTCCCGAGAGGAGGATGTAGCCCAGGGACACCCGGGGCTTCCAGGAGGCCTCGAAGGACTTCTTCACATGGGTGTAGCCGCCGTAGGCGCCGATGTCCTTGGAGCCCACGTTCTGGGCGGCATTGGCGGCCTGGGTCCCGAACTGGAAGGCCAGCTCGGCGTTGGCCGACCAGCCGCCGCCGAAGCTGCGGTCCACGCGCCCGCCCAGGGTGGTGAATTTCCGGTCGGGCTGGTACATGGCGTTGTTCCTCGCCCGGTAGTCGTTGGTCTCGGTCTTGTAGACGGCATAGGCGTCGATCGTGGTGTCCTTGATCTCCTTGCCCGTGTAGTAGAGGGCCAGGGCCTGCTCGTCCCACTCGGTGAGCCGCTGCACCAGGTTGAGGTCGCTGGGGTCGTTCAGGCGTGGGAGGTACTTGTCCTGCCGGGGATTGGAGATGGCGATGAACTCGAGCCTCGAGGCGGTGCCCAGGTTCCGGGTGAGGTCGATGGCGTTCATGTAGGCGCAGCGGGAACCGTCCAGGGCGCTGCCGTCCATGAACACGAAGCCCTCGCCCCGCATGATGTCCTGCCGGCCGGCCTTCACGGCCCAGCCCGGCGCGAAGCGCCAGTTCAGCGACAGCGTCTCGAAGAATATCTGCCGGCCGTTGTAGGGCACGTCGGGGCGGACCACCTTGCGGTTCTCCTGGGCCAGCCCCGCGGCCAGCTCCAGGTCCTTGCCGATGTTCAGCTGGCCCCAGAGACGGGTGCGCATGCGGTAGTGGAGGTGGCCGTCGTTGATCTTGTCACTGTGGTCGGTGATGTTGTTCCACTCCTCGGAACGCACGCGCTCCTCGAAGCCCACGTCGAAGGTGGTCGGCGCCTGGGCGGAAAGCGCGAGCGTGGCCGACAGCGCGGTCACAAGGGTCCTGCAATTCATTCGCATGGTCACTCCATTCGATTCGAGGGGGGGGCGGCTCAGAAGGGGGTTTCCCAGCCGGTGTAGCAGGTGATGCCCTCTTCCCTGACCCACTGCGCGTGGGGCTTCAGGTCCTCGAGGGTCATTCCCGGGATGTCCTTGAAGGCATAGTCCTCGCCCACCTGGCGCCACTTGGACTCGCTGAGCCGGTGGAAGGGGAGGAGGTTGATGACCTCCAGGCCGCACTCCTTGACGAACCGCGCAGTGGCGCGGATGTTGGCCTCGGAGTCGTTCCAGCCCGGGATCACCGGGATGCGGATCACGACGAAACAGTCCAGGTCCGAGGCTCCCAGCAGCCTGAGGTTCTTCAGGGTGAGCGCGTTGTCGGCGCCGGTCTTCGCCTTGTGGGCGACCGGATCCATGTTCTTGATGTCCACGAAGATCCAGTTGAGCAGGGCCGCGGCTTCCATGAAGTAGTCCGAGGGCAGGCTCGCGGTGGTCTCGATGCAGGTGTTGATGCGGATCTCCCGGCAGCGCTTGAGGAGGGGGAGCATGAAGTTCCGCTGGAGGAGCGGTTCGCCCCCGGAGAACGTCACGCCGCCGCCGCTGCCCCAGTAGGCCCGGTCCCGCTGGCAGATGGCGATGATCTGGTCGATGGTGTACCGCTTGCCGCTGAGGACGTTGCCCTCGTGGTAGCAGAACTCCACGCATTCGTACGTGGTGCAGTCCGTGCACAGGCTCCGGTCGAAGGTCTCGACGCCGTCGGCCCCAAGGGAGATGGCTCCCTTGGGGCAGGCTTCGATGCACTTCCCGCAGTGCTGGCACCGCCCGTCGCGGTGCATGACCACGGGCTTCCTGGAAAGTCCTTCGGGATTGCAGCACCATTCGCAGTTGAAAGGGCATCCGTTCATGAACACGGTGGTCCGCGTTCCCGGGCCGTCATGCACCGAGTGGGCCTGGATGTCGAAAATGAGCCCGGTGGGCGTGGACGGTTCGGTCGGGATGGTCACCTTGTCTCCTGGCATTCCGCTGCTACTTGTTGAATTCGGGTTCCATGGGCAGCTTGGAGGCCGCCGTCTTCTTGTACTCGGCCTTGAGGGGCAGCGTGGACGCCAGCAGGATGGAGACGCCGAACGCGCACAGGGCGAACCAGATGGAGTACGTGTACTTGCCGGAGAAGTCCTTCAGCCAGCCGCCGATGTAGGAGCCGAGGAAGGGTCCGATGCCCATGACGATCATCGTGGCCAGGCCCCAGATCTTGCCCAGGGTCTTGCGGCCGTAGATGGCGCCGGTGTAGCCCACCACGCCGCCGGGCACGATGGCCCAGTAGATGGCGAAGATGACGCAGGCGATGTAGGCGAAGATGTCGCCCGAGGGGCTCGCCAGCAGCAGGAGGCAGGCGATGACGCCCGTCGCGGGGCCGACGAGGAGCATGATCTTGCGGCCCTTGGCCTCGACGCCCACCTTCTGGACGACCAGGTCGGCCACCTTGCCCATGATGGGCATGGAGAAGATGCCGACAAGGCCGATGAGGGCGTAGATGTTGGTGGCCTTCTTGAGGTTGTAGCCCACGTCCTGGGTCCAGTAGCTGACGACCTGGGTCCAGATGAGGAACTCGCCCATCATGCTGGTGAGGAAGGTGAGGATGCCGCCCCAGATGGCGTACTTGGAGAAGGCTTCGCCGATGGTCCAGTCGATCTCGGCCACGGCGGCGGTGCCGGGCGCGGCGGGGATGGCGCCGAAGGGCTTGAGGCCGTAGCGCTCGGGGGACTGCTTGGCCACGAGGACGGCCACCACCAGGGCGATGAGGACGATGACGCCCAGGATGGTCATCTGGTAGCGCCAGGCGTGCTCGAGGCCCTGCAGGGCGCTCTTCACGTCGGCCATGGCCAGGACCGCGGGGTCCTTGAGCTTGGTCGCGATGGCCAGGGCCAGCTGCTTGGGGGCCATGGCCGCGCCGCCCTCGATCAGGGGCCGGATGGCGCCGTCGAGCTTGGCCTGGCTGGCGGAGAGGGTCGGCTTGACCACCTGGGCCAGGACGAACTGGGCCATGGGGCCGCCGGCGAAGGCGAAGCCCCACATGGTGGCATAGGACTTGCCGATGTACCACTTACGAACGGAGACGGTGGAGGTGACCCACAGCATGCCGGTGGCGATGCCGCCCAGGAGGCCGAAGGTGAAGAGGTAGGCCAGGTGGGAATCGATGCGGGCCGTCAGGACGAAGCCCAGGGCGCCGAAGACGGCGGCCACGGCATAGACGGGCTTGGTGCCCCACTTGTCCAGGATCATGCCGCTGAAGTAGGCGGCCACGGCGTAGACGACCATCATGAGCGAATAGCCCAGCGTCACTTCGGCGCTGGTCCACCCCAGGGTGACGGCCATGGGGCCCTTGAGGATGGCGAAGGTGGCCCGGTACCCGAACAGGCAGAACACGGCCAGCCAGGAGGCGAACACCACGGACCAGCCGTAGAATTTTGCGTTTCTCTCTTCCATGAGGATTGCTCCCATTTGTGACGCATTTGGTGTCTGATCTTCCCCCTTCCGCAAACCTTCCCGGCGCCCGCGAGGTTCCGCGGAGGCCAGGAAGGTTCTGGAGGGGCGCCTGGGTTCAGTGGGACTGGTACATCTCACAGGTCGTGGCGACCATGTCGGGATAGGCGAAGAACTTCGGGTCCATCTTGGAGGCCCCGCACACGCCCATCTCGATGACGTCCTTGGTGGCGGAGAACTGCTTGCAGCCGGAGCACTTCCTCAGCGGGGCGCAGTTCTCGCACTGTTCGGTGTCGGCCAGGACGATGTTCTTCGTCAGGTGGCAGATGCCCTTCGACACGTCGATGGCGGCGAAGTTCTGGCAGTCGCGGTGGTTGAGTTTGGTCGTCATGTTCAGATCCCTTCGTATTCGGTGCGGGCGATGAGTTCATCCTGGACGGGCTTGCCGATCTCGACCCAGTACTGGGTGAATCCGGCGACGCGCACCATCAGGTCGCGGTAGTTCTGGGGGTTGGCCTGGGCGTCCTTGAGCACCTTGGTGTCCACGACGTTGAACTGGATGTGGAAACCGCCCTTGCGCATGTAGGCCTGGCAGAGGTCCAGGAGCTTGCGGGAGCCGCTGGGGCCCTGGATCGCGCTGGGGTGGATCTTGATGTTGAGCTGGGAGTTCTGGCTCATGGTGTGGTCCCAGATCGCCGCGGAGTTCAGCAGGGCATAGACGCCGTTGCGGTCGGTGCCGGGGAAGGCGGAGAGGGAGGCGTCGGCGAAGGTCGTGCCGGCGAGGCGCCCGTCCATGGAGGCGATGGTGGCCGACCCCATGGCCCCGTGCGTGGACACGGAGATCTGGCAAGGATACATCTTGTGGGCGAACAGCGACTCGTAGTTGGAGCAGTCGGGGCAGAAGAAGTTCTCCCATTCGAGCAGGATCTCGTCGGCGAAGGCTTCGTCGTTGCCGTACTTGGGAGCCTGCAGGCACATGAAGTGCAGCTTGTCCCAGGCGCTGGGTCCGTCCTCGCGCTTCTCCTGGTCGGACAGGGAGAAGGAGTTCACTTCCTTGGCGGTCTTGAAGCCGAAGTTGTCCTTGACGGCCTTCTTCAGGTCCTCGAGGGTGACGGACTTGTCGACGTAGACCAGCTTCTTGATGGCGGCCAGGGAGTTGACGGCGGTGATGGTGCCGGCGCTCTCGACGTTGTAGGTGGCGTTGTAGCGGTAGCCCTTCTCGTCGATGAGGTGGCCGGTGTCAATGCAATCGGGCTTCATGAGCGAGTTGATGACCGCCATGTTGTTCTTGCGCCAGATGTCGTGCTGGACGTTGTTGGTCAGGGCCAGGACGTCCACGGCCTTCTGCCAGTAGAGCTTGAACTGGTCCCAGAGCTCGTCGTACGTGGTGAACGTGCGGTTGTGCGGCTCGAAGACCTTCTGGCCGGTGCGCTGATCCACGCCGTTCCAGAGGACGGCTTCCAGGATCTTGGGCATGGCCAGGAAGTGCACGCCGACGGAGGTGGGCTGGCCGGCGCCGCCGGGAATGAAGTATTCCTTCCCGTTCAGGTGCAGGGGCTTCCAGCAGCAGGCGGAGGACTCGAGGCAGCCGCCGATGGCCCAGGCGCGGGCTTCTTCGGGGGTCATGCCCTCGGCGCCGTACTGGTTCATCATGAAGGTCATGGCGCTCTGGTTGTTCATGAACGCGGGATAGCCGACGCCCGTCTTGATGGTCTCCATGGCCAGCAGGAGGAAGTCCTCGGGGAGCTTCTCGTCGTAGAGCAGCGCCAGGGTGGGCTGAGGCATGGCGTTGGTGAGGCCGGCTTCCAGCAGCAGGTATTCCAGGCGGTTGCAGGCGTGCTTGCCTTCCTTGGTGAGGCCGCCGATGCTGACGGTGTTGAAGGTGTTGCCGGAGAGCACGCCACCCACGACGCCCGCGGAGGCGAAGCAGTCGATGGAGGAGATGCTCAGGCGGTAGAGCTCCAGGAGCTCCATGACCTCGTCCTCGGAGATGCGGCCGACGGCGATGTCCTGCTCGAAGTAGGGATAGAGCACCTGCCCGATGCGTCCGGGGGACATGCCGGAGATGGCGTCTTCGTTCAGCACGGCCAGGTGGAAGGTGAGGATCATCTGGATGGCGTCGCGGAAGTCGCGGGGCTTGCCGTGGGCCAGGTACTCGAGGCGCTCGGCGATCTGGTTGTACTCGCGCTTCTGGACGGCGTTCTTCTCCAGCCCTTCCAGGCGGCGGGCTTCCTTGGCGTAGTTGCTGATCCAGGTGCTGATGCCTTCCAGGACGAGGATGATGGCTTCGTAGTTGAAGAGGCGGTTGGTGCCCTTGATGCCGTCGCCGTCGGCGCGGCCGGCCACCTTGTCCTTGAGTTCACGGGCGATGGCGAGGAGGCCGTCGATGCCGTACTCGAGGGGGTAGTAGTAGTTGATGACTTCCCGGCCCTGGGGCAGGGTGTAGCCGGAATCGAACATGCAGAAGATGTTCCGCATGAGGGCTTCCTTCACTTCGTAGTCGGGGACCATCTGCTCGTACTTGTGGCCCAGGTCGTCGACGGACTTGCCGACCCACTTCTTGGCCAGGTTCAGGAGGCCGGGGACCTCTTCCTGGCGCATGCCGAACTTGCCGGCCAGGGACACGACCTTGCCGAAGCTCTTGGTGACGTTGCCGCCGCCCGTGCCGAACTTGGAGTGCTCGTCGGCCGAGGCCGAACCGCGCTTGAGGGCGTCCTGGTAGAGCTCGTCCTCCTTGGCCATGTAGTAGCCCTCGGACAGCCAGGGCATAGGGAAGGACCCGCGGAAGAAGGGGGCCTTGTGCATGACCAGCAGCTCGCCGGGGTAGATGACCGGGGTCAGGTGGCTGAAGGCGGTCTTCAGGGCCTGGGCGCGGCGGATGACCGGGATCTCCGAATCCAGGGAGAAGTACTCCCGGGAATACCAGTAGGGGAACTCGTTGTTGGCCGAGGACAGGGTCTGCATGAAGATGTCCTTGAGGGCCTTCACGCGGGCGTGGGGCTCCTTGACGACTTCCCGGTCCGTGAGGTTCGCCGGGGAATGGCCGCCCGACTCGAAATCCATGGGAATGCCGGCTTCGACCAGCACCTCTTTGAGTTTTTTGGGCATCAGATGCCTCCATAGTGGTGGATGTGTGATTGGCCGGCGATTCGGCCGGAAAAGCATGGGAGTCGGACAACCCAGGTATGCAAACCTGGTGCCAACCCGAACCCGATGTTTTCTATTTGATGAAATATATGATAGTTAGGTATTCAGGAAACGGTCTCCGGACGGAATCCGCGGTGGCGGTTTGGGAATGTGTAACGAATTTTGAGCCCAAGGATTTTATTTGGGACAAAATCAGCCTTCGGCCAAAATCGGAATTTTCTCGTCAAAATGCATGTAACAAAAGGCTTATCCTAAATTTTGAGATCCGCCATGAGATGAACGTTTCAAAAGCTGACGCACATGTCAGCAATTATTACACTCGATTTTAGTGCAATGCCTGCATTCCATGACCAATATAGTATCTGTTCCGGCAAGGCAGACCCATGTCCCAGACCGAAAATTCCGCCCCGCCCCCGCGTTACGCCGAAGGCCTGCTCCGCTACAAGCATGGCGACCGGGAGGGGGCCCTCGCCTTCTTCGCGGACCTCGCCCTTTCCCTTCCCGGCGACGCCCAGGCCCACTACCTCCACGGGCTCATCCTGTTCAGGCTGGCGCGGTTCGCCGAGGCCCAGGCGCCCCTGCGGCGGTCCGCGGACCTCTTCCCCGGGGAGGACGCCCTCATCAAGCTGGCCATGGCCCAGGGCCAGACCGGGAACATGCAGGCCTGCCTGGCGACCCTGGAGGAAGCCGCGCGCCGGCTTCCCGGGTCCGCCGAGGTTCGCGCCTTCCTGGGCACCACCCTGCGCTCCCTGGACCGGCTGGAGGAGGCCCTGGAGGCCTACGACGCCGCCCTGGCGAGGAACCCCGACCATGTGCCGGCCCTGTGGGGCCTGGGCCTGGCCCTGGGCATGCGGGACCGCCACGCCGAAGGCATGGCTGTGCTGCGCCGGGCCATCGCGCTGGACCCCGCCTTCCCTCCCCCCCACTTCCACCTCGGAGTCCTGGCCTGGGCAGCCGGCGACCCCGGGGAAACCCGCCGGCAGGAGACTCTGCTCCGGACGCTGGCCCCCAGCTACGCCGACCGCCTGGCCCAGATCATGACCCCCGAAAGGACGCCCCATGAAGCCGTCTGACCTCGTCACCGAACCCCAGATCCAGCGCATCATCGACCTGGAGTGGCCCATGTTCCACAGCGTGAAGGCGAGCGAACCCGCCGCCTGCCAGGAGGAGGAGGGCACCTTCCGCCTCATGCGCTGGATGAGCCACTCCGTGCTCCCCCCCGAGGTCCTGGACCCCATGGAAGCCCAGCTGGTGGAGGCCACCGCCCAGGGCCGGAACCTGATGACCGAGAAGTACGCCCGCATGGCCGGCCAGATCCCGCCCCTCAGGGACACGCCCCTCATCGGCGAGATCGTGGCCGTGGAGGCGGACTGGATGCTGGCCGTGAACCGGCGCTACCCCCTGACCTTCACGGGGCGCGGCGACCAGTTCAGCACCTACATGGCCGCGGACCTGGAGACCTATTCGGACGCGACCCTGCTCCAGTACCACGCCTTCATGCGTTCGGCCCAGGCCGAGGGGCGCAACCTCGTGGAGGAGCGGTACACGAACCTCTTCCAGCGCATGGGCTGGAGGGACATCGAGGCCAGCGAGGCGCAGACCCGCATGCAGAAGTTCAAGTGCTGCCAGTAGGCCTCGGGCTCTCCCGGCGCCTCTTCGAACGCGAGGTGGCGCCCCGGCTGGGGGGCCTCCCCGCGGCCGCGGGCCTGGTGGGGGAGGGTTCGGACTGCTTCGGCTTCGACGACGAGGTGTCCCGGGACCACGACTGGGGCCCCGCGGTGTGCCTCTGGTTCCGCCGCGGCGATCCCGCGGCCCCCCTGGAGGCGGTCCTCGCGGACCTGCCGCCGGTCTTCGAGGGGTACCCGGTGCGCGCCACCCCGGGGCGCACCGGCGTCCTGGAGGCGGGCGCCTTCTACCGCCGCTTCACGGGCCTGGAACGCCCCCCGGAGACCGCCGCGGAGTGGCTGGCCATCCCCGAGCACGCCCTGGCGGCCTGCACCAACGGCGAGGTCTTCGCGGACCGCTGCGGGGCCTTCACGGCCCACCGGCAGCGCCTCCTGGACCACTACCCGGAACCGGTGCGCCTCCACAAGCTGGCCGCGTGCCTGGAGGCGGCGGCCCAGGCCGGGCAGTACAACCTGCCCCGGGCCCTGCGCCGCGGCGACGTGGTGGCCGCCGCCCTGGCCCAGGCCGCCTTCCTGCGCCACGCCATGGGCGCGGCCTACCTCCTGGCGCGCCGCTACCGGCCCTTCTCCAAGTGGATGTTCCGGGCCCTCCCGGATCCCGCCCTGGCCGCGGAACTGGAGGGGCTGGCGCGGGCGGGGACGCCAGGGGAGCGCGTCGACCGCGCGGAAGCGGCGTCGGCGATCCTCGTCCAGGCTCTGGGCGGCCTCACCGGGAGCCGGGATACGTTCCTCCTGGCCCACGCCCGGGAACTCCGCCAGGGCCTGCCTGGCGAGCTGATGTCGATGAACCCGAATGTGGATGGCTAGGCAAACCAAGAGAAAGGCCCGGCCAGGCCTTATCCTGCCCTTTCCCCTCAATCGGATTCATGGGATGGACGGGGATCTTCCTGCCCTTAACAACCCCCTTCTTCCCGAGTCCGGGAAACCCCGGGGCTACCGGCTCGCCAGGAACTCGGCATAGGACCCCTGGAAGTCCTCGATCCCCGCTTCCGTGACCGACCACACCCGCGTCGCCACATCGTGGAGCAGCCCTTCGTCGTGGGTGACCAGCAGCAGGGTGCCGGGGTAGTCCTTCAGCGCCGAGTTGAGGGCGATGACGGCCTCCAGGTCCAGGTGGTTGGTGGGTTCGTCCAGCACCAGGAAATTGGGCTTCTGGAGCATGAGCTTGCAGAACATCAGCCGGCAGGCCTCGCCGCCGGAGAGGACCCCGGTGTCCTTCAGGCCCTCGTCCCCCGTGAACAGCATCTGCCCCAGCACCTTCCGGATGGTCTCCAGCGAGGCCTCGGGATCGAACTGCCGCAGCCAGTCCACCAGCGTGTGGCCGGCGGGGATGGATTCGCGGAAGTCCTGGGCGAAGTAGCCGACGTCCACGCCGTGGCCCCACTTCACATCCCCGGAATCGAGGCCACGATCCGCCTCCGTGACGCCGGGGGCGCCTTCCAGCAGGGCCTTGAGCAGGGTCGACTTGCCCGAGCCGTTCCGGCCCGCCAGGGCGATCTTCTCGCCCCGGGCGACGGCGGCGGTGAACGAGCGCACCACCTCGATGCGGCCGTCCTCGCCGTCGTAGCCCTTGCAGACGCCCTCCAGGGCCAGGGGATGCCTGCCGCCGGGCACCTCCGCGCCGAACCGGAGGTGGGGCCGCTGGATGTTGGTGGAGGCCAGGTCGTCCAGGGCCAGGCGCTCCACTTCCTTGCGCCGGGAGTTCACCTGGCTGGAGCGGGTGCCGGCCCCGAAGCGCTGGATGAAACCCTCCAGCTGGCCGATCTTCTTCTCCCGCTGCTCGTTCTCGGATTCCTTCCGGGTGCGCACTTCCAGCTTCTGGGTGACCATGTCGTCGTAGCCGCCTGTGTACTGGGTGATGGTCTGGTAGTCGATGTCGGCGATGCGGTTGCAGACGGCGTTCAGGAAATGGCGGTCGTGGGAGATGACGATGACCGTGCCCTTGAACCGGGCCAGGAACCCCTCCAGCCAGTGGATGGACTCCAGGTCCAGGTGGTTGGTGGGTTCGTCCAGGAGCAGGGCCCCGGGATTGCCGAACAGCGCCTGGGCCAGCAGGACCCGGACCTTCTGGCCGCCCTGGACCTCGCCCATGGCGCGCTCGTGGAGCTGCTCCGGCACGCCCAGCCCCTCCAGCAGGATGGCCGCGTCGCCCTCGGCGGTGTAGCCGTCCTCGTCGGCGACGATGCCTTCCAGGACGCCAAGGCGCATGCCGTCGGCGTCGGTGATCCCGGCCTTGGAATAGATCAGGTCCCGCTCGTGGAGCGCGTCCCACAGGACCTTGTTGCCCATGATGACGGTATCCACCACCCGGTACCGGTCGAAGGCGAACTGGTCCTGGGCCAGCACGCCCATGTTCCCGGGCCGCTGGATGGTGCCGGCCGACGCCTCGATCTCGCCCGTGAAGACCTTCATCAGGGTGGACTTGCCGCTGCCGTTGGGACCGGTGAGGCCGTAGCGCCGCCCCTTCTGGAAGGTGGTGGTGACGTTCTCGAACAGGATCCTGGCGCCGAAGCGCATCGTCACATTCTGTACTGCAAGCATCCAGGTCCCCGCAAACCTATGATTATAGCGGAAACATGTAAAAAATCGAGGGTTATTCCTGCGGCCTAGGTACGGGACAGCCTCCGGCCAAGTCCCATCATCGGCTTCTCGATGAAGCGGAAGGTCAGCGCGGAGAGCCCGATGGTCAGCGCCAGCCCCAGGAAGAACCCCGTCCAGGGCCCCAGGCCCCCGGGCACGGCGTGCAGGAGTCCCTCCTGCACCAGGGGGTGGAGCAGGTACACCGAGTAGCTCACCTCGCCCAGGAACTTGCCGGCGGTCTTCACCAGGGAGTCGGGGAAGTCGTAGAACGCGAACACGGCCACCGCGGCGAAGCAGACGAGGCAGAAGTAGTAGCGGGGCCAGCCCACCATGATCTCGAAGTCGTCGTAGAAGTTCCGGTGCCGCAGGGTGAAGGCCAGCACCAGGGCGAGGCAGAGGCCCAGGAACTGGAGCGTGGTGAGGCGGCCCTTCCAGGCCAGCCGGGCCTGGGCGACGAGCCCGCCCATGAGGAAGAGGAAGGCGTGGTTGGCGACCTGGACGTAGGCGTGGAACTTCATGTCGCCGTCGAAGGAGGCCTGGGGGACGTAGGTGAAGGACCAGGGCGCCGACAGGGCCAGGAGGGCCAGGGTGCCCACCGCGAGGAAGGGCTTCCACCGCGCCGCGGCCCAGGCCAGGAGGGGGAAGGCCAGGTAGAAGACGTACTCCATGCCGATGGACCAGCCCCCGGTCACCAGGGAGTGGTTGGGGTGGATGAGCCCGAAGGTGAAGGTGCCGTTCTCCGCGACCATGCGCAGGGTGTGGCCGGGCCCCGCCTCGAGGCCGAAGACGAGGTTGGCGGCCACGGCCAGGTAGTAGAGCGGCGCGATGCGGAAGAACCGCTTCAGGTGGAAGTCCCGCAGCCCGCGCCCGGTGAGGACCTCCGCCCCGTACAGGTAGAAGAAGCAGAAGCCGCTGATGATGAAGAAGCCCTCCACGCCGTAGGCGCCCACCTTCTTGGTGGTGTAGGCGGCGAACTGGCCCGCGGGGAACACCGGATACCAGTTGGCGAAGTGGTAGATGGCCACCGCGAAGGCCATCAGCCCCCGGAAGATGTCCAGGGAGTCCACCCGGGCCTTGGACGTGGGCTCAGCGATAGGTCACCTTCCCGGTCCCCTGCGCCAGTTCGCCCAGGACCCACGGGGCCTCGCCGGCCTCGCGCAGGTCCTTCAGCACCTCCCCGGCGCCGGCCGCGGGGGCGATGAGCACCATGCCCACGCCCAGGTTGAACGAGCGCCGGGCGTCGTCCAGGGGCAGGCCCGCGCGTTCCATGAGGAACCGGAAGAGGGCCGGGACCTCCCAGCTGGACGTGTCGATGGCGGCGTCCAGGTGGGACGGGAGGACGCGGGGGAGGTTGTCCGTGAGGCCCCCGCCGGTGATGTGGGCCATGCCGACGAGCCGTTTCGCGCGCACCAGGGGGAGCACGGGCCGCAGGTAGCTGCGGTGCACGGCCAGGAGGGCCTGGGCCACGGTCTGGTCCGTGCCGGGGAGAAGGTCGTCCACCTTGAGCCCGGCCAGTTCGAAGCAGACCTTCCGGGCCAGGGAGTACCCGTTGGTGTGCAGGCCCGAGGAGCGCAGGCCGATGAGGACGTCCCCGGGGGCCATGGCGGAAAGGCGCGGCAGGAGCAGGGGCTCGTCCACCACGCCGACGATGGTCCCGGCCACGTCCACCTCGCCCTCCGCGTAGACCCCGGGCATCTCCGCCATCTCGCCGCCGATGAGGGCCAGGCCCCCCTCGGAGCAGGCCCCGGCCATGCCGCGGACGATCTGCTCGATGACCGCGGGCTCCAGGCGCTGGGCGGCCACGTAGTCCAGGAAGAAGAGGGGCCTTGCGCCCTGCACCAGGATGTCGTTGATGCAGTGGTTGACCAGGTCGGCGCCCACGGTGTCCCAGGTGCCGGCGAGGCGGGCCACCTTCATCTTGGTGCCCACGCCGTCCATGGAGCTGACCAGGATGGGGTCCCCCTCCTCGAACTTCGCGGAATAGAGGCCTCCGAAGAGGCCCAGGTCGCTGCGGACGCCGGGGGTCCGGGTGGCCTTCACGAGGGGCTTGATCCGGGCCAGGGCGTCGTCCTGGCGGTTGATGTCCACGCCGGAGGCGGCGTAGGTGACTTTGGTCTCGGGCATGGAACTCTCCAGGCTCCGATGATCCCACAAGAAAGGCCGGATTTGCCCTATCGGAACCGCCCCACCCTGCCGATAAGCAGACCAGGTGGACCATGACCATCGACGCGACCTCCGCACTCAGCACCTACAGCTACCAGTCGACCCTGGCCACGACGAGCCGGGCGAACGCGGTCTTCCAGGTCCTGGCCCAGGCCTATTCCAACGCCCAGGGCACCTCCTCCGACCCCCTCACGTCCCTGATCAGCCAGACCAACAACGCCCCCCTGGTCTCGGCGATCTATACCCAGGGCAAGGCCCTCCAGGCCGCCGGCACGGCCGACGCCGACACCACCGCCACCGGGCTCCTGGGCCTCAGCACCTCCCAGCTCGTCTCCGGCCTCTCCAGCACGACCAGCTCCTCCTCCCTGTCCGAGCTGTTCGGGGACAGCTCGGCGGGGCTCTCGGGATTCGGCCCGGCCACCGCCAGCGGCTCGGCCCTCGCCCTCCTGGCGGCCCAGGCCCAGAAGGCCTACGGCGGCGGGAACCTCACGGCGGACGCCGCGTCCCAGGCCGCCGCCAATGCCGCCGCGGCCGACAAGACCTCCGGAGCGGGCACGTCCACCAGCCAGACCTACCTGCTCCAGGCTTCGGCGGCCGCCCAGTTGGCCGCAATGAACAACACCTTCACCCTCCTGGCCTGATTGGTGGCACCCTGGACACCTGGAGGTGTCCATGGCGTTCGACACGGCGGGTGCGGCGGCGGCGGTGAGGGAGCTCCTGAAGGCCTTCGGGGCGGACCCGGCCTCGCCCGAACTGGCCGAGACGCCCCAGCGGGTGGCGGATTTCTGGGCGGAACGCCTCGGGGGCTACGCGCAGGATCCGGCCCTGGAGCTGCAGCCCCTCCCCGGGGACCTGGCCCCCTGCCCCGTGATCCTTGAGCGGGTGCCCTTCGTGAGCACCTGCGAACACCATCTGGCCCCCTTCGAGGGCTACGCCACCATCGGCTACCTCCCGGGGGAGGGCGGCACGGTGGGCCTCTCCAAGCTGGTCCGGGTCATCCAGGGCTTCGCCAACCGCCTCCAGGTGCAGGAGCGCCTCACCCACCAGATCGCCCGGGCCCTGGAGACCCACCTGCGGCCCGCCGCCTGGGGGGTGAAGCTGGTGGCGGTGCACACCTGCATGTCCCACCGGGGCCTCAAGACCCCCAATGTGCCCGTGACCACCGTGGTCCTGGGCGGCCAGTGGCTGGCCCACCCGCCGTCCAGTTTCAATTCTTAAGTAATTTGTTTTTCCGATCCCGACTTGTTTGGTAGGATATACGCGACGCACTCGCGCATGCTTCGGAGGCATACATGGCTTATGAACCCAAGAATTACGATCATCTCAAGGGCGGCGCCCTCAAAGGCTTCAGCGACAGCCAGCTGGACCAGCACTTCACCCTCTATAAGGGCTACATCGCCAAGCTGAACGAGATCGAGTCCAAGCTGGCCGAGGCCGACAACACCAAGCCCAACTACTCCTTCAACGAGTACACGGAGCTCAAGCGCCGCGAGGCCGTGGCCTTCAACGGCTCCTTCCTCCACGAGCTCTACTTCGAGAACCTGGGCGCCAACGGCTCCATCTCCCCCGAGCTCCAGAAGGCCCTGGACGCGCAGGGCGGCAAGGACAAGCTCGTCGCCGACCTCAAGGCCACCGCCCTGGGCGGCCCCGGCTGGGCCCTGCTCACCCGCAACCGCCGCGACGGCAAGCTCCACACCTACTTCGTCGCCGAGCACCACCTGGGCCTGCCCATCGAGCAGGACCTGCTCCTGGTGCTGGACAGCTGGGAGCACGCCTTCATGGTGGACTACGGCATCAAGCGCCCCGACTACATCAACGCCTTCAACGAGAACATCAACTGGGCCGAGGTTTCCAAGCGCTTCGCGAAGTAGGCCGCTCCGGTACCTGCGACGGGCCCCCACCGGGGGCCCGTCGCATGTGCGCGGAACTCAGGAACGGGCCGTGAGGCCGTCCAGGTAGTGGCCCACCGCGTAGTCCAGCCACCGGTGGCCCGGGAGGTTCCGCGTCACGTAGCCCATGTGCCCGCCGGTGGCCTCCACGTGCAGATGCACGGCCTCCGAGCGCGGCTGGACGAGGATGTCCCCGGCCGGTGCGAAGGGGTCGTCCAGGGAGGTGAGGATCACCGTGGGCACGTCGATCCCGGCCAGGTGGGGGCCGCAGGAGCAGAGCGCGTAGTAGGCCTCCCGCGTGGGGAAGCCGGCCTGGGGGGCCGTGTACGCCGCGTCGAAGGCGCGCAGCGTCCGCGCCGCGCGCGCGGCCTCGCCCCCTGGGCGCCCCGCCACCTCCCGGCGCAGGCGCCGGACGAAGTACTGGTCGTAGACCCGGTTGAAGCCCCGCCCCAGACGCACGGAGCAGGCCTCCAGATCCGCTGGGGGATTGACCGCGATGGCCCGGTCCGGCAGGTCCAGGTGCCGGTCCCGCCCGGCCAGGAGCAGGAGGATGTTGGCGCTGATGGAAAAGCCCACGGCCACCTGAAGCTGGCCCGGGAAGCGCCGGCGCCCCAGGCGCAGCACCGCCGCCATGTCCCCGGTGGCCCCGCTGTGGTAGGTCTGCCTGGCGAGCCCGGCGCCCTCGCCGGCGCCGCGGTGGTTGGCGGCCAGCACCGCGTGGCCCCGGGCGTGGAGCACGGCGGCGAGGCGGCGCATGTAGTGGCCGTCCACGCTCCCGCCCAGGCCGTGGAAGAGGTGCACCGCCACGCCGGAGGTGCCGTCCAGGGCCCGCAGCGCCAGGGCGTCCCCGTCGCCCAGGTCCAGGCGGAGGCGTTCCCAGGGCAGGTCGGCGGGCGGATTGGGGAGGAACTGGGCGGCGATGGTCTGCAGGTGGGCGCCCCTCGCCCACGGCGGAGGGACGCAGGCCAGCCCGGGCCGCGCACGTTCCATCAGCCGCCCCACCTGCGGGCGTCGGCCTCGGGCAGCCCCAGCTGGTCCAGGACCCGGGTGGCGAAGGCCTGGTACAGGTCGTCGAGCGACTCCGGCTTGTGGTAGAACCCCGGCATGACCGGCATCACCACGGCGCCGGCGTCATGGACGCGCAGCATGTTCTCCAGGTGGATGCGGTTGAGCGGCGTCTCCCGGAGGCACAGCACCACGGGGCGGCGCTCCTTGAGGCACACGTCGGCCGCGCGCGTGACCAGGCCGTCGCTCACCCCCGAGGCGATGCGCCCCAGGGTCCCCGCGCTGCAGGGGACGATGGCCATGCCGTCCTGGCGGTGGCTGCCGCTGGCGATGTCGGCGCCCACGTTGCGCTCGTCCAGGTGGCGCAGCTTGGGGGAGAGCGCCACGACATCCTCCGCGCGCAGCCCGCATTCGTCCAGCAGGCAGCGGCGCCCGGTGGGCGAGAGCAGGAGGGACACCTGCGCCACCCGAGGGTTCGCCGCCAGGCGCCGGGCCACGGCCACGCCGAAGGCCGCGCCGGTGGCGCCGGTGATGGCGAGGATGATGCGCCGATTCTCCATGGCCTACAGGATACCTAGTCCTCGTCGTCCTGGGGCGCGTAGGCCCCGAAGAACAGCGCGTTGTAGAAGGCACGGGTGGTCAGGGGCGCGCAGCCGCGGTGCACGGGGTCCCCGGAGAAGAGGATGACCGCGCCCCGGCCCTTGTGCTCCCTCAGCGCGTAGGCGGAGTTGCGCACCTTGGCCTCCAGCTTCGGGGGCAGGAGGCCTGAGAGGTTCAGGTCGCCCGTGCCGAAGCGCAGGGGGTTCTCCCCGCCGGGGCTCAGCTCCAGCACCGGATCGCTGGAGTCCAGCACGGCGCCCTCGGCGGCGTTGAGGCCCCAGCCCAGGGGATGGGTTCCGTCGATGTCGGCCTTGAGCATGGCGCCGGGGATGGATTCCTGCAGGCCCTGGTCCTCGCGCTGGGCCCAGGTCAGGGTGCGCTCGGGCAGGGGCGGGGCGGCGGCCTCGCGCTTGGGATCCTTCTCCTTGAGGCGGGCCTCCTCGTCCCTGCGGGCCAGGAAGCTCACGCCGGCCTCGCTCACGCCGGAGCGCGCCGCGAAGGCGCTGCCGCCCTGCATGGCCACCAGCACCCCGCCGTCCATGGCGTAGGCCTTGAGCCGGGCCGCGCCCGCGGGTCCCAGCGCGGCCTGCCACTTGGCGCCCAGGCCGTTGTCGTCGGGGAGGATGAGGTGGCTGTAGCGGCGCAGGTCGGCCTGGGCCAGCCGGCCCGCGCGCAGCTGGGTGAAGGGGATGCCGGCCTCGAGCAGGGCCTGCATCACGGCGCCCACCGCGGTGGGGTCGGCGGGGGCGTCCATGACCAGGCCCACCCGGGGCGCCCGCAGCGCCAGGGACTTCACGGAGCCCAGGTCGGGCCCCGAAGCCACCGCGCTGGAATCCACGGCGGTGACGACCCCCGGAGCCTGGGCGGCCAGGTCCCTTGCGCGGGCCTCGAGGCGGGCCGCGTCGTTGCGCAGCAGGGTGAAGATGGCGGTGCCCGCGGGGTAGGCGCGGGAGCCCGCCACGAAGGGCGCGGGGGCGGCGGAGCCCCGGAAGCCGTCCTTCAGGAGGCCTTCCAGGACCCGGTCCCGGCCCTCGGCGCCCGAGGACACCAGGTAGGCGTAGCCCGCCCGGGGCAGCGGCGCGTCGGCGGCGTCCCGCACCGGCTCGGTCCCCACTTTCGGCCGCACCGGGGCGCGCCAGGCGGGCACGTTGAAGGCCAGGGGAAGGCTCCAGGCCGTGGCGTCGTAGCTGGGCTTCGGGCCGAAGGCGGCCCGGCGCTCCAGGAGGGCCTCGGCGAGACCGCCCCGGGGCTGGTCCAGGGGCACCAGGTAGCTGCCCTGGGGAATCTGGGCCGGGACGGCTCCGGGCAGGACGGCCTCGAGACCCGCCGACGGCACCGCCCCGGTGGTGCGGACCACCTCGATGCCGTTGCGCTGCAGGAGGCGCACCAGGGCCAGGGTGCGCCCGGGATCGGCGCCGGGGCCCAGGAGGAAGGCGCCCTGGGCGCGCAGGCGCTCGCGGCGCATGCGGTGGTAATCCAGGAGCAGCTCC
Source organism: Geothrix sp. 21YS21S-2 (assembly GCF_030846775.1). Classification (NCBI taxonomy): domain Bacteria; kingdom Pseudomonadati; phylum Acidobacteriota; class Holophagae; order Holophagales; family Holophagaceae; genus Geothrix; species Geothrix sp. 21YS21S-2. The sequence continues at coordinate 2,144,445 of NZ_CP132910.1, forward strand.
TCGCGCCGGGCGGCGGCCACCGCCACGGTGGCGAGGCTGGCCGTGACGTGCCGGCGCACGCGGGCCTCCAGGGTCAGGAGGTCCCCGTCCTTGCGCAGGTAGGCCAGGCCTCCAGGGCTGGGGCACTCGTAGGTCATGCCCACGGCCCCCTGGAAGCAGCCCCAGGAGTCGCCGTAGCCGGGGTAGAAGAGGTCGAAGATCTCCCGGGTGAAGTAGGCGAAGCCCTGGGCGTCGAAGGCCTTGCCGAGGGCCTCGCCGAAGGTCTTCTGCCACCCGCCGCCGAAGGGCGCGGGCAGCGCCTGGTGCACCGGCGCCATGCCGGGCGGGAAGAAGTAGTTGCCTTCGGGTTTCATCTCGTGGTGGTCCGCCAGCACCTGCGGGTTCCAGGACAGGAAGAGGGCGGTCTTGGCGCGGCTCTCCCCCTGGGTCTGCCAGACCCAGTCGCGGTTGAGGTCGAAGAGGCGGTGGTTGAAGCGGCCGGTGGGCCACCGGGCCTGGTTCTGGGCGTCCTGGGGATCGGAAGGGTTCTCCCCCTCGGTCACCTCGGCCACGGCCTGGAGGTGCCGGGCCCGGCCGTCGGGATTCTGCGTCACGTCCAGGAGGAGCACGGTCCGGCCGAGCTGCCCGAGCACCTCGGGATCCTGGCAGGCCGCGAAGTGGTAGGCCACAGCCAGCGCGGCCTCGGTGCCCGCGGGCTCGGCGCCGTGGATGGAGTAGCCCAGCCACACGAAGGCCGGGTTCCGCGCCGCCAGGGCCCTGCCCTCGGCCTCGGAGAGGGTCCGCGGGTCCGCCAGGCGCGCGTTGTCGGCCTTCAGGGCGTCGAGCCTGGCGAGGTTCTCCGGGCTGGAGATGGCCAGCAGCACCTGGGGCCTGCCCTCTTCGGTGACGTTGTAGGTGTAGACGCGAACCCGGTCCTTCGCCGAGGCGATGCCCGCCAGGGCCGCGGCCAGGGCCGCGTCCGGCGTGTAGGCGCGGCCCACCGCGGGCCGGGGCACTTCGGGCCGGTATGTCCTGCCCGGGTACGTGATCTGGGCCGCCAGCGGCAGGGCGACGAGGGCGGGCAGGATGCGCATGGGGCGGCTCTTCAGAAGGGGCCCCAGTGGAACAGGACCGGCGGGATCAGCAGGAGGAAACCCATCACCATGACGATTCCCAGGAGCGGGAGGAACCAGCCCGCCCACTTCTCCCAGGGTATCTTGGCCGCGCCCAGGACGCCCATGGTCACTGCCGAGGTGGGCAGGATGGGGTTCACGAACTCGCACAGCTGGAAGGCGTACACCGCCGTCTGGCGCGTGATCCCCACCAGGTCGGCCAGGGGGGCCATGATGGGCATGGTCAGCGCGGCCTGGGCCGTGCCGGAGTGGATGAAGAAGTTGATCACGGCCTGGATGAGGAACATGGTCTGGGGGATGACGGGCCGGGGCAGCACGGACATGAGGTTCTTGCTGTGGAAGAGCATGGTGTCCAGGATCCGCGCGTCCTGGGCGATGACCAGGAGGGCCCGGGCGCAGGCCACGATGAACACCACGCCCACCATGTCCCTGGCGCCGGCGACGAAGGACTGCGCGATGCGGGACCCGCCCATGCCCGAGGCCAGGCCCAGGACGATGCCCATGCCCAGGAACATGGCGGCCATGGCGTCCATGTCCCAGTTCCTGGCCATGATGCCGTAGACCAGGAGCACCAGAGCGGCCGCGAAGATCCCCAGCACCAGGAGGTGGCGGACGGTCCAGGGCTCCTCGGCCTCGGGATTGCGGTCCACGGGCCCCCGGGCCAGGTCCAGTTCGTACACGGGGCTCTTGGCAGGGTCCTTCTTGATCCTGCGGGCGTAGAGCATGACGTAGGCGGTGACCACGGCGGTGCCGACGAACCAGCTGAACACGCGGTAGCCCAGGCCGGAATTCACCGGCAGCCCCGCGAGCTTCTGGGCCACGCCCACGGTGAAGGGGTTGAAGAAGGCCGCGGCGAACCCGGCCGCCGCGCCCAGGAAGGGGATGCAGATGCCCACGATGGAGTCGTAGCCCAGGCTCCGGGCCAGGGGGATGAAGATGATGACGAAGGGGATCAGCTCCTCCGCCATGCCGAAGATGCTCCCGGCCAGGGAGAAGACCACCATGAGCACGGGGATCAGCAGGAACTCCAGGGTGGGCCGGGCCGCGATGGCCTTGGTGAGCTTCTTGATGCCGAACTCCACCGCGCCGGTGTCGTTGAGGACGTTGAAGGCCCCGCCGATCACCAGCAGGAAGGCGATGAGCAGCCCCCCGTCCAGGAACCCCCGGATGGGCGCCAGGAGGAGCATGGAGGCGCTCACGTAGATCTTGGGCACCAGCACGTGGTAGGTGGCGGGGTCGGGCACCATGCGCCCGTTCACGGCGACGCGGGTGAACTCCCCGGAAGGGATCAGCCAGGAAAGCACCAGGACCAGCAGCACCAAGGTTTCCACCACCACGAGGGTGTGGGGCATCTTCATCTTCTTCAGCGACTGCACCAGTCCGCCCTGCATGGGACCTCCGAACCAACCCGATTTGAAATTCTTTCCTCAGCGCCTCAGCGAACCCTCAGCGCCTCTGCGTTTATTTTTTTCAAGACCCTGCCTGCCCGCCAGTCCATTGCCCAATCGCCCAAGCTCAACCAAGAAAAGAATTAAACGCAGAAGCGCAGAGGTTTCGCTGAGACGCAGAGGGGAATGACCTCCATTTTGAATGATGGAAGTTTTTTTTCATTAACTATTTTTTATGAATATTTTTATTTTAAGAGGATCTCCTCCGGAATCCCCCGGGGATTGGCACCGATCTTGATAACCTGATATCAGGATGCACACCTCTCGATTGCATCTATCCTGGTTCATCCGGTCCACCCACCCGCACCCGGGTCGGCTTTCCCAACGGAGGCAACATGCGTAAATCCACCCTCTTCCTCGCCGCCGCAGTCCTCGCCCTGGCGATCCCCGCCCAGGCCAAGATGCCCTTCGTGGCCGCCGCCAAGGCCGCCGGCATCGACTCCGTCAAGAACTGCGCCTCCTGCCATGTCGGCGCCCCCAAGAAGGGTGGCGACCTGAACGAGATGGGCAAGTGGCTCATGACCCAGAAGGCCGCCAAGAAGGCCGCCGAAGTGGACGTCAAGTGGCTCAAGGATTACAAGGCCAAGTGATCAACTCACAAGCCTGACGAGCGGCCCGCTGCGAAGCGGGCCGCTGCCGTTTCAGGGCAGGGCCAGGAAGGAGGGACCGGCGGTGGTGATGGTGCCGGCGCCCATGGTGATGACCAGGTCGCCCGCTTCCGTGAGTCCGTCCAGGACCTTGGCCAGGTCGTCCACCCGGGGCACGTAGCTGGCGTCCCGCTGGCCGTGGGCCAGGATGGCGTCCACGACCGAGCGGCCCGTGAGCCCGGGGATCGGCGGCTCGCTGGCGGCGTAGATGTCGGTGACCAGCACCACGTCCGCGTCGAAGAAGGCCCGGCCGAACTCCTCCAGGAGGGCCTGGGTGCGGGAATAGCGGTGGGGCTGGAAGGCCACCACGATGCGCTTGTCGGGGAAGCCCTTGCGGGCGGCGGCCAGGGTCGCGGCGATCTCGGTGGGGTGGTGGCCGTAGTCGTCGATGACCGTGACCCCCTTGCGCTCGCCCTTCTTCTGGAAGCGCCGGTCGGCGCCGGTGAAGCTGGCGAGGCTGGCGCGGATGACGTCCCGCTCCACGCCGAGTTCCAGGGCCACGCCGATGGTGGCCAGGGCGTTGAGGACCATGTGGTGGCCGGGGACCCCGATGGAGAACTCCCCGAGATCCTCCCCGAAGGCCCGCACCCGGAAGAGGGCGCGCCAGCCCTCCATGCGGATGTCCAGGGCGCGGATGTCCACCTGGGGGTTGGTGCCGTAGGTGCGCACCTGGCGCTTGAGGCGGGGCCGCAGCATGGCCACGTTGGGGTCGTCCATGCACACGAAGACCGAGCCGTAGAAGGGCACCTTGTTCCCGAACTGGGAGAAGGCGTCCATGATCTCGGCCAGGTCCCTGTAGTGGTCCAGGTGCTCCCGGTCCACGTTGGTGATGACGCCGATGGTGGGGGACAGGAGCAGGAAGCTGCCGTCGGACTCGTCGGCCTCGGCCACCAGGAAGGGGCCCTTGCCCAGCTTGGCGTTGCTGCCGATGGCGCCCAGCTTGCCGCCGATGACGATGGTGGGGTCGATGCCGCCCTGGCTGAGCACCTGGGCCACCATGCTGGTGGTGGTGGTCTTGCCGTGGGAGCCGGCGATGGCGATGCCGTACTTCATGCGCATGAGCTCGGCGAGCATCTCGCCCCGGGGGATCACGGGGATCTTGGCGGCCCGGGCGGCCACCACCTCGGGGTTGTCGCCCTTCACGGCGCTGGAAATCACCACAACCTGGGCGCCCTCGATGCATTTCGCATCATGCCCGACGGCCACCTGGACCCCCAGGCCGGAAAGGCGCTGGGTGACCGCGCTCTCCTTGAGGTCCGAACCGCTCACCTGGTAGCCCAGGTTCACGAGCACCTCGGCGATGCCCGACATCCCGATGCCGCCGATGCCCACGAAATGGATATGCTGGATTTTCCCGAACACCTTCGACTCCCTGCAGATATATTCCAGGATACCTTCAAGGGGCGTAAACCAAGGCCCCCAACCGAGGATCTTTTACCCCGGAACCGCTCGATGGCGACATCCGATTCCCCATCCAGGGAGCAACCCATGCGAACCGCAGCCCGCCCCGCACTTGCCGTTCTCGCCCTGGCCCTGGCCGGAAGCGCCCTCCTGGCCCAGAAATCCGGCCCAGCCACGGAAAGGCGCACCATGGAGCCCCGGTCCATGCCCAGCCCGCCCCCGGCCCCGGCCCCGCCCGCGTCCCAGGACACCCGGACCTTCACGCCCGGCGCGCAGCGCGGGGAGGGCGGAGCCCACCGGGGATCCCACCCCGGCGTGCAGCACACCGTTCCCCGCGGCATGGTCCGCGTCGACCGCCCCAGGACCTTGCCCCCCCCGTCGTCGTCCCAGGTCCTGATCCCCCGGGCCACCCCCAGGGTCAGGCTGTGGCCGGAGACCTCGTACTGGCAGACCCGGGACATCATGGGAGAGATCCAGCACATGGCCCGCAGGGGCTTCATCCCCGTGACCGCCGGGGGCGAAGCGGAGGAGATCGTCGGGTCGTCCTACTTCCCGGCCGGCTGGAGGGCCTACGCCTTCGTGGTCCCCGGCAAGCAGAAGCTCCACGTGCGGCTCCACCACTCCAACGAAGGCTGGTTCCGCCTGGCCATGGTGGACCGGTGGGGCCAGCTGCGCGAAGGCATGCTCCAGAACCTGATCCCCACGGGCAACCCCGAGGTCTCCTACACCAACCCGGTGGACCTGGCCAACACCGTCTACGTCATCGTGGACGACCCGGGCTGGATGGCCACGAAGGAGAACCCCTTCACCCTCAAGGTGGACCGCAGCTGGGATCCCAAGGCGACTCCGGCGCCCGCGCTGCCGGCGGTCATGGGCATCTGGGCCCAGGCCAAGCTCGAGGTGAAGGAGCCGACCCCCGCGGACACCGAAGCGGCCAAGGCCCCCGCCCCATGACGGCGGGCAGGGCATGAGGCCCTGGCTCCCCCTGCTGGCCCTGGCGTCCCTCCAGGCCCCGGCCCAGGGCGTGCCCTGGATCCGTGACCACTACGTCAAGCGCGAGGCCATGGTGCCCATGCGGGACGGCGTGCGGCTGTTCACGGCCATCTACACGCCCCGCGCGGCGCAGGGGAAGCTGCCGGTCCTCATGGAGCGCACCCCTTACGGGGCCGGTCCCTACGGCGAGGACACCTTCCCGGACACCCTGGGGCCCTCGGAGCTCTTCGCCCGCGAGGGCTTCATCTTCGTCTACCAGGACGTGCGCGGGCGCATGCGCAGCGAAGGGACCTTCGTGGACCTGACCCCGGTGCTGGACGGCGCGGGGGTGGACGAGGCCACCGACACCCGCGACACCGTGGACTGGCTGCTGAAGAACGTGCCCTCCAGCGGCAGGGTGGGCCAGTGGGGCATCAGCTACCCGGCCTTCTACGCCGCCGCGGCCCTGGCGGGGGCGCACCCCGCCATGAAGGCCGTCTCGCCCCAGGCCCCCATCGCCGACTGGTTCGCGGGGGACGACTTCCACCGGAACGGGGCGCTCTGGCTGCCCCACCTCTTCAACTTCATCGCCGATTTCGGCCGCCCCCGTCCGCATCCCACGGAGAAATGGCCCACGCCCTTCCGGCACGGCACCCGGGACGGCTACGCCTTCTTCCTGGCCATGGGACCCCTCACGGGGGCCAACGAGCTTTACCTCAAGGGGGGCATCCCCTTCTGGAACGACGTGATGGCCCACGGCACCTACGACGCCTTCTGGAAGGCCCGCGACCTGCGGCCCCACCTCAAGGACGTCCGCCCCGCCGTCCTCACCGTGGGGGGCTGGTTCGACGCGGAGAACCTCTTCGGCACCCTTCAGGTGCACAAGACCCTGGACCGCCAGAGCCCGGCCACCGACCACCGGCTGGTCATGGGCCCCTGGTTCCACGGGGGCTGGGGCCGGAGCTCCGGGGAGCGCCTGGGCGGCGTGGAGTTCGGTTCGGCCACCTCCACGTTCTACCAGGCCCGCATCGAATTCCCGTTCTTCATGCACCACCTCAAGGACGCGCCCGACCCCCACCTTCCCGGGGCCTACGTCTTCCAGACCGGGTCCAACGCCTGGCGCCGGTTCTCGAGCTGGCCGCCCCAGGAAGCCAGGCCCGTGAGCCTCTGGTTCCAGGCCGGGGCCCGCCTGGGTTTCAAGGGCCCCGGCCCGGAGGGCGCCGCGTCCTACGTCAGCGACCCCGCCCACCCCGTCCCCTTCTGGGACGGGGTGGACATCGGCATGCCCAAGGAGTACATGACCGCCGACCAGCGCTTCGTGGACGGCCGGCCCGACGTGGCCACCTTCAGCACGGCCCTCCTGGAAGGCGACCTTCCGGTGGCCGGCCCCGTCCGGGCCGACCTCTGGGTCACCACCACCGGCACCGACGCCGACTGGGTGGTCAAGGTCATCGACGTGCGCCCCGACGGATGCGAGCAGCTGGTGCGGGGCGAGGTCATGCGCGGGAAGTTCAGGAACAGCTTCGAGCGCCCCGAGCCCTTCGTCCCCGGCCGGCCCACCCGGGTGGCCTTCGCCCTCAACGACGTGTGCCACACGTTCCTCAAGGGCCACCGCCTGATGGTCCAGGTGCAGAGTTCCTGGTTCCCCCTCATGGACCGCAACCCCCAGGTCTTCACCGACATCTACCACGCCAAGCCGGAGGATTTCCGGAAGGCGGAGCAGCAGATCCTGGTCGGGGAGAAGCATCCCTCAAGGCTGGTGCTGGGCGTGCTGCCTTAGGGCCGGTTCAGGACCTCCCAGGTGCCGCCGGGAATCGCCACCCTGAGCCGGGTCCGGCCCGCCCAGCGCAGCACCGGGTCCTTGAACAGCGGCACGGCCGGGCCTTCCCGGCGGAACCGGTGGAACTCGTCCACCAGGTCCAGGGCCAGGAGGCTGCGGGCCAGGTCCCCGCCCCCCTCGAAGAGGACCCTGCCGGCGCCACGGGCGGCCAGGTTCCGCAGGAGGCCGTCCAGGCTGAGGCCGTTGGGCCCGGGACCGGGGCGGAGGTCCTCCACGCCCTGCAGGGGGAGGGCGGCGTCCAGGGTGGCGCGCAGGACGGGCTGGTGGTCCAGGGGCCGCCATACCCGGCGGAAGGGGTCGAGGCTGGCGCCGGCGTCGAGCACCACGCGCCTCAGGAGGCGGTGCGGAGGGGCGGGGACGGGCCAGCCGTCCCGGAGGCTCGGGTCCCGCACTTCGGCCGTCCTGCGTCCGATGACCACGGCCTCCGCGCAGCGGCGCACGGCCTGGCCGATGTGCTTCACGGGAGGCGGGCGGTCCCCGGGATCGAGGATGAAGGACACCCAGGGCAGCCCGGTGCCGATGAGCTTGAAGAAGGGTGCGTGGAAGGCCGCGCAGGACGGTCCCAGGACGCCCACGGTGACCCGGACGCCCCGGTGCCTCAGGAGGGCGATGCCGCCGCCGTCCACGCGGGGATTGGGGTCCCTGACGCCCACCACCACCCGCGCGAGCCCCGCCTTCAGCAGGGCCGCGGTGCAGGGCGGCGTCCTGCCCTGGTGGCAGCAGGGCTCGAGGGTCACGTAGGCCGTGGCCCCCTGGGCGGTCTCCCCCCGGGCCTCTGCGTCGGCCAGGGCCGCGACCTCGGCGTGGGGACCTCCGGCCCGGAGGTGGGTTCCGGTTCCGATGACCCGGCCCCCGCTGACGATGACGCACCCCACGGGCGGATTGGGGCTGGCCAGCCCCACGCCCTCCTGGGCCGCGGCCAGGGCCATGGCCATGAACCTGGCGTCCCCTTCAAGCCCCGAGGGATCGGGCCAGGGCCCCCCGGTGGCGGCGCTCCAGAGGAGCGCCGCCTCGCGGGGGGCCAGGGCGCCCGCGTCCATCAGAACGCGTAGAGCAGGCCCATGCCGAAGCCTTTGGTGCTGGCGCCGGGGGCGACGGTGCCCGGGGAGGGGAACACCGCGTAGGAGGCGGAGCGGTCGTTGTTCATGCCGTAGTAGGACACGAAGAGGTCCGCCGCCCTGCTGAGCGAATAGGTATAGCCCAGCGAGAACTGCCGCCCGGCGAGGCCGTCGGTGGAGGCGGAGGCGCCGCCGACCTTGGTGCAGCTGCCGGCCGAGGCCTGGCCGAAGGACGCGAAGAGCTGGTGGGGCCCGAAGCGCTGCTGGACCAGCGCGTACCAGGCGGTGCGCTTGTACTGGTTGACGTTGCCGACCACGGTGTCGTTCGTGTCGTAGGTGAGGTTTTCGACGATGCCCGAGATCTTGGTGCCCGTGGAGAAGGTCCAGGACGCCACGAGCTCCTGCCCCTCGTCGTGGGAGGAGGCGTTGGTCAGGGTCGCGCCGGCGGCGCCGCCCAACTGGGAGAGGCCGAAGTAGTCGTTGTGGCGCTCGTAGCCCAGGCTCACCACCAGCGGGCCGCTGCGGTAGGACACCAGGCCCGACAGGATGTCCGGGCTGATGGAGGGCGCGGTGGGGGAGGCCACGGTCCGGCCCTCGTTGACGGAGTAGGCGAGGCGGAAGCTGAGCCCGCTCATGTCGGGGCTCCAGTACTGCACGCTGTTGCCCTGCCGGCGGTTGAAGGCGGCGTCGGCCTTGCCGTTGATGCGGCCGGTCTGGGTGGTGGTGCCGGGGACGTTGAAGCCGGGGCTGGTGGTCAGGACGTTGTCGAAGGGGCTCAGGCCGCGCAGGGGGCCCACGGCCAGGAGGGGGAACTTGTAGGGGGTGTCCCAGTTGCCGTAGAAGACCGTGCCCCATGCGCCCTCCAGGCCCAGGCGGCTGTTGCGCCCGGCCAGGGTGTTGGGGGCGTCGCCGTCGGGGCTCACGGCGCTCTCGATCTGGAAGATCACCTTGAGATCGCCGCTGACGGGCAGGGAGCCCCGGAAGCCCAGGTTCGAGGTGCCCGAGGTGATGCGGTTGCGGGAGGGCAGGTTGATGCCGGTGTAGGCCGAGGCCGGCACGAGGCTCGCGCCGCCGGTGGCCGGGGACAGTCCCGGGGCGGTGGCGCCGGAGGTCTGCACGTTGTCCAGGAAGGGCAGCAGGGTGCCGTAGATCTGTACGGGGCCGGCCTGCGCGAAGACCAGGGCGGGGAAGGCGCAGGCTCCCGCCAGGCAGGTTGCGATTCGCTTGTTCATGGGGTTTCCTCTCGGTTGTCTCGTTGGGGGGCGGGGCTACACCATGCTCAGAAGGTGCCCCATCTTCCGCTTCTTGGTGAGGAGGTACCGGACATTGCTCGTCCTCGACGCCACTTCGATGGAGACGCGCTCCACCATGCGCAGCCCGTACCCCTCCAGGCCGATGATCTTCTTGGGGTTGTTCGTCATGAGCTTCATCTCGACCACGCCGAGGTCCCGGAGGATCTGGGCGCCGACCCCGTAGTCGCGGAGGTCGGCCTTGAAGCCGAGCTTCTCGTTGGCCTCCACGGTGTCCATGCCCTTGTCCTGGAGCTCGTAGGCCTTGATCTTGCTGCCCAGGCCGATGCCACGGCCCTCCTGGCGCATGTAGAGGACGATTCCCGAGCCTTCCTCCTCGATGAGCCGCAGCGCGGCCTGGAGCTGTTCGCCACAGTCGCAGCGCATGGAACCGAAGGCGTCCCCGGTCAGGCATTCGGAGTGGACCCGCACCAGGACGGGCACCGAGGGATCGATCTCCCCCTTCACCAGGGCGATGTGGGTCTTTCCGCTGACCCCGTCCAGGTAGGCGATGGCCCGGAAGTCCCCGCCGACGCGCAGGGGCATGGAGGTCTCCCCGAGGCGGGTGATGCTCCGCTCGTTGCGCAGGCGGAAGGCGATGAGGTCCTGCACGGAAATGATCCGCAGGCCGTGGACGGCGGCGAAGACCTCCAGGTCCGGCATGCGGGCCATGGTGCCGTCCTCGTTCATGATTTCGCAGATCACCCCGGCCGGGGCCAGGCCGGCCAGGCGCGCCAGATCGACGGATCCCTCCGTCTGGCCCGTCCGCACCAGCACGCCTCCGTCCTTGGCGATGAGGGGAAACACATGGCCCGGATGGACGAGGTCCTCGGGGACCGCATGGGCGTCGACGGCCGTGCGTATGGTCGTGGCGCGGTCGAAGGCGGAAATGCCGGTCGTGACCCCTTCCCGGGCCTCGATGGAGACGGTGAAGGCCGTCTGGAAGGGCGAGGAGTTGTCGGAGACCATGGGAGCGAGGCCCAGCGAGGCGGCCTTCTCCCGGGTGAGGCTCAGGCAGACCAGGCCCCTGCCGTGCGTGGCCATGAAATTGATGGCCTCGGGCGTGACGTGCTCGGCGGCGAGGGTGAGGTCGCCCTCGTTCTCGCGGTCCTCGTCATCCACGAGGATGACCATCCTTCCGTTCCGGATGTCCGCGATGGCATCCTCGATGCGCGACAGTGTCATGGGCTTGGGCCTTTATTGCTGGTGGCGGGGGCAGGGGGGCCGGAAGCCCCCCTGCCCTGCCGGGTCGTACGTTCCTAGGCCTTGAGGGGCGGAACGGGGGGGATCACGAGCATGTTGGGGATGCTCTCGGGCTTGATCTTGAACTTGGCGTTGTAGCGCTTGGGATCGGTCTTGTCAGGCGTCTCGGTGGAGCGCCAGGAATAGGTGCAGGTGTTGCAGATGTACATCTCCCAGGCGTTCCCCACGGGGGATTTCGTCAGGAGTTCGACCTTGTCGGTGTCGCAGCGCGGGCAGATCATGGTGGATCCTTTCGGTTCACGGTTCGGAATGGGTTACTTGCGGGCGGCCTTCACGAGCTGGGAGATGATCTCCTCCCACTTCGCGGTGCCGGCGGGGGGCGTCAGGAGCTCGGTCTCGCGGGAGACGATCTCGGGGGCCTTGGGGGTGGTGGCGTCGATGATGAGCTTGTTGTGCATGCCCGGGGGGTTGGACGACGGATCGAGGGGCATGCCGGGGCAGTTCTTGATGATGCTGACGTCCTTGTCGGGATCGACGCGGGTCGTCATGGCCCACATGACCTGCTCGAGGTTGAACGGATCGACGTACTCGTCCACGACGATGATGATCTTGTTGTAGGCCATCCCGTGCGGGGTGGTGAGCAGGCGCATCGCGACGGCCTTGCCGAACCCGCCGAAGCGGACCTTGGTGGAGACGATGACGCCGATGCCGTGGGTGTACATGGCGTTCACGGCCTGCACTTCGGGGAAGGTGTCCTTGAGCATCTTGTAGAGGGGCACCGACGTGTTCAGCGCCATGAGGTAGTCGATCTCCGACCAGGGGATGCCCAGGTAGAGGTTCTCGAAGACCGGGTTCGCGCGGTAGGAGATGGCGGTGATCTTGACCACGGCCTGGAGGCGCGCGCCGGAGTAGGAGCCGGGGAACTCGCCGAAGGGGCCTTCGCACTCGCGCACGCGGGGCTCGATGTAGCCCTCGATGCAGATCTCGCAGCCGGCGGGGATCTCGAGGCCCAGGGTGGCGGACTTGGTGATCTCCATGGGCACGCCGTTGTTCAGGGCGCCGACGTAGTCGTACTCGGACTGGTCGTAGCGGATGGGCGTGGAGGCCATGAAGGTGGTGATGGGGTCGCAGCCCAGGCAGATGGCGATGGGCACGGGCTTGTTGAGGGCCTCGGCCTTGCTCAGCTGGATGCCGATGTCATGGAACGGCAGGGCCTGGATGCCCAGCTTGTCCTTGCCCTTGACCTGCATGCGGTAGGTGCCGAGGTTGGTCTTGCCGTAGCTGGTGGGATCCTCGGGGTCCGCGGAGACGATGCAGGCCTTGGAGAGGAAGCAGCCGGAGTCGTAGGTGTTGATGCGGTAGAGGGAGATGATGTCGAAGATGTTGATGTTCTCGGTGACGGTGTTCTCGTTCACCGGGGCGTTGGTCACGCGCTTGGGGCCGACGGGGTACATGTCCCAGCGGCGGGACAGTTCGAGGAACTGCTCCTTGACGGGCGTGTCCTTGTCCATGCCCATCATGAGGGCGTGGTTGGCCCAGCTGCCGTGGACGTTGGTGACGACGGGGTTCGCGTAGCCCTTGACCTTCTCGAAGAGCACGGCGGGGCCGTTCTTCAGGTTGGCCGAGGCGCGGCCGGCGGCGCCGATCTCCTCGGGGTCGACCTCGTCCTTGATGCGCACCAGCTGGCCTTCGGCCTCGAGGGTGACCAGGAACGAGCGGAGATCGTGGTAGGCCTTGGTGCTGCCCGTCTTTCCGGACGGGACCTGGATGTCTTTCAAACCGGCTTCTGACATTGAAGGTTCTCCAATTCTGGCGGTTGGTAGATGAGGTGATCCGAGTTTCAGCGAATGCTCCCCCTGGATCTCCGGGGGCCCTCCTGGGATTCCAGCCCTGCTGTTCATGGATGCAGGACCAGAATTCTCCGGAGCGCCGGGAGCGTCCAATACATATTTGCTGACCAAATGATCGTCAATTACGATCAACCGCGTTCAGCGCGGGAAGAGCTCGCCCAGCTCCGTGATGAACTTGTGGAGCAGCGGCGAAACGTTGTCGCTGCGCCACACCGCGCTCACGGCGATCTCCGGGCGGGGCTCCGCCAGCGGCCGGTAGATGACGCCCTTGATCTGGATCGCCTTGAAGGATTCCGGGACCAGCGCGATGCCGAGGTCCGCCCCCACGAGCATGAGGCCCGTCTGGATCATGCGAACGCACTGGATGTTCGCGGGCTTCACGCCGGCCTTCCGGTACGCGTCCGCCACCGTCTCGTAGTAGCCCCGCCGGGGATGGCGCGAGGGCGTGATGATCGTCTCGTCGACCAGGTCCCTGATATCGACGTGGTCCGAGGCGGCGTAGGGAGGCCTGTCGGGAAGGGCGGCGATGAGGGGCTCCCGGCAGATCTCGAGCACGCCGAAGCCTTCGTCGAGGACTTCCGAGATGGTGATGCCGATGTCCAGCTGACCCCGGGCCAGTTCCTCCATCTGCTCGCCGGGGCCCAGCTCGCGCAGTTCCAGCTGCGCGGCGGGGATCACCTCCTTGAAGTGCTTCAAGGTCGCCGGCAGCACCTTCATCGCCGCCGTGCTGATGAAGCCGATGGCGACCATGCCGGCGTCGCCCCGGCCCACGCCCCGGGCCTCGTGGACCGCCATGCAGGCGTTGTCCGCCATCACCCGCGCGCGGGCGTAGAACACCCGGCCCGCGGCCGTGAGCGCCACATTGCGGTTGTTGCGCTCGAAGAGGAGGGTGCCGATCTCCTCCTCGAGCTGGTGGATCGCCTGGCTGAGGGCCGGCTGGGCCACATGGACCCGCTCCGCGGCCTTGCGGAAATGGAGTTCCTCCGCCGTGGCGATGAAATATTTGAGTTGCCTGAGTTCCATGGCTCACCATCTCGCCGTGAAGCGGGTGTTGGAGGGGCTTGGATTGCTATTCCCTCTTCCTTTCATTTCGACTTTCCGGAACGTTTCATCATAGGACACGCAGATCGTCTTATGGCAAAGGGAGGGGCGATAGATATTTTGTATCAATCACCCATCCAATTTGTATTGGACGCATTTCGGGCGGGCGGCCATGTTGCCATACATACCCGGATTCCCGGGAGGAAGAAGATCCTCTCCCCGATTCAAGACTCATGCGCCTTCCGCGTGGGCCGGAATCGCGGTCTGGACCCTTGCTGCTCGATTGGAGCGCGCCGCGCACAACCCTCCGCGCCGGCCGCAGCTTGAAAGGAAGTACCGGTTCCCCGGGGACACCGTTCATGGATGCACAACTTGAACCGTTCCCGGCGCCGCCCGTAAAGTCCCTTTCCCCCCAACTCATCCAAGGAGTCCCATCGTGGCCAATGAGCCCACAACGGCCGGAGCGCCGCCAGCTCCGCCCTCGTTCTTCACCCGCTACAAACGGGAAATCGGCGCCCTCCTCGGCATCTTCGTGTGCCTCCTGGTGTGGTTCGCCATGCCCGCGGGCCCCGCCCTCACCCCCGAAGGCCGCAAGTGCCTCGCACTCAGCCTCCTGGCCGTCATCTGGTGGGCCATGGGGGTGGCCCACCCGGGCTTCACGGCCCTGTTCCTCCTGCTGTCCTGGGTGCTCACCAAGGCGGCTCCGCCCGCGGTCGTCTTCCGCCTCTGGACGACGCCCCTGATCTACATCGTCGTCGGCGGCTACATGATCGCCGCGGCCGTGGAGAACTCCGGCCTGGGCAAGCGCATCGCCTACAACTTCATCCTGAAGTACGTGAACAGCTTCACCAGCATCGTGGCCTCGGGCTACATCCTGGGGCTGATCCTCAGCTTCATGATCCCCCACCCCTGGCCCCGCTCCTTCATGATCATGGCCGTCATGGGCATCATCATCAAGGCCACCAAGCTCGAGCCCAAGTACGCCGCCTCCATCGGCCTGTCAGTCTTCGCGGGCTCGGTCCCGATCTCCATGATCCTGCTCACCGGCGACAGCGCCATCAACGTCGTGGCCATGAACTACGCCGGCATGGAGGCCAGCTGGCTGAAGTGGGCGCTCTACATGGGCGTCCCCGGCGTCATCGCCAGCCTCCTCACCTTCTTCATGCACGTCACGATCTTCAAGGCCCCCAAGGACTTCAAGATCCAGAAGGAGGAGATCCGCGAGCAGCTGAAGGGCCTGGGCGCCATGAACCGCGCCGAGAAGGTCGTCATCACCTGGGTCTCCATCGCCATCCTGTTCTGGGCGACGGACTTCCTGCACCACATCCACCCCGGCTGGATCGCCCTGGGCGCCGGCATCATGCTGAGCATGCCCACCGTGGGCGACGTCCTCAAGGCCCCGGACTGGAACAAGTTCGGCCTGGGCACCCTGTTCTTCCTCACCGCGGCCCTGGGCATCGGCACCGTGGGCGGCGTGACGGGCATGAACAAGTGGCTGGCCGGCGTCCTCCTGCCCAGCACGGTACCCAGCAACATCTACGTGCTGGCCCTCATGGTCACGGTCTTCGCCATCCTCATCCACATGTGCCTGGGCAGCGTCCTGGCGGTGATGGGCATCGTCACGCCCACCATCGTGGCCTTCACGGCGGCGTCGGGCCTCAACCCGCTGGTTCCCGCCCTGCTGGTCTACACCGCGGTGGGCATGCACTTCGTGCTCCCCTTCCACCACATGAACGTGCTGGTGGGTTCCGGGGGCGAGACCGGAGGCAAGTACACCGACATGGAAGTGGTCAAGTTCGGCATCCCCATGACCGCCATCGTCCTCTTCACGACCGTCTTCGTGGAGATCACCTGGTGGAAGATCATCCACCTGATCAAGTAGCAATCCGGACACCGGCGTCCCCCGGGCCCCTGGGCCCGGGCGGACGCCCCTTGCAAAGAGCCTCCCCATGGAAACCTCCGAGAAGAAACGCCTCGTCGTGGGCATCAGCGGCGCCAGCGGCGCGATCCTGGGCATCGACCTGCTGAAGGTCATGCAGGGGTTCCCCGACTGGGAGACCCACCTGGTCGTCTCCAACGGCGGCCGGCGCACCATCGCCCACGAGACCCCCTACAGCATGGAGGAGGTGGCCGCCCTGGCCACGCGCATGCACCCCATCGAGGACGTGGGCGCCCTCGTGGCCAGCGGCACGTTCAAGACCGCCGGCATGGTGGTGGTGCCCTGCAGCATGAAGACCGTGGCCGGCATCGCCACGGGCTACTCCGAGAACCTGCTCCTGCGCGCGGCCGACGTGGTCATCAAGGAGCGCCGCAAGCTCGTGCTGGTGGCCCGGGAATCGCCGCTCAGCCCCGTCCACCTGCGCAACATGCAGGCCGTGACGGAAATGGGCGTGATCCTCCTGCCGCCCGTGCTCACCTTCTACAACCATCCCACGTGCATCGAGGACATGACCCGCCACATCGTGGGCAAGTGCCTGGATGTCTTCGGCCTGGAAATGCCCAGGTTCAGGCGCTGGGACGAGGAACTCACCGCCGCCTCCAATGGGTAGCACCTGGATCGTCCTGGGGGGCGGGATCTCCGGCCTCCTCGCGGCGTGGCACCTCCAGCGGCAGGGCCGGGACGTGGAGCTGTGGGAGGCCTCCGGGGCGCCGGGAGGCTTCGCGCAGACCCTGCCCTGGCCCGGGCCCTTGGGCGAGCCGGGCTTCCTGGAGCGCGGGCCC
Source organism: Geothrix sp. 21YS21S-2 (assembly GCF_030846775.1). Classification (NCBI taxonomy): domain Bacteria; kingdom Pseudomonadati; phylum Acidobacteriota; class Holophagae; order Holophagales; family Holophagaceae; genus Geothrix; species Geothrix sp. 21YS21S-2. Next base: position 2,161,027 of record NZ_CP132910.1, read on the forward strand.
CAGGGTCTGCTGGTCTCCAAAGGCAGCGCCCTCCAGGACCTCCTGGCGGAACTGGGCGTGAAGGTCCTGGCCAAGGCCCCGCGCGGGCCCCGCTGGCTGGGCCGGGACGGAAGGAGGCACGCGAGCCCCGCGTCGCTTTCCGGACTCCTGCATGCCCCCGGCCTCTCCCTGGCGGAGAAGCTCCGCATCTTCGCCGAGCCCTTCATCCCCCCCGGGGGAAGGGAGGACGACACCCTCCAGACCTTCTTCGCCCGCCGCGTGGGCGCGGGGTTCGCCCGGGAGCTCCTCCCGGCCCTGGTGGCCGGGGTCCTGGCGGCGCCGCCCCAGCGCATCGGCATGGACGCCATGCCCCGGCTGAAGCGCATGGAGGCCCTGGGCGGCCTGTTCCGCGGCGGGCTCGCCCTGGGCCCGGAGAAGACCGTGCACCTCGCGGGAGGCACGGGGGCCCTGGCCCGCGCCCTGGCCGCCAACCTCCGCGGCCTGAAGCTCGACTGCCCGGCCCGCGCCCTGGAGCCCCTCCCCGGGGGCGGCTGGCGGGTCCGGGGCGACGGCGTCTCCCGGGACGCCGCCCAGGTGGTGCTGGCCGTTCCCGGCGGGACCGCCTCCGAACTCCTGGCGCCCCTGGCCCCGGACGCCGCGCGGATCCTGGCGGGCCTGGACCGCCTGGACCTCACGGTGTGGCACAGCCGGCATCCCGCCGTTCCCGGCTGGGAGCGGGGCATGGGCCTCCTGGTCCATCCTCCGGAGGGGCGCGGGCTCATGGGCGTGATCTCGCTGGCCGCGGACGACCCCCGCGGCGTCCCCGGCCTCACGCAGCTGCGCACCTACGTCGGGGGCGCGTTCCCCACGGATCCGGCCCTGGGGCGCTGGCCCGGCGTGTTCGACGAGCTTCGCCGCTGGCTTCCGGAACTGACCGGTCCCGTCCAGGTGCGTCCCGAGCACACCCCCCGGGCCTTCAATCTGCTGGGCCCCGGCCACCGGGAGCGCGCGGCGCGCGTCCTCGACGGCCTTCCTCCGGGCCTCCACTGGCTGGGCTCGGCCCGGTCCGGCCCCAGTCTCAAGGACCTTGCCCAGGCCATCGGGGCCTGGGCCGGCGACCTCCCCACCCACCTTCAAGGAGAAATGGCATGACCCCCGCAGCAACCGTCACCACCGTCCACGACCTCCGCTCCGCCCTGGACCTGCTCCAGGAGCACGAAGGCCAGCTCATCCAGACCGACGTCGAGGTCGACCCCAACGCCGAGCTCTCGGGCGTCTACCGCTACATCGGGGCGGGCGGCACCGTCATGCGGCCCACCAAGCTCGGGCCCGCGATGATCTTCAACACCATCAAGGGCTACCCCGGCCACCGCGTCGCCATCGGCCTGCTCGCCGACCGCAAGCGCGTGGCCCTGCTCCTGGGCACCACCGTGGACCGGCTGGGCGCGCTCCTCTGCGGCGCCCTGGACAAGCCCATCGCCCCCACCGTCGTCAAGGCCGGCGGCGCCGTGTGCCAGGAGGTGGTCCACAGGGCCACCGACCCCGGCTTCGATCTCCGCACCCTCGTCCCCGCCCCCACCAACACCCCCGAGGACGCCGGCCCCTTCATCACCATGGGTCTGTGCTACGGCAAGGATCCCGAGAACGGCCAGGAGGACGTGACCATCCACCGCCTCTGCGTCCAGGGCAGGGACGAGATCTCCATGATGTTCGTCCCCGGGCGGCACCTGGACGCCTTCCGCATCAAGGCGGAGAAGTCCGGAAAGCCCCAGCCCATCTCCATCAGCATCGGCCTGGACCCCGCGGTGTACGTCGCCGCGTGCTTCGAGGCCCCCTCCACGCCCCTGGGCTTCAACGAGCTGGGCATCGCCGGCGCGCTGCGGGGCAAGGCCGTGGAGGTGGTGGAGTGCCTCACGGTGGACGCCAAGGCCATCGCCCACGCCGAGATCGTCATCGAGGGCTTCCTCCAGCCCGACGTTCGCGTCGTGGAGGACCAGAACAGCCACACCGGCAAGGCCATGCCCGAGTTCCCCGGGTACAACGGCCCCGCCCACCCGAGCCTGCCCGTCATCAAGGTCACGGCCGTCACCCACCGGATCAACCCCATCATGCAGACGGCCATCGGCCCCTCCGAGGAGCACGTGAACCTGGCGGGCATCCCCACCGAGGCCTCCATCATCACCATGGTGGGCCGCGCCCTGCCCGGCTTCCTGCAGAACGTCTACGCCCACCCCTCGGGCGGCGGCAAGTACCTCGCCATCCTCCAGGTGAAGAAGGCCGTGCCCTTCGACGAGGGCCGCCAGCGCCAGGCCGCGCTCCTGGCCTTCTCGGCCTTCTCCGAGCTCAAGCACGTGATCCTGGTGGACGAGGACGTGGACCCCTTCGACACCAACGACGTGCTGTGGGCCATGACCACCCGCTTCCAGGCCGACGCCGACGTGGTCGCCATCCCCGGCGTGCGCTGCCACCCCCTGGACCCCTCCCAGACCCCCGAGATGAGCCCCTCCATCCGCGGCAAGGGCATCACGTGCAAGGCCATCTTCGACTGCACCGTGCCCTTCGAACTGAAGGCGAGGTTCCAGCGGGCGCAGTTCATGGACGTCGACTACAAGCGGTTCCTGTAGGCAGGAAACGGGCCGCCCCAGGGCGGCCCGTTCTCCTTTCAGATCCTCAGGTTCGCCAGGTGCTGGGCGCTTGAGATGGGCTCGTTGGGCTCGTCGTGGATGACCTGTCCGTCCAGGAGCTTGATGATGCGGTGGGCGTGGCGGGCGATGTCCTCCTCGTGGGTCACCAGGATGATGGTGTTGCCCTTCTGGTAGAGCTCCTCGAACAGCGCCATGATCTCCACGCTGGTGCGGGTGTCGAGGGCGCCGGTGGGCTCGTCGGCCAGGAGGATGGAGGGGTTGTTCACCAGGGCCCTCGCGATGGCCACGCGCTGGCGCTGGCCGCCGGAGAGCTGGTTGGGCATGTGGTCGGCGCGGGGCCCGAGGCCCACGGCCTCCAGGGCCTGGAGGGCCTGCGTGTGCCGCTCCTTGCTCTTCACGCCGCCGTAGATGAGGGGCAGCTCGACGTTCTGCAGGGCGGTGGTGCGGGCCAGGAGGTTGAAGGTCTGGAAGACGAAGCCGATCTCCTCGTTGCGGATCTTGGCGAGGTCGTCGTCGGTCATGGCCGAGGCCAGCTTCCCATTAAGCTCGTAATGACCGGCCGAGGGTGTATCGAGACACCCGATGACATTCATCATGGTGGACTTGCCGGACCCGGAGGGGCCCATGATGGCCACATATTCCCCGCGGTGGATGTCCAGGGAGACGCCGTCCAGCGCGCGAACCTCCATGTCCCCCATCTGGTAGTACTTCTTGATGTCCTTGAGCCGAATGAGGGGGGAGTCTGTCATGAACAACCTCAGGAAGGGCCGTGCCTCGTGAAATGATGCTCTGGTGGGGCCTGCCCCACAATGGGTCTTCGGGACTGTGCCTATCGGGTTTAGACCCGGGTTCCGGCCATCTGTTTAAGGATAGCGGGGATTGGCCGTAATCGATGGTTGACTCGAACCACCAATTCCCTAATATGGTTGTCATAGTCAACCATCTCCGGGGCCTGCCATGGAAATCGAGCAGATCTGCAGGGTGTTCGGCGTGCTCCACCGGCACTCGCTGGACCACATCGCCGGCTTCGCCCGGGAGCTGGGCATCAGCGCCGTGGACTGCATCTTCCTGCTGTTCGTCTTCGCCAACGAGGGGATCAACCAGGAACAGCTTTCGGCCCTCCTGACCATCGACAAGTCCGCCACCGCCAAGGCCATGAAGTCCCTGGAGCGGGCCGGCTACATCCAGCGGACCCAGTCGAGCCAGGACCGGCGCGCCAAGAACGTCTTCTCCACCGAAAAGGCCCGGGGCATCCAGCCCCTGATCAAGGCGGACCTCCGGGCCTACATGGAGGCCGTCACCCGGGAGGTGAGCCCCGGGGACCTGGACATCACCCTGCGGACCATCGAAGCCGTCACGAACCGGCTTCCGGCCAGGCCATGAGTGCCCCGGGCGGGTCCTACAAGTGGCTCGTGGGCTTCACGTGCCTCCTGGGCATCTTCATGGAGGTGCTGGACACCTCCGTGGCCAACGTGGCCCTCTCCAACATCCAGGGCTCCTTCGCCGCAGGCACCGACGAGGTGACCTGGGTCATCACCAGCTACCTGGTGGCCAACGCCATCATCCTGCCCATCACGGGCTGGCTCGGCAACTTCTTCGGGCGCAAGCGCCTCTACCTGACCTGCCTGGGCATCTTCACCCTGGCCTCGCTGGGCTCGGGGGCCGCCCAGTCCCTGTCCTTCCTGATCTTCATGCGGGTGGTCCAGGGCCTGGCCGGGGGCGCCATGGTGCCTTTGTCCCAGGCCATCACCTTCGAGGCCTTCCCCTCCGAGGAGCAGGGCTACGCCGCCGCCATCTACGGCATCGGCGCCATCTGCGGCCCCATCCTGGGCCCTCTGCTGGGGGGCTGGATCACGGACAACTGGTCCTGGCCGTGGATCTTCTACATCAACATCCCGGTGGGCCTCGTGGCCTTCGTGGCGGCCATGGCCTTCGTGAAGGACCCTTCCTACCTGGAGAAGCCCAAGGGCCGGGTGGACTACTGGAGCCTGCTGTTCATCGCGGTGGGGCTGGGGTGCCTGGAGCTCTTCCTCAACCGGGGCGAGCGCTACGACTGGTTCGCCAGCACGATCGTCCAGGTCTTCCTGGGCCTGGCGGTGCTGGGCATCGCGCTCTTCATCTGGCGCTCGCTGACGGCCGAGAACCCCCTGGTGGACCTGCGGATCTTCCGTCTGCCGGAGTTCTCCGGCGGCATGGCCCTCATCTTCGTGGCGGGCATGGGCATGTACGGCACGTTCATCTGCGTCCCCATCTTCGTGCAGACCTTCCTGCACTTCACGCCCACCTGGGCGGGCATCGTGCTGGCCCCGGCGGGCGCGTGCTCCATGCTCGCCATGGCCCTGGCGGGCTTCCTCGTGGGCAAGGTGCACGTGCGGATCCTCGTGGGCGCCGGGTTCGTGAGCATGAGCGCGGGGGTGTGGCTCCTCACCCGCATCAGCCTCTCCACGGACGTGGCCTTCCTGGCCCTGGCCATGTGCATGTTCGGTTTCGGCATGGGCCTCGTCCTGGTGCCCATCGGCAGCGAGTCCATCCGGCGCATCCCGCCGCAGCTGGTGGGCACGGCCACGGGCATGTTCAACCTCATGCGCAACGAGGGCGGCAGCGTCGGCATCGCCCTGTGCACCACGGTGCTGGCCCAGCGGGCCCAGTTCCACCATGCGCGCCTCGCCGAGCACGTCACGATGTTCAACCCGGGCCTGCAGCAGCGCGGCGTGGCGCTGGTGCGGGGCTTCTTCCCCAAGGCCGGCCTCGACCCCGCCTCCATGCCGGGACTGGCCGCGGGCCTGGTGGGCGCGGAGGTGAACCGCCAGTCCTATCTCCTCAGCTTCATCGACATCTTCGCGTTCCTGGCGGCGTCGCTGGCCGTGGCCCTGCCCCTGGTGCTGCTCATGCGGCACTTCAGGAGCGACGGCAAGCACCGCCCCATGGTGCACTGAGCCCGGATTCTGCAGTTGAAGTCCCAGGGCTCAGATTTGTAGGCGGTCTCCACCCCAGCACGCGCTGTCGAGGGGAGATGGAGGAGACGAATGGCGGGTGAGGAAATCCCTTATTTTTGATTCTTCACGGATCTGAGTGAAGACCTCGACCCACACTCACTCTGGCTTGTTTCTGGAGAGGACCCTGGATCGGCCTTTTGAAGGCCGTCATGACCCACTTCATTCAGACACGTTGAGACGAAAAGCCTATCGCCGAGGCGCCGAGGGGCCGAGGTTCGCCGAGAAAAGATCTTTTTTTTCTTCGGCGATCCTCGGCTGCCTCGGCGCCTCGGCGATAGGCTCTTCGTTGGAGTTCTCCGGATTCATCGGGAAACAGTTCGGCAGCAGTGCACTTGCTCCTCAAGCGCATCGCCTACGGTTACCGGGATGAGGCCTGCTTCTTCCTCAAGATCCGTGCGGCTTTCCCCGGTAATCCGTGAAGAACCCTTATTTTGAGTCGGGTAGGCCGGGGAGCTTGCGCCCCCGGCCCCCCTCAGATCCGGACGTGCGGGACTACCGCATCCGGCTCCTCGTCACGGTCGCTGAGGACGTAGTTTCGATGCGTAACTGATGGCTGGGGCCAGTGGGAACCGAGCCAGAAGCTTGTTCATGCGATCCCAGGTCATGCGGGCCCGCTGGGACCTCCGGTTGAGCCATCCACGCCACCTTCGCCCAACTTCATAGCGGAAGTGCGCCAGGGCCCTGGAGTTCCCCGTGATCCCGTAATACCTGAAGTGACCGACCAGTTTCTGGTTGATCGTCCGCCATTGCTCGCGCACCGGGAGGTGGCGGTGTTTGGCCATCCACTCCCCGATCTTCGTGAGCGCCCGACTCATCCGGCTCTTCGCGGTCTTCCGCTTCACCACCCACCGGCCGTTCTTGGCCGTGGCCCAGTAGTGGGTGAATCCCAGGAAGTCGAAGTGGCCTGGTCCCCCATTGGGGTCCCTGGGCTCCCTCGGCTTCCAGAACTCCACCAGCCGGGTCTTATCCGGGTGGATCGTCAGGCCATACCGCTCGAACCGCTTGGGCAGGACTTCCATAACCCGCTTGGCATCCTCCTCCTGGGCAAAGCCCATCACGAAGTCGTCCGCGTAGCGCACCAGGAAGGCCCGACCCCGGAGTCGGGGCTTGACCTCCCTTTCAAACCACACGTCCAGCACCTCGTGGAGGTAGATGTTGGCGAGCATCGGACTGACCACCCCGCCCTGGGGCGAGCCGGTTTCCGGGTGCGTGATGCATCCTTTCTCCAGCACGCCCGCGTTGAGCCATTTGCCGATCAGGCGCCTCAGAACGCCGTCCTTCATCCGCAGGTCAAGGATTTCCCGCAGCTTCCCGTGGTCCAAAGTATCGAAATACTTACGGATATCCACGTCAAGCACCCAGCCTCCCCCCATGTCCATCAACCCCTGCCAAATCGCCTCCAGCGCCATGTGCGCGGAGCGCCCGGGCCTGAACCCGTAGGAGCAGTCCAGGAAGTCCTGCTCATAGAGCGGTTCCATCACCATCACCACGGCCCTTTGCAGGACCTTGTCTTCGAAGGCGGGAATGCCCAGGGGGCGTTGGCTGCCATCCCCTTTCGGGATGTAGGTTCTCCGGACTGGAGGGGCCTTGTAGGTGTCGCCGTTCTTAGCCCGGTTCAGGAGGCTCTGGAGGTTGGACTCCAGGTTTTCCCCGTATTCCTTGCCCGTCACGCCGTCCACCCCGGTCGCCCCATCCTTGCGGGTGCGCCCGAAGGCTTCCTTCATCCAGTCCAGGTCCATGTGGTAGGCCAAGGAGGTGAAAGCCACCTCCGGGTGGATCCTGGCCAGTTCTGCGATCCGTTGTTGTTTCGTGGAGACGCTGTTGGATGTCATTGCACCCATTATCTTTCCCTTCAACGGTTCCGTGATCCGGCAGCTCCTTGGCTCCAGCGGGTCCCGGCGGCCCGGTTCCCCGCGATCATCGCTACTATGAGCTGCTCCGACTTCCGGCCACCCCTCCCGCGCTCCTTCGTTTCCTTCAGTTTGCGGTACCGCCCTGTGCCGGCTGTTCGCTCCCGCCGGGGGCGGCACCCCCCGGCGAGCCTGGGTTCGTTTTACGTGGCTTCCCTCACCACTGGGTTGTTGGCGGAGATGGCTGGATCTCCCAGGTTCCTGGGGAACCCCTGTGCACGTGCCCTGCTCTATGACCCCGGTGGGACCCTACGGTCAGGCCCTTGCGACCTTCGGGTGCTGTCTTCCGATCGGAGAACGGCGTCGACTCCCACGGTTGGATGCTTTCGGGGCTCCATCACACGGCCCATGCACTCCCTGTCTACGCTTCACGAGGTCGGTCGCCCTTCCCCACGCAAGACTCGGTTCCGGCTGCTGGCCAGCTTTGCCGGGCGGGGCTTGCTGCCTCCCCGCTGGGCTCCATTGCGAGGTTTCAGTCTGTCTTAGGTCATCCATCCTCCTCGCCCAGGCTTGGCCTGGCGCACTCCCCGTCCATCCCCGTTAATCCCCGGCTGGTTCTTTTGGCCGGTCTACTGCAGAATCCGGGCTGAGAGGGTGTCTGCTAAAAGGAAGGCCCCCTCCGACTACTGGATCGTGAGAGTCAGCAGGGTGTCGAGCATGCCCCTCAGCTCGTCCACGTCCCGCGCCTCGGCCTTGAAGCCCCTCGCCGAGGCCGCCAGCACCCGGGCGATGCCCGCCAGGGCCGCGTCGTCCCGGGCCTCGAGGGCGGAGACCCGCCGGAGGATGGGGACCAGCAGGGCCTCGAAGGCGGCGAAGCCCTTGGCCTTCACGTCCTCGGCGAAGGCCAGGCCGCAGCTGGCCAGGTCCCGGGCGTCGGGCGAACCCTGCATCATCCGGAAGGGCTGCACGATCCAGCACTCGAAGGCGAAGCGCAGCTGCTCCAGGGGGGTCGGGCGCTCAGGGAGGCCCCGCTCGATCTCCGCCAGGGTCCGGGCCATGAATTCGGCCATGGAGCTCTCGAAGACCTTCTCCTTGTTGCAGAACCGCAGGTAGAGCGCGGGCCGGGAGATGCCGGCGGCCTCGGCGATGTCGCCCATGGTGGTGCGGCGGAAGCCGTAGCGCACGAAGACGGAGGTCGCGGCCTCGATGATCTGCTGGTCCCTTTCTTTGCCCATATCCCAGGGTTGACATTTTTTGGAGAAATGTCAACCTTGGTCGTGATGACAATTTTCGTCAAATCGTCAAGAAAGGACAAACCATGACTTCCAAGGGAATTCCCCAGGCCTGGGGCGTAGCGGACATCCCCGACCAGACCGGCCGGGTGGCCCTGGTGACCGGCGCCAATTCCGGCACCGGCCTGGAGGCCGCCAAGGCCCTGGCGGGCCGCGGCGCCCACGTGATCCTCGCCTGCCGCCGGCTGGAGCGGGCCCTGGGCGCCGAGCAG